>JASBRP010000022.1 GCA_030149365.1 Solimonas sp.
GGCAAGGGGGAATCGTTGAGGCGGGCCCCCGCTTCGACGCTCTGCCACTTCCCCACCGCCGTTTCATCCAAAAAGACGCCCCCATGCGAGCGGCCTGTTTTTACGATTCCCTTTTCCCGATTCCCGATTCCCGTCTTCTAAATGTCCGCCTTCGAATACAGCGCGCTCGACGCCCGTGGCCGCCAGGTCAAGGGGCTGATCGAGGGAGACACCGCACGCCAGGCCCGGCAGCTGCTGCGCGATCGCGGCCTGTCGCCCCTGGACATCACCGAGGTCGCCGAACGCAGCGCCTCCAGTGGCATGCCGTTCCAGCGCGGCGGCGGCATCAGCCACACCGAGCTGTCGCTGTTCACGCGACAGCTGGCGATCCTGGTCCGCTCGGGCCTGCCACTGGACGAAGCGCTGACCGCGGTTTCGGAGCAGAGCGAAAGCAAGCGCGTGCAGCGCATTGCCCTGGGCGTGCGTTCCGGTGTCATCGAGGGCAATACCCTGGCGATGTCGCTCAACCAGTTTCCCAATGCCTTTCCGCCGCTGTTCCGCGCCACGATCGAGGCCGGCGAGCAGTCCGGCAAGCTCGACTACATCCTGGAGCGCCTGGCCGAGTACGTGGAAAAGCGCCAGGCCATGCGCAGCAAGATGATGATCGCGGCGGTCTACCCGCTGGCACTGGTGACGGTGGCGATCCTGGTCGTGATCGCGATGCTGACCTACGTCGTGCCGCAGGTGGTGTCGGTGTTCGACAGCATCGACACCGAACTGCCGCCGCTGACCAAGGGCATGATCGCCACCTCGGCCTTCCTGCGGGAGTACGGCTGGCTGCTGCTGGGCCTGATCGCGGCGGCGGTATTCAGCTTCTCGCGCATGATGCGCACCGACGCCTTCAAGCGCCGCATCCATCTCTCCCTGCTGCGCATGCCCATCGTCGGCCGACTGACGCGCAGCGCCAACACCGGACGCTTCACGCGCACGCTGGGCATCCTGTTCGGCAGCGGCGTCCCGATCCTCGATGCCATGCGCATCGGCACCCAGGTGGTCGATAACCTGCCGATGAAGGAAGCCATCGAGGAAGCGGCCATCAAGGTGCGCGAGGGCGCCACGCTGTCGCGCTCGCTCAACGCCAGCAAGCTGTTCCCCCCGATCACAATCCACCTGATCGCCAGCGGCGAGACCTCCGGCAAGCTCGACGAGATGCTGGATCGCTCGGCCGAGAACCAGGAGCGCGAGGTCGAGACCCTGGTGGCGACGCTGATGGGCGTCTTCGAGCCGCTGATCATCGTCGTGATGGGCGGCATGGTGATGCTGATCGTGCTGGCGATCCTGATGCCGATCTTCGATCTCAATAATCTGGTCAAGTAAAGCCCCGAGCAGCGTGGGTGAAGCGACGCGCTTTGGCGATGCCTAAATGGCATCGCCTGCGTCGCTGAACGCCCGGCCAGGGATGGCCGGGCCGGTGCCGGATCAGGGCATCCAGGTCTCGCCATGGATGGCGCTCCAGGGCATCAATACTCCACGTCCTGAGACCCGTCCGCATTCATAACTCCCTGGCCCGTGCTCGAAACCCTCACCCTCCTGCTCACCGGCTTCGCCGCCAGCTTCTTCTCCGCGCTGGCCGGTGGCGGCGCGGGGCTGCTGCAGTTCCCCTCCCTGGTGCTGCTGGGCCTGCCCTTCGCCGCGGCGGTAGCGACGCACAAGGTCGCGGTGGTAGCGCTGGGCGTGGGCTCCACGGCTCGGCACCTGCGCGAAGGTGGCATCGACTGGCGCTTCCTGGGCTTGTGCACGCTGCTGGGCCTGCCGGGGGTGGTCTTCGGCACGCGCCTGGCCTTCGAGATTCCCGATCACGTCGGCAACGTGGTGTTCGGCTGCGTCAACATCGGCATGGGCCTGTACTCGATCTGGCGGCCGGCCCTGGGGCTACAGGCGGCCCCGCGCAACCGCGACGGTGCCGGCCTGCGCTGGGGTTGCGTCTGGATCTTCATCGTCGGCTGGCTGACCGGACTGGTGCCCTCCGGCCCCGGCGTGTTCTCGACCCTGCTGTTCCTGCTCTGGTTCGGTTTCGACTACCGCCAGGCCGTCGCCAACACCATGATCATGGTGGGGCTGTTCTGGAATGCCGCCGGCGCGTTGACCGCCGCCGCCACGGGGCCGGTGATGTGGGCCTGGATTCCGGCGCTGGTGATCGGCGGTCTCGCCGGCGGCTACCTGGGTTCGCACCTGGGCCTGCTGCAGGGCAACCGCTTCATCAAGCGTGCCTACGAGTTCCTGACGCTGCTGATGGGTGCCAGCCTGATCGCGCAGGGGCTGTTCGGCTAACGCTCGCTTACGCGGGGCCGCAGGCCCTGCTGTTCAGGCGGCTTCGGCGCCTGCCACGGTGTCATCTGCGGGCTTGATCACGCTGCCCAGCAGGCTGCTGATGCATCCTGGGATGTCCTGCTCCACGGCCTTGATCGCCACGCCGATCGCATGAGCGAAAGCCAGGGCATCGGCACTGCCGTGCGACTTGATGACGATGCCGGTCAGCCCGGCGAAGCTGGCGCCGTTGTAGTTGCGCGGATCCATGCGGCGTCCCAGGGCCTTGAGCGCCGGCATTGCCGCCACCGCCGCCGCCTTGGTGAAGACGTTGCGGGTGAACTCTTCCTTCATGAACTGGTGGACCAGCTTGGCGACACCCTCACCGGTCTTCAGGGCAACATTGCCGACGAAGCCATCGCACACCACCACGTCGACGTCGCGCAGGAAGATGCCGTCGCCCTCGACGAAGCCGATGTAGTTGAGGCTGGACTGCTGCAGCAGCGAGGCTGCCAGCTTGATGGTGTCGTTACCCTTGATCTCTTCCTCGCCGATATTCAGCAAGGCAACCTTGGGCCGCGGTATGCCGTAGGCCGCGGTCACCAGGGCCGAGCCCATGACGGCGAACTGCACCAGCTGGTCGGCACTGCATTCGGCGTTGGCGCCGAGGTCCAGCATGTGGACGTGGCCGTTGACCGAAGGAATGGCGGAGATGATCGCCGGCCGGTCGATACCCGGCAGGGTCTTCAGCACGAACTTGGCGGTGGCCATCAGCGCGCCGGTGTTGCCGGCGGAGACGGCGGCGCGTGCGCGGCCTTCCTTGACCAGGTTGATGGCCACCCGCATCGAGGAGTCTTTCTTGTTGCGCAGCGCCTTGGACGGTGACTCGTCCATTTCCACGACTTCGCTGGCGTGCTGCAGCATCAGGCGCGGATCGTTGCCCTGCTTGCGCTCGGCCAGGGCGGCGCGCAGCCGTGCCTCGTCACCGACGAGGATCAGCTGCAACTGCGGGTGCTCCTGCAACGACGACAGAGCGGCGTCCACGGCTACCGGGTAGCCGTGATCGCCGCTCATGGCGTCGATGGCGAGGATGACGGGGGCAGCCATGCGGTTGCGCCCGGATCCAGGCTTACTCTTCGGTGCTGTCGGCGGCCGGGGCGGCCGTGTCGATGACCTTCTTGCCGCGGTAGTAGCCGTCAGCCGTCACGTGGTGACGCTGGTGCGTCTCACCGGAGGTGGAGTCGACCGACAGCGCAGCCGGCTTGACCTTGTTCTTCCAGTGGGCGTGGCGGTGGCCGCGCATCTGACGAGACTTCTTATCCTGGGAAACTGCCATTGTCTTGCTCCGTCGGGGCTCTAGGCCCTGTTACCACTTCAATCTGACTTCAACTGCTTCTTCAATGCCGCGAAAGGGTTTTCCCGACGAGGCTCTTCTTCCATCGGCGCTGCAGCCTCGGGCTGCGACGCAACCATATTTTCGCACGATTCACAGCGCGGCAGCATCGGCAGGCACAACAACACCTCGTCTTCGATCGCCTCGCGCAGCTGCAGCTCGTCGTCCTCAACCAGCAGCGGCTCGAATTCCTGCATCAGGGCCCGCTCGCTGGCTTCGTCCGCCACCAGCCGCCAGTCCACTTCAGCCTCCAGGGGCCAGTCGTAGGACTTGCCGCAGCGCTTGCAAAGCAGCGCCAGTGAACCGGCCAACATGCCCTGCAATGCCACATGCCCCTGGCGCAACTGAGCCTGGAGCGACACCCGGATCACTCCACCGGCATCCGTCAGCAGGCCACCCAAACGCGGCAACGCCTTTGACGACAGCTCGCCGTCATAGCGTTCCGCCTGCGCGGCGGCACTGGAAACGCGGATTTTGGTGGGGATACCCAAGTCGACTGTCCCGAGCTACCCTTCAAAGGGCGCGCATCATAGTGATCCGCCCCTCAAAAGTCAAAGGCGCAGTGGACGCATACTTCAAGAAATTCAATGGCTAACCCCGCAGCCAACCCCGCCTTGATCCTCGCTTCAGGCTCCCGTTACCGGGCGGAACTGCTGGACCGGCTGCAGATTGCCTTCCGCGCCCTGCCCTCGCAGGTGGACGAAACGCCGCAACCCGGGGAAAACCCGCGTGAACTGACCCAGCGCCTGGCCGTGGCCAAGGCGCGCGCCCTGGCCCAGGCGCATCCCCAGGCCTGGATCCTGGGCTCCGACCAGTCCGCCTCCGCCCAGGGGCGCATCCTCGGCAAGCCCGGGACCCTGGAGCGGGCCCGGGAGCAGCTGCGCCTGCTGTCGGGCCAGACCGTGGAATTCCTGACGGCGGTCGCACTGGTCCAGGGTACGCGGCTGCTGCAGGCGCTGGACGTCACCACGGTGCGCTTCCGCCGCCTGGACGACTCGACGATCGAGCGCTACCTGGCGGCCGAACCGGCCCTGGACTGCGCCGGCAGCTTCAAATGCGAGGGCCTGGGCATCAGCCTGTTCGAGGAGATGCGCAGCAGCGACCCCACCGGCCTGGTCGGGCTGCCGCTGATCCGCACCGCCGCCCTGCTGCGGGAGGCCGGCTTCAGGATTCCCTGACCGGATTCCGCGGGCTGGCCAGCCAAGCGGGAAGGCCCGCCACATCTTCCAGCAGCACGGCCGCGCCGGACTGACTCAGCCGCGGAGCCTCGTGTACACCGCAGAGCACGCCGGCGCCGGGCATGCCGATGGCGGCGGCCATGGCCATGTCGTACTCGGTATCGCCGATCATCAGGGCCTCGCCAGCGGCCAGACCCTCGACCTCCAGCAGCTCGCGCAACATCAGGGGATCGGGCTTGGAGGCGGTTTCGTCCGCGGTGCGCGAGCCCACCAGCAGGCGCTGCAGCTCCACGTGGTGTCGCAGCGAGCGGTCCAGGCCCCGGCGCGACTTGCCGGTGGCCACGGCCAGCCGGTAACCCTGCCCCTGCAATGCCTGGAGGGCCTCCAATGCCCCGGGGAACAGCGGCGCCTCGCGGGTTTCATTGACCCACTGGGCCCGGTGGCGCTCCAGCAGGGCCTTGAGCGCATTGAGCTCCAGCTCCGGAAACAGGCGCGTCAGGACATCATTCATCCCCAGGCCGATCAACTCGCGGATGACCTGGTCCTCGCGCGGCGGCAGCCCGAGGTCGCGAATCGCCACCTGCATGGTGCCGACGATGGCCGCGGCGGAGTCGGAGAGGGTCCCGTCCCAGTCGAATATCAGCAGCCTGGGCTTGTTCACGGCCTCACTCACTGCCGTGATGCCATCCATGGTGAGCTTGCGTCCGGAACGCCACCCGGGCCACGTTTGGCCGGAGCGACAACCCGCCGGACGCCTTCACCGCCCAGGCCCCAACTTCGTCAGGAAATCCCGGAGCTCATCGGTCATCGGCGCATTCAGGATCAGCTTGGGGAATTCCTCGTCCGCCACCAGCTTGAGGAAGTGCGAGTGCAGGAACATGCGCTTGAGGCCCTTGTCCTTGTACTGCTTGTTGACCTCGCGTTCGCCGTATTTGGCGTCGCCGCAGACCGGGTGCCCCAGTGCCAGCGAGTGCACGCGGATCTGGTGGGTACGGCCGGAGAAGATCTGCACCTCCATCAGCGTGGCGTCGCGGTAGCGTGCCTTGGGCGAGAAGCGCGACATGGAAGGCTTGCCCTCTTCCTCGTCGATCTCCACGCGCAGGTTGTTGCGCACCAGGGCGGCGTCGACATCACGATCCTCCCCTTTCCACTTGCCGTCCAGCAGGGCGAAATAGCGTTTGTCGGCGGTGCTGTTCTTGAACGCCCGCTGGGCACGCAACAAGGCCGGGCGGGTCTTGGCCAGCAGCAGGACGCCGCTGGTGTCACGATCCAGGCGATGCGCCAATTCAATGAATTCGTACTTGTTCCAGGCGCGAACAGTCTCGATCACCCCGTAAAGTACGCCGGTTCCGCCGTGCGCAGACAGGCCGGCCGGCTTATTTAACGCCAAATAGTGCTCATCTTCGTGGATTACCGCTTCACGCAGCTTGTTCAACACGGCATCCGGCGGACGCACGGTCTCGCCCTTCTCGGCCATGCGCACCGGCGGGATGCGCACCTCCTCGCCCTTGACCAGCTTGCGCTCCGGTTTGGCGCGGCCGCCATCCACCCGCACCTGGCCGGAGCGCAGGAGCCGGTAGACGTGCGATTTCGGCACGCCAGGCAATTGTTTTAAAAGAAAATTATCGATGCGCTGGCCATCTTCGCCAGCGGTAACGGTAACCTTGCGCACTTCTTGGCGGGTTTGTGTCAAAATACGACATTCCGTTTGAATAAGCGGAAAATTCCGTTACCGCATCAGCGGTTACGGAATCGATTCGGGGACGTTGCAGCGCGCATATTAGCAGCGCGGCTCGCCCCAAGTTTGCGTCTGGGGCGCTTTTGCGCCGCAGGCATCTACAAACCAACGCTCCTGCAAAGGGCGGGCGACCTACAAAGACAACGCACCATGCCTGTCACTGAACTCTCCCCTGCCCCGCGGTCGAGCGTCATCAGACGAGACCAACATGAAACGCATTCTGATCAATGCCACGCAGCGCGAAGAGCTGCGCGTGGCGATCGTGGACGGGCAAAAACTCCATGACCTGGACATCGAGCACGCCTCTCGCGAACAAAAGAAGGGAAACATCTACAAAGGGCGCATTACCCGCGTAGAACCCAGCCTCGAAGCCTGCTTCGTCGATTACGGCGGAGAGCGCCACGGCTTCCTGCCGGTCAAGGAGATCGTCCGCTCCTATTTCAAGGGCGACGGCAAGAACCTGCGTGACCAGCTCGACGAGGGCCAGGAAATCATCGTCCAAGTCGAGAAGGAAGAGCGTGGCAACAAGGGCGCCGCCCTGACCACCTTCGTCTCGCTGGCCGGCCGTTACCTGGTGCTGATGCCCAACAACCCTCGGGCCGGCGGCATTTCGCGCCGTGCCGACGGTGACGAGCGCGAGGAAGCCAAGGAAGCCCTGAACCAGCTCAACCTGCCGGACGGCATGGGTTTGATCATCCGCTCCAACGGCGTCGGCCGCACGGTCGAGGAACTGCAGTGGGACCTCGACCACCGCGTCAGCACCTGGAATGCGATCATCGCCGAGGCCGCCAAGCGCCAGGGTCCTTTCCTGATCTACCAGGAAAACAACATCGTCATGCGCGCGCTGCGCGACTACCTGCGCGCCGACATCGGCGAGGTGGTGGTCGACAACGCCGAAATCTACGAAGAAGCGCGTGAGCAGCTGCAGTACTCCACGCCGCAGGACCTGCCCAAGCTCAAGCAGTACAGCGACGAAACCCCGCTGTTCCAGCGCTTCCAGGTGGAAAGCCAGATCGAGCTGGCGCATGAACGCAACGTGCGCCTGCCCTCCGGCGGCTCGATCGTCATCGATCACACCGAAGCCCTGACCGCGATCGACATCAACTCCGCCAAGGCTACCGGCGGACGCGACATCGAGGAAACCGCGTTCAACACCAACCTGGAGGCGGCCGAGGAAATCGCCCGCCAGCTGCGCCTGCGTGACCTTGGCGGCCTGATCGTCGTCGATTTCATCGACATGTCCAGCTCCAAGAACCAGAAGGAAGTCGAGCGGCGCCTGGAGCGCGCGGTCGAGATGGATCGTGCCCGCATTCAGCTGGGCCGCATCTCGCGCTTCGGCCTGCTGGAGCTGTCGCGCCAGCGTCTGCGCCCGACCCTGGCCGAACACACCCAGGTCGCCTGCCCGCGCTGTAGCGGTCGCGGCCACATCCGCAGCGTCGAATCCCTGGCCCTGTCGATCCTCCGCCTGATCGAGGAAGAGGCGATGAAGGAGCGTACCGGGCGCGTGATCGCGCAGGTGCCGGTGGACGTAGGCACCTACCTGCTCAACGAGAAGCGCCTCAACGTGCGCGAGATCGAGGCACGCTGCCGCGTGCATATCGCGATCGTGCCGAACCAGACGCTGCACACGCCGAACTTCGAGATCAAGCGCGTCCGCGCCGATCACCTGCAGCAGGACAACAACTCCGACATCTCCTACGTGCTGGCGCAGAACTTCGACGCTGCAGCCCAGGAAGAGCAGGCCAAGCCGCAGGCACCGCAGCGCGCGCTGCAGGAGCCGGCAGTAAAGCAGATCGTGCCGGCAACCCCTGCGCCGATCGTCATCAAGCAGGAAGTGGTGGCGGCACCAGCCCCCATGATCGCCGCGTCGACGGAATCCATCTGGACCAAGCTGCTGCGCCTGTTCGGCTTCGGCGCCAAGCCGGCCGTGGAGGCTGCACCGGCCAAGGCCCTGCCCGACCCGCGCCGCCGCGACGAGCGCCGCGATGGCCGTGGCGGAAACAACCAGCGCCGTGATCAGGGTCGTGACCAGAACCGCGGTGGCCAGCAGACCCAGCAGCGCCGCGATGGCCAGCAGAACCAGCAGAAGAACCGCGACGGCCAGCAGAATCAGCAGAACCAGCAGAAAAATCGCGACGGTCAACAGAACCAGCAGAACCAGCAGAAGAACCGCGACGGTCAGCAGAACCAGCAGAACCAGCAGAAGAATCGCGACGGCCAGCAGAATCAGCAGAACCAGCAGAAGAACCGCGACGGCCAGCAGAACCAGCAGAACCAGCAGAACCAGCAGAAGAATCGCGACGGCCAGCAGAACCAGCAGCGTCGCGACGGCCGCCCCGAGCGTCCGCCGCAGCCGACGCAGGAGTTGCTGCCGCTGACGGCCGAGGACGCCGCTGCCGAACTGGCTGCCGAGGCCGCGGAGGCCGCCGGAACACTCCCCGAGGGCACCGAGGGTCAGGCAACTCCGGGCGGACGCAGCCTGCGCGGTCGCCGCAATCGCCGCAATCGCGGTCGTGGCGGAGATCGTGGCGGAGAAAGCCAAGGCCAGGGCCAGGATGCGCTGCCGGCCGCCGCCGCAGGCGTGATCGCGCTGACCGCGGAAGATGCACTGGCGGGCAATATCTCTTCGTCGGACATTCCTGCCGTTGCCGAGGCATTGCCGGTGCAAGCCCCGCCGTCCACCGCCGAGACGGAGCCGGTGGAAGCGGCCTCGCCGGTGGCACAGGCTGACGTCGTGGTGACCGATCACGCCAGCGCCGAACACACCAGCGTCGAAGTCGAGGCTGAACCCGCGCCCGTAGTCATCGCCACCACGCCGTCGGCGCAGGGCGAGGTCCTTGCCGAGCAGGTCGAAGCCCCCGCCATCGAGGTTGCCGCTGTGGAGCCTCCGGCCGTGGAAGCGCCTGCGCCGATGATCGAAGCGGAAGCCTCCCAGCCCGCCCCGGCAGAAGCCGAAGCAGAGGCCGAAGACGAAGTTCACGCCATTGCAATGGACAGCGCGGAAGATATCGCCGAGGTTCAGGAGTCGCCGCAGAAGTTCCGCAGCAGCGCACCCGCCTCCGATTATTTCAAGCTGTTCGAGGAATCGCCCACGGCAGAAGCCGAGAGGGCTGCCGAACAGAAGCAAGACACCACCCAGGGCTGACCTCTTTCCATGGACATCACTGTTTTCGGCTCCGGCTATGTGGGCTTGGTGACAGCGGCCTGCTTCGCCGATGCCGGAAACAGCGTGGTTTGCGTGGATGTCGATGCAGGGCGGGTGGAGACACTGTCGCAGGGTGAGGTGCCTTTCTACGAGCCCGGCCTGGACCAGATGGTCCGGGCCAACTTCCAGCAAGGCCGGCTACGATTCACCACCGACGCCGAGGAAGGCGTACGTCACGGCCTGTTCCAGTTCATTGCCGTCGGCACGCCGCCGGGCGAGGATGGCTCCGCCGACCTGAAGTACGTGCTGCAGGTCGCCGATACCATCGGCAGCCTCATGCACGACTATCGTGTCGTGGTGACCAAATCGACCGTGCCGGTTGGCACGGCCGACAAGGTGCGCGATGCCTTGCTCGCGGCGCAGCAACGCCGCGGAGAAAGCGTCGAGTTCGATGTGGTGTCGAACCCGGAGTTCCTCAAGGAAGGCGCCGCGATTGCGGACTTCACCAGGCCCGATCGCATCGTCATCGGCACCGACAACCCACGCACGGCCGAACTGATGCGTGCGCTCTACGCGCCCTTCAACCACAACCACGATCGCATCGTGGTCATGGACGTGCGCTCCTCGGAGCTGACCAAGTACGCCGCCAACGCCATGCTGGCGACCCGGATCAGCTTCATGAACGAGCTGGCCAACGTCGCCGAGAAGGTCGGTGCGGATATCGAGAAGGTGCGCGTCGGCATTGGCTCGGACCCGCGCATCGGCTACGACTTCATCTACCCGGGCTGCGGCTACGGCGGTTCCTGCTTCCCCAAGGACGTCAAGGCATTGGTGCATACCGCTGCCGAATCCGGCCATCTGGCGACATTGCTGGCAGCGGTGGAAGACGTCAACCAGCGCCAGAAGCGCGTGCTGTTCGAGCGCATCCGCAAGCATTTCGGCAATGATCTCAAGGGCAGGACGATCGCGCTCTGGGGCCTGGCCTTCAAGCCCAAGACCGATGACATGCGCGAAGCCTCCAGCCGCGTGCTGATGGAAGCCCTGTGGGAAGCCGGCGCCAAGGTCCGTGCCTTTGATCCGGTGGCCATGCCGGAAACCCAGAAGATCTACGGCGAGCGAGCCGATCTGACCCTCTGCGACAGCGCCGAGGCTGCCTGCGAAGGCGCTGACGTACTGGCGATCGTCACCGAGTGGAAGCAGTTCCGCAGCCCGAACTTCGACCGCCTGAAGAAGCTGCTGAAGCAGCCGACCATCTTCGACGGCCGCAATCTCTACGATCCCCAGCTGATGAAGCGCCAGGGTTTCGCGTACTACAGCATCGGGCGCGTGCCGGTCGGCGTCTGAGCTCACATACGAATAAAAAAGGCTCCCTTCGGGAGCCTTTTTTATTGGGCAGCCGATTCAGCGCTGCGGCTTCATCAGCGCGATTACCGCCTGCAGGTCTTCCTCGGTATCCACCCCGCGCGGCGGCGGATTGTGGGTGACGCCCATGCGGATGCGGAAGCCATGGGTCAGCGCACGCAGCTGTTCCAGCGCCTCGCAATCCTCCAGCGGCGCCGGCGGCAATTCGCTGAATTCTGCCAGGGCGGCAACGCGATAGGCATACAGGCCGATGTGCCGGTAGGCCAGGCCTTCCGGCATGCGGGGCTGCTCGCGCGTGGAGCCGTCGCGCTTCCAGGGAATCGGTGCGCGAGAGAAGTACAAGGCATAGCCACGACGGTCCATGACCAGCTTGACGACATTGGGGTTGAGCCACTCCTCCAGCGCGTGGATCGGATGGCACAGCGAGGCGATGTGCGCCTCGCTGTCGTCGGCAAGCAACTGCGCCGCCTGGCGTACCAATTCTGCCGGCATCAAGGGCTCGTCACCCTGCAGGTTGACCACGACGGTGTCGGCCGCCCAGCCAGCGGCGCGGGCGATCTCATTGATGCGATCGGTGCCGGAATTATGGGTGGCAGCTGTCAGGCGAACGTCGGCGCCGAACCCGCGGCAGGCCTCCAGGACCTGCTCGGAGTCGGTGGCGACGATGACCTCTTGGGCACCGCTCTTGCGGGCCGCTTCCCAGACATGCCGCAGCACCGGCTTGCCGTGCAAGTCCCGCAGCACCTTGTTCGGCAGCCGGGTGGACCCCAGGCGCGCCGGAATGACCACCTTGAAGCCCTTCATGCCTCGAGCTCGTCGGCTGCCAGCTCGCGCGCCTCTTCTTCGAGCATCACCGGGATGCCATCGCGGACGGGATAAGCCAGGCGAGAGCTGCGGCTCCACAACTCCTGCCGGTCCGGGTGCCACTCCAGCGGCCCCTGGCTGACGGGGCAGACGAGTATGTCGAGCAGACGCTTATCCATGTTTCCTGGCAGGTGCTGGCAATGCGGGGTTGGCATTGTTGCATGCTTTGCCCTCTCCGGCGCCAGGGAACAGGCCTGGCTGACCGCTCGCGCGCAGGCCGGCGTCAGGGCCCTCTCCGACAGGCCCGGCGGCGGTACGTCAATGCTGCCGGGGCGGAGCGGAAGTCCCGTCCAGGACGGCCTGCAAGCCAGCAAGCAGCCGGGGGCCGCCGTCGCTGGAGAACCGCAGCTCCGCGGGCACCATCCACCAGTGCGGCTGTGCGAAGGCGCGGCATTTCACCGCATCCTTCTCCGTCATCAGCACCGGCAGGCCATCGCTGAACGCAAGCTCGGCGGATGCATAGGCATGGTGATCGGGGAAGGCGTGCTCGTGCAGTTGCAGGCCCTGGGCGCGCAGGCTGTCGAAGAAGCGCGCGGGATTGCCGATGCCCGCCACGGCATGAATGGCCGACGGGCCGAACTCCGGCAGGTCCCGCTTTTCACCGGTCAGCAGATTCACCGCCATCGTGGTTTCCAAGCGGAAGCCGACAGCCGTGGCACCGAAGGCCGCGGGGTCGCCGCCATTGACCAGGATCAGCGTGGCGGCCTGCGCGCGCGCCGGTGGCTCGCGCAGCGGGCCCGCCGGCAACAGCCAGCCATTACCGTAGCCTCGCGTGCCGTCGACGACGCAGAGTTCCAGGTCGCGCGCCAGGCGGTAGTGCTGCAGGCCATCGTCGCAGACCAGTACGTCGAGTTGGGGATGCCGTTCCAGCAGCAGGCGGCCGGCGGCCAGTCGGTCTGGAGCCACGACCAGCGGCACGCCACTGCGCTGGGCCATCAAGGCCGGCTCGTCGCCGCAGAGCGCAGGGGCGGTATCGGCGGTCACCAGCATGGGAAAGGGGCCACGGCCGCCATAGCCGCGGCTCAGGATGCCCGGGCGATGTCCGGCCTGGCGCAGGGCAGCCACCAGCCACAGCACACTGGGTGTCTTGCCGGTGCCACCCACGGCAACATTGCCGACGACGATCACCGGTACCGGCAGGCGCTGCGCTTGCCGGCGGCGTTTGGTCGCCAGGTGTTCCGCTACCGCCCCATAGATGTGCGACAGCGGGCGCAGCCAGGCGGGCGGCGGCGCGGCGCGGTACCAGATGCCTTCCAGCCAGGCTTTCATCCGCCAGCCGGCTCGCCGCCCTCGCCGGCGTCCTCACGGAACTGCAGGCTGTGGAGTGCGGAGTACGTGCCCTGGAGCGCCAGCAGCTCGGCATGGGTCCCCTGCTCCACTACCTGGCCATCGCGCATGACCACGATCAGGTCGGCGTTCTGGATGGTGGAGAGGCGGTGCGCGATCACCAGGGTGGTGCGGCCCTTGACCAGCTCCTCGAGCGCGCTCTGGATGTAGCGCTCGGACTCGGTATCCAGCGCCGAGGTGGCCTCGTCCAGGATCAGGATTGGGGCGTTCTTGACCAGTGCCCTGGCGATGGCGATGCGCTGGCGCTGACCACCGGAGAGCTTGCTGCCGTTCTGGCCGATCGGCGTCTGCAGGCCCTGCGGCAGGCGGCTGATGAATTCCCAGGCATAGGCGGCCTTGGCCGCCTCGATGATGCGGGACTCGTCCGGAGCCGAGTCCAGTCCGTAGGCGATGTTCTCGGCGACCGTGGCATCGAACAGGCGCACCTGCTGGTCGACCAGGGCGATCTGCGCGCGCAGGCTGTTCAGGGGGTATTCGCGTACGTCGTGTCCATCCACCTTCACCACGCCGGACTCCGCGTCGTAGAAGCGCGGCAGCAATGCCAGCAAGGTGGACTTGCCGCTGCCAGAAGCACCGACGAAGGCCACGGTCTGCCCGGGCTGGACCGTGACTGTCACGCCACGCAGCGCAGCGGCGCTCTGCGAGGCGTAGCGGAAGCGCACGTCCTGGAACTCCACCAGGCCCTGGGCACGTTGCAGCGGCCGATCTCCGCCGACAGGCTCCACGCCCTCGCTCATCAGCTTGAACACGTCGGTAGCCGCGGCGATGCCGCGCTGCAGGCGCTCGTTGACGTTGGTGAGGCTCTTCAGCGGGTTCATCAGCGACAGCATGGCGCCGAGGAAGGATACGAAGGTGCCGGGCGTGATCGCTTCCAGCATGTCGGGACGCGTGGCGAAGTAGATGATGAAGGCCACGGCCCAGGCGGAGATGAACTGGATCAGCGCATCGCTGCCGGACTTGGTGGCGACCAGCTTCATCGACAGCCATCGCTGCTGTTCGTTGACACCCTCGAAGCGCTGCCGCTCCTGCTCCTGCCCGTTGTAGATCTTGATGACGCGCTGGCCGCCGATGGCCTCCTCGGAGGCCTGCGTGACGATGCCGATGTTCTGCTGGATGCGACCCGATACCTTGCGAAAGCGCCGGCTGACGTAGGAGATGATGCCGGCGATCAGCGGTGCCACGCCCAGGCAGAACAGCGTCAGCTCCCAGTTCAGCCAGAACATCCAGGCGATCAGGCCCACCACCGTGAGTCCATCCTTGATGATGGAGGTGAAGGCGGTGGTCACGGCTTCCGCGACCTGCTCGACGTGATAGGTCAGGCGCGCAATCAGCTGGCCGCTGCTCATGCGGTCATAGAACATCGAGGGGAGCCTGAGCAGGTGGTCGAACAGCTCGCCGCGCAGCTTCTTGATCACCTGCCGGCCGATCCACGACATGCCGAAGGAGCAGACGAACTCGGAGATGCCGCGCATCAGGAAAAGGCCGACGATGGCCCAGGGCACCCAGCTGATGACTTCCGGATCGCGGTTCACGAAGGTGCCGTCGAGCAGCGGCTTGATCAGGGACATGAAGCCCACCTGGGTGGCGGCCGCCACGATCATGCCCAGCGAGGACAGCAGGAACACCGGCCAGTGCGGCCGGGTGTAGGCGAGCAGGCGACGGTAGACGGCCATCGGCCGGAAGTCGCCGGACACGGTCGGAGAAGGTTCGGTCATGGGCGGGAATGGTAACAAACGCCGGGCCCGGCGCCGCTCATGGCTTACACTGGGAATCTTTCCCCAGGAGCCGCCCATGGCGAAGACGCTGTTCGAGAAGATCATCGACCGGGAGATTCCCGCCACGATCGTCCACGAGGACGAGCACTGCGTGGCGATCCAGGACATCAATCCCGGTGCGCCGATGCACCTGCTGCTGATTCCCCGCAAGCCGATCCCTCGCCTCTGCGACGCCGGCCCCGAGGACCAGGCCCTGTTGGGCCACCTGATGCTGTCCGCCGGCAAGATCGCCGCGGCCCACGGCTACGGCGAGGCCTTCCGCCTGGTGGTGAACAACGGCGCCGAGGCCGGGCAGTCGGTGTTCCACCTGCACCTGCACCTGATCGGCGGGCGCCCGCTGAAGTGGCCCCCGGGCTGAAAAGCCCGCGGTAGCCGGTGGCCCGAGCGACAGGGAGCATCGTCCCTCGGGACGACGGGCGCCGATCCCGGCTGCCCTAGAATGGCGCCATCCCCTTTTCCACCCTTTGGAGTTCCCCCCATGACCACCGAACACGTCCTGACCGAGCTGCAGGACCGGGTCTGCACGATCCGCATGAACCGCCTCGACAAGAAGAACGCCCTGACCACGGCGATGTACGAGGGCATCACCGCGGCCCTGCTGAAGGCCGAGGCCGATCCGGAGGTGCGGGTCATCCTGCTGGCCGGCTCCAATGACTGCTTCACCAGCGGCAACGACCTGGCGGACTTCCTGCAGAACCCGCCCCAGGGCGACGACAGCGCCGTAGCGCGCTTCATGCGCACGCTGGCCACGGCCAGGAAGCCGGTGGTGGCCGCGGTCAACGGCATCGCCGTGGGCGTGGGCACCACGCTGCTGCTGCATTGCGACCTGGTCTACGCCGGCGAGAAGACCCGCTTCCACCTGCCCTTCGTCAATATCGGCATCTGCCCGGAGTTCGCCTCCACCTACATCCTGCCGCGCCTGATGGGCCACCAGAAGGCCGCCGAGCTGTGCCTGCTGGCGGAGCCCTTCGACGCCGCCACCGCACGGGAAGCCGGCCTGGTCAACGCCGTGCTCCCCAATGACCAGAGCGAGGCCAAGGCGCGCGAGGCGGCCCTGAAGCTGGCGGCCCAGCCGCCCAACGCCCTGCGCACCAGCAAGGCCCTGCTGAAGCGCTGGCGCGAGGACCTGGTGGTGGACGCGATCCGCATCGAGGCAGACAAGTTCATCCCCATGCTGGGCATGCCCGAGGCCCGCGAAGCCATGGGCGCTTTCATGCAGAAGCGCAAGCCGGACTTCTCGAAGTTCAGCTGAGTTTTGCTTCACTCCGGGGCCGGCCTTGACAGCGGGCGGCCCCGGGGTGGAATGTGACACATCCGTCATACAGCCTGATCGGCACCGTCCATGCAGACGTCCAGCGGCAAGCGAGAGCAGAACAAGCTGGCCAACCGTGCGTCGATCCTTGACAGCGCGCGCCGCCTGTTCGCCGAGCAGGGCTATGATGCCGTGACCATCCGCGACGTCATCCGCGCCACGCCGCTGGCCTCCGGCACCTTCTACAACTATTTCCCGGACAAGGAATCGCTGCTGCGCTCCCTGGTCGAGGAGCGCCTGTCGGAGTTGACCGACCGCCTGACCCAGGTGCGGCGCACGGCCGACACCCTCGAGCAGTTCGTGCAGGGCGCCTTCCTCACCACCTTCGAGGAAATCTGCGCGCATCCGGACTTCTACCGGATGATGTTCCGCAACGAGCCGGTGATCCGCGCTTTCTTCACCGACAACGTCTTCGGCCACACCATGCGCATGCTGAAGATCGACCTTGCCGATGCCGTGGCGCGCGGCCTGCTGGCGGACATCAACGTGGACTACCTGACCGCGACGATCTTCGGCAGCGCCTACGAACTCAGCCGCACGCTGGTGGAGCGCAAGAATCCCGATCCGCGGGAGGCGGCGGCGTTCGTTGCCCGCCTGCTGATCAACGGCCTGGCCAACCTGCAGCCGGAACCGACCGGCGGCGAGCTGATCCGCCGCGGCTCGCTGCTGCTCAAGGGCGCCGCGCGCTAAGCCTGGATCAGAGGATGGCGCCGAGGATCAGGGCCGCCATCCACAGCGTCGCCCCCACGCCGATCGCATAGGACAGCGTGCGCCAGGGCTGCAGCCCGGCGAGATAGCACAGCGTGTGGGCCACCCGCGCCGCGACGAAGCCGCCGAACAGCCAAGGGGCCGCCGTGGCCGACAGCCCCAGTTGCACATAGGCGATCCCCAGGGCCAGGAAGATGGGGATATTCTCCAGGTCGTTGGCCCAGGCGCGCGCGGCACGCTGCACCTGCGGCAGTTCTTCGGCCACCGGCGCCCGGCCGACGAAGGCGGCATCCTCCGGTGTCTTGAATTGCTGCCGGCTGATGCGATACCAGCCCTGGTAGAGCGAGATCGCGAACATCTTGGCGAACAGCAGCACGGCGCTGAGTGCATACCAGTGGAGCGGCGTTTCCATGACGATCCTCAAGGCTTGGCGGCGCTGACGCGCCAGATGACATTGCCGACGTCGTCGGCCACCAGCAGCGCACCGCCCTGGTCCAGCGCCACGCCCACCGGGCGCCCCAGGGCCTTGCCCTCGCCGCTCAGGAAGCCGGTCAGCACGTCCAGCGGCTGGCCATTGGGTTTGCCGTCCGCGAAGGGCACGAAGATCACCTTGTAGCCGCTGTGCGGCTTGCGGTTCCAGGAGCCGTGCTGGCCCACGAACATGCCCGCGGCATAGGCCGCCGGCAGCGAGGTTCCCTTCGAGTGCGCCAGGCCCAGCGAGGCGGTGTGTGGGCCCAGGGCGTAGTCGGGTGCGATGGCCTTGGCCACCAGGTCCGGCTGCTGCGGCTTCACCCGCTCATCCACGTGCTGGCCCCAGTAGCTCCAGGGCCAGCCGTAGAAGCCGCCGCTGCGCACCGAGGTCATGTAGTCCGGCACCAGGTCGCTGCCCAGTTCGTCACGCTCGTTGACCGCCGTCCACAGCGCGCCGGTGACCGGCTCCCAGGCCAGGCCCACGGGGTTGCGCAGGCCGTAGGCGTAGATGCGCTTGTCGCCGGTCTTGGCGTCGATCTCCCAGATCAGTGCCCGCCCCTCCTCGACGTCCATGCCGGCTTCGCCGATGTTGCTGTTGGCGCCCACACCGACATACAGCCGCGTGCCGTCGGGGCTGGCAATCAGGCTCTTGGTCCAGTGACGGTTGATGTCGCCCGCCGGCAGGTCCGTCAGCGGCGTGCCCGGCGCGGCGAGCGAGGTGGCGCCCGGGGTGTAGGCATAGCGCAGCACCGCGTCGGTGTTGGCGACGAAGAAGTCACCACCGATGAGGGCCATGCCGAAGGGCGAATTCAGGTCCTTGAGGAATACCGAGCGCTGGTCGGCCACGCCGTCGCCGTCCGTGTCTCGCAGCAGCGTGATGCGATTGGCGCTGGGCACGCCGGCCCCGGCCTTCTTCATCACGGCCTTCTCCACGCGGCCGACGATGCCCCGCGGCGGATTGGCCGGTGCATTGCTCTCCGCCACCAGCACGTCGCCGTTGGGCAGCACCTCGATCCAGCGTGGATGGTCCAGGCCATCGGCGAAAGCCTGTACCTGCAGGCCTCTGGCCGCCTGCGGCTTGCCGCCGGCGGGCCAGCCCTGGGCCGGGGCGATGTTCACCACCGGCAGCAGCGTGCGGCCCGGCGCGGGCAGCTTGGGGTTGGGGCCGGTGCCGTCCGACACCGGCAGTTGGGCACCGCCACCACAGGCGGCGAGCAACAGGGCGAGCGAGGCGGTGACGGCGGAGCGTTGCAGGAGCATGACGGTTACCGTGTCTGGATTCGATGTGGCCATGTTACGCGAGGAAACGGATTTCGCGTCGCGCGGGGCGGGTCGCACCGGATCGCGCCACAGCGGATAGAGTGACGGCTCCCCCAGCAGAACGAGAACCGCGCATGAGCAGCCGCATCGCAGCCACCCTGATCCCTGGCGATGGCATCGGTCCCGAGATAGTCGAAGCGACCCTGGCCGCGCTGGAAGCGCTGGGCGTGGATTTCGATTGGGATATCCAGCAGGCGGGACTGGCGGCGGTCAGGAGCGTCGGCGACCCCCTGCCCGACGCCGTGCTGGACAGCATCCGCCGTACGCGCCTGGCACTGAAGGGCCCGCTGGAAACACCGTCCGGCAGCGGCTACCGCTCCAGCAACGTGCGCCTGCGCGAGGCCTTCAAGCTCTACGCCAACGTGCGCCCGGCCCGCACGCTGATTCCCGGTGGGCGCTACGACCATATCGACCTGATGGTCTATCGCGAGAACCTCGAAGGCCTGTACATGGGCTACGAGCACTACATCGCCATGGACGGCGATCCGGAGGCCGTGGCCATCGCCACCGGCGTCAACACGCGCCAGGGCTCGCACCGCCTGCTGGAGTACGCCTTCGAGCATGCCATCGCGCTGGGTCGCAAGAAGATCGCGGTGGTGCACAAGGCCAACATCATGAAGGCGCTGACCGGCATCTTCCTGGACGAGGCGCGCAAGCTCTACCAGCAGAAGTACCAGGGCCGCATCGAGATGCAGGAGGTGATCATCGACGCCTGCGCGATGAAGCTGGTGCTGAATCCCTGGCAGTTCGACACGCTGGTCACCACCAACCTGTTCGGCGACATCCTGTCGGACCTCGTCGCCGGCCTGGTCGGCGGCCTGGGCATGGCACCGGGCGCCAACATCGGCGCCGACGCAGCGATCTTCGAGGCGGTGCACGGCTCGGCACCGGACATTGCCGGCAAGGGCATCGCCAACCCGGTGGCGCTGATGCTGGCGGCGGCGATGATGCTGGATCATCTCAAGCTCAACGACGCGGCGACGCGCCTGCGCACGGCGATCAACGACACCTTCAACGTGGACGGCGTGCGCACCGGCGACCTGGGCGGCAGCGCGAACACCAGGGCCTTCACCGAGGCGCTTGTGGCGCGGATCCGCAACGGCTGAAGTCCCGCGAGCAACAAAAAAGGCCGGGTCTCCCCGGCCTTTTTTGTTACGGC
This sequence comes from Solimonas sp., assembly GCA_030149365.1. GTDB lineage: Bacteria > Pseudomonadota > Gammaproteobacteria > Nevskiales > Nevskiaceae > Solimonas_A. The sequence continues at coordinate 20,059 of JASBRP010000022.1, forward strand.
TTGCAGCTACTGGCTTACACGCGCTCCAGCACCGTGGCCACACCCTGGCCCATGCCGATGCACATGGTGGCAACGCCGAACTGCGCGTTCTTCTCCTGCAGCACGTGCGCCAGGGCGCCGGTGATGCGGGCACCGGAGCAGCCCAGCGGGTGGCCCAGGGCGATGGCGCCGCCCTTGATGTTGATGCGATCAGCCTTGTCCGTGATCTTGAGATCCTTCATCACCGCCAGGGACTGCGCGGCGAAGGCCTCGTTGAGCTCGAAGTAGTCGATGTCGCCGATCGACAGGCCGGCGCGCTTCAGCGCCTTCTGCGTGGCCGGCACCGGGCCGATACCCATGATCGCGGCGTTGCAGCCGGCCGAGGCCATGCCGCGGATCTTCGCCAGCGGCTTCAGGCCCAGGGCCTTGGCCTTCTCGGCGGACATGATCAGCACGCAGGAGGCACCGTCGGAGATCGCCGAGCTGTTGCCGGCGGTGACGCTGCCCTTCGGGTTGAAGGCCGGCTTGAGCTTGCCCAGGTCGGCGATGTTGGCGTCGGTGCGGACCACTTCGTCGAAGTCCACCAGCAGCGGCGCGCCATCGGCGTCGTGGCCTTCCACGGCAACGATCTGGTTCTTGTACTCGCCGTTCTTGAAGGCCGCGTAGGCCTTCTGATGCGAGGCCAGGGCAAACTCGTCCTGCTGCTGGCGGTTGATCTGGTGGGTCTGCGTCAGCATTTCCGCGGTCAGGCCCATCATCGCCGAGGCCTTGGCGGTGTTGAGGGTCAACTCGGGATCGCCGTCGAAGCCGTGCGTCATGGGCACGTGGCCCATGTGCTCGACGCCGCCGCAGATGTAGGTGTCACCCATGCCGGACAGGATGTTGCCCACGGCGGTGTGGATGGCGGTCATCGAGGAACCGCAGAGGCGATTCACGGTCTGGCCCGAGACTTCCTTGGGCAGGCCGGCCAGCAGCAGCGCGTTGCGGGCGATGTTGAAGCCCTGCTCCAGGGTCTGGATCACGCAGCCCCAGATCACGTCTTCCACTTCCTTGGGGTTCACCGCCGGGTTGCGGGCGAGGATCGCCTGCATCAGGTCGGCGGACAGCTTCTCGGCGCGCACATTGCGGAACACGCCACCGCGCGAACGACCCATCGGGGTACGGATCGCGTCGACAATCACAACTTCAGTCGTCATTTTTTAAAATCTCCGGATTCTTTGAGCGCGCGACTTACTTGGGGAAGTAGGTCTTGCCTTCGGCGGCCATCTTCTTCATCGACTCGGTGGGCTCGTAGAGCTTGCCGAGGTGGGCGTACTGGGCCGCCTTCTCGAGGATGGTCTTCATGCCGATAGTGTCGGCGTACTTGAGGGCGCCGCCGCGGAACGGCGGGAAGCCGATGCCCAGGATCAGGCCCATGTCGGCCTCGGTCGGGGTCTCGACGATGCCTTCATCCAGGCAGCGCACGGTCTCGATGATCATCGGCAGCATCAGGCGGTCGACGATCTCGGCTTCCGAGAACTCCTTCTTGGGGGCCGAGGCAACCGAGGCGATCAGCTGCTCGGTTTCCGGATCGATCTTCTTGACCGGCTTGCCCTTGGGGTCGGTCTCGTACTTGAAGAAGCCGATGCCGTTCTTCTGGCCGTAGCGCTTGTTCTCGTACATCACGTCCAGAGCGGACTTGAATTCCTTGTTGGACATGCGGTCCGGGTAGCCCTCGGCCAGCACGTCGCCGACGTGGTGCGAGGTGTCGATGCCGACCACGTCCTGCAGGTACGACGGGCCCATGGGCCAGCCGAAGTTCTCCATGACCTTGTCGATCTGCAGGTAGTCGCCGCCATCACGCAGCAGCGCCGACCAGCCGCCGAAGTACGGGAACAGGATGCGGTTGACCAGGAAGCCCGGGCAGTTCTTCACCACGATGGCGTTCTTGCCCATGGCGGTGGCGTAGGCGACCGTGGTGGCGATGGCCTCCTTGGAGGTCTTCTCGCCGTAGATCACCTCGACCAGCGGCATGCGGTGCACCGGGTTGAAGAAGTGCATGCCGAGGAAGTTCTCGGGAGCCTTCACCGCGGTGGCCAGTTCGTCGATGGAGATCGAGGAGGTATTGGACGCGATGATCGTGCCCGGCTTGACGTGGCTCTCCACCTCGGCCAGCACCGACTTCTTGATCTTCGGGTTCTCGACCACGGCCTCTACGACGATGTCCACGTTCTGGAAGTCGCCGTAGTTCAGCGTCGGGCGGATGTCGGCCAGGATCTTGCCGGCCTTCTCCGGGGTCAGCTTCTTTCCGACCTGCTTGGAGACCAGCTTGTTGGCCTCGCTCATGCCCAGGTCCAGCGCCTTGTCGGCGATGTCCTTCATGATGATCGGCGTGCCCTTGGAGGCGCTCTGGTAGGCGATGCCGCCACCCATGATGCCGGCGCCGAGCACGGCGGCCTGCTTCACGGGCTTGGCGATCTTGCCGGCGGCCTTGGCCTTCTTCTTCAGGGCCTGGTCGTTCAGGAACAGGCCGATCAGGGCATCCGCGGCGGTGGTCTTGGCGATCTTGGCGAAGGCCTGGCCTTCGATCTTCAGCGCGTCGTCACGGCTCTTGCCGGCGGCCTTCTGGATCGCGGTGACCGCGGCCAGCGGGGCCGGGTAGTTCTTGCCAGCCTTGCCGGCGATGAAGCCCTTGGCGGTCTCGAAGACCATCATGGATTCCATCATGTCCAGCTTCAGCGGGCCGGTCTTCTGGGCGCGGCGCGCCTTCCAGTCGTACTTGCCGGCGATGGCCTGGTCCAGCAGCTTCAGGGCCGCGGCCTTGAGCTTGTCCGGCGCCACGACGGCGTCAACGGCATGGACCTTCAGCGCGGCATCCGGCTTCACCGGGTCGCCGCCGGCGATCCACTCGATGGCATTGTCGGCGCCGATCAGGCGCGGCAGGCGCACGGTGCCGCCGAAGCCCGGGAACAGGCCCAGCTTGGCCTCCGGCAGGCCGATCTGCGCGGTGGCGCTGGCCACGCGATAGTCGGTGGACAGGGCCATCTCGAAACCGCCGCCCAGGGCGACGCCGTTGATCACGGTGACCGTCGGGAACGGCAGGTCCTCGATAGCGGAGAACACCTTGTTGGACTCGACGGTCCAGCCGGCGATCTCTTCCTCGGAAGCCTGGAACTTGCTGCCGAACTCGGTGATGTCGGCGCCGACAATGAAGACGTCCTTGGCGCTGGTCACCAGCAGGCCCTTGATGTCGCCGGCCTTGGCCAGCGCGGCACCGGCCTCGCCCAGTTCCTTGACGGTAGCGGCGTCGAACTTGTTGATGACGTCGTTCTGGCGGTCAAAGCACAGTTCGGCGATGCCGCCGTCGAGCTTTGACACCCGGATGGATTGCCCCTGGTACATGGTCACCTCGTTGCAGGATTTAAGAAAAAATGGAAATTTCGCGGCGAAAGACGGCCGCAGCCAAAATGAAGAGGCGGCAATCATAACGACCGCCCCCCCCTGCGACAACCGAAGCAGGCCCGGCCGGACAGCCCCCCGAGCCGCCTAAACCTGCGCCACTGAAAAATTTTTGACACTGATTCATCACACGCCCTACACTCAGGAAAAGCTTGCAGGGAAAATGTCAAGGGGAGTTGGACGGCTGCAGGAAAGCGGCGTACCCGGCCAGGAAACGGCACTTAGAAGCCGCCGGCACGGAGGATGGCCCGGAAGGCCAGCGCAGGTCGCTTTTTCCTGTAGACAAGTCCAGATCGGCCGGCCGCCACCACGGCCTGTGGCGCGATCGACATTTTCACTCCAGACTGGATTCACTTGATGCAGCCCGTTTCGGGAGGCAAAAGGTAAAAGAATGTCGCCTTGCAGCGGCTTGGCCGCTGCGGGATGACGATATGGCGTGTCACATCGACCGCCCATGAGTCCCTGGCCTACCGCGGCCGCTATACGTTTGGAGCTTGTTGAACTTATGAAGAAGCCGAGCAAATCCAGCGGCAAGGCCGCGAAGAAGACCGTTTCCAAGGTCAAGGCGCAGCCCAAGAAGACCGTGGCCAAGGTCAAGGCTCAAGCCAAGAAGGCCCAGAGCACCGCCAAGAAGACCGTGTCCAAGGTCAAGGCGCAGGCCAAGAAGGCCCAGAGCACCGCCAAGAAGACCGTTGCCAAGGCCAAGGTCCAGGCCAAGAAGGCCGTGAAGAAGCCGGTCGCCAAGGCCAAGGCCGCTGCCAAGAAGCCGGTGGCCAAGGCCCAGAAGGCCCAGGCCGCCATCAAGAAGCAGGTTGCCAAGGCCAAGACCGCCGTCAAGAAGGACGTGGCGAAGGCCAAGGCCGTGGTCAAGAAGGATGTAGCCAAGGTCAAGGCGGCGGTGAAGAAGGACGTGGCCAAGGTCAAGGCCGTGGTCAAGAAGGATGTGGCCAAGGCCAAGGCCGCGGTGGAGAAGGTCGTCGCCAAGGCTCCGGCACCCAAGCCCGCCGCCAAGCCGGCTCCCGCCAAGCCCGCCGCCGCACCCGCCGCGCAAAGCACGGTTGCCAAGGCCAAGGCCAAGCTCAGCGAAGCGACCGACAAGGTGGTCAGCGCCGTCCAGGCGATCACGCCGTCGCCCCTGTCGCGCGCCTTCCTTGCCACCTCGCAGGGCAAGAAGGAAACCTCCGCGCCGGCTCCGGCCCCGGCCGCTGCCGCTACCGCCGCCGCTCCGGCAGCAGAGGCAGCTCCGGCCGCCACCAGCACCGAGCCGCCGCAGCAGCCCAGCCAGGGCAGCCTGCTGCCCTGAGACCCGGCATCCAGAAGCCCGCCGGTTCGCGCCGGCGGGCTTTTTCATGCCTGCCGTCCGCCGCCCGCCTCCCGAATACGGCGCGGCCTCCCGGGCAACGCCTGATCGCCGGGGAATTGAACCCGGCCCCCGGCTCGCGTTTAATGGCGTGGATATCCGTCCATCCGCATGAGCCTATCCCTAGAACAAAGTACCGAGGTCTGCAGCCTGCTGGCCGACGCCAGCCGCCTGCGCCTGCTGCTGCTGCTCGAGACGCATGAACTGAGCGTGGCCGAGCTGACCGGCATCACCGGGCTGGCCCAGAGCCGCGTGTCCACCCACCTGGCACGGCTCAAGCGGGCAGGCCTGGTGCAGGACAAGCGCAGCGGCAGTTCCGCGCTCTATTCCGGTGCCGGCGTCGCCGGTGCCGTGGGGGAACTGTGGGAGTTGCTGCGCGGGCGCCTGGACGATGCGCAGCTGCGGCTGGACCGGGAACGGGCCGAGGAAGTGCTGCGCAGCCGCACGCCGGGGCAGACCTGGGCGGAGTCGGTCGCCGGCCGCATGGAGCTGCACTACTCGCCGGGCCGCACCTGGGAGGCGACGGCGCGCGCGCTGATCGGCCTGCTGGACCTGGGCGACGTGGTGGATGTCGGCAGCGGCGACGGCGTGCTGGCGGAGCTGATCGCCGAGCGCGCACGCAGCGTCGCCTGCGTGGACATCAGCCCCGCCGTGATCGCCGCCGCGCGCAAGCGCCTGGCGCCGTTCCGCAACGTGCATTTCCACGAGGCGGACATGCATGCCATCCCCCTGCCCAGCGCCAGCGCCGACCACGTCTTCGCCATGCATGCGCTGGCCTATACCCGCACGCCGGACAAGCTGCTGGCCGAGACCTTCCGCCTGCTGCGCCGTGGTGGCCGGCTGGTGGTGGCGGCGCTGAATGCACACCGTCATGAGGCGGCGATGCAGGCCTACGATCACGTCAATCTGGGCCTGCAGCCGGCCAAGCTGCAACGCCTGCTGGAGACGGCGGGCTTCTCGGTGGAGAACTGCCGCGTGACCTCGCGCGAAAGCCGGCCACCCTACTTCGAGGTCGTCACCGCGCTGGCCCGCAAGCCTTAGGTCCTCGTGGCCCCCGGCGGCCGGTTGGGGTATCAGACCCTGGAGCGCGGCCGCAGGGCCATTCACCTGACGTATGCTTGCAGCGGACACTAGCCGCACCCGTACTCCAGAGGCTTTCGAGTGAGCGCCAAAGACCCGAACCAGGAAGACAGCACCGCCGGCCGCGCCCTGGCGGTCAACGATGGCGCCGCCGCCAACGCACGCCGCGCCGGCCGATTCGCCGCCAGCTTCCTCAGCCGCCTGCCCGGCGCGGACATCGCCCAGGAGCAGCTGCGCCGCGCCGAGAAGGCGCTGTTCGCCACGCTTAAGGACCGCATGGAGCGTGCGGCCGAGGACGAGCCTCCGACCGGGGAAGGCCCCACCGCGAGCAGCACCGGCGGCGCTCGTGCGCGCAAGCCCAAGGTCGAGCGCACCTACATGCTGCCGTTGCCGCAGCCGCCGTCGCGCATGTTTGCCGACCTGCTGCAGCAAGCGGTGGACCAGACCAAGCCCCAGGCCTACGACTACCTGTTTGCCGCGATCCTGCGCGAGCTGGTGCCGGACGAGGCTCGCATCATCTCCTTCCTGTCCGACGGCGCACGCCACGCGGTGATCCAGCTTCATAGCGGCACGCTGCTGGGCTCGGCGCAGTCGCGCACGCTGGTGATGGAGAACGTCAACGCGGTGGCCAAGAGTGCCGGTGCCTCGCTGCACGAATCCGGGCACTACTACATCGGCCGCTTGCGCCGCCTGGGCCTGATCGAGTTCGGCCCCGAGGATCCGCAGCTGCTGGTGCAATACCAGCTGATCGAGAACAGCAGCGAGATGCGCCAGACCATCGCCAGCATCGAGTCCAAGCCGCGCCAGCGCGCGAAGATCACGCGCGAGACGCTGCGCCTGAGCGTGACGGGCCAACAGCTATGGCGCGCCTGCGGCGGGGCCAGCACGCAGCCGAAGCTGGCTGCACCGGGCAAGTAGTGCTTCGCCTGCAGGAGCCAGCAAGCTGGCTCCTGCATTGGTCTCTAGCGACCTGGAATGCTGCCCAGGTGCAGCATCACCTGCACCTGCATTTCACCGACCAGGAAGCCGAGCACGGCGCCGACGGTGATCAGGATCCACTCGTCCTGCTGGAAGGCTGGACGCAGCAGCGCCTCGAACTCGTCCTCGGTCAGCTCCTGCATCTTGACGGTCAGGGTGCCGCGCAGGTCCATGGCGGTGCCGACGTAGCCTTCCATGTGGCGTAGCGTCTCGGGCAGGGTCTCGACGATCTTGTCGGAGATCATCTGCTTCATGTCGCGGTACTGGCGGCTGCCGACGGCGAACATGACTACGCGGCGAACGATGCCGGCCTGCTCGTCGATGGTGCGCTGCACCTGCTTCTGCACCATGTGGAACAGGCGGTCGGAGAACGGACCGCGCAGCACCGCCTCCAGCACGTTGCGCGGCGTGACCACCTCGGCAGCGATCAGGGCGCCGTACTCGGCCGCCACTTCCTTGCGGCGCTTGAGGAACAGGCCCTGCCAGGTGAACAGGCCGAGGTACTTGGTCGGCTTCTTGGGATAGAAGATCATCTTCAGCGCCAGCCAGTCGGTGAACCAGCCGGTGAAGCCGCCGAACAGCGGCATGACCCAGGGGCTGTGCGTCAGCGCCCAGGTCACCGCCTGCACGCAGCCGATGATGAAGCCGAAGTAGATGCCGGAGCGGGCGATGAAGCGGAACTCCTCGTGCCCGGCCTCCTGGAAGATGCGATTGAGCAGGCGCTTGTCGCGCATCAGGGCGCGCACGACCATGTCCGTGAGGTCGAACATGTCGTCGATGTTGTTCTTCAGGTCCACCATCATCTGGCGCACGATGTTGGGCGCCTCCGCCTGGATACGGCGGATGATGGCCTGGCGCACGGAGTCCGGCGCCGCTTCCCACAGCCCCGGCGAGTAGTGCGAGGCAACCTCGTGGGTGATCTTCTCGACCTGCGCCAGCAGCGGCCCCTCGATCTCGCGCGCGATCTGGTCCGGGTCCAGGCGGCCGAAGATGTCCTGCGGCTTGAGCAGGCGCTGGGTCATGGTGTCGCAGGCAATGCTGGCCATGATCGCGGCCTTGCGCGGCACGATGCCCTGCCAGCCCAGGTAGGGCTTGATGCCCAGGAACTCGATGGGCTCGAACATCATGCGGATCGCCACCAGCTTGGTGATGTAGCCGATCAGCGCCGCCACGAAGGGCATGGAGGCGTAGATCAGCCAGTTCGCTTGCACATCCGCCAGGATTTCAGCCCAGGACTGCATCCGCAGGTCCCCCATTAGTGTCGTTATGAAGGGTTTATGCCACAGACCCGGCGCGCTTTCCTATGGTCCGGATAGAATCGGACCACGTCACGGGGGTCAAGATGCAAGCCCGACCGATCGCGCGATGCCTGGTGGCTGCCTACCTGCTGGCGGGCTTGGCCGTGCCGGCAGCGGCCTGGATGCGCGGCGGACCACTGGGCCAGCCGCAGGTGCTGGTGATCGCCGGCCTGGCGCTGGCGGGTGCCGTGGCACTGGCCCTGCTGCTGGCGATGATGCGCGATGCGCGCCCGGTGGTGTTCTTCGGGGTCTTCTTCGGCCTGGTGGTGTTGCCGCATTTCCTGGCTTTCGGGCTGTTTGCGCAATACCTGCCCCAGGCGGCGACCCCTGCCCCGGCTGCCATGATCGCTGCAGAAGTGACTGCGGACACACCGCTGCAGGTTACCGACCTGACCCGCGGCATCCTGGACGCGCGCCGGGCCCTGCTGTCGATCTATGCCGACGGCAGCCAGTACCTGGAAACCATCTATGACGGCGAGGCCCAGGCACGGTTGCGCTTCCTGGCGGAGTACCAGAACCAGCCACCGCCGCTGGCCACGCTGTCCGGCCACAGCGGCGTACTCAGCCAGGAACCCGGCCATGTCAGCTTCCATGCCGTGGAGGGCCGACGGCTGCTGAAGGTCACGGCGGCTGACCGGGGCGTGCTCGAACGGCGCCTGCTGGACTCCCGCCAGCCGGCAGCGGCGCCCTCGCCGCCCGTGGAGACGGTTGCGGTTGCGGTAGCGCCTGCGCCCGCACTGCCCCTGCTGCCGCTGCTGGCGGGTGTGCTGGCCTATACCGTGTTCGTCGCCTGGACGTTCCTGCGGCTGTCAGCCTGGGCGGCGACCCATGCCCCGGCGCCGGATATACCGGTGTTGCCGGCGTCTGCTCTGCGCCAGCGATTGCTGCAGCTCGCAGGCGAGGACCTGCCCTTCACGCTGAAGCCCGGTGAGCGGCCGGACGAATTGATCGCGGAATGGCGCCATGCCGACGCCACCTGGCTGGACCTGATGCGGGCGCACCGCCTGCGCCGGCTGCTGCGGTTCCGCCTGCGCCTGGACGAGGCTCGCGCCGAAGTCCGGGTCCGCGAGTTCCACGCGGCCTTCGATGCCTCGGCAGGCCACGGCGGAGCCGGGCTGCGCTACCAGGCCAGCTGGGGCATCAGCTTCTTCGAGCGGCACACGGAAGGCGTGCTGGGCCTGCAGATGCACAACGGACGCCCGACCCGCGACCCGGCCTGCGTCTGGCGTTTCGACATCGAGGAGATGCGCCGGCCGCTGGTGGCGCTGGTCACCGACGCCGGCTGGCGCTGGCGGCCGGTGATGCTGGACCGGCTCTGATCCGGGTGCCCGCCGCTCAGGCGGCGGGGAGTTCGCTGGCCCAGATGCACTTGCCCTTGTCGGCCAGCTTCTTGAGCTTGGCCAGGTGAGCGGCCTGCTCCGCCTCGTCCGGCGGCAACACCGGCAGCGGCGCCGTGCTGGCGCCGAGCAGTTCGACGAAGCGCGAGCGCGACACGCCGCCGCTTTCGCCGCTGTCCAGCATCAGCCGGTTCTGTCCGCCGGTCATGGACAGGTAGACGTCGGCCAGCAGCCGGGCGTCGAGCAAGGCGCCGTGCAGGTCACGGCCGGAGTTGTCCACCTCGTAGCGCTTGCACAGTGCGTCCAGGCTGACGCGCTGGCCGGGGTGCATCTTGCGCGCCATGGCGACCGTGTCGGTCACCTCGCAGACCTGGTCGATGCGCCGGGTGAAGCCCACGCGGCTGAACTCGGCGTTGAGGAAGCCCACGTCGAAGGCCGCGTTGTGGATGATCAGTTCCGCGCCTTCCAGGTAGTCCCAGAGCTCCTTGGCCAGCTCGAAGAACTTCGGTTTGTCGGCCAGGGATTCGTTGGTGATGCCGTGCACCTCGATGGCGCCGCGGTCGATCTCGCGCTCGGGGTTGATGTAGCGGTGGAAGTTGTTCTGGGTGTAGCGGCGGCCGACCAGCTCGATGCAGCCGACTTCGATGATGCGGTGGCCCTGGCTGGCCTCCAGGCCGGTGGTTTCCGTATCGAGGATGACCTGGCGCTTCAGGACCGCGCTCATGCCGCGGCGCCCTTCTGCTGCGCCAGCAGTTCATCGATGCCCTGGTTGGCCAGGCGGTCCGCCGCCTCGTTGCCGGGGTGGCCGGCGTGGCCCTTGACCCAGTGCCATTCCACCTGGTGGCGGGAGGCCGCGGCGTCCAGGCGCTGCCACAGGTCCTGGTTCTTCACCGGCTTCTTGTCAGCCGTCTTCCAGCCACGCTTCTTCCAGCCCGGCAGCCACTCCAGCAGGCCGGAGCGCACGTAGACCGAGTCGGTATAGAGCTGCACGGCGCAGGTTTCGCGCAGCGCTTCCAGTGCGCTGATGGCGGCCATCAGCTCCATGCGGTTGTTGGTGGTCAGGGCTTCGCCGCCCTTGAGGTCCTTGCGGGTACCGTTGTATTCCAGCAAGGCCCCCCAGCCGCCGGGCCCGGGATTGCCCCTGCAGGCGCCGTCGGTATGAATCACGATCTGCTTCACGTCGGGTGTTTTTCCAAAGAGACCTGCGATTGTGCCGCGGGAGCGGCCACGCCGACCAGCGGCTTGACCTGGGCCCGTTGCGCGCGGCCAATGAAATTGATCGGGATGACGCGCTTGCGCGCCACCAGCATGTAGGCCTCCGACGCCGGCGACAGCAGGGCGCCGAGGCTCCAGGGGCCACCCGCGGTGCGGGGCTCCAGCCAGGGGAAGCCGACGCCGAAGCGGCGGATCTCGGTGACCTCGAAGTCCAGCAGCTCCAGCCAGTCGCAGATGCGGCCGGCACCGTGGTAGCGCGCGCCCGCCGGGAAGGCGCGGTAGCGCAGGCCCAGCAGGCCACGCAGCGACCAGATGCTCCAGGGGCTGAAACCCAGCACCACCAGGCGCCCGCGGTCGTTGAGCACCCGGTTCACCTCGCGCAGCACGTTGTGCGGCGAGCGGCTGAACTCCAGGGTATGCGGCAGCAGCACGGCGTCCACGCTCTTGCTCATCAGGGGCAGTTGTTCGGGGTCGATCAGCGCCGAAGAGGGCTCGCCACTGACCGTGCCGAGCACCGCCTTGTGCAGGGTCTCGGCACAGGCGATCAGTTGATTGTCCGTGCCCCAGCTGCCGACCTGCAGGACGTGGCGCCCGAAGACCTCCGGCAGTACCCGGCGTACCTCGCTTTCCTCCAGGGCCAGCAGGCGGCGGCCGCGCGGTGAACGCAGCCACAGGTCCAGCGTGTGGCGGGTCAGCGGCAATCCGGAAAGATGGGCTCGCGTCGAGGGCATGGTTTGACCAGACCGGAATCAGGCACCAAGATCATACGCCATGCAGATCATTCCGATCCCGGCTTTTCAGGACAACTACCTCTGGACCCTGGTGGAGGGTTCGCGCGCCGTCGTGGTCGATCCGGGCGACGCCGCCCCGGTGCTCAAGGAGCTGGAAGCCCGCGGCCTGAGCCTGGAAGCCATCGCGATCACCCACTGGCACCCCGATCACATCGGCGGTGTCGCCGAACTCTGCCGCCAATTCAAGGGCATACCGGTCTATGGCCCGGCGGCGGAGGAAAAGCGCATCCCGGGACTGACGCAGTTGCTGAAGGAAGGCGACCGGGTCAGCCTGCTGGACACCGCCTTCCAGGTCATCGCGGTGCCCGGCCACACCCTGGGCCACATCGTGTTCTACAGCCCGGGCATCCTGCTCTGCGGCGACACCCTGTTCTCGGCCGGCTGCGGCCGCCTGTTCGAGGGCACGCCCTCGCAGATGCACTCCTCGCTGTCGCGCCTGGCGGCCCTGCCGCCGGAGACGCTGGTGTACTGCACCCACGAGTACACCCTGAGCAACCTCGCCTTCGCCCGCGCGGTGGAGCCGGATAACGGCGCCATCGCCAACCAGCTGATGCGGGTGCGTGCGCTGCGTGGCAACCGCGAGCCCAGCCTGCCCACGACGCTGGCGCTGGAAAAGCAGATCAACCCCTTCCTGCGCACCGAGATGCCGGCGGTGGTGCAGTCCGCGCGCCAATGGTCCGGCGGCCGCCTGCCGGACAGCGTGGCGGTTTTCACCGCGCTGCGCAGCTGGAAGGACCAGTTCAAGGCACCGGCGGAGATCGGGACGGTTTAGATCGTGCGCCTCTTGAAGCGCTTGCTGGTCTGGAGTCTCTGGCTTGCTGGCGGTCTGGCCCTGCTGTCTGCCGTGCTGCTGGCGATCTTGCTGGTCGTGAACCGCCATGACCGCCCGGCTTCCCCCCTGGCACTTGAGCTGCGCGCCTCCCTAGAGAAACACGCCGTTGCCAATGCTGATAACGGCTATGTCTTCCTGATGGGCATGGCCGCCAAGCGGGACGAAGACGTTATACAGGTCGGGCTCAAGCGGATGTCCTGGGTGAAGCGCAGCTTCAGCGTACCGGGGGAAATGCCTACTCGCGATCCAGGTTCCACCGACACGTCGTTCCGGGAAAAACGCAGTCAGGTGTTGCAGGCGCTGCTCGACGCCTGCAAGCCGGATGCCCCCGTGAAGGGATGCATGTTCGCCTGGTCTTCCAGCGACGGCGTCCTGCAGCAGTGGCTGGACGATGAAGCCTGGCTGCTGGAACGCTATCTGACGCTGACGCGCTACACGGAATGGCAGGACCCTCCCTTCCTAAACATTCTTGAGGTGCCGCTTCCGAGCTATTCACTGGCCATGGACGGACAGCAACTGCTGCTCGCGCGATGCCTGCTGCTAGCGGCAGAGAAGAAAGCGACGGAAACGATCACGCTGCTTGAGGAAGACGCGCGGTTCTGGCGCAGGCTGCTGGCGACTTCCGATCTGCTGATCACCAAGATGATCGCGGCCGCAGGCCTGCGCAAGAACCTGATGCTGGGCAACCTCGTGCTGCTGCGCCTGCATGCCGCCGCAATCAAGCCAGATCTTCCACCCTCATGGAGCGGTGCACTGTCGGGGGCCGAACGCTCGCTGCGGCAAAGCCTGGCCGGTGAATGGAGCTATGCGGATGCGGGCCTGAGACACATGAAGGCCACCCGCTTCCAGTCCGCCGAGTACGTTGACGGCGAACCGCGGTTCGCGCACGACGACGGCCTAGTGGTGGCCCTGCTGATGGCCTTGTTCCAGACGCAGGACAGCAGCAACCAGCAAGCCGCGGCGTTCGCGGCCATGGCGAATCGGCTTGACGTGCCATTCGAGCAACTGGAAGCAGCAGCACGACAGGCCAAGCAAGCAGACCAGGCCAAGCAAACAGGACTTCCCCCTTTGCGACTCTACAACCCCTTTGGCACCCTTCTGCTGAACATCGAGAGCCCCGACTACAGCAACTACGCCCTGCGCGTCGCCGATCTGGAAGGCCTGCGCCGAGCCACGGTCCTCGCGGCGCAATTGCGCGCCGCCGGTCTGCCTGCGGCGGAAGTGCCCGCAGCCCTGCCTAAATCGCCGCTGCGGGACCCCTATTCGAACCAGGCCTTTACCTGGGAGGCGGACAGCGCTTCCATCGTCTTCACGGGGCGCCAAGAAGGCCCTCGCGCGCGGCACCTGGTGAGCTACGCCCTCCCGGGGTGGCACGGTCCCTGAGCCGGCCGGCACTTCATCCCCTGATTCGCCACCGCTCGTCGGCGGCCGAAATTCCTGTGCCAGCAACGTGAGACTTTATCTACAGACAGCCTGTGCGCAGGGGCGCACATTGGGGCCGTCACCCCATTCAACGGAGATGCCGATGAGCCTCACGCAGCGCCAGATGCCCTCGCTGGGCGAAGTCCGTCCCACGGCCCAGCAGGGCCAGCGACAGCTGCCGCAGCTGCCCACCGGCAGCAGCGTGGTTGTCCCCATGCGCGGCCCGACGCTGCCGGCTCCCGGCAGCCGCTAAGGTTTTTCCACAGGGCCTGCGTGCCTCGCGCGCGCAGGCCCTTTTTTGTTCAGTCCCCCATCACCGCGTCCCGCTCCAGCAGGCCATCGACCTGCACCAGGTCCTGCAGCACCAGCTGCCCGGCCACGGCCTTGAGCCTGAGCACCGAAAGCAGGTAGTCGTAGCGCGAGCTCTGGTAGTTGCGCTCCGCGGCATAGCGCTGCTGCCGCGCGTTGAGCACGTCGATGGCAGAACGGGTGCCGATCTCCAAGCCCACTTCACTGGCTTCCAGGGCGGTCGCGCTGGAGACCATGGCCTGCTTCAGGGCATGCACGCGCGAGGCGCCGGTGATCACCGCCTGGTAGGCATTGCGGGTGTTGCGCTCCACCACACGGCGGGCTCCGTCGTACTCCGCCAGGCGCTGGCCGCGGACCGCCTCGGCCTGGCGGATGCCGGCGCGGGTGGCGCCGCCGGAGAACAGCGGCAGGCGCACGCCGATACCCACCGAAGTGCCGGACAGTTCGGTCGGGAAGGCCCCGGCCTCGCTGGTGGAATCCAGGTAGCTGGCGGTGGCCGCGACGGTGGGCAGCCACTTGGATTTGGCGGCGCTGAGGCCGCGGTCGGCGACGCTGAAGTTCAGCTTGGCCGCCAGCAGGTCGAAGTTGCCCAGGCGCGCATGCGTCACCCAGGGATCCACACCCACGGGATTCGGGGTCGGCAGCGGGATGTCTTCCTGCAGCGCAGCCAGGCCCGGCCTGGCGGCCGCTCCGGGATTCAGCGGCACCACGTGGACGCTTTCGTCCTCCACGATGCTGCGCAGCGGCTCGCGGGTGATCTCCTCCAGCGCTTCGATCGCGGTGGCCAGCACCTGGCCGGCTTCCAGCTCGCTGGCCACGCTGAGGTCATAGCGGGCTTGTACCTCCTGGGTATCCGTGACGCTGGAGAGGCCCACCTGCAGGTGCTGCTGGGCCAGTTCCAGCTGCTGCTCCAGCGCTGCCTTCTCGGCCACGGACGAGCGATGCGCATCGCGCGCGCCAAGCACGCCGAAGTACAGCTCCGAGACCCGCAGCAGCAGTTCCTGCTCCGCACCGCGGTAGCTGAGCTGCGCCAGCGCGGCCTGCTCGCTGGCCTGCTTGAACTGGTACCAGGCCTCGAGACTGAACAGGGGCTGGCTCAGGGTGACGCTGAGGCTCTTGTCGGTGCCGTCGTTCTTGCGCGACAGCGGCACGCTGGCGCCGGTGGTGGGATCGACGTAGGTGACGTCCACCTCGGTGTCGTTGAACACGTAGTCGTAGCTGCCGCTGAGTTGCGGCAGCAGCAGTGCTCGGGCCAGGGGCTTGTTCTGCAGCGCGGCTTCTCGTGCGTAGCGCGAGGCGGCCAGCGAAGCATCGTTGGCCTGCGCCAGCTTGTAGACGCGCAGCAGGTCATTGGCCTGCGCCAGGCCCGGGCAGAGCAGCAGCAGGCACAGCAGGCGGCGGATGTTGGGCATGGGGATCACGGTCTTGCGGATATGGGGCTCAATCGCCTTCGGCGACGCGCCGCTGCAGATGGCTGACGAGTGCGTCGAAGCGGCCCTCGCTGGACAGCACGCGCGGCAGGTTCAGGATCAGGTCCACCTGCCCGTCGATGCAGATCATCGCGGAGAAGGCGCTGCCGCTGAGGGGATGCACGAAAATGTGCCGCAGGCGGAAACCCGGGCAGCTCAGGGCCTCGGTGTCGATGCGGCCGAGGTTGGAGATCACGGCGGTCTCCATCGGCTTGCGCTTGCGGTAGTTCCAGCGCGTGCGCGAGACCAGCAGGTCGAACCAGCGCAGCGGCAGCCACTTCACGATATCGAGGATGCGCGGATAGACCGTTTCCATGCGCTGCGCCAGCATGCCCTGCAGGCGCTGCTTGAAGTGCGCGATGCCGTCCCCCTTCTCCAGACGCACGAACAGCATGTTGCTGAAGTTGGTGGAGGACAGCAGGCCCGGCACGTGGCGGCGCAGGTCCACCGGCACGGCGATCAGCGCCGGCAGCTCGCTGCGCTGGTGGGCGAACTCGGCCATGGCCACGGCCACGCGCGCCAGCAGGTCCTTGCGCGGTGGCCCCAGGGGGATGCGGCGCCAGTCGTCACCCATGGCGTCGCCGCTGGGATCGCCGGTGAGCCAGGTGGTCTTGAAGTGCTTGGAGGTGGAATGCGTCGTCCCGGTACTGAGCATCAGGTCGGTGTCGCTGAAGGCGGCATTGGTGCCCAGCAGGGGCTCGCCTCGCAGCGCGCGGAACAGCTCGCGCAACAGGTGCAGCGCGCCGCCACCATCGACGATGGCATGCACGGTGCGCAGGATCACCAGGGAGCGGCCGTCGGTACAGCGGACCAGTTGCAGCTCCAGGGTCGGGCCATTCTCCAGCGAGATCGGTTCGGCGGTGATGAAGTCCGCACCCTGGCTGCTCAGGGTGTCCCAGTCGCAGCCCTCGATCACGCGCAGGCGCGGCGGCGGACCGTCGCTCTCCCAGCGGGCCTTGCTGCGCTTGCCGACCAGGCGCAGGCGCATGCCGGGATTGACCGCGGTGGCCTGGTCCAGCGCGCGCTGCCAGTCGTCAGGCGTCAGGCTGCTGTCGGCGGTCAGCACGAACACCACGTCGCGTTGTCCTTCCAGGGTCCAGCGGCTGGTACCGACGCAGGCGTGGTAGTACTCCGGCGTGGACAGGGGGCGCGAAATCCGCGCCTGCGGTGCCAGCGGCGGCAGCGCCAGGGGAAGCTCAGGCCGATCGAAGGGCATCGACAATCTCCAGTCGCGAAGCCTGGAGCGCGGGCAGCACGCCCCCCAGGACTCCCATGAACATCGAAAAGACCAGCACCTGCACCGCGATGCCAGGGGTCATGACCAACCGGAAGACGACCTCCGAGAAGGTCTGCACGTTGGTCGTGGATATCTCCAGCATCTGCATGAAGGACGCCGCGAACAGCCCGGTGACGCCGGCGACGAAACCCAGCAGGGCCGCCTCCTGGATGAAGGCCATGACGATGTTGCCGCGACGGAAGCCCAGGGCCCGCAGCGTGCCAATCTCGCGCGTGCGGTTGGCCACGCTGGCGTACCTCGTGATCATGGCGCCGATGATGGCGCCCACCGAGAAGATGATCGTGATGGTCTTGCCCAGGATGCTGATGAAGTTGGCCATCTTCTCGGACTGGTCGGCATAGAACTGCCGCTCGCGCTTTACATCCGCCTTGATCTGCGGCTGACGCATCAGGGCCTCTGCGAAGCCCTGGTAGCTGCCCTCTTCGCGCAGCCCGACCACCAGGGACGAGAAGGCCTGGCGGCGGAAGGCCTGCATCATCTGCTCGCTGTCGCCCCAGATCTCGGAGTCGAAGCCGCTGCTGCCGGCGTCGAAGATGCCGACCACGTTCCAGCTGCGCATGCCAAAGGCGATGCTGTCGCCGATGCGCAGGCCCACGTCGCCGCGGGCCATGGCCGAGCCGACGATGATCTCGGAGGAGCCGGGGCGGAACGGGCGGCCGGAGACGATGCGCGCCTGCGGGCGCATCAGCAGGCCGTTGTCGGTAGTGCCGCGGACCACGACGTTGGCCAGGCCGCCGGAGCCCTTGCGCGGCATGTTGACCAGCACCAGCACTTCGCGAGAGATGCGCGCCCTGCCCTCCGGCGAGGTCGCCAGGCCCGGCAGCGACTCGACCATGTTGGCCTGCTCGCGGGTGATGGTGCTCTGCACTTCGGTCTGCGAGCCCTGGCGGATGATCACCACGTTGCTGTCGGAGCCGGTGCCACCCAGGGTATGACGCAGGCCCTCCGCCATCATCAGCACGGTGGCGAAGACGAATACCACCAGGGCCATGCCGGCGGCGGTGAGGGCCGTGGTCAGCTTGCGCGCGTAGAGGTTGCGCGCGACATAGGACAGCGACAGGCCGGAGCTCATGTCACCGCCCTCAGGCCGTCGACGATGCGCACGCGACTGCTGTTCCAGGCCGGTGCCAGCGCGGCACAGATGCCGATCAGCAGCGAGGATGCCACCTGCAGCGCCAGGGTCACCGGCGTCACGGTGAAGACCAGGAACAGATCGCGCGTGGCGCTGAAGAAAGCCTCTGCCAGGGGAAAGGTCAGGGCTACGCCCAGCAATCCCCCGGCCAGGGACATGCTCAGCGACTCGCCCAGGATCAGTATCGACACGAAGCGGTCGCTGAAACCCAGTGCCTTGAGCGTGGCGTATTCGCGCATGCGCTCGCGCGCGGCCATCGCCATGGTGTTGGCCATCACCGCCATGATGATCAGGATCACCACGTAGGCCACGGTCTGGATCGCCACGAGGATCGTGTCCACCATGGCGATGAAGCCGAGCTGGAAGGCCTTCTGGGTCTCGGTGCGGGTCTCGGCCAGGGAATTGCGGAAACCGCTGTCGATGGCCGCGGACACGGCCGCCGAGGCACCGGGGTCCTTGATGTTGATCACGAACACGCCAACACGATCTGCCAGCGACGGCAGCACGGCCTTGATCTTCTCGTTGACGTAGCCCCAGTGCAGCAGGAACTGGCCCTCGTCGACCTTGTCGTCCGCGCCCTGGTAGACGCCACGGATGGTGAAGCTCCAGGTGCCGGGATAGATCGTGCCCTTCAGCGGCACCTGGTCGCCGATCTTCCAGCCGTTCTTGAGCATGGTCTTGCGGCCGACGATAACGCCGCGCCGGTCACGCTTGAAGGCCGCCAGTTGTTCCGGCGGCACGACGAACTCGGGATAGACGTCGAAGTAGGTCTCGGCGTCCACCGCGAACTGCGGGAAGAAGTGCTTCTCGTCGATGTAGATGCCGCCGAACCAGATCGCCCAGGTGACGTCCTTCACCCCCGGCACGCGGCGGATGCGCTCGCCGTAGGTCACCGGCAGCGAGAAGCTCAGCGAGGCCTCGGCGCGGGTGATCAGGCGTGCCGAGGAGCTGAGCTCGGCACCAGCGTACCAGGAGTCCACCACGGTGCGCAGTAGTCCGAAGGACACGATGGCCACCGCGATGCCGGCGATGGTCAGGCCGGTGCGCAGGCGGTGCCGCCACATGTTCTTGCTGGCGAGGCGGAACACATAGGAAGCCATCATGGCTAGTGGCCGTCCCCGTTCCCACCAACGATGAGCACACCCTTCTCCAGGTGCACCAGGCGGCGCGCGCGGGCGGCGCACTTGGGATCGTGCGTCACCATCACGATGGTCTTGCCCAGCTCGCCATTGAGACGGTCCAGCAGGTTCAGCACGTCGTCGGCCGACTGCCGGTCGAGGTCACCGGTGGGTTCGTCGGCCACGATCAGGGTCGGGTCGGTGATGAGTGCGCGGGCGATAGCCACGCGCTGCTGCTGTCCGCCGGACAGCTCGTTGGGATAGTGGTCCATGCGGTCGGCCAGGCCGACCATGGCCAGTGCGGTTTCCACGTGTTCGCGCCGCTCGGCCTTGCCCAGCGGCGTCAGCAGCAGCGGCAACTCGACGTTCTCGAAGGCGTTGAGCACCGGCATCAGGTTGTAGAACTGGAACACGAAGCCGACGTTGGCCGCCCGCCAGGCCGCCAGGTCGTTCTCCGGCAGCGCGGCGATGTCAACGCCGTCGATCAGCAAGGTACCGCTGGTGGGCTTGTCGATGCCGGCGATGAGATTCAGCAGTGTGCTCTTGCCGGAACCGGAAGGGCCCATCAGCGAGACGTAGTCGCCCGCGGCGATCTCCAGGTCGATGCCCAGCAGCACCGGCACCGGCTGGTTGCCGCGCCGGTAGGTCTTGCCGAGGCTGCGGATGCTGATCAGTGACGACATTACTTCGCTGCCGCCAGCTTGACGTGCTTGCCGTCGCGCAGGCTGCCGGGGTTCAGCACCAGGGTATCGCCGGTCTTCAGCTCGCCCTGGATCTCGCGCACGCCGCCGAGCTGCACGCCGGCCTTGACCGGCACCTCGCGCACCCGGCCCTCGGTGTCCACCACGTAGACGCGGCTTTCGGCGCCCTCGCCCACGATGGCCTCCGGGTTGGCGGCCAGCACCGGCTTCTGGCTGGCCACGTCCACGGCCTGCGACAGGAAGCCGACGCGGGCGCTCATGTCCGGCAGGATGCTGGGGTCGGTGTCCAGGATGCGCACCTTGGTGGTAACGGTGGCGCTGGAGCGGTTGACCGCCGGCACCACCACGCTGACCTCGCCGCGGTAGCGGCGGTCCGGAAAGGCGTCGAGCACAATCTCGCAGGGCTGGCCCACCTTGATCGAGGCCAGCGAGGACTCCGAGACCTCGGCATCCACCTCCAGCGTGCTCATGTCGGCCATCACCACCACCGCGCCCTTGGCGTCTGCCGCCGAGGACAGCGGCGTGACGATGTCGCCGACGTTGGCGGAGCGCGAGATCACCACGCCGTCGAAGGGTGCACGGATCTGGGTGTACTCCACGCCACTGCGCGCGTATTCCTCGTTGGCCTTGGCGGCATCCAGCGCCGCCTTGGCGCTGGCCTGGCTGGCCACGGCGCGGGCGTGGCGCGACTTGGCGTCCTGCATATTGAGCAGGGAGACCAGCTTCTTCTTGAACAACACGTTGAAGCGCTCGAGATTGCGCTGGGCATCCTCCAGCTCGTTCTGCGCCGTGGTCAGGGCCGCCGCGGCCACGGCGGTGTTCGCCGCCGCCGCGCGGAAGGTGGCTTCCACGTCGCGGCTTTCCAGGCGCGCCACCACGGTGCCTTCCTTGACGGTGTCGCCCTCGCTGACGCCCAGCCATTCGACACGGCCGGTGCCCTTGGAAGCCACGGCCGCCTTGCGGCGCGCCACGACGTAGCCGGTGGAGTTCAGCAGCAGGTACTGCTGCGAGGGCCAGGCCGTGACCACCTGGGTGGTCTGCACCGGCGCCGCCGAGGGCACCAGCACGTAGATCAACAGCAGGACGCCGGCGCCGATCAGCAGGTGCTTGCGCTGCAGCCCGCGCTTGCCCGAGGCCTTGGGCGCGGCCTTGCCGTCGCGGTTGACCCGCAGTTTGCCCAGATCGATGTCGTTCAAGTCGTCAGTCCTGCTTTGGTGAAGTGCTGCTGGTAGGCGGCCACCAGTTCATCGAGCTGGCCGCGGTGGTTGTAGGCGGCGGGCGCGGAGAAGCTGATGACGGTGAAATCCGGGTAGTTCAGGAACACGGTGTTGAGCTTGCCCACGGCGCCGGGGATGCCATAGATCATCGAGGCCTGGAAGCCGGGGAAGCTGAAGGCCTCGGCCTTCATGTTGCCCATCGACACCACGCCGCCGGTGGGCAGGCCGGGGTTGACGGTGTACAGCACCGTGTCGATCTTGGGACGCAGCTGGCGCACCATGAACCAGATCGGCAGCCACAGCAGGATGCGCACGCCGGGGAACTGGCGGCAGTCGGCGAAGGCGCGAAGGCGCTGGTTGAGCTGCTGCACCAGGGTCCGGGGAGTCGATTCCTCTGGCACCGTCAGGCGCAGGTAACCGGTGAGGTTGCCGATGCCCATCTCGTCAGTGCGCAGCCCGCGATAGTCCACCGGAATGGTGAAGCCGACTTCGCCGGGCTCGCGGCGGCGCGCCCAGTCGGCCAGGAACAGGGCCGTCTTGGGCAGCAGCTGCGAGACGTTGTTGCCGATCACGGCGCGGCGCCAGACATAGCTCAGCGTCTCGCGGCCGCTCTCGGCCGGCGCCAGTACCGGGATGCAGGATACCGGCGGTGTCTGGGGCTCCTCGGGCACGCTCTGCTTGTGCTGTGCCTGCACGTCCAGGTCGGTCAGCGTCGACGAGGAACCCTGCAGCGGCTCGCCGCGCATCACGCGGCAGACCTCGTTGACCCAGTGCAGGAAGCCGCGGCCGTCGATGGCGGCATGCAGCGTGCGGAACACCAGGCGCGTGCGGCCGTCACGACAGGGCACGACCAGCACGTCGGCCACCGGACCGCCGCGCAAGGCGTCCAGGCGCTGCTGCAGGAAGGGCGCGCCCTGCTCGCTGTTGCCGTCCCAGTCCGCCAGCGGCATGGCCCGCACCTGCGGCGCGACGCCGCTGTCCACCCAGCGGCAGAAGCCGAGGAAGCCACGCAGGCGCACGCGGATCGCCGGATTGGCCTCGGCAGCCTGGTCCACGGCGCGTTGCAGCGCCACGGCGTCGACCGTGCCCTCGCCTTCGAGGATGCCATCAACGTGGTAGCGGTAGACCTCGTTGAGTACCAACGAGTAGCGCTCCAGCGCCGAGACGCGGCGGACGTAACGGGGGGACTTCATGTCTGCTCCGGGCATTTTCTTGTCGTTATCAGGCGGCGATGTCGAGTGCGGGGGCGCCGCCGGCCGACAGGAAGCGGTCGACCAGGATGCGCAGCGCCGACGGCGATTCCTCGATGACGTAATGGCCGCAGTCCAGCAACTCGAGCTGTGCCTGCGGCAACGTGCGCTGCAGGTGCAGGCCGGCCGCCAGGCAAGGCGAATGGCAGCCGTAGACCAGCAGCACCGGCCGGCGCAGCGCGGCCAGGTCGGCGTCCGGCTCGGAGGCCATCTCCAGCACGTCGCGCATCAGCGTGGAGCCGAAGAACAGCGCCGACAGGCGCTGGTGCAGTCGCTCGCGGCGGCGACCGCTGAGACCACCCAGGTGGTTCTCGACGTAGTCCGCCAGTGCGGCCGGCGAGGTCACGCCCAGCAGGCTGGGGGCGACGTAGTCGCGTGCCGGCATCGGTGCGTCCACCAGCACCAGGCGACGCAACTGGTGCGGATGACGCAAGGCGAAGCGCAGCGCCACCAGGGCGCCCATGCTGTGGCCGACCAGGTCCACTGGTTGGCCGGCGAGACCATGGTGCGCGATCACCGCCTGCAGGTCCGCCGCCTGGCTGTCAAGGTCGAAGCCCGAGCCCGGGATGCTGCTGCCGCCGTGGCCGCGCTGGTCGTACAGCACCACGCGGCGCTCGCCGGACAGCGGCGTCGCCACCGACGAATACCAGCTCGCCATGTTGCCGGACACCAGGCCGTGCAGCATCACCACGGCCGAGCCCTTGTCGCGCCCGAGTTCCATCGATGACAACTCGGCGCCGTTGACGGAGATCATTTGCATGACTAAGCCACCTCCAGGGAAGCCGGCGCCGCGACTGCGAGCGCCAGGATGATTCGTGCCGCGCCGGAAGCACCCGGGGCGGCCAGCAGTTCCTGCGACAGCCGCCGGGCGTTCTCCGCCAGCGACGGCGTTTCCAGCAAATTCACGATGGCGCTGCGCATCGCCGCGGGCGTGACCTTGCCCTGGCGCGCGAACAGCGCGGCGCCGGCATCGATGACCTGGCGCGCGATCACCGGCTGGTCGTCGCGGATCGGCGCCACGATCATCGGCAGGCCGCAGCTCAGCGCCTCGCAGACGGTGTTGTGCCCGGCGTGACAGATCACGCCGTCGACCCGGCGCAGCAGCTCGGTCTGCGGCACGTAGCCCCGCACCAGCACGTTGTCCGGCGCACCCGCTGCCAGTGATTCCGGTGCCACCAGCACCGCCTGCACCTGCGGCAGGCCGGCCACCGCTTCCATCACCACCTCGAAGAAGCGCGTGTCGCGATCGCGGCTGACGGTGCCCAGCGACACCAGCAGCTTGCGCCGGTCCTCGCGCAGCCAGTCCCAGGGGAACTCGACCTGCCGGCGCCCCTCGCCGCGCACCGGGCCGACGAAGGCATAGGGTGCCTCGACGCGGGCGTGGCGGTCACCCGGCAGGGTCTCGATGGAGAACACGATGACCCGGTGCGGCGAGAAGTCCGGCCGCCCCACGATCAGGGCCTGCGGCAGGTAGCGCCGCTGCAGCGCCAGGTATTGCTCGGCCACCCAGGCATCCAGCACCGGCGACATCTTCAGGATCGACGCCGAGGTGGTGACCTGGCTGACCCAGGGAATGCCGAGCTTGCGCGCCACCAGGGCGCCGCCCAGCATCTGGTGGTCCACCACCATGGCGTCCGGCACGAAGTCGCGCACCGCGGCTTCCATCGGCGCCAGCACGCGCTCGGCCAGCGGCAGCGCGTAGTCCTCGAAGAACAGGCGCACGCTCTCCAGGCCGCGGACCTGCGGGGCGGCGATGCCCGGATCGGCGCCATCGCCGTGGTCCAGGGCGTAGACGCGCGCGCCCTCCGGCAGCTTGTCGCCGATCTGCGCCGCGTGCACCGCCCAGGCCACGTCATGCCCCTCGCGGGACAGCGCGTCGGCCACGGCCAGCGCCGGGTTCAGGTGCCCGGTCAGCGGAGGGACAGTGAAGAGGATGCGCGCCATGGTCCGGGCTCAGGCCTCCGGCACCGCGCCGGCGATGAAGGCCGCCAGTTCGCCGACCGACAGGCCGATCAGTTCGTGGATGCTCTTGCCGGACAGCCAGCCAACGATATCCAGTTGCGTGCCATAGTGCGCCTGGATGGCGTCGGCGATCTTCACGAACTCGATGCTCTCGATCTCCAGGTCCGTGTTGAAACGGGTCTCGCCGTCGATCTCGAAGTCCTGGATCCAGTCCTCGTTGATGGTGCTGCGGATCTTGCCGATCACCAGCGCCTGGATATCGTCGTAGTGCTTGCTCATCTTGTTGTTGTCCTGAATGTCGTCCGGTTCTCAGCCCTGCACCGCTTCGGCCATCGCGCCCTGCTGCGCCTGCGCCGCGGGCAGGCTCCAGCCGACGATGCAGTCACGCAGCGGATGGGTGACCACCCAATGGCCGTTGACGCGCAGGCAGTCGCCATCGCGGGCTTCGATCACGTAGTCCCGGGGCTTGCCCTGCAGGCCGGTGCCGGCGGCCTTGGCCGCCACTTCCTTGGCAACCCAGCCGCGGGTGTATTCGGCGTCCGCGTCGGCACCCGCCAGCAGCGCCAGTTCCCCCGGGGAAAAGGCCATTTCCAGGAAGCCCGGCTCGCGCGGCTCGATGCGTTCCAGGTCGATGCCCACTGCTTGCTCGCCGACGATGGCCACGGCCAGGTTGCCCTTGTGCGCCAGCGAGACCTGCAGACCCTGCGGCAGCGTGGCGGTGACGTTGGCCCGCAGTTGTGGCGCGCCGGCCTCGTCGTTGACCACGGTGAATTCCTGCGGCCATACCGCTTCGGTGCCGCGCTCGCGCTGCAGCCAGGCCCGCACGGCGTCCTTGGCGGCGACGCGGCCGGCCAGCCACTGGCGGCGGCGACGCGGCGAGAGCGCGTCGTAGGCGGCGCGCTCGCTGGCGCTGAGATAGCGGCGGCTGATGTAGTCGCGCAGGATCGCGGTGTCGTAGCGGTCCTCGAACAGCGCGACATTGGGCGGCACGAACTGCGAGGCCTGCAGCTGCGACAGCTTACGGCTAGCGACCCAGAAAGCCTTGTCCATCTGGTAACGGCGCGTGCGCCAGCCCTGGATGGCGATGCGCAGGCGCCCCTGGGCGTCGCGTAACTGGTGGTCGGTGACGCAGTTGAGGGCGTCCAACTCCACGATGCGGACCTGGGCCTGCAGTTCTTCGCCTGGCGACGGATCCGGCGCGAAGAAGCGGATGGAATCGACGCCGATCGGCATTGCCAGGCAGTCCTGCGGCTGCTCCATGACCCAGTAGCCGGCAAGCTGGCCCATGTTGTCCAGCAGCGCACCCTTGCCCTCCGGCACGCGCAGGCGGCCGTCGATACCGTTGCTGCCGATGCCCTGGAACGCGGCCACGCCCTGGTAGGCCGGGCCATGGAACATCCAGCCCTCTCGGTAGAGCTCGGCGGCGGTCACGGCCGTGTCGCGCGGGGACTGCAGCGCTGCAGTCGCGGGCAGGTCGGCCGGCGGATATTCCGCCGCGACGCGCACCTCGGCCTTGAAGTAACCGACGATCTCGGTCTCGATGCGGTCGTCGGTAACCCATTTCATGGTGATGTCGACGTTGAGCTGGCGCGAGACCGCCAGCCAGCTGTAGGCCTGGATGCGCGAGACCTCCACCACCTTGAAGGCCGGCAACGCCTCCTCCACGGCCTCGCGCACCAGCATGACCTCCATGGTCATCGGCACTACGGGATGGCGGTCGGCGACGATCGGCCAGCCGGGGCGCTGCGGGTAGAGCTCGTGGTCCCGGACGTAGGGAATGGTCCGCTGGATGTCGAGCAGGCGCTGCACACGTCCCGGCAGCACCGGGCGAGCAGGATGCGAGGCAACGGCGATGGCACCCTGCCCCCGATGCTGCTGCCAGGCCGCGAGCACCTCGCGGCCGGCGCGCTCGATGTCGGCCAAGGTATCGCGTACCAGGCGTCCCACCGGATCGTTGGCAGCGGCTGGCGGCAAGGTTCCGTCGGAAGTAGCGGCCAGCCGCGTGGGCAGCAGATGAGGCTCCAGCGGCTGCGCCATGCGCACCAGCGGCACGCCCAGTGCCAAGCGCCGGCTGCTGGCGCTGCGCGCAGCTTCGGCGGGTGCGGCCGGCAGCGGTGGCGCCGTCACCAGCAGGCGGGTATCGAAATGCGCGCCCTCGACCCATAGCGCCGCGCAAAGCTGCTGCAACTGCGCCATGCCGCCGCGTGCCTCGTGGTTGGCACGCAAGGCCAGGTGCGGATGGCCGGAGAGCGTGTCGTCGATGAAGCCGGTCAGCGAGCCGGTACCCACTTCGACGAACACGCGGAATCCCTGCTCGTACAGGTTCTCGGTCAGTTCGCGGAAGCGCACCGGCTGCAGCAGGTGATCCAGCGCCAGGCGGCGCTTGGCATCCATGTCCACGGGGAACGGCGCGGCACTGGTGGCCGACCACACCGGCACCATCGGCTCCGCCAGCTCCGCCGCGCCGAAGAATTCGCGGTACCAGTCCATGTGCTCGGCGAACAGCGGCGAGTGGAAGCCGGAGACGAAGGGCAGCACGTTGGCGAAGATCGCCGACTCGCGCAGGCGCGCGGCGACCACGGCGATGGACTCGCGCGAGCCGCAGGCGATGACCTGGTGCGGGCAGTTGTCATGCGAGATCGCGATGCGCTCCAGGCCTTGCATCGCCGCCTTCAGGCGCGCCTCGTCGCAGGAGGCGGCGAGGAACTGCAGGTCCGGGAACTTCACCGCGTCGAAGTCCAGGCCCGCGTTGGTCCGGTCGGACAGGGCCTGGTCCATCATGCCGGCGCAGAGCATGGCGCTCCATTCACCGACGCTGTGCCCGGCGTAGGCATCGGCCTGGATGCCGAGTTCGCCCAGACGGTCGAACAGGTAGCGGTTGAAGCCCAGCAGGCCCACCACCATGCGGCTCAGCGAGAGGCTGGGGTCCTGTGGCTCGCAGTGCGGCGGCAGCGGCTTGCCGAAGTAGCCGGCGAGATCCGCCGCCTGCGGCTGGAAGCTGCTGTCCACGCCCGGGAAGACGAAGGCCAGCTTGCCGCCGCCTTCGCCCAACTGGCCGGCCGGCGAGAACCAGATCTGCTGGCGACCCGGCCAGGGTTTGCCGCTGGCCACGGCCTTGCGCGCGGTGGCCAGCTTCTTCGCGTCCGGCGCCAGCACCAGCAAGCGGCAACGGCCGGGCTGCGGCGTAGCATCGCGCTCGCCGGCGTCCAGGCGCGCCAGCAGTTGCGGCGGCGTGTCGGCCGACAGCATCAGCACCGGCGACAGGCCGGCGGCGGCCTGGGCCGGCAGCTGCGGCAGGCCGCGCAACACGACGTGGGCATTGATGCCGCCGAAGCCGAAAGCATTAAGCGCCGCCACACGTTCCTCGCGCGGCGTGTTCCAGGGCTCCTGGGCACCCACGGTGCGGAAGCGCGTCTGTGCCAGCCTGGGATGCGGGGTCTCGCAGTGCAGCGTCGGCGGCAGCACGCCGTGGTAGACCGACAGCGCGGTCTTGATCAGGCTGGCCATGCCTGAGGCCGGCATGGCGTGGCCGATCATGGACTTCACCGAGCCGATCACCGGGCGTACCGCCTCGCCCTGGTGCGGACCGAAGAAATCCCCCAGGGTTTCCAGCTCCACGCCATCGCCGGTCGGCGTGCCGGTGCCGTGGGCCTCGACCAGGCCGATGCTGTCGCGGCCAAAGGGCAGCCCTGCCCAGGCCTTGTCCAGCGCAATGCGCTGGCCGGTGACGGACGGTGCCACCAGGCTGGCGGCACGGCCGTCGCTGGAGGAGCCGACGCCTTCGATCACGGCGTAGATGCGATCGCCGTCCGACAGCGCATCGTCGAGACGCTTGAGCACGGCCATGCCGACGCCCTCGCCCGCCAGGATGCCGTCGGCATCGGCGGACAGCGGCTTGATCACGCCGGTGCGCGACAAGGCGCCGAGCTGGCAGAAGGTGGCCCAGAAGGTCAGGTCATGCGTCAGGTGGGCGCCGCCCACCAGCATCATGTCGGTCTCGCCGCGGCGCAGCGCGGCGCAGGCCTGCTCCACCGCGACCAGCGAGCTGGCGCAGGCGGCGTCCACCGTGTATGCCGGACCGTGCAGGTCCAGGCGATTGGCCAGGCGCGAAGCCAGCAGGTTGGGAATCATGCCCACGGCCACGTCCGGACCGTAGTAGGCGAACTGCTGTTTCAGGCGGCTGCGCACCGCGGCCAGCGCCTCGGCGGACAGGTCCGGGAACAGGTCGCCCAACGTCTGCAGGATCTGCGGCAGCAGGCGCACGTGCTGCTCCAGCCGCAGCACACCGGCACCCACGTAGTTGCCGCGGCCGACGATCACGCCGGTGCGCGCCCGCGCGAAGGGCCGGTGCTCGTAGCCGGCGTCGCGCAGTGCCTCGTAGCCCACCTTCAGCGTCAGCAGCTGGTCGGGCTCCACCGAATCGGTGGCGCGCGGCATCACGCCGAAAGGCAGCGGATCGAAGTCGGCATGCTCGTCGACGAAGCCGCCGCGATTGCAGTAGAAGCGGTCGATCTCCTTGGAATCCGGATCGTAGAACTCCGGGTCCCAGCGTCCGGCCGGCACCTCGCCGATGGCGTCCACGCCATCGACGATGTTGCGCCAGAAGCGCGCAAGGTCGGGCGCGCCCGGAAACAGGCAGGCGAGACCGACGATGGCGATGCGCTGGGTCAAGCGCCGACCTCCCGCGCTTGTGGCGCGGCGCGGCCGTCGAAGCTTTCCGGCTTGCCGCACATCAGGACGACCTGCGAATCACCCTGGCCCTGCGACAGCTCCCGCAGCAGGGCATCGACGCCTTCCTGCTGCGGAATCAGGCCGATGCCCTTGCGCTGGTATTCGTTCTTGAGCGACTCGGACACCATGCCGGTGTCGGCCCAGGGCCCCCAGTTCACCGACAGCACGCGGCCGGATATACGCTGCTGCCAGCTGTAGGCCAGCTTGTCGAGCACGTCGTTGGCCGAGGCGTAGTCGACCTGGCCGCGGTTGCCGAAGGCGCTGGCGACGCTGGAGAAGAACACCACGAACTTGACGTCATCGCGGATGCGCTTGCGCAGCGCCAGCGCGCCGCCGACCTTGGTGTCGAACACGCGGCCGAAGCTCTCGTCGGTCTTGTCGCGGACCAGCTTGTCCTCGACCACACCGGCGCCGTGGATCACGCCGTCGATACGCCCGCGACGTTCGTAGACGCTGTCGATGAAGGCCAGGAAGGCCTTGCCGTCGCGCACGTCCAGCCGCGTGTAGTGCAGGCTGCCACCGGCGGCAATCACCTGGGCATAGGTCTCGCGCGCGGCACGGTCCGCCAGGATGCGTCGTGCCTGCTGCTCGATCTCGGCCGGCTTCTGTTTCGGATCGACGGCCAACAGGGCCTGGCGCAGCTTGCGGGGATCATCGATACCGCGGGTCTGCGCGCTCTCCTCGCCGGTGGGCATCGGCGAGCGGCCGACCACTTCCAGGTGGCAGCGGTAGCGCTTGGCCAGCTCGATGGCGATCAGCGCCGTGATGCCGCGCGCGCCGCCGGTGATCAGCACGGTGCTCTCCGGCGTCAGCGGCAGGCCGTCCAGCGAGCCGCGGGTCAGCTCGGTGGGCACGACCTCGCGCACGTGGCGGCGGCCGCCCTGGTAGGCGACCTCCGGCAGCGGATTGGCCGCCAGCAGCTCGGCCTCGATGTGACGCGCAATGGCGTCCAGGGATTCGGAGAGATCGAAGTCCACCCAATGGGCGCGCAGCTCAGGGAACTCCTTGATCACCGACTTCACCAGGCCGGCAAAGCCCGCGCCGCGGCGGAAGTTGGTGCCGGCCGCGCCGAAGTCGCCACCCAGCGCGCTGGCCACCAGCAGGTGCCGGCCGTTCTTCTGCAGCGCCTCGCGCGCCACGGCGAAGAAGCGCTTGACGTCGCGCAGGCGGCTGGCCGGGTTGAGGCTCCACAGGTGGATCAGGCCGTCGATGCGATCCAGGTCCGTCGGCAGCACCTTGGCGCTGGGGAAGTCCACGATCTCCACCGTGGCGCCGCGCGCGATCAGCAGTGCCGCGACACGCTCCGCCAGGCCCAGGCGATCGTCGCTGAGCAGGAAGCGCTTGTCGCCCAGGCTGATCTGCGCGGGAACCGTGGGCGGTGCGTCCTGGCGGCGTAGCACGTAGCGCTCCAGGGGGATACCCGGCTCGGCCGTGGCTTCCGCGGCCGCAATGGTCTGCGTGGCGGCCGTGGGATGACGCTGCTCCAGCCAGGCGATCATCGCGCGCAGGGTCTTGAGCCGCGACAGCTGCTCCTGCATCGCGTCGCGGTCGCTGCCGCTGGCGAGACCCAGGCGCGTGCCGAGCTGGCCGACCACTTCCAGGCGCTTGATCGAGTCGATCGACAGGTCCGCTTCCAGGTCCAGGTCCAGGTCCAGCGCTTCCGCCGGGTAGCCGGTGCCCTGGCTGACGATATCCAGCAGCAGCTGTGACACCGGTGGCGCGGCGGCGGGCACCGCCACCGCGACCTGCACCTTGCCGCTGCCCTGGTCGATGGAGACCGTGGTGGTGGCCGGCGCCGCGGCCGGCAGCTTGTCGGCCAGCCAGCCCAGCACCGAGCGCAGCGTCTTCTGCGCGGCGAGCTGGTCCAGCAGTTTGTCGGCGTCGGCACCCAGGGCGGCACGCAGCGACAGGCGCTGCGCCAGCTCGCCGACGATCTCCAGGCGCTTGATGGAGTCGATCGACAGGTCCGCCTCGAGGTCCAGGTCCAGTTCGAGCATGTCGGCCGGGTAGCCGGTGCGCTCGCTGACGATGGCCAGCAGGGCCGGCTGGCTGTCCGGCTTGGCCGGGGCGGCCGGCGCCGTGACCGTGACGGTCACAGCCGGCGCGGCGGCAACGGTGAGAGCCGGCAGCGGGCGCTCGGCCACCCGCGCCGGCGCGGGTGCACCGAAGTAGCCCAGCAGCACGTCGCGCTGGGCGTTGACCAGCTCGCGCATGTTGCCGAGGTAGCCGATCAGGGCCTGCTCGCCGGCGCCGACGGTAGACGCCAGGGCCGGCAAGGCCGGAGCGCTCGCCGCGGCACCGAACTCCAGCACCGGCTCGATGATGAGCTTTGCACCATGCGCGGGTGCATGGCCGCGCAGCGGGCGCGCGTGGCCGCCATTGACCAGCCAGGTGGTGGCGGCGAGCTTGCGCGGCTGCGCCAGGTCCAGCGTCTGCGCGCGGCCGGCGTACAGCGCCGTGGCATCGAAGCCCGGCAGCTGCAGCGCCAGCTGTGCCAGCGTCTCCAGCAGGCCGGCGAGTCCACGCTCCTCCGGGTCCAGCGCGAGCGCGCGGTGCGGCTGGTCCTTGAGGATGCGGCCGACCAGGCCGGTCAGCACCTTGCGCGGGCCGATCTCCAGGAACAGGCGCGCGCCGTCCTGATGCATGCGCTCGATCTCGGCGACGAAGCGCACCGGGCTGACGATGTGGCTGGCCAGGTTCTCGCGGATCGCCCCGGCATCATCGCGATGCGGCTCGGCGTTGCGGTTGGAGTACACCGGCCACTGCAGCGCACCCACGGCCTGCCCTTGCAGGCTCTCGGCGTAGCGCGCCTCGGCGGCGGCCATCAGCGGCGAGTGGAAGGCGCAGTCGGTGTCGATGCGCTTGCAGCCGATGTTCTTCTGCGACAGGAAGGCGCAGGCCGCCTCGATCTCCACGGTCGGGCCGGAGATCACGGTCTGCACCGGCGAATTCTGGTTGGCCATCACCACACCGGGGAAACCCTCCAGCAGCGGTGCCAGCGCCACGGTATCCAGGCGCACGGCGGCCATGGCGCCGTTGTCATCTCCGCTGATCGAGGAAACGATGGCCTCGGCACGGGCGCGCGACAGCGCCAGCAGCGTGGCGGCGTCGAAGGCGCCGGCGGTGGCCAGCGCGGCGAGCTCGCCGTAGCTGTGGCCCGCCGCCATGTCGGGCTGCAGGCCCAGGCCACGCAGCCACTCGAAGGCCGCGAATTCCACCAGGCCCAGCGCCGGTTGCGCACGGCGGGTATCGGTCAGCGCCTGCTGCTGGCGGCTGCGCGCCGCCTCGTCGTAGGCGGTGGTCGGATAGATGTAGGGCAGTTCCTCGCGCGCCGCGGCCAGCAGCTCCGCGGATGGCGGGAAATAGACCAGCAGCTCGCGCAGCATGCCGGTGTACTGGCTGCCCTGGCCGGAGAACAGCAGGGCCAGCTTGCCGGCGGCGAGGTCATCCGCACGCACGCCGGCCTTGTCGCCGGCCAGCAGCGCGGCGATGCGCTGCGACAGCTCCGCGACATCGGCGGCGACGAAGGCGAACTGCACCGCGCCCTCTCCTGCCTCCCAGGCCGTGCGGGCCAGGTCGCGCAGCGACAGGGGCGCATCCGAAGCCGCCAGGAAATCGGCCAGGCGCCGCAGCGTGGCCGTGGCTGCGGCGCGATCGGCACCGCGCAGCACGAACAGCTCCGCCGGCCAGGCAGCGGCGCCGACGCTGCTCTGGTGCGCCGGATAGGCCGACAGCACTGCGTGGAAGTTGGTGCCGCCGAAGCCGAAAGCGCTGACCGCGCCGCGCGCCGTCGGCGCCTGCGGCAGCCAGGGTGCCGGCTGGCGGTTGAGCTGGAAGGGACTGCTGCCCGGACGCCAGGCGGCGTTCGGCGTGGTGACCTGCCCGGTGGGCGGCAGCACGCGATGGTGCAGCGCCTTGGCCACCTTGATCATGCCGGCGATGCCGGCGGCGCACTTGGTGTGGCCGATCTGGCTCTTCACTGAACCCAGCGCCGCCTGGCCCGGCAGCGCGCCGCCGGCGAGGTACACCTCGGTGAGGGTCTTCAGCTCGGTGCGGTCACCCACCACCGTGCCGGTGCCATGCGCTTCCACCAGGCCGACATCGGCCGGCAGCACACCGGCCTGCCAATAGGTGCGCTCCAGCGCGCGCTTCTGGCCTTCCTTGCGCGGTGCGGTCAGGCCCAGGCCCTTGCCGTCGCTGGAGCCGGCGATGCCGTCGATCACGGCATAGATGCGGTCACCATCGCGCTCGGCGTCGGCCAGGCGCTTGAGCACCACCACGCCCACGCCCTCGCCCAGCGCGATGCCGTCGGCCTCGTTGTCGAAGGAGCGGCAGCGGCCCTTGGCCGACAGCGCGCCCACCGAGGAGAACATCAGGAAGTCGGCAATGCCGTTGTGGAAGTCGGCGCCACCGGCCAGCACCACCTCGCTGCTGCCGGCGCGCAGTTCCTTCACACCCAACTCGATCGCGGTCAGCGAGCTGGCGCAGGCGGAGGTCACGGCGTAATTCACACCGCCCAGGCCCAAGCGGTTGGCGATGCGGCCGGAGATGACGTTGACCAGCATACCGGGGAAGGAATCCTCGGTCAGCGAGGGCAGCGCCTCGGCCAGGGCCGGCGGCAGCTCACCGCAGTACTGCGGGAACAGGTTGCGGAAGGTGTACTGGTTGCCCAGGTCCATGCCGGCCTCGGCACCGAAGATCACCGAGGTCTTCTCGCGGTCGAACCAGCGGCTGTCGTAGCCGGCGTCCTTCAGGGCCTGGCGCGTCACTTCCAGCGACAGCAGCTGCACCGGCTCGATGGCTGCCAGCGAGGCCGGCGGAATACCGAACTGCAGCGGATCGAACGGCGTATCGGCGATGAAGCCGCCCCATTTGCTGACACTCTTGTCG
The DNA here is from genome assembly GCA_030149365.1 of Solimonas sp. Lineage (GTDB taxonomy): Bacteria > Pseudomonadota > Gammaproteobacteria > Nevskiales > Nevskiaceae > Solimonas_A. Next base: position 53,865 of record JASBRP010000022.1, read on the forward strand.
GCCGGCGCGTCGGCGCCGCGGTAGTACTGCGCGACGCTCCAGCGATCCGCCGGCACCTCGCCGACCAGGTCGCGGCCTTCGAGGATGTTGGTCCAGTAGGCTTCCAGGTCCGGCGAGCCCGGGTAGATGCAGGCCATGCCGACGATGGCGACCGGCTCGGCCTGTGCGGCGCGCGTCAGCGCGGGAGCCTGCACCGTGCCCAGGTACTGCACGGCGCCGCGCGTGACCTGCGCATGCAAGTCTGCGATGGTGGTGACCGCCTGCTTCATGGCGATGACCTGGCCGATCATGTACATGCCTTCGGCTTCCTGCACCGCGACATCCACCGCGGCGAGGCGGCCGTCGACATAGTCCACGCCCTTGGTGGCGATGCGCAGGCGGCCCACGGTGAGGCCTTCCAGCGCCTTCCAGGCTTCCTTGGTGTCGACACCCTCGCCCTGCAGCCGTGCCTTCTCGCGCGCGAACAGGTCCATGAAGCCCGAGGGCAGGCAGCGGATCGCGTGACCCGGTGCGGTCTCGACCAGCGCGGTCTCGCCGCCCTCCAGGGCCTTGCGCTGGAAACCTTCCAGCACCGCACCATGGGTCACCGCCTCGGCGGTAGCGATGTAGGCGGTGCCCATCAGCACGCCGATCTTGGCCCCACGCGCGGCCAGCGGCGCGGCGATGGCCGCGACCATCGCGCTGGAACGCTCGTCGTGGATGCCGCCGGCGAACAGGATGTGCAGCTTCTCGGGCTGTTCGACCTGGGCCAGCAGCGCCAGCGCCTGCTCCCACAGCACGAAGCTGTAGCGCGGGCCCACGTGGCCGCCGCACTCGCGGCCTTCGAACACGAAATGCGTAGCGCCGTCCTTCAGAAAGATGTCCAGCAGGCCCGGCGAAGGCACGTGCAGATAGGTGGCGATGCCCATCTCGACAAAGGGCCGCGCCTGCGCCGGACGGCCACCGGCCAGCAGCAGCACCGGCGGCCGGATCTGTTTCACCAGCTCCAGTTGCGGATCGAGAATCTCCGGCGCGGCAAAGCCCAGCAAGCCAACGCCCCAGGGACGGTCACCGACCTGGGCCTTGGTGGCCTCCAGCAGTTCGCGCGAGGGCTGCTCCTTCATCAGCGACAGCGCCAGGAACGGCAGGCCACCCTGCTCCGCCACGGCCGCCGAGAAGGCCGCCGTGTCGCTGACGCGCGTCATCGGCCCCTGCGCCACCGGGTAGCGCGTGCCGTGCGACCGGGCCCAGGCATTGCCCTCGTCGAGCACACGCAGGGCCTGCGCCTGGCGCAGTTGCCCGGCAACGCGCTGGCGCAGGGTCTGCACCAGGGTCTCAAGGTTTGGGCATTCATTCAGGATCGGGCGCGACAAGGCCGCGTCCTGGCCCAGTGCCAGCAGCTCGCCGGCCGCCAGCGCTGCCCGCAACACCGGCGCGTCCATGGCGTCCATCGCAGCGATCTCGCGCGGGCTGCGCGCATGCACCTGGTAGCCAGCGGCGGCGCGCACTTCACTGCCGTCCATCGCCAGCAGTTGTGATTTCAGCTCTGCCGGCAGCTTGCTCTCGGGGAAAGCACCGAGGATCGAATCGATCACCACGCCGAAGGCACCGCCGGCCACGGCACCGGCCGCGGTGTGCAGGCCGATACCGCCCTGGCACCAGACCGGCAGGCCGGCCGCCTGCGCCAGCGGCACCAGGCGCTGCAGCAGCACGAAGCTGCTCTCGTCGCCCACGCGCCCGCCGGCTTCCTGCCCCTTGGCGATCAGGCCCGCGGCACCGTCCGCCAGCGCCCGCTCCGCTTCCGCCACCGAGCAGACCTGGACGATCCGCGGAATACCGCGCCAGCCCTCGGGCAGCGACGCGATGCCATCGGTGATCAGGAAGCGCACAGAGGCCGGCAGGGCCAGGCCTTCTGGAACGGTGGTTTCAGCAATGCGCAGGCCCAGGCCGAGGCTGCGTTCGCCAACGATGGACGCCAGGACGTCAGGCCAAAGAGCGGGATCGCGTCCGAGGTCGATCGCCACAGCCGCCTGCTGGCGCCATAGCGCGCGCGCCAGCGCGAGGTCGGGCCGCTCCAGCGGCGTGATCGCCAGGATGCCGAAAAGCTGCGGGTCGAATGCGGTGAGGGGCTTGTTGTTGGACATGACGGTCGATCCTGTATCCCTTTGCGGCGGCGCAGCCGCCTCAGTCCTGCGACCAGCGGAAGAAGCCGGCACCGATCGCGAGGAACACCGCGGTCATCGCCACCAGCGCCAGCAGCGGCTGCGCGATGTCGGCCAGGCTTGCGCCGTCGAGCATCACCGCGCGTGCCGCCTCCAGCATGTGTGTCAGCGGGAAAGCCTGTGCCGCGGCCTGCACGATCGCCGGCGCACCGTCCAGCGAGAAGAACACGCCGGACAGCACCACCATCGGCCAGGACAGCAAATTCAGCAGGCCGCCGGACAACTCCTCGCTGGAGATGCGCGCCGACACCAGCAGGCTCATGGCGATCATCGACATGGAGCCCAGCGCAGCCACCAGTAGCAGGTTGAGGTAGCTGCCCTCCATGCGCAGGTGCAGGAACAGGTCGGTCGCCACGTACATGCCGGCGGCGATGCCGACGATCAGCAGCAGGCAGGCGATCAGTTGGGCGCTGATGAACTCCACTGCGCGCAAGGGCGTGCCGTTGAGGCGCTTGAGATACCCCGACTTGCGATAGCGCACGATGACGTGGCCGATGGCGAACAGCGACGAGAACATGATGTTGAGGCCCAGCAGGCCCGGCACCAGCCAGTCGGCATAGCGGGTGGACGCTCCGCTGACTGGCTGGACCTGCGCCCCGGCATCGCTGTTCTTCAGGATCGACTGCAGTAGCCGGCTCTTCTCAGAGTCAGTATTGATCCAGTAGCGCAGCGGCTGCGACGACGCATCCAGCAGCAGGTCGATGCGCTGTCGCTGCAGCTTGATCACCGCTTCCTGCTGGTTGGCCTCGCGATGGAACTGCGTGGCCTCGGTGCCGAAGAAGGCATGCGTCCGGGCCGTCAGCGGCGCATCGCCAAGCACGCCGACCTTGAAGACCGGCGGCGTATTGCCGGAGAACACCACCGCCATGCCCACCACCAGCAGCGGCGCGAACAGCAGGTTCCAGGCCAGCGCGGAGCGGTCGCGGACCACCTCGAGCAGTCGCGCCTGGACCATGGCCCATAGACGTTTCATGCGCGCAGCTCCGTACCGGTGAGTTGCAGGAACAGGTCTTCCAGCGTGCGAGGACGGATCTTCAGCTGCGCCAGCGACAAGCCGGCCGACAGCAGCGTCTGCACGGTGCCGTTGACGTCGGCGCTCATGATCTCCACGCGATCGGCACGGCGCACCAGCGCCAGCCCCTCGGGCTCACGACCATCGATCTCGGCGGCCGGCAGTTCCAGCACGCTGTCGTTGAAGTTGTCCGCCAGCAGTTGCTGCGGCGAGCCGCGGGCGATGACATGGCCGTGATCCATGATCGCGATGTCGTCACAGAGGAGATAGGCCTCCTCCATGTAGTGCGTGGTCAGCACCACGGTCTTGCCACGGGCCTTGATGCCCTGCACTAGCTCCCAGAAATTGCGCCGCGCCTGCGGATCGAGCCCGGTGGTCGGCTCGTCGAGAAAGACGATATCGGGATCGTTGACCAGGGCGATGGCCAGCAGCATGCGCTGGCGCTGGCCACCGGACAGCTTGCGGTGATCGCGGTCCAGGTATTCCTCGAGGCTGCAGGCCTCGATCAGCTGCTGCAGCGGCAACGTTTTCTTGTAGAGCGAGGCGAAGAACTTGAGGTTCTCGCGCACCGTCAGGAAGTCCTGCAGCGCGGTGTACTGGAACTGGATACCGATGCGCTCACGATATTCGGAGCCGATCGGCTGGCCACGGAACAGGATCTCGCCCGAGGTCGGGCGCACCAGGCCTTCCAGCATTTCCACCGTGGTGCTCTTGCCCGCGCCATTGGGGCCGAGCAGGCCCAGGCATTGGCCTTCCTGCACGTCGAGGCTGACGCCGTCGACGGCCTTGACGCCGGGATAGTGCTTGCGCAGTTCGCGCGCGGAGAGGATGGCAGGCACCGGCTATCTCTCGGCACCCACAGGGCCCGCTACGACGAGCGCGGCAACTGCAGAATCATGAGATGTATGGCGGCGCCAGGAATAAGCACGGATGATCCTGGAATAAGGTCGGCCGGCAGAAGATGCATCCGCGCACGGCAATCCCTTCGACAGCCTGTTCCCGCTTGGGCGATATCCGTCCATGAAATTGGAGCAAAATCTTCAAGCACATCAAAACCTCAATCGAGAACCCGCGATCTGTTGTCGCGATGCTCTCCGGACCTCTCCTGGTCGCACCTGCATCCCCACTGTGCCGCGAACACTTGTCAGCTTGTTTACCGCAAGCATTCCTCGCGCCAATTGTCGCGTGCGAGAAGCATTCTCGCTGTAGGTTTTTGGAGCACGGCGATGTACGGCATGGGAAGGACGATGAGTGGAGTTAATCCTCGCGCCTGTCGGGCCCGGATCTTTTTCGAGCGCAGGAGCCGCACCAAGGTGGCTGAGCATCCTGCGATGAACGCGTCAGCAAGCGACATCATGCGTACATCACTGCCGAAATTTGTCAGCCATCGCCGATCGTCACACCTGCGATGCACTCCTTATATATAAGGAGTGACATGCGGCTTTCGCAGCTTGATGCTGATGGCGGTCGCCACCGCATCCGTATCCCTGAAACGCCGCAGGCGTGTAGAAGGGTCATCAATGGAGCTTGAAAACAAGGGCCCGCATCCATGACATTTGTCTGGTCCCGACCAGAAAGTCCCACGCACCTGCCCATGAAAAAGCCCGCCATGCGCAAGGCATGGCGGGCTTGGGTTACAGCCGAAGCTTACTGCAGGTTCAGCGCCTGGTAGTTGGGCCGCAGCAACACGATCTCGCCTTCGCCTTCAGGAATGGTCGCGGTGCCTGCCGTCGCGTTGATCTCGACATCGCTGAACGACGCGTAGCTGTCATCCTCGGTGTCATGCAGACCTGCACAATCGTTGGTGTCCACGCGGATCGCCGACGTCGCGAAGTTGCCGGCAATGAAGCTATAGCTGCCGTACTCAAGCCCCGGACCGCCGCAGGGCTCTTCGCCCTCGCCGACTTCGTCATCGCCCACGGGGTCGAGCATCAGGTAGCGGCCATCGGCAATGAACAGGAACTGCTGGACGTCAAGACTGCGAGCGCTGTTCTCGCCACGATCCAGCGCCCAGGCTCCGGATAGGCCCGTGCCGTTGGCGACGCGGGTAAAGGGCAACTGCTCTTCCGCCGCAGGTTCGGTCTCCAGGTCCACCACGCGCACGTTGAGATTGCCGTCATTCAAGCTGAGGTAGATGCGCTCGCTGCCCTGGATATGGCTCAGGCCCCATTCGCCATTGGTGTCGAGGCCGGCATCGGCGCTGATCTCACCAGTCTGCGGATTCCAGTTGATGCTGCCGCGTTCGATGCCGGGCCAGCCGCTGTCATCCTCTTCGCCGAATTCACCCATCAGGTAGTTGCCCTGGTCGTCGAAACGAAAGGCGATCAACTCATCATCGGAAAACTGGATCAGGTGATACCCGGCCAGGTCCTTGTAGAACTGTGCCTTGAAATGCGCCAGGGCCTGCTCCGGGCTCACCACTTCACCGCCCGCCGCGGTGGATACGTTGGCGAGCGCGGTGTTGGCCGCGAAGGCCGCCGGATCGGCGGTCAACTCAATCTGTGCGGCGGCCTGCGAGGTCAGCGCGGTACCGGCCGTTGCCGGGATCGAGAGGCCGTTGTCGGGATTGCCATCGCTGTCCAGGGACTGCAGCAGGACCAGCAGGTTGGTCACCAACGTCTGGCGCTGGTCATCGGTGAGCTCGTTGGCGGCGGCCGCGATCTGCAGCGGGGTGATCGTCGTGCTGCTGCCCGTCGCCGTCACCGATCCCAGGGTCAATTGCCCGATCCGGAAGGTGACCGTGTCGTTTGGGTTGTACTGGAAGCGCCCCTGGGCATCGGTGGTGCCCGTCACGCCGCTGCTGGTGCTGTACTGGATGCCGCCCACCGGCCCGTCCGTCAGCACGCCCGTCGAACTACCAACCGGCGCAGCTTCACCGCCACCACCACCACAGCCGGCCAATCCGAAAAGCGCCGCAGCGCCGAGCACAGACGAAATCATCAACTTCTTCATATCTGACCACTCTCCCTGTTGTCTTGGAATGATCGGTCTCGTCCATGCGGAACCTGATGCTGCGGTCCGAATGGCGATGGCCGATGGACACCTCCTCAGGTGTCAGGGTGGATCATTCAAGGAAGAATGGTTCATTACAAGTAACCCGGCATTTCATTTGCCAAATTACTCACGAAGGACCGGGCATCGAGGCGCTTTCCCCCGCTACCGGGCGGGCGCAAGAAAGGGGGCGCGGAATCCGCGCCCCCTTTTCTTAACGCTCACCGTTCAATGAGCTCTGGCACCCTCGCCCGACCCCTCGGCCGGATTGGCCGGGGCCGCCGGCGTCTCGGATTCCGGCTTGGGCTCCGGCAGACGCTCCAGGGCCAGCTTCAGCACGTCCTCGATCCAGCGGACCGGTTCGATGTTGAGCTTGCTCTTCACGTTGTCCGGGATGTCGGCCAGGTCCTTGACGTTCTCCTGCGGGATGATCACGGTCTGGATGCCGCCACGCTGGGCCGCGAGCATCTTTTCCTTGAGACCCCCGATGGGCAGCACCTCGCCGCGCAGCGTGATCTCGCCGGTCATGGCGACATCGGCCCGCACCGGGATACCGGTGAGCGCGGACACCAGCGCCGTGCACATGGCGATACCGGCGGAGGGGCCGTCCTTGGGCGTGGCGCCCTCGGGCACGTGCACGTGCAGGTCGTTCTTGGCATAGAACTCCGGGTCGATGCCCAGCACCTTGGCGCGCGAGCGCACCACCGTCAGGGCCGCCTGGATGGACTCCTGCATGACGTTGCCCAGCGAACCGGTCTGCGTCATCTTGCCCTTGCCCGGCGTCAGCGCCGACTCGATGGTCAGCAGCTCGCCACCGACCTCGGTCCAGGCCAGGCCGGTGACCTGGCCGATCTGGTTCTTCTCTTCGGCGCGGCCGTAGCGGTACTGCGGGACGCCAAGGAACTTGTCGAGGTTCTTGTCGGTGACCTTGACCTTTTTGTCGGCCGGCTTGAGCAGCAGCTGCTTGACGGTCTTGCGGGCGATCTTGCTGACGTGCTGCTCCAGCTTGCGCACGCCGGCTTCCCGCGTATAGGTGCGCACGACGGCACGCAGGGCGCTGTCGCTGATCTCCAGCTCTCCGTCCTTCAGGCCGTTCTGCTTCATCTGCTTGGGCACGAGGTACTGGCGGGCGATGTTGACCTTCTCATCTTCCGTGTAGCCCGGCAGGCGGATGACTTCCATGCGGTCCAGCAGTGGACCGGGGATGTTCAGCGTGTTGGCCGTGGCGATGAACATGACGTCGGACAGGTCGAAGTCCACCTCCAGGTAGTGATCCTGGAAGGTCGCGTTCTGCTCCGGGTCCAGCACCTCCAGCAGCGCCGACGACGGGTCGCCGCGGAAGTCCATGCTCATCTTGTCGATTTCGTCGAGCAGGAACAGCGGGTTCTTCACGCCCACCTTGGACAGGTTCTGGACGATCTTGCCCGGCATGGAGCCGATGTAGGTACGGCGGTGACCGCGGATCTCCGCCTCGTCACGCACGCCGCCCAGCGACATGCGCACGAACTTGCGGTTGACCGACTCGGCGATGCTGCGGCCGAGCGAGGTCTTGCCCACGCCGGGAGGACCGACCAGGCACAGGATCGGACCCTTGATCTTCTTCACGCGGGACTGGACTGCGAGATACTCGACGATGCGTTCCTTGACCTTCTCCAGGCCATAGTGGTCCGCATCCAGCTTGTCCTGGCAGGCCTTGAGGTCGATGACGGTCTTGCTGCGCCGCTTCCACGGCATCTGCGTCAGCCAATCCAGGTAGTTGCGCACCACCGTGGCCTCGGCGGACATCGCCGGCATCATCTTCAGCTTGTTGAGCTCGGCACGGGCCTTGATCTTGGCCTCCTTGTGCATGCCGGAGCGCTCGACCTTCTGGGTCAGCTCCTCCAGCTCGCTGGGGCCGTCCTCGTTGTCACCCAGTTCCTTCTGGATGGCCTTCATCTGCTCGTTGAGGTAGTACTCGCGCTGGTTCTTCTCCATCTGCTGCTTCACGCGCGAGCGGATCTTCTTCTCGATCTGCAGCACGTCGATCTCGCCTTCCAGCTGCGAGGCCACGTGCTCGAGGCGCGGCTTGGGCTCCTGGATCTCCAGGACCTGCTGCTTGTCCTCCAGCTTGAGGTTCAGGTGCGCGGCGATGGTGTCGGCCAGGCGGCCGGGCGAGTCCATGCTGGCCAGCGACGGCAGCAGCTCGGCCGGGATCTTCTTGTTGAGCTTGGAGTACTGCTCGAACTGGGCCAGGATCGAGCGCGTCATCGCGTCGATCTCCTTGTCGTCGGTGACCGTGCTCGGGTCTTCCGGCAGGGGCTGGCAGTCGGCGACGAGGAATTCTCCGCCGAAATCCAGGCGGGTCACGCGGGCGCGGCGCACACCCTCCACCAGCACCTTCACGGTGCCGTCGGGCAGCTTGAGCATCTGCAGGATGCTGGCCAGGGTGCCGACCTCGTAGAGGTCCTTTTCGGCAGGATCGTCGGTGTCGGCCGTGCGTTGGGCAAGCAGCAGGATGCGCTTGTCGTGCTGCATGGCTGCCGACAGCGCCTTGATGGATTTCTCGCGGCCCACGAACAACGGAATCGCCATGTGGGGGAAGACCACCACATCGCGAAGCGGGAGTACGGGTGCGGAACGGTCGGTCAGAGTTTCCACGGATCTTCCTGTTGGGGTTGCCGCATTATGCCGCAACCCTGCTGAAATGCGGCCACTCCCCGAAGAATCAAGAGCGCTGCGCCGCGGTGGTCAAGTGCTTTCTGAAGAAGCAAGTCCTGTGCCCTGATCAGGAAGGAGAATTCACTTCACCAGGAAAGCAGCCTCAGGCGTGCGACCGCGCCGGCCGTCCTCGGCCTCCAGCTCGGCCCAGACCCTCTGCCGCCCTCGGGCCAGGGGCCAGAGGTAGCGGTCTCCTTCGACCGTCACCGGCGGGCCGTCGTTCACATGCCAGGTGGTCCGCCGCAGCGGGCGGTCCCATTCGGCCAGGAATTCGAAGGCCTCCAGGCGGTCCGGGATACGCGGGTCCATGGCCAGCATCAGGCCCTCGAAGGGCTGGCTGAGCCGCGGCTCGGCCGGCAGGGTCTCGGTCACCACTGCCGGCTCGGGCAGCTCCGGCCGCCGGTGGCCGCTGCGCAGGGCCCGGTCCAGCGGCCGGTCCGGCGGCAGCCGCGCCAGCAGCGAGCGGGTCAGCAGCGCCGGGCCCTGGGCGCCGGTGATGCCGTCGGTCTCGCGGCCGGAGAGGTTGCCCATCCAGGCCCCGACCAGCCAGCGGCCGTTGTAGGCCACGGTCCAGGCGTCGCGGTAGTCGCTGGAGGTGCCGGTCTTCACCGCCGTCTCGGCCGGAAAGCGCAGCAGGCCACCGTCGCCGAACTCCAGCAGGCGCGCCTGGGGGTCGGAGATGATCTCGCTGATGGCACGCGCAGCCGGCGGCTGGATCAGCGTCCGCAGCGGGCGCGGCGCCGGGTCGTTCTCCAGCAGGGTCAGCGGCTGCCAGCGCCCGCCCCGCGCCAGCGCGGTATAGGCCTGCACCAGCTGGAACAGCGAGACTTCGCCGTTGCCCAGGGCGATGCCGTCGCCGTAGAAGTCCGGGTGACGCGACAGGCCCGCCATGCCCATCACCTGCAGGCGCTGCAGGAAGGCCTCGCCGCCGACGAACTGCAGGGTCTTGAGCGCCGGGATGTTCAGCGAATTGCCCAGGGCCTCGCGCAAGCTCACGCGGCCATAGTGCATGCGGCTGTAGTTGCGGTACTCGTGCAGGCCGGCGTTGACACGCTCGGTCAAGCGGCTGTCGTCCAGCACCGTGTCGGCGTTCCAGCCCTTCTCGATCGCCAGGGCGTAGAGCAGGGGCTTCAGCGTGGAGCCTGGCTGGCGCAGCGCCTGCACCGCGTCCACGCCGATCACGTCCGGGTGCTCGTCGTCGACCGTGGCGTAGGCGCGCACGCGGTTGTCCTGCAGGTCCACCACCAGCAGGGCGCCCTGGCGCACGCCCTGCGAGCGCAGGCCCTGCAGGCGCTGGCGCAGGAAGCCCTCGGCGCTGGCCTGCAGCGCGGTGTCCAGGCTGCTGCGCTGGGCGGCGGCCGAGGGGTGTCGGCGCTGCAGTTCCAGCGCGAAATGCGCCGCCTGCAGCTCCGGCGGCTGCCGCGCCCAGGCCAGGCGCTGGCCCTGCAAGGCCGCCAAGCGCTCGGGCGTCAACGCGCCCTGCTCCGCCAGCCGCTGCGCCAGGCGCGCGATGCCGGCGTCCAGCGCCTCGGGCTGGCGCAGCAGCCGCGAGGGCGCACGCACCAGCACCGCCAGCGCCAGCATCTCGCGCTCCGACAGGGTCTCCAGGCTGCGGCCGAAGTAATAGCGCGCCGCCGGCGCCACGCCGCGGCGGTTGGCGCCGTAAGGCACCTGGTTCAGGTAGAACTCCAGCAGGTCCGGCTTGGCGAAGCGCGCATCCAGCCGCAACGCCTCGAAGCCCTCCACCCAGCGCGACCACAGCGTGCGCGGGCGCGGGTTGATCACGCGCAAGGCCTGCTCGGTGATGGTGCTGGCGCCGCGCAGCGATCGGCCGGCGCGCAGGTTGGTCCAGGTGGCGGACAGGCGGGCGCGCCAGTCCACGCCGTGGTGCTTCCAGAAGCGCCGGTCCTCGGCCTCGACGAAGGCCTGGCGCAGCAGCGGCGGCACCTGCTCCAGCGGCACGCGCTCCTGCAGGTTCCAGCCACCGTCGTAGCGCAGGTTCAGCGGGCGGCCGTCGCGGTCCAGCACCAGGGCCTGCGCCCGGGCGGTCTCATCGGGCTGCGGCGCCAGCGTGCGCGGCAGCGGTCGCTGCGCCAGCAGGGTGGCCAGCACCAGCAGCGCCAACAGCCCCGCGACGACCCGGGCGAGGCGCTTCACTCGACGACCTGCGACTCCCAGCCGTCGTACTGGCCGCCACACTCGAGGGCCGCCCGGTACAGGGGCAGCGTCACCTCGTCGATGCGCTCGAACGAAGGGATGTCGATGCGATAGACCTGCAGGCCCGGGCGCCCCTCCTCGGTCTCGACGTGATGACGCAGGCGGAAGCCCAGGCCCTCCACTTGGGTCTCGAAGCGCGTCAGGCCGTCCAGGTCATCGAAGTAGATGAAGTGATCGATCTCGCGCGGGGTGGCGAGGTCGTCGCCGTTGTCCTCCAGCGCTTCCACCGCCAGGCGGTTCTGCTCGCGCTCGTTGTCTTCGCCTTCCAGGGTCGTTTCCTCGTTCATTCGGTCACCGTCAGGCGCGCCGGCATGCCGTTGCCGAACACCTCGGGGCTGTACATCAGTTCCGCATGGGTCTCGGGCGCGGCGAACTCGCCGGTGGCCACCGCCACGCCGATCCAGGCCATGCGGTATTCCCCGGCGCCGATCGAGTCGGCGAAGAAGCGCACCGAGTCGTGCCGCAGCTCGCGGTGGTAGAAGGCGTAGGAGCCGCCGCTGTCCAGCGCCGCATCGTCGCCCGGCACGCCGGCCAGGTCCGGATTGATCGGCTCCAGGCCGCCCGGCACCGGGTCATCCACCGCCACGTAGGTGGCCCAGGACGGCGCGTTGAGCACCAGCTCCACGCGAACCTTGTCGCCACGCTTCAGCTTCAGCGGCGGCTCCATCGGCACCCAGGTCTTGTCGCGCAGCACGGCGTAGCTGCGGCGCGTCTCCAGGCCGGCGTTGATCGCCTTGGCGGCAGATTCCTTCTCGACGTAGCTCAGCGCCGCCGTGTAATAGCTGCGGCCCTGGCCCTTGGAGCGGATCAGGATCGGCGGCGCGGCACCGGCCTGTTCCGGCGTCACCGGCTTCTGCAATTGCCCGCCGGCCTCGCGCGTCACGTGCACCTCGCCGAGCTTGGCCTCGCCCAGCAGCACCTGCGCCAGGATGTCCGGGGTCACCGACTCGAAGCGATCGGCGTACTCGATGAAGGCACGCGTGCAGTAGAGGTTTTCCTGCGTGTTGCTCCAGTGGAAGCGGTTGCCGCGCGCCTGCGTGATGGCGCGGGTCAGCTTCATCGGCAGTTCCTGCATCGCAGCATCCCAGCCGTAGCGGCCGGTGAAGGCCGACAGCGCGGCGCAGTTGGAGCGCAGCTCGGACCCGAGCAGCCAGCCGTGCCAGCTGGAATCGCCATCCTCGCGCAGCATCAGGCTGCCGGCGGATTCCTGGCCTCGCGACAGCATCAGGTCGCGGGCCTGCTTCATCAGCGGCTCCGTACCCTCGACACGGCTGGCCGCCTGCAGGAACAGCGCCTGGCCGAACAGGCCCATGCGCGGCAGCCAGCTGGCATAGCGGTCCAGGTCTTCCTTCTTCAGCTTGCCGCGCTGTGCCAGCGCTGCCAGCGCCACCGCGCGCACCTGCGCGCGCGTCTCGGGTGCGTCATAGCCTTCCGCCTTGATGTCTTCCTTGAGCAGCTTGTCGAGATAGACGTCGAGCTTGTCCCAGACCAGCTTGGGCGGCTCGTGCCCCAGATCCTTCATCCAGCCAAAAGCCAGCGCGGTGTAGGCCGACAGGTAGGGGCTCTGGCGCGAATTGTCCGGCGTCCAGAAGCCCATGCCGCCCTCTTCCGCCTGGAAGCTCGCGGCCTGCTCCAGCGTGGCGGAGGCCAGTTGTTGCGCCTCCGGCCAGTCACCGACGTTCTTCAGGCGCAGACGCAGCTTGAGGTAGTGCGCCGCCATCACCGCCTTGGTCAGGCGCTGCTCCCAGCAGGCATAGGGATACTGGCGGACGTAGCTGAAGGCGCCATCGAGATCGCCCAGCACGGTGGGTGCGAACGTGAACTTCAGCTCGCCGCGCTCCAGCGTCTCCGGCAGCTTCAGCGGGATGCGGACCTCGGCCTCGCCCTCGAAGTGGCCGTAGTCCGCCACCGTGATGTTGGGCTTGCGTGCCAGCACCTTGAGGGTCTGCGCCAGGGCATCGGCATCCTTGCCCTCGCCCGCCGTCGCGCTGAGGCGGATGTCGCCCGCCGCGGCGGCCTGCAGCGGCAGGTAGACCGTGCGCCGCTCGAAGGGCTTGAGCATGAAGGTCTCGCTCTTCTGGCCCTGTGCCGCGCCCTCGGCCTTGATGCTCAACGTAAAGCTGCGTTCGCCCTTGCCGCGGTTGAGCAGCGTGAAGCCGGCGTCGAAGCGGTCACCCGCGATCACCTGGTTGGGCAGCGCCGGCCGCAGCTCCGCGTTCTTGTTGACCTTGACCACGGCCTGGCCCAGGCCCATGCGGTCGTCCGGCGTCACCGCCAGCGCCAGCACGCGCCAGCCGGTCAGGTTGTCCGGGGCCTGGAACGTGAAGCTCGCACGGCCACTGGCGTCCGCCGGCAGCGCCGGGTTCCAGTAGGCCACGTACTTGTCGATGCTGCGCATCGACAGGTCGCTGCCGCCGTCGCCGCCGGGATTGGCGCCCTTCTTCTCGAACTTCTGCCGCCCGACCAGGCGCGTCAGCAAGCCGAAGTTGCCGACGTCCAGCGAATCCAGGCGGGTGAAGCCCTTGAGCGGATCGAAGTAGTCCTTGCCGTCCTTGATCAGGTCGAACACCGCTTCGTCCAGCACCGCCACCGCGTACTCGATGCGGTCGCCAGGCTTCTTGTGACGCGGCTTGGCCTCCAGCTCCACCTTGACGCTTTCGCGAGGGCGCAGTTCCTCGCGCTGCGGCTTCACCGTCACCGTCATTTCACGCGTGGGATCGTTGACGCGCAGTTCGAGGTAGCCCATGCGGAAGCTGGGCTTGCCCAGGTCCACGCCGCCCTTCACCGGCTGCTCGACGCGCGGCGACATCACCACCACCGAGACGTAGGCACCGGGGAAGTACTCCGGCTTGACCGGGATGCGGATCTCCGGCGTGGAGCCGGAGAGCTTCTGCACCCAGCGGTCCAGCACGCCATAGCGCTCCACCGTCACCAGCGCACGGGCACCGGGGTACGGGTTCTTCACCATCAGCTTGGCGGTCTCGCCGTCCTTGTATTCGTGGCGATCGGCGCGCAGTTCCAGGCTGTAGTCCGGCGTGTCCTCCCACAGCACCTCGTCGGCGCCCTGGGCGTAGATCCAGGTGGAGGACTCGTGCAGGCGGTTCTGTGTGTCGCGCGTCATCACGGTCACGCGGAACTCGCCGCTGGCATCGGGCGTGAACTCGCAGGGCATGCCCTCGGTGCCCGAGCGGCCCTTGCAGGTCGAGACGCGCTTCCACTGCTGCACGTAGCGCGTGATGTAGGCGTTGCCCGCGCCCTTGACGCGCGCGGCATGGGTTTCCTGGCGGTCGATCTTGACGTAGTAGGGTTGGCCCTTGACCGGCTTGCCGGCGGTATCCACCACCATGGCATCGACGCTGGCGGGCTTGCCCTGCGTCAGCATCCAGCCGCTCCAGCGCACACCAGCGTAACGATCACGCCCGTAGTACGGCACGGAGGCCTGCGCGCCGATACCCTTGCCGCGGTCGTCCTGCACCGTGGCGTCGAACAGCAGGCGCCCGTAGGGCGTCTCGATCTGCGGCAACTTCAGCTTCTGCGCGAACTGGCCCTGCCCGTCCAGCCGCGTTTCGGTATCCAGCAGCGGCTCAGCGGCGCGCGCCTCGTAGCTGCTGAACTGGAACTCCGCCGCCGCCGGGTCCTTCGAGCTGAACGACGAGGCATCGACGCGCACCACCAGGCGTGCCGGGGCATTGGCGAAGGCGCCGCCGCCATGCAGGCGCGCCGTGGACACGGCCTCGATCTCGTCACCGGGCCTGGCTTCATGCGCACGCAACTCCGCGCCAACGCGGAACGGTGCCGGCGTGAAATCGCTGACCAGCACGCGCAACGGTTCCAGCGGCTCGTCCTTGGCGAAGGACGGCGTCAGCTCGAAGCGGTACCAGCCGACCGCCGCGCGCTCGGCCAGCTTCAGGTCGCCGGACAGCGCACCGAACTCCGACAGCGCCAGCTTGTCCTGCTCCAGCACCACATTGCCGGTGGGGTCGTAGACCTTCAGCTTGTAGTCGGACTTCGGCGCCGGCGCCAGCGAGCGGCCGGCCTCGTCGCGCACGTAGACCTTGTACTGCACGGTCTCGCCGGCACGGTAGACGCCCTGCGCCGTGGTACCCCAGGCGCGCAGGTGCCCGTGCTTGGGCCGGCGCCACTCGGAAAACTGGTTGCGCGAGGCGCGGTAGACGTCCACCTGGAACTCGTACTCCAGGGGCAGCAGGGCCAGGTCCTGGTCCTTGGCGACATGCACCATCAGGGACTTCTCGGGACGCCAGCCGGCATGCTCCAGCTTGGGATCCAGCTCCGCCGAGCCCGGCAGCTCGGCCAGGCCGTCGCTGTCGGTCATCGCCTCGGCCTTGGTCTCGCCGCCGAAGCCCAGCATCACGCGGACCTTGGCCTTGGACACCGGCTTGCCGCTGGCCATGTCGGTGACCCAGACCAGCAGGTTGGAATGGCCCAGCTTGGCATGCACCTGCCAGGGCGTGACCTCCGCGAAGAAGCGTTGTGGTTGCGTCGAGGTGGACGGCGTGGTGGTCAGGCTGCCAATGACCGCGCCGGACTTGCCACCGACCATGCCGCGCACATCCAGCGGCATCGCGAAGGCGATGTTGCGCACCGCCGCCACCGGCACGCGATGCGTCTGGTCCTTCTGCAGGCCGTCGGCGGTGAGCCGGTCGAATCGTGTGTCGATGCCGGTCAGGTTGGTGACGACGGCCGGCACCTCCGAATCCAGGCCGGATTCGATCACCGCGCGCTCGTGCTCGAACACCAGCTTCGGCGTGCGGTCGCCGGTATCGAAGGCGAAGTTGCTGGCGCCCAGTTCGCGGCCGAAGACGTCGCGCAGGCCGGCGGCGAGGCTGCCCCGGTACGGGGTGCCGCCGATGAAGTTGAAGGGCAGCGGGATGGTGTAGCTGGCGCCGCGCGAATGGCTGCCGATGCTGCCGCTCTCGTCGCCGCTGTTGGCCCAGGGGTCGTATTCCTTCTTGAAGGCCTTGCGCGGATCGGGTTCCAGGCTCAGGCGGCCCTTCATCTCCGAGGTGCGCACCGGCGCGCTGAAGGACAGCACCGCGCCGCCCAGCGGATCGCAGGTCTGGCCCTTGCCGACCAGGCCCCACTCGGGCTCCACGCCGGGCGCGGCATTGCGCAGGCAGCTGACGCCCAGCAGGCGCAGCGCCGGGAAGGTATGCAGGGCCTCGATCTCGCGATCCTCGATGCCGGTGGCGCTGCCGTAGGCGGATTCCAGGCCGGGCGATAGCCAGACGCGCTGCGCGCTGTCCAGCGGCAAGGGCTTGGCCGGGCGCAGCAGCCACTGCTCGCGCGCCTCGCCCTGCGGCGTCCAGAACGGCATGTCGCGGTCGTCCGGATCGGCCTGGGCCTGCAGCGCCACGCTGCCGAGCCGGAAGGCGGCGGCAATGGAAGCGGCGGTGACCGGCTGGCTGAAGCGGGCGTAGATCACCGGCTGGCCGGGGCCGTCCCAGTCGGAAACGCGGCTGTAGCGCAGGACCGGGCGCTCGGTGGTGAAGCGGACGGTCTGGCCGCGCTCCAGCTTCTCACCCTGCTCGGTGACGAACTCGGGGCGGATGTCGATCTCGTAGCGCGAGGCCAGGCGCAGCTTTTCCCCGGAGGGAATGTTGCAGGCCAGGGTCGCGGGGTCCAGCCAGCGCCAGTCGCAGCGGATCGCCGGGCTGATCGTCACCGGCACCTCGGCAGCGTCGCGCTCCATGCGACCCAGCGGCACCACGGCGCGATCGAAGGCGATGACGACCTGGCGGGTGTCCTGCACGTCGTCGCCCGAGGGCGTAACGCGCAGGATGTTCAGGGATTCGGCCTGGGCGGCGAAGCTCGCCGTCAGCAGGAGGCTAGCGAACAGCGACTTTGATGAGCGCATGGGTCACGATTCCCTGGCTGTCGCCGTAGAGGTGGATTTCCTGGTAGCCGGGCAAGCCGGTCCAGACCAGTTCGCGCTTGCCCGCCTGCTGCGGCTTGCCCTCGGGCAGGCCCAGGGCCGCCAGGGTCTCGGCCTGCAGCGGGTAGCCGGAATCGCCGAAGTCCGCGGTGAACCAGCTGGCCTTGCCGTCGATGTAGAGCACGGCGGCGCGGGCGTCCGGGTAGCGGCAGCGGCGGCTGTGGAGGGAGTCCTCGCAGTCCTGCGCGTTGCCCAGTTTCTGGGCGACCTCCGCCTCGCTGCGGCCAGCCAGTTCCGGCACGCGCAGGATCACGCCCGGCGCCGCGGGGAGCTGCTGCGCTTCCGGGGTCTCGAAGGCGGCCTCGTAGTCGTAGTCGTCCTTCTGCCATTGCCAGGCACCGAAGCCGGCGCCGGCCACGGCGACCACCCCCAGCAGTATCCATGCTGCCCTATTCATTCATCGGCCCTCCAATGGCTCTGCTAACGCCACGGCCACCACCGTGGCGGGGCCGCCTGGGCGCAGGGCCGCGCCCCGAGCCGCTTATGTACATCTCGTACACCGCGCGCCTCGGGGCATTGCCCTGCACCCAGGCGACCTCCGCCACAGCGGCGTCCATGGCGTTAGCAGAACCTGCTCCCCTGAATGCTATGGGATAATGCTCCCCTTCTGTTAACCCCATTACGTGGCCCCGTCACTTTTCATGCACCTCGCGCTGCTCCTCGCCACGCTCGCTGCGCTGCTCGCCGGTCCGCTGATCTACGCGGTGGCCCACAAGCGTCCGTCGCTGCTGGCCTTCCTCGACGGCTTCGTGCTGGTCAGCATTGCCGGCCTGGTGCTGCTGGACGTGGTGCCCGGAGCCGTGGTCGACGGTGGCCCCTGGAGCGCGGCCTTCCTGCTGCTGGGCCTGCTGGGCCCGACGATCTTCGAACACCTGCTGAGCCGCGCCCGCCGTGGGGCCCATATCGCTGCCCTGGCGCTGGCGATCCTGGGCCTGGTGCTGCATAGCATGGCCGACGGCGCCGCACTGTCGCCGCTGGGCGAGGAGGCCCTGCACCGCCACGAGGCCCTGGCGCTGGCGGTGGCGATCCACAGCATCCCGGTCGGCCTGGTAGTCTGGTGGCTGATGGCCCCGGTATTCGGCGCCCTGCTGCCCGCGCTGGCCATCGGCGCGATGTGCCTGGGCACCATCGCCGGCTATCGCTGGGGCATCGAGCTGAATGCCGTCATGGGCCTGCAGGCCAGCGCCTGGTTCCAGGCCCTGGTCGCCGGCTCGATCCTGCACGTGGTCTTCGGTCGCCCACACCTGGACGACCACGCTGCCGAGCAGGCCAGCCGCCCGCCCTACGAGGGCCTGGGCAACCTGGTGGCGGTCGGCGCGCTGCTGCTGATCGGCGGCGCCCATGCCCACGCGCACGAGGCCGGCCACTCCGGCTTCGACGAACGCTTCCTGTCGCTGGCGCTGCAGTCGGCCCCGGCCCTGCTGCTGGCCTACCTGATCGGCGGCTTCATCTCCGGTGAGTTGCCGGAACGCTGGCTGCGCTGGCTTTCGCGCGGCGGCCCCGGCGCCCAGGCCCTGCGTGGCACCGCACTGGGCCTGCCGCTGCCGATCTGCTCCTGCGGCGTGCTGCCGCTGTACCAGTCACTGATCCAGCGCGGCGTGCCCGTGGCGGCGGCCACGGCCTTCCTGATCGCCACGCCGGAGGTCGGCCTCACCGCCCTGTTCGTCTCGCTACCACTGCTGGGCTGGGAAGCGACCCTGCTGCGCGTCGGCTGCGCGGCGCTGCTGGCCGTCTTCATCGGCTACGCGCTGGCGCGCCTGCTGCGCAGCAGCGCCCCGGCGCCGGCCGCTCCCGCCACCTGCTGCAGCTGCGGCACGCCGGCACCCGCCCCGGTCGCCACGCCCGAACCGCGCCTGAAGCGCGCATTGCGCAGCGGCATGGTGGACCTGGTGGACGACACCGCCGCCTGGATCGTCGCCGGCATCGCGCTGGCAGCCTTCGCGATCCCCTATGCCGAGGGCGTGCTCTGGTCGAACCTGCCGGACGGCATCGAGGTCCTGGTGTTCGCCCTGCTGGGCATGCCGATGTACGTCTGCTCCGCTGCCGCCACGCCACTGGTGGCGGTGCTGATCGCCGCCGGCGTCTCGCCCGGCGCGGGCATCGCCTTCCTGCTGACCGGCCCGGCCACCAATGTCGCCACCTTCGGCGTGCTGGCCAAGATCCACGGCCGCCGCCATGCCCTGACCTTTGCCGCGATCACCGCCGCCGGCGCGGTGGCGATCGGCCTGGCGGTGAACCTGCTGGCGCCGCCGATGCAGGCCACCATCCCCCACGTCCACGACCATGGCGGCAGCCTGCTGCAGCAGGCCAGCCTGGTCCTGCTTGCCCTGCTCTACGCCGCCTCGCTGCTGCGCCGCGGCGGCCGCGGCTGGATGGCCGATCTCATAGGGTCTGCTGGCCATGCCGCAGCCGCCGCGATGCCTCCGGAATCGCGGCCAGGCCAGGTAGACAGGAAAGCTTGATGATTTCCAAGACCATGGACTCACACGGCAAGGCCGCGACTCCGGAGGCATCGCGGCGGCTGCGGCATGGCCAACAGACCCTACAACCCTCGCGCACATGACCGCTGCCACGCCCTATAGCGAACACACGCCCTTGATGCAGCAGTTCTTCGGCATCAAGTCGCAGTACCCGGACACGCTCGTGCTGTTCCGCATGGGTGACTTCTACGAGCTGTTCTACGACGACGCGCGCAAGGCGGCGCGGCTGCTCAACATCACGCTGACGCAGCGCGGTGAATCCGGTGGCCAGCCCGTGGTGATGGCGGGCATGCCGCATCACTCCGTCGAGCAGTACCTGGCCCGCCTGATCAAGGCCGGCGAATCGGCGGTGATCGCCGAGCAGGTCGGCGAAGTCGGCGTGGAGAAGGGTCCGGTTAAGCGCGAGGTCGTGCGCATCGTCACCCCTGGCACCGCCACCGACGAGGCCCTGCTCGACGCCCGCACCCAGACCCTGCTGGCGGCCGTGGCGGAAACCAAGGACGGCTACGGCCTGGCCTGGCTGGAGCTGTCCACCGGCCGTTTCGCTGTGCTGCAGGCGGCACGGCGAAACGAACTGCTGTCCGAGCTGCAGCGCCTGCGTCCCAGCGAGCTGCTGGCGGCCGACGGCGGCGGCGCGGACTGGGGCGGCTTTCCGGCACGGATGCGTCCGGTCTGGCACTTCGACACCGCCTCGGCCTATCGCCTGCTGACGGCGCAGTTCTCCACGCGCGACCTGCGCGGCTACGGCTGCGAGGACCTGCCCGCGGCCATTGCCGCGGCCGGCGCCCTGCTGCAGTACGTGCAGGAGACGCAGAAGGCCGCCCTGCCCCACGTCACCGGCCTGCGCACCGAAACCGCCGGCGAGGCCCTGATCCTCGACGCCACCTCGCGACGCAACCTGGAGATCGATCGATCGCTCTCCGGCCAGCACGACTACACGCTGCTGAGCGTACTCGACAGCTGCGTGACGCCGATGGGCGCGCGCGCGCTGCACCGCTGGCTCACCCGCCCCCTGCGCGACCACGCGCAGCTCAACGCCCGCTACGAGGCGGTGGCCAGCCTGCTGCACGAATCCGCCGATCGTGGCCTGCGCGACTGCCTGCGTGACATCGTCGATATCGAGCGCATCCTGGCGCGCATCGCCCTGCGCTCGGCGAGGCCGCGCGACCTGCTGGGCCTGTCCAACAGCCTGCAGGCACTACCCACCGTGGTCGCCGCGGTGCAGTCCCTGGAGGCCCCGCTGGTGGGCGCCCTGCGCCAGGAGCTGGGCGACCACGCCGACAGCGCCTCGCTGCTGGCCTCCGCGCTGTCCGACACGCCGCCGCTGCTGGCGCGCGACGGCGGCGTGTTCCGCACGGGCCACGACGAAACCCTGGACCACCTGCGGCAACTGTCGGAGAACGCCGACGGCTTCCTGGTGGACCTAGAGCAGCGCGAGCGCGCCCGCACCGGCATCGACGCGCTGAAGGTCGGTTACAACCGCGTCCATGGCTACTACATCGAGGTCGGCAAGACGCATGCGGCGAAGATCCCCGCCGACTACACGCGCCGCCAGACGCTGACCAACTACGAGCGCTACATCACCGACGAGCTGAAGAAGTTCGAGGACCAGGTACTGTCGGCCCGTGACCGTGCACTGGCGCGCGAGAAGGAACTCTACGACGCGCTGCTGGAGCAGATGGCGCAGCGCCTGCGCCCGCTGCAGCAGGCGGCGCAGGCCCTGGCGGAGCTGGACGTGCTGGCCTGCTACGCCGAGCGTGCGCGGGCGCTGAACCTGAGCCGGCCGCAGCTGCTGGACACGCCCTGCCTGGAAATCCGCGGCGGGCGCCACCCGGTGGTGGAGCAGACCCTGCGCGAGCCCTTCGTGCCCAACGACCTGGTACTGGACGACAGCCGCCGGCTGCTGGTGATCACCGGCCCGAACATGGGCGGTAAGTCCACCTACATGCGCCAGACCGCACTGATCGTGCTGCTGGCGCATGCCGGCTGCTACGTGCCGGCGGAATCAGCGCGCCTGGGTCCGATTGACCGCATCTTCACGCGCATCGGCGCGGCCGACGACCTGGCCTCTGGCCAGTCCACCTTCATGGTGGAGATGAGCGAAACCGCCAACATCCTGCACAACGCCAGCGAGCAGAGCCTGGTGCTGATGGACGAGATCGGCCGCGGCACCTCGACCTACGACGGCCTGTCGCTGGCCCGTGCGGTGGCCGAACACCTGGCAGCCAAGCTGCGCTCCTTCACGCTGTTCGCCACCCATTACTTCGAGCTGACGGCACTGGCGGACGAACTGCCGGGCGTGGCCAATGCCCATCTCGACGCCGCGGAATACGCCTCCGACGCCGGCGAGCGCCTGGTGTTCCTGCACCAGGTCAAGGAAGGCCCCGCCAACCGCAGCTATGGCCTGCAGGTGGCGCAGCTGGCCGGCGTGCCGGCGCCGGTGATCCGCAGCGCCCGGACATACCTGCTGGAGCTGGAGGGCCGAGAGCCGCCACCGTCAGCCAAGGCGGCAGTCGCCGCGGCACCGCAGATGTCGCTGTTCGCCCCCTCGGAATCGGACAGCGACCGCCTGCTGGACCAGATGGACCCGGACGCGATGTCGCCACGCGAGGCGCTGGAGCAGCTCTACCGGCTCAAGGCGCTGCGCGGGAAGAAGTAGCAGTGGACGGCGTGGGAGCGGCTTCAGCCGCGATCTTTCGTCGTCATCAACGAGCTGATCGCGGCTGACGCCGCTCCCACGTCACGCCCGCTCAGCGCTGGATCTTGCCGAGCGATGCCGGCTGCGTCTTGGCCTGGGCCGAATCAGCCGACGGAGCAGCCGCTGCCGGCGCCCGCGGCTGTGCCGCCTTGGGCTTTCCGAAGATCGCAAAGCCCAGCCACAGCAGCAGCGCCAGCGCCGCAGCGCCGAAGCCGGCATAGCTCAGGGTCTGGAAGCCCTTCACCACGGCCTGGCGCTGGCCGACCCAGTCACGGTCCAGGCCGTCACCCAGGTCGGAGCTCAGCATCAGCAGGCCTTGGGCAATCTGCTGGGAGTTGAACAGGCACTTCATGTCGCCGAAGCTCGGATCCGGGCTGCCCAGGGTCTTGGGCCAGGTCGTCTCCAGGCAGAACTCGCGGCTCACCTCGTGATCGCTGGCCAGCGGCAAGGACACCCAGTAGCCGGAAAGCTGCGTTTCCGCGGCGGACAGCCCAAGCTTGGCCGGATCGCGGCTGTCGGCCGCGCTGATCCAGCCGCGATTGATGATCACGAACTCGCCCGCCTCGCTGGCATCGCCCTCGCCGGGCGTATACGACAGCGCCAGCCACAGGTCATAGCCCTCGCGGCCACCCGCCAGCGTGCGCGGCACCAGCAACTGCTGGTCCACCACGAGCTTGCCGGACACGTTGCCGAGATCGACCTCGCCTTCGGCGGCCGTGGTGTTGCTAGTCAGGACCAAGGGGGTGCGGCCTTGCGCCGCTTCGTACAAAGCCAGGTCGGCGGCAGACGCCGCAGCCAGCTTCTGTTGCTGCAGCCCATACCACGATGAACCCGCCGCCACGCCCAGGGCTACCACGCCCAGGGCCACCACGCGCAAGCCATGACTGACTGCCATCTCGTCTCCTCCCGAATATTCCGCGCGCTCGAACGGCGCGCTAGGTGCCTTTATGCCCCGGAAATGGGGGGCTGGGCAATACCCGTCGGGAGGAACGGGCATTCAGCCGCGGTCGCCGCCTAGAGTCCAGCGCTGCGCAGGGCGAGCCGCACGGCGATCCAGACCACCCCGATGAAGGCCAGGGTCATGCCCAGGCCCACGGCAATGAAGTGCAGGGGCTTGCCCTTGGTGAAGTCGCGCTCCCGGTTCTTCGAGCTCTGGACGCCGAAGAACGACGCGGCGACGCTGCTGATGGTCTGCCAGAGGCTGGGCGGCTTGCCGCCCGGCGGCTGCCCGGGGTCCGATACGGAGTTCATGTCAGTAGTCGCGCAGGATCTTGAGGCTGACCTGGTAGTCGGTACGCGACTTGGCCTGCAGGTCCTCGGCCAGCACCTTCTCCAGCTTGCCACCGATCAGCGGGATGCCGCAGGAGACGTTCCAGACCAGGTGATTGGCGCAACCCTGCCCTGCAGGCTTGAGCTGCATCTCGGTGAAGACCTTCACCGGGGCGCCCTTGATCTCGGTGTCGATACGGCCGGTGCGCTTCTCCAGGTCCCAGGCATCCTGCTGCACCACCGAAACCGACTCGCCGATGAACTTCTTGGCGAAGTCCGGCAGCGGCGCATCGGACTTCATGCTGAAGCGGCACTTGATACGGAAGCGCTTGTCGGTCTTCTCATGCTCCAGGACCTCCACGTCCCAGGCCCCCGAGTCGCGGTACTTGCGCTCGAAATAGCTGCGGTCCGTGTACATCTGCAGCACCGTGTCGATCGGCTTGTCGTAATCGAGCTTTTCGTCGTACTTCATCCCATCCCATCCCCGGCTGCTTTGCGCAGCTCGCTTAATAGTGACGCTGAATCAAGAAAGGCCGCCGGGTATCGCCCGGCGGCCTTTCCTGTCCATATTGCAGCTTTGAGCTTACTTCGTCGTCATCTTCTGCACGGAAGCCGCGCTGAAGTAGTCGCTGTTGAAGCTCGCCGTCGCGTCGATCGGCTTGTCTTCGTTCCAGGCGGCGGTGATGAAGTAACGGCCCGAGGTGAAGTGATAGATCACTTCCGGAACCGTGGTCGCCGCCAGCAGGTTGGACGCATTGATGATGTGGCCTTCCTGGAACTGGTAGAGCTGGTCACGGTTGTCGTAGTCGTCCACGGCAGCAATGGTCCAGCCGTCCTCGTCGAGGTAGAAGCGACGCTTCTTGAAGGTGTGGCTGGTGCCCGGCTTGATGTCGGCTTCGACCACCCAGACGCGGTGCAGCTCGTAGCGCGGCAGGTCCTGGTTCAGGTGCTTCGGCTTGGCCAGGTCCTTGTACTTGGTGCCCTTGCCGGCGATCTTGTTGGAGTTGTACGGAATGTACATTTCCTTCTTGCCGACCAGCTTCCAGTTGTAGCGTTCCAGGGCGCCGTTGAACATGTCGACCTGGTCGTAGAACTGGTGACCGTCGGTGCCTTCGTACGGGTTGTCGCAGCAAACCGTCGGGGCGCGGCGGATGCGCTTCAGGCCGGGCGAATAGAGCCAGGCGGCACGGCCTTCGGCGCCGGTGCCCATCTTCTCGTGCACCAGGATGAACGTACCGGCCAGGCGCGGCGGAGCCACGGTCTTGGACAGGTACTTCAGGAACTCACCCTGGCCGGGCTTGAGCTCGGTCGGGTTCTTCAGCGAGGCGTAGCCGAAGGTCACGTCTTCGACGATCTTGGTCAGCTGGAACTGGCCGTTCGGCTGCACGATCATCTGGTTGTTGTAGCGGGTGACCGACTCACCGCGCCACTTCAGCTTGTGGTTCCAGATCGGCTCGGCGCCGGACTTCGGAATCGGGAACGGGAAGCCCAGCTTGCAACCGTTGAGGATTTCCGTGTTGACCAGTTCGCAGGTGGTGGCGTTGGCCTTGGTGGCGTCCTGGATTTCCTTCGGCCAGTCGATCTTGCGGACCGACGGGTAGACGTTCAGCTTGTAGCTGTCATAGCTCGACAGCAGCTTCTTGTGGCCCTCGGTCAGCTTGGCGGAGTACTGCGCCATGTTGGCCTTGGTGATCGTGAACAGCGGCTTCTGGCCGTCCACGTCCGGATCGTTCGGCCACTCGCCCTTCAGGGCGCCGGTGCGGGCACGCGGGGTCCACTCGGGAATGGTCTTGTCGGCGTTGCCGGCCTTTTCTGCGCCGACGGCCGTCAGCTCGGCACCGAGCTTGGCCGCTTCCGCAGCGGGGACCTTGGCAACGGCCTGTGCCGTCAGGCACAAGGCGGCGACGCCAAGGACTGAAGCTAGGGTTTTCTTCATCGGGAACATCTCCTCGTCTGGTTATTTCGGATGGCTGCCCAACTGGCGGAGAAATTTGACCCAAGGGCACCGAGTGCAGGGGATGCTAGCGCAAATCCCCAGGGGCGCCAACACGCGCCGGAAAATTTCCTCCGAAATTTCATCGCACTGCAACAGGGGCTGAATGCTCCCTGAATGGCGGGCCCCTGGTGGGCTCCGGGCCTACCGGGTGGCCCGCTTCTGGACGGTAGCCGCGCTGAAGTAGTCCGGCCGGTAGTCCTGGGTGAAATCGTAGGGCTTGTCTTCGTTGAACAGCGTGGTGATGAAGTAGCGGCCAGAACCGAAGTGGTAGATCACTTCCGGGGCTGCTGAGGTGGCCATGATGTTGTAGCCAAAGCCGATATGGCCCTCCTGGAACTGCACCAGCTGGCCACGGTTGTCGTAGTTGTCCACCATCGCGATGGCCCAGCCGTCCTCGTCCAGGTAGAAGCGGCGCTTCTTGAAGGCATGGGTCTCGCCGGGACGCAGCTCGGCCTCCACCACCCAGACCCGGTGCAGCTCATAGCGCGCCAGGTCCTGGTTCAGATGCCTGGGCCGGGCCAGGTCGGCAAAGCGGGTCTTGGGGCTGATCAGGCGGTAGGGATCGTAGGGCAGGATCATCTCCCGCTTGCCCAGCAGCTTCCAGTTGTAGCGCTCCAGGACACCGTTGTACATGTCCACCTGGTCGTAGAACTGGTTGCCGTCGGTACCCTCCGCCGGATTGTCGCAACAGACCGTGGGGGCGCGGCGCACCCGCTTGAGCGTGGGGGTGTAGAGCCAGGCGGCGCGGCCCTCGCTGCCGGTGCCGACCTTGTCATGCACCAGGATCGTGGTGCCCGACAGGCGCGGCGGCGCGATGGTGCGTGCCATGTAGTGCAGGTAGTCGCTCTGCCCGCCTTCCAGCGTCACCGGATTCTTGATCGAGGCATAGACGAAGCGCACGTCCTCGATGATCTTGGTCAGCTGGTACTGCCCATTGGGCTGCACGATCATCTGGTTGTTGTAGCGGGTCACCGATTCGCCACGCCACTTCAGCTTGTGGTTCCAGATCGCCTCGGCGCCGGACTTGGGGATCGGGAACGGAAAGCCCAGGCGACAGCCGTAGAGGTCGTCGCTGCCGCGCAGTTCGCAGCCCACGGCATTCTCGCGGGTCGCCGCGTAGATCGGCTCGGGCCAGGCGGAATGCCGATGCGACGGATAGACCGGCATCTTGTAGCTGTCATGGGCCGCCAGCAGCTTCTTGTGGCCCTCCGACAGGCGCGGCGCGTACTGCGCCATGTTGGCCCGGGTGATGGTCAGCAGCGGCTTGTCGGCTTCAACCGCCGGGTCGGTGTAGAACTCACCGGCCAGGGATCCACGCTGCTTGCCCGGCGTCCAGGCCGGAATGCTGCCATCCTTGTTGGCCGCCTTCTCGGCGCCTACCGGGGTCAGGCTGGCGCCCAGCTGGGCGGCCTCATTCTCGGTAACTCGGGCTACCGCGTGGGGCGCGGCCAGCAACAGGATGGACGCCGCCAGGCTGGCGAGGATCGGCTTCATGGTGAATCTACCTGCGGCGCGGGGGGCTGCCGCTTGAACAGGGCCGGGATGCTAGCCCAGCGCGACACCCGGCGCCATCGTCCGCTCCCCAGGCCCCAGGGCCTGTTGGCGCACCGGCGCCGCCGTGAGGGAGGCTTCAGGGCTCTCCCAAGTACTTCAGCAGCATGTCGCGGGCATTCAGCTCGCCGTGCAGCGTGGCCAGCATGATGAATACCCCGGCCAGGCGGCGGTGCAGGAAGACGATCTCCCGCGGCGGCACCTTGAAATGCACCGATAGCGCATTGGAGGCGGCCATGCGCCCCGCCCGCATCGGCAGGTCGCTGGCGCCCCAAAGGTATTCGCCCCTTTCGTTCTTGAGCCGATCCGGCATGTGGGCAGCATCGCCGAAGGGTTCCACGATGGTTTCGCAGAGCTGCACGAAGGTATCCAGCACCGGCTTGGGGAAGCCGGCCTTCATCAGGCCGATGTCGATGCCGCCGCGCAGGATGGCTTCGCGGTCACGCTCGATGGCACCGCGCACGATATCGGCATAGCTCTCCACGAAGCCCCGCCCGAACACGCGGGTGGCGCCGAAGTCGAGCAGCACGATGCGGTCCTGCCCGTCGTCGCCGGGGCGGATGCGGTAGTTTCCGAAGTGCGGGTCCGACTGCACCATGTGCCAGCGGAAGAACTCCTTCAGGAACACCTCGACGAAGGCCGCCGACAGGGCATTGCGCCGCGCCTGGGGCAGACGCTGCACGGCATCGTCACGCACGTGGTTGCCGTGCTCGAAGCTGGTGGTCAGCACGCGGTCGCTGGAGTACTCGCCGAACACGCGCGGCACCACGAAGCGCGGGTCATCGCGCAGCTTCTCGCCGAAGGTCTGGGTGAAATGGCGCTCGGTTTCATAGTCCACCTCGCGGTGGAGCATCTCGCGCACCTCGTTGAACACCGGCTCCAGGTCCAGGCCCTTGGGCGCCAGCCGGGTCATCATCAGCAGGCGCGACAGCGTACGGATGTCGCTCTCGATGGCGTCGGCCACGCCCGGATACTGGATCTTGATCACCAGTTCCTGGCCATCGCGCTTGCGCCGGGCACGATGCGCCTGGCCCAGCGAGGCCGCGGCCAGCGGCTTCTCGTCCACCTCCAGCTCGCGCAGGCGGTCGCGGCCGATGCCACGCTCCAGCACCGGCAGGACCACGTGCCAGGCCACCGGCGGGGTATCGTCCTGCAGGCTCGACAGCACCTCCACCGCCTCTTCCGGCAGGAAGTACTGGCCGTAGAGCGACATCATCTGCCCGGCCTTCATGACCGAGCCCTTGAGGCGGCCCAGTTCGTCGGCAAGTACCTCTGCCTGGCGCTTGTAGAAATCCCGGTCGGCATGCCCGCGCGCGGACTCGTCGCGGAACATGTTGGCGATGGAGTGCGCCACGATCTTGCTGCCCGCTCCCAGGCCCAGCATCGTCATCGCGATGTTGCGCTCCAGCGGCCGGGTTTTCAGCGAGGAAATGCTACCCTTCCCGCCCTTCCTGTCTTCAGTCATCGAGAGTCCACGGATGAAGTCCTTGAGCGATATTCTATTGGCCCCGGAGAAGAAAGACGCGGCCGTCTCCGACCTCGCCCGACTGCTCGAAGGCGCCCTGGCCAATCGCGGCGGCCTGGCCGGCATGGCGCTCAAGACCGGTCTGGCCATGCTCAAGTCCAGCAAGCCCGACGTCCTGGAGCGCGGTGCCACCCGCATGCTGCCGGAATTCGCTGCCCAGTTGCAGCCCCTGTTCGAACGCTTCCAGAAGGAAGGCGGCACCGATTTCGCCGGCTTCCTCAAGAAGAACGGCGCCGAGGCAGCCACGGTCCTGGCCCGGACCATCGACCAGTTGATGTCCACCAGCCAGAACGCCACCGCCAAGTCGCTCTACACCAAGTTCCGCGGCGGCGCCGACAAGGACATCGCCGCGATGGTGCCGGAGGTTGGCCGGCTGGTCCAGAAGTACCTGGCCTGATAGGGGCCTGATCAGGGCCTGATCGAGAGCCTTGCCGGGACTGGTCCGGCAGGGCCTCTTGCCTGCGACCGCAGTCGTCCGGCGTCAGCGCCCGTAGCGCGCCTTGACCGTGGCCGGCAGGAACTCCGAATCCTTCATCGCCTCGCCGTACTTCGGTGGCGGGTCGTTGTCATTGAGGCGGTTGGCGAAGTAGCGGCCGTCCTTGAGATCGTAGGTGAAGACCGGCGCGGTGTTGGCGAACTGCGCGTCGTAGAAGGCCAGCAGGTGGCCCTCCTGGAAGCGCCAGGGCCGGCCGTCACGGTCGTAGTTCTCCACCAGCACCACGTTCCAGCTGTCCTCGTCGACGTAGAACACGCGCTTGCCGAAGGTGTGCCGCTTGCCCTCTCGCTCCACCGCCTCGATCACCCAGACGCGGTGCAGCTCGTAGCGCATCACGTCCTGGCGCGGGTGGCCAGGGCGCAGCAGGTCCGCCGCCTTGACGCTGCCGTCCAGCAGGCGGTAACCGTTGTAGGGGATGTAGACCTCGCGCTTGCCGGTCAGCTTCCACACGTAGCGGTCGAAGGCGCCGTTGTACATGTCCATCATGTCGACGAACATCAGGCCTTCCGCGCCCGGGAACGGCTGGTCGTAGCCCACCGGCGGCACGCGGAACATCTTGTTGATCTTGGGCGGCAGCACCCAGATGTTGCGCGGGTTCTCCACGGAATTTGCCGTCTCGTGTACCAGCACGAGGAAGTCCGTGTCGTTGCGCGAGCGGCCGAACCAGGTCAGGTAATAGAGCAACACATTGCTCTTGGACAGGTCCGCGGGTGCGCGCACGTTGCCGTAGCGGAAGGCCACGCGCTCGGTCTGCTTGAGCGTCTGCAACTGGCCGTTGCGCTGCACCACTGCCTGCGTCGATTGCATGTCCACCGAGTCGCTGCGATAGCGCGTGCGGTGGTTCCACATGACCTCGACGCCGGACTGCGGGCGCGGAAAGGGCACGCCCAGGCGCGCGCCTTCCAGCGCGTCGGAGCCCAGCAGTTTCGCCTTGCCGATGTTGGCCTTGGTGGCGTCGTAGATCGCCTGCGGGTAGGCCACGCTGCGGCGCGTCGGATACACCGGCATCTGGTAGCCCGGATACCGCGACAGCAGGGCCTGGTGGCTCGGCGTCAGGCGGTTGCGGTACTGGCTGGCATTGGCGGCGGTGATCGTGAACGACGGCTTGTCGCCGGCATAGGGATTGGGCAGGCGCGCACCAGGGCTGCCGCCCTTGGCCAGGCCGCCGGTCCAGGCCGGGATGGTGCCGTCGGCGCTGCCCGGACGGTCCGCACCGATCGGCGTATACGGCTCGCCACCGGACTCGGCCAGCGTGATGCTGGCTTGCTGCCCGGAGGACAGCGTGAAACTCTCGCCGCTCATGCGGCCGCTCATCTGGAAGCCGCCATCACCGCGCTGGCGCCGCTGCGCCGCTGCGGCCAGGGCTTGCTCGCGCGCCTGCCCGGATTCCAGGTAGCGCACCCACTCCGCCGCCAGCTTCTTGGCGGCCGCGAACTGCGCCGCCTCGCGGAACGCCTCCAGCGAACCCTCGACATCGGCCTGCTGGTAGCGGGCCATGCCCAGCGCCAGCAGCGTGTTGCCGTCCTTGCCGCCGCGCTGCACGGCCTTGTGCAGCGCATCGGCCGCGGCAGCGTATTCCTCCCGGTCCAGGCGTAGCTGGCCGAGCTGGCGGTACAGCGTCGCGTCGGGCTGCAGCTTCAGGGCCTGCTCCAGCGCCGCCATCGCCGGCACCGATTCACGCGCGGCGATCCACAGCCCGGCCAGCAGCTTCCAGTTGGCGGCGTCGGGCTTGAGCAAGCCCTTCTGCATCCAGGACTGCAGCAGCGATCCGGCCTCGAAGGGAGCGCCGATCTGTGCGGTCAGCTGCACCAGGCGCAGGCGATCGTCGGGCTTGTCGAGGAAGCCCATGCGATTGGCCAGCTCCATCACCGCCTGCGCGCGCTCCTTGCTGCCGTAGCGGATCGTGGCGGCCGCCAGGCGCATCCAGTCGTCGCGCTGGCTGGGGTCGCGCTTGAGCAGCGCCTCCAGGATCGGCAGCGCCTCCTTCTCCTGCCCCGCTCCGAACAGCGCCGCCACCAGCGCGCGCTGCCAGCTCGGGTCCGGGTTCTTCACTGCCGCCAGGCCCTTCTGCAGCAGCGGCACGGCATCGCGGAAACGCTTCTGCTCGACGTAGGCCGCACCCAGTGCCACCAGCGTTTCCGGCGCGGCATTGCCGGCCTTCACCTGCGCCTCGAGCTGCGGCAGCACACGCTTGAAATCGCCGCCAGCCAGGTAGAGCTGCGACAGGTCGCGCTTCATCTGATCCGCGGCGATGCCCGAGAGCGCCTTGGTGGCCAACGCCTGCTCCAGGTACTTGGAGGCCTGCGCGAAGTCCTTCTTCGCCACCGCCTGCGCCGCCAGCTCGCGCAGCAGCAGCGCCTTGGCGTAGGGATCGGTGGTGGTCTGCAACTGCTGCTGGGCACTCTTGGGCGGCGCCGCCTGCGGCACGCTGTCCAGTTCCTTGACTTCGCTGCGGTACTGGTCGGCCGATGCCGAGCACGAGAGCGCCAGGAGCACCAGCCCCACGATTCCCGATTCCCGATTCCCGATTCCCGGCTTTTTCATTGCTGCCAGTTGTAGATGCAGTCTTCAGGCAGCATGTCGACACGCTGCTTGACCGTGCGCGCCTTGCCCGTGGACTGGTAGATCCAGTTGCCGACGCTCTCGATGGCCGCCACCTCGAACACGCCGCGCGGATCGGCATCGACCAGCTTGACCTCGCTGACACGGCCGTTGGGCATCACCGTGAACACCACTTCCACCCAGCCACGGATGCCCTGCTTGCAGGCCCACTCCGGCATCTGCGGACGCGCCGTGGACAGCGGGATCAGCGCCTTGCCCTTGAAGCCCTCGCCCTTGCCGATACCACCGCCGCCCCCACCGGAACCGGTGCCGCCGCCGCGCCCGGCAAAGCCGCCGAACAGGCCGCTGCCATTGAGGCTGGAGCCGCCGAGGCCCAGGCTGGAGGTATTGATCGCGGGAATCTTGATCGGCCCCGCATCCACCGGCGCCGAGGCCGGGAAGCTCATCGTCGGCAGGTCGGGGCGCGCCAGCGACGGCGGCGCGGCGGGTGGCGGTGGCGGCTCGTCAGCGGCGGCCTCCAGGTCCTGCGGCGAAGCCTCGTCGGGCTGAACCTCGACCATCTCCACCGCCTCGACCACGGTCACGGCCTCCACGGCATGGCGCTCGGAAGGCCGGATCATCCATTGCATCAGCCAGAACAGGCCGAACACGATGACCAGGCCCAGCAGCAGGGAGGCAAGCAGGCGCATGGGCGATCAGCGGATCGGCTGTGCCGCGACGGAAACATCCTTGACGCCCGCCAGGCGCGCCTGGTCCATCGCCTCCACCATCAACCCGGCGCGCGCGTCCTTGTCGGCCTGGATGATGACGCCGGCCTGCGGGTTGGCGGCACGCATGCGGCCGATCACGGCGCGCAGCGCGCGGATGTCCACCTGCTGCTTGTCCACCCAGACTTCGCCGCGCGGAGAGATCGCCACGATGATGTTGTTGCGCTCCTCGCGCACCGCGGTCTGCGCCGTGGGCCGGTTGATCTGGATGCCCGCCTGCGTCACGAAGGTGTTGGTGATGATGAAGAAGATCAGCAGGTTGAGGACGAAGTCCAGCATCGGCGCCAGGTCGATGCCGGTGTGTTCTTCGGTGGGAGTGCTGTGACGGCTGAAACGCATGTCGTCCCCTCAGTATTTCAGTGCATCGGCGAACAGCTCGGTTTCAACCCGGCTGATCGTCTGGAAGCGTCCGATGAAGAAGATGCCGCTGAGGCTGACGGCCAGGCCGGCCAGCGTCGCGATCATGGCGTGGGAAACGCCGTCGGACATGGCGCGAGCGTCTGCATAGCCCAGCGCGGACATGGAATCGAAGACCTCGAGCATGCCGGTGACGGTACCGAGCAGCCCCAGCAGCGGCGCCAGCGGCACGATCACGCGGATCAGGGGCTGGCTGCCGACCAGGCGCGCGTTGGCGCGCGCGATCAGCATGCGGCGGATCTGCCGCGCATGCCAGGATTTGTGCTCCGGCCGCTGCTCCCAGGCCTGGGCCATGGCCTCGCGCTCGCGACGGAAGCCGATGCGGAAGTACCACCAGCGCTCCACGATCAGCGTCCACATGACCAGGCCCGACAGGAAGATCCAGGGCAATACCCAGCCTCCCGCCTCGACGAAGGCGTCGACCGACTCGAACGGCCCGAGCAGGCCGTAGAGCAGGTTCTCAAGCACGCGTCTGCTCCAGGCGCTCGGCCAGCAGGCCGGTGGCCTGCTCGTCGAGGATCTGGGTGATGGCGCGCGAGCGCGCCGCCAGTAGGCTGTTGATGAACAGCAACGGCACGGCGATGCCCAGGCCCAGCACGGTGGCGATCATGGCCTGCGAGATGCCCTCGGCCATCAGGCGCGGATCGCCGGCACCCTGCTCGGTGATGACCTGGAAGGTGATGATCATGCCCACCACGGTGCCGATCAGGCCCAGCAGCGGGCCAGCCGCCACCGCCAGCCGCAGGAAGGCCTGGAAGCGCTCCAGCTTGGGCACCTCGCGCAGCACCGCCTCGGACAGGCGCAGCTCGATCACCTCGGCATCCTCGGCGACGGTGGCCGGGTTGCCCTTGAAGGTGGCCAGCACGCGGCCCAGCGGATTGTCGTCGGAGGGCTGCGAGACATTGGCCAGCTGGCGGCGCACAGCGCCGTCGGTGCGCAGCAGCCAGACCAGCTGCCAGATCGCCAGCACCGCGCCGACCACGCCGATCGCGATGATGATGTAGCCGACCTCGCCGCCCATGTGGATGCGCTCCATCAGCGTGGGACGCAACGCCTCCTGGGCCAGCAGCGTACCGCCGGTGGGGTCGACCAGGATCGGCGCACGGCCCTCGGCCCCGGCGAAGTCGCGGGCCATCGAGCGGAACTTGCGCTCCGGCTGGCGCGCCCGCTGCAGCAGCTGGCTGGAACCCGGCTGCGGCACCAGGTATTCACCGTCGTGGAAGCTGGTGAAGGCGCCGATGCGCGTCACGTCCATCTTGCTGGCCGTGCCGGCCGTGTCCACCACCTCGGCCTGGAAATGCGCCGCGCGGCCGTTCTCGGTCATCTCCTGCTGCAGGGTGAACCACAGCTTCTCGATGTCCGCCTGCACCGGCATGGCGTTGTCGGCGGTGAGCGTGTCGAGGAATTCCAGGCGCTCCGGAAACTGGGCACTGATGGCCGAGTTGGCGGCATGGGCGCGGAAATCCGCCGCGGCCTGGCGCACGGCGGCGGCCACCTGCGTGTAGTCGCCGGCGCGCGTCTTGAACTGCTCCTTGAGCTCGGCGATCTGCTTCTGGTTGGCCTCGTAGCGCGAACGGACGGCGTCGGACTTGGCCTTGACCGCGGCATGCTCGGCCTCGGCCTTCTGCAGCATCTCGGCCTGGGCGTTGCGGTCGCGCAGGAAGCGCGCCTCGCGCTCCTGGTTGAGCTTGGCGCTGGCAGCGCTGTCCTGGCGGATGCGGCTGAGCAGGTCGTCCATGCCCTTGGCCTGGGTCTGCGCCAGGGCCATGCCGGGCAGCAGGGCGAGAACGAGAAGGAAGTTGCGGGCGCTCACTTGGCGGCTCCAGCGGCGGCCACCGGCATCGGCAGCGTCAACAGGTCGGGGGCGGCGGTCTCACGTGCAATCTTCATCGCCAGGCGCAGTTCCTTGACGTACTTTCGCGGGATCGGCTCCCACTTGCCGGTGCCGGCGTTCCAGCCCCAGGCATCGGCGCCGTCCAGCGCCACCGCGAACATCGTGCTGCGGCCCACGCGCAGGATGTCCACCATGCGCTCCTCCACCTGCCCGCGCTCGGCACCCAGGCCACGCCCGTAGTCGGCCTCGATCTGGTAGGCCTCCAGCACGCGACGGAATTTCTCCGCGGTCGCGGTGCTGCTGTCGGTCATCATGCGGCGCAGGTTGGCGATGCGCTCCTTGCGCTCGTCCTGCAGGAACGGCAGGTCCAGCGCGATGAACTTCTCCAGCGAATCGAGCATACGAAGCATCAGCGGCATCATGTCGCCGCCGGCGCGGTCCAGGTCTGCCAGCTGGCGCTGCAGGCTCTGCTTCTCGGCCTCCTGCGCCGCCAGCAGCGGCTCGATCTGGTTGGCGTAGACGCGCAGCTGCTGCGCCTGCCAAGTGGCCGCGCGGTAGCGCTCCAGCATCGCGCGCGCCTGGTCGTCGGACTGGTTGACCCGCTCCTGCGAAGCGGCGCTGGCCTTGCCGGCCTGCACGGTGGCGTCGATCGCCCGCGATACCGGATCGGTCTGCGCTACGGCAGTCGCAGCGAGCATTGCGGCGCTCGCCGCCAAGAAAATCTTCTTCATGATGTTCCTTGAAAAAAATACCGCTTAACGCGGGGCCTGCTGGCCGCGCGCGGCCCGCTGCTCCAGCGGCCGCAGCCAGCCACAGATGCCGTGGATCATCTCCTCGGTCTCTTCGTCGTCGATCACCCAATGCCCTCGCTCCGGGTAATGACGATGCGTCGCCTGCGGATACAGGCCCGCCACCTTGCGTACCGCAAAGGCCGGCGTCAACCGATCGGCGCCGCAACTCACCACATATACAGGACAACGCACCGCATCTGCATCGACCGAGGTCGTTTTTCCCCAATCCGCCCACCACAGGCCGATTTCATACGCCACCCGCCCGGACTCATGCACCATCCGTTCGTAGCAGATCTTCTGGCGCTCCGGCGACAGGCCGTTGTAGACGTAGGCCGCCGCCGCCTCGCGGCTGAACTTGTAGGGCCGGCGCCAGAAGCCCCAGCGGGCCAGCACGCGGCTGAAGGGGGCAAGATTGGCCAGCCCTGCGGCGTTGATCCCCCAGGGTGCCGCAGGGGTCAGCAGCACCACGGCGAAGACCGGGATGCGCGCCGCCAGCTGCTGCGCCAGCAGGCCGCCCATGGAATGGCCGATCAGGATCGGCGGCGTGGGAAAGTCCTGCTCACGGATGTACTGCTCGAGGTAATCCAGATATTCCCGCAGGCTGCGGTTGTCCACGCGCAGGGGCTGGTCGGCGGTCGGCTCATGGGCCGGCAGCGTCGGTGCGTGGCAGCGGTAGCCACGCGGCTCCATCAGTTCCCGCACCCGCTTCCAGTCGCCTCCGGTGCACCACATGCCATGGATCAGCACGACCGGCGTGTTCATCTGTTCTTATTACCCAAGATGCCTTCCTCCAGGCTCTTCAGACGCGTAATCTAGCATGCAAAATTCCCCAGAAATTCATGAGGATTCGCCCATGTCCGGACACTCTCCCGCCTTTCTCGCCCTGATCCAGGACGCTCGTACCCGCGTGCGCGAAGTGAACGCCCGCGACATGCCGCGCATCCTCTCCGAGCAGCCCGCCGCCCGTCTCATAGACGTGCGCGAAGAGAGCGAGTTCGCCGCCGGACATGTCGAAGGGGCGGAATGGCTCGGCAAGGGCGTGATCGAGCGCGACATCGAGACCAAGCACCCGGACCGCAGCGAGCCCTTGTACCTGTACTGCGGCAGCGGCTACCGCTCGGTGATCGCGGCCGACAACCTGCAGAAGATGGGCTATAGCCAGGTGTATTCGGTGGACGGCGGCTGGCGCGACCTCAAGGGCCTGTTCCCGATCGAGGCCTGATCGAACGGGGATTCTCCCCGGCAACCGCTTCTCAGGCCCTGCCGCTGTCGAAGGCCAGGACCTCGGCCAGCGAGCCCTTGCCCAGCAGCAGCATCAACAGCCGGTCCAGCCCCAGCGCCACGCCGGCGCAGGCTGGCAGGCCCTCGGCCAGGGCGGCGACCAGGTTCTGGTCGTAGGGCGGCACATCCCGCCCCTGCTCCTGCCGCCAGCGCTGCTCCGCCTCGAAACGCTGCCGCTGCTCGTCCGCGTCGCCCAGCTCGTGATAGCCGTTGGCCAGCTCGATGCCGCGCCAGAACAGCTCGAAGCGCTCGGCCACCGGCAGATCGTCATGGCGGATGCGCGCCAGCGCTGCCTGCGACGCCGGGAAGTCATGGAGGAAGCAGGGTGACTCCAGGCCCAGCCGCGGGCCCACGGCCAGCGACATGGCCACGTCCAGCCAGATGTCACGGTCCGGCCCGCCGAGATCGCCGGTGTCGTGCCCGGCACGGCCCAGCGCCGCGCGGATGTCGGCGATGTCGGCGGTGAGAGGATCCAGGTCCAGGTGCAGCCGGAAGGCCTCGCGGTAGCTCAGCTTGTCCAACGCCCCTGCCAGCGGCCGACCCAGCGCCGTCGCCAGGGCGGTTACCAATTCGGCCACCTCCCGCATCAGGTCGTGATGGTCGAAGCCCGGCCGGTACCACTCCAGCAGGGTGAATTCGGGGTTGTGATGGCGCCCGGACTCCTCGCGGCGGAACACGCGGCAGACCTGCCAGATCGGCCCGCTACCGGCACAGAGCAGCCGCTTCATCGCGAACTCCGGCGAGGTCTGCAGCCAGCGGCCGTCCTCGGTGCGGAAGCTGTCGATATGCCGGTCCACCGTCGCATGCGCCGACAGCAGCGGGGTCTCCACCTCCAGCACCCCGCGCGAATTGAAGAACGCGCGCAGGGCCGACAGCAGCACGGCACGGGCGCGCAGGGTCGGCAGGTCGGCGGAGGGTTTCCAGTCGGTCATGGGCTTCAGAAAGCATGAAGCCGCCCGAAGGCGGCTTCATGGGAACGGTGACGGCTTACTTGCCGGCGCGGTTCAGGTACTCGCCGGTGCGGGTATCGACCTTGACCTTCTCACCCTCGGTGATGAAGAGCGGCACCTTGACGATGGCGCCCGTCTCCAGCTTGGCCGGCTTGGTGCCGCCGGTGGCGGTGTCGCCGCGCAGGCCGGGGTCGGTCTCGGTCACGACCAGTTCCACCGTGTTCGGCGCGTAGACCACCAGCGGAACTTCGTTCCACAGGGTGATGCGGACGGTTTCTTCGCCCTTGAGCCACTGGGCGGACTCGGCCATCGCGGTCTTGCCGGCCTGAATCTGCTCGAAGCTCTTCGGATCCATGAAGGTCCAGAACTCGCCGTCGTTGTACAGGTACTGCATGTCCTTGTCTTCGACGTCGGCGGACTCGATGGTGTCGCCCGACTTCAAGGTCTTCTCCAGCACGCGGCCGGTCTTGAGGTTGCGGATCTTGAGGGTGTTGGTCGCCTGGCCCTTGCCCGGCTTGCGGTATTCGTTGTCGATGACCGAGTACGGGTCCCCGTCGATGAGGAGCTTGGTACCGGACTTCATTTCGTTGGTGCTGACAGTCGCCATGAGCTCGACTCTGATCCAGGAAGATAAATGGGATTTATGTTGCCGCCCCGCTGCGGGACGGTGAAAATGGCGGCGAATGATAACTCCCCGCCCCGATAGCCGCCAGCAGGCGCCGCTTTGGCAGCATGCGCTGCGCGAGGCCTTCACCCGCCCGGCGGACCTGCTGGACTACCTGCAGATCGACCCCGCCCTCCCCTCCCTGGACCTGGAGCGGCTGCGGGACTTCCCCCTGCGGGTGCCGCGCGGTTTCGCCGCCCGCATGCGCAAGGGCGACCCGGCAGACCCCCTGTTCCTGCAAATCTGGCCCCGCCCCGCCGAGGCCGAGGTGGTGCCGGGCTTCGGCCTGGACGCCGTAGGAGACCTGAAGAAGGCCCGCGACGGCGGGGTGATCCACAAGTACCACGGCCGCGCTCTGCTGATCGCCACCGGGGCCTGCGCGGTGCATTGCCGCTACTGTTTCCGCCGGCACTTCCCCTACTCCGACCAGCTGGCGGCCCGCGAGCAGTGGCGCGAGGCCCTGCGGACCCTGGCCGAGGACCCGAGCATCGAGGAGGTGATCCTCTCCGGCGGCGACCCCCTCTCCCTGTCGGACGACAAGCTGGCCGGCCTGGCCCAGGCCCTGGAAGACATCCCGCACCTGCGCCGCCTGCGCATCCACACCCGCCAGCCCATCGTATTGCCGGAGCGGGTCGATGAACGACTATTGCAATGGCTGGGCCGCGGCCGCCTGCAGAAGGTGATCGTGCTGCACGTGAACCATCCGCAGGAGCTGGACGCCACCGTGGAGCGCGCCCTGCAGCCGCTGCGCGCGCTGCAGATTCCGCTCCTGAACCAATCCGTTTTGCTGCGTGGAATCAACGATTCAGCGGACACTCTTCGAAAACTGTCGGAGCAGTTGTTTGCCTGCGGGATACTGCCCTACTATCTGCACGTGGTGGACCGCGTCCATGGCGCGGCACATTTCGAGGTGGACACCGAAGCGGCACGAAAGCTGGCCAGTGAACTGGTCGCCCTCGTGCCCGGTTACCTAATGCCCCGACTGGCGCGCGAAGACGCCGGCGCGGCCTCAAAGACATGGATCGCATGGTAGCTAACCCGCCCAGCCAGAAAACCGCCCAGCTCACGGCCGCAGAAAGCGCGGTGGTGCTGGTCGTGAGCGAATCCGAGAACGTCGCCAAGCGCATTGAAAGCCATCTGCGCAACGCCGGGCATCCGGTGCGCTGCGCCTGGGTAGCGGACCTGGAAGAACTCGAGGACGTGCTGCGCCGCGGCGCGCCCGAAATCGTGCTCTGCGCCGAGGGCCTGCCCCGCGCGCCGCTGAAGGACGTGGTGGACATCTCTGCCCGACTCTGCCCGGATCTGCCGGTGCTGCTGCTGGGCCAGCGCTTCGGGGCCGAGGAAGTACTGGCGGCCCATGCCGCCGGCGCCCGCGACATGGTGGCCTACGAGGACCTGCGCGACCTGCGGCACCTGGAATTCGTGCTGCAGCGCGAATTCGCCAGCCACCGCCACCTGCGTGCGCTGCGCACCGTGCGCTCACGTCTCGACGACTTCGAATCCCGCCACAAGCAGCTGCTGGCGGGCACCAACGATGCCGTGGTCCATATCCAGGAAGGCATCGTCTCGCACACCAACCCGGCCTTCGCCACCCTGCTCGGCTACGGCCAGCCGGACGAGCTACTGGAGCTGCCGCTGATGGACCTGGTCTGCCCGGACCAGCAGCTCAAGGTCAAGGAGCACATGAAGCTCCTGAACAAGGGCAAGGCCGACGGCAAGCCGCTGGAGTGCTGCCTGGTCCGCCAGGACGGCGGCCAGGTGCACATCACCGCCCAGCTGACCCGCGGCAACGTCGACGGCGAGAACTTCGTCGAGATGCTGATCCGTGCCGAGGCCGCGGCCGCCCCGGCTGCCGTCGCGGGAGAGGCCCCTTCCGGACGCCTCGCCTTTTTCGACGCCCTGGCCGTTGCCATCAACGGCATCAGCCAGCAGAAGATGCCGCGCGCCGCCCTGCTGATCGCCGTGGACGATTTCCCCGGCCTGGAAGAACGCATCGGCCTGCATGACGCCGAAGAAGCCGTGATGCTGCTCGACGAGTGGGTGCATGCGCGCCTGTCGCCGCAGGACCAGGTATTCCGCTTCTCCTCCGGCGAGCTGGCCGCGCTGGTCCAGCGCCCCACGGCCGCCGAGTTCGAGCAGTTCGGCGACATGCTGGTCAAGGAAGTGGTCAAGCAGGTGTTCAACACCACCGGCCATGAAGCCCACCTGACGCTGAGCATCGCCGCCTATCCGCTGTCCGGCAGCGAGCAGGCCTCGG
This sequence comes from Solimonas sp., assembly GCA_030149365.1. GTDB lineage: Bacteria > Pseudomonadota > Gammaproteobacteria > Nevskiales > Nevskiaceae > Solimonas_A. The sequence continues at coordinate 94,474 of JASBRP010000022.1, forward strand.
TCGTGGCCAGCGAGATCGTGCGCGAAGCGCGCAAGCTGGCCGTGCGCGGCAGCGGCCGCCAGTTCGTCAATCTCGGCCCCACCGCCAAGAACGCCCAGGGCGAGCGCGAAGAAGCGCGCCGCGCCTCGCAGCTCAAGCGTGCGATCGAGGAAAACCGCCTCAAGCTGGCCTACCAGTCGATCGCCAGCCTCGAGGGCGACACGCGCCAGCACTTCGACGTGCTGGTCCGCATGATCGACGACGGCGGCAAGGAGCTGCACGCCGCCGAGTTCATCAGCGTGGCCGAGAAGTTCGGCCTGATGCGCTCCATCGACCGCTGGGTCGTAGCCCGCGCGCTGAAGGTGCTGGCCAAGCGTGAAAGCTCCGCCGAAGCCTCCAGCCTGTTCGTGAAGATCTCCGAGGAGACCCTCAAGGACGCCGACAGCTATGTGGCCTGGCTGCAGGAACAGCTCAAGCAGCGCCCGCTCAAGCCCGAGGAACTGGTGTTCGAGTTCCAGGAGCTGACGCTGCAGAACCACATCCGCAAGGCCAAGACCCTGCACAAGGCCCTGCGCGACCTCGGCGGCTACATCGCCATCGAGCATTACGGTGTGGGCACCAACTCCGCCCAGCTGCTGGAGCACGTGCCGCCGCAGTTCGTGAAGTTCCACCCGTCGTACACGCACCAGTTCCACGACAAGGAACAGCACAAGAAGATGACCACGCTGATGGAGACGGCGCGCCAAGCCGGCGTGAAAACCATCGTCTCCCATGTCGAGGATGCCAACGTCATGGCTCGCCTCTGGCAGATGGGCGTCAACTACATTCAGGGCTTCCACGTGCAGGAGCCGGAAGTGGTGCTCCTGTCAGCGGACGTCCGCTAGCCCATAGGGCGGGCTGAAGCCCTCCCGCGAATCTCAGAACACCAGCAAGCCCACCACCAGGGCTGCCAGCATGGCGCCGAACTCCGGCGCCAGCTTTTTTGCCGAGGCCACACCGGCAATGCTCCAGACCATGCTGAACTTGAACAGCAGGTTGGCGGTGTAGGCCAGCACGATCACCCGCACCACCGTCACCGCCTCGATGCCGCCGCGGTCGAACAGGTTCAGTGTGGACAGGCTGATCGCATCCACGTCAGTCAGGCCCGACAGCGCCGCCGCCAGGTACACGCCGCCGGTGCCGGCAATGTCGTTGAGCCAGGCCACCGCCAGCAGCACCACCGCATAGAGCGCCGCGAAGGCCAGTGCGGTGCGCATCTCGCTGGGATTCTTCATCTCCAGTTCCGGCGCCTGGTCGCCGCCCAGGCGACGCCAGGCACGCCAGCCCAGCACCAGCCCGACGAGCGCGCCCAGCCCCAGCACCGGCAGCAGTGCCGGCAGGACCTTGGGCGCCACCACCGCCGCCACCGCCGACAGGCGCAGCAGCACCACCAGGTTGGCCAGCAGGATCACGAACAACGCCACCGGCTGCAGCGCCGCCTGTGCCTTGATGTGGCGCGAGAAAGCCAGCGTGGTCGCGGTACTGGACACCAGCCCGCCGAGGATGCCGAGCAGCGGCGTGCCCTTCTCCTGCCCGACGATGCGCAGCACGGCATAGGACACCAGGCCCAGGCCGGAGATCAGCACCACCATCAGCCAGATGCGATAAGGGTTCAGCACCTCGTAGGGCCCGTAGTCGCGGTCCGGCAAGACCGGCAGCACGATGAAGGCGACGATGGCGAACTGCAGGAAGGAGCGCAGGTCCTGCGGCGACAACCGGCTGATGGCGCCGTGCAGTTCCGCCTTGAAGTACAGCAGGGTGGTGGCCGTCAGCGCCAGCGCCACGGCCAGTTGCGGGTGGTCGTACCAGGCCAGCACGCCGAGACTGAAGCACAGCAACAAGGCCACCGTGGTGGTGGTCGCCGGGTCGTCGTCGTCGTCCTTGGCGCGCGGCGCGAACACCATCATCACCGCCAGCCCGAGCAATAGCGCCGGTATCAGCCAGGCCGATCCGCTGGCCTCAGTCAACAGCCCCGCGAGCGCACCGACCAGGCCGGTGAGACCAAAGGTCCGCAGGCCAGCGCGGACACCCGGCTTGCGCTCACGCTCCAGCCCCATCAGCAGGCCAATGCCCAGGCTGATGAGGAAGACCGGTGCCGCCTGCAGTTCCTGGTCGGACAGTTCCATGACCGCAGACTGTCTCTACCGAACGAAAGCGTCAAGGCGATGCGCGCATGCAAAAAGAAAGGGCGGCCAATGGCCGCCCTTTCGGTACTGCGCTCTGCTCAAGCCGCAGCCTGGAGGGCCGCGATACGCTCCTCGATGGGAGGATGCGTCATGAACAGCTTCTTGGCGCCGCCGACGATGCCGAAGGCCGTGACCTGTTCCGGCAGCGAGGAATGGCCCTGGGCACCGCCCAGGCGCTGCAGGGCAGCCACCATCTTGCGCTTGCCGGCCAGGTGCGCGCCGCCGGCGTCGGCGCGGAATTCGCGCTGGCGGCTGAACCAGCAGACGATGATCGAGGCCAGGAAGCCGAACACGATCTCCAGCACGAACACCGTGATCATGTAGCCGAAACCGGGGCCGCTGCTTTCGCGGTTGCCGGCCAGGGCACGGTCGATGGCGTAGCCGACGACGCGGGCCAGGAACATGACGAAGGTGTTCACCACGCCCTGGATCAGGGTCAGGGTCACCATGTCGCCGTTGGCGATGTGGCTGACCTCATGGCCCAGCACGGCTTCGACCTCGTCCTGCTGCATGCTGCGCAACAGGCCGGTGGAGACGGCGACCAGGGCGTTGTCGCGGTTCATGCCGGTGGCGAAGGCATTGGGTTCCGGCGCGTCGTAGACCGCGACCTCAGGCATGCCGATGCCGGCGGCGCGCGCTTGGCGCTCCACCGTCTGCAGCAGCCACATTTCAGCCGAGTTACGCGGCTGGGTGATCACCTGGGCGCCGGTGGAACGCTTGGCGACCCACTTGGACATGGCCAGCGAGATGAAGGAACCGCCGAAGCCGAACAGGGCGCAGAACACCAGCAGCGCGCCGAAATTGAGACCGTTTTCAGTGAGATACCGGTTGACGCCGAGCAGGCTGGCCGTAATGGACAGCACTACCATGACCGCGATATTGGTCAACAAAAACAAGCCGATGCGTTTCATATTCCCCGTGCTTCAGTGAGTGTGGCTAGGAGTTCTCTGTGGCCTTGAGACAGCAATTTCAAGGCCTGGTTCTGTGAATCCGCCGCGCCGCCCCACCGTTGCGGTGGGGGGGCGCGGCGGACTTTCATCCCGGCTGCATTGCATCCACCCGCTGGAAGCCACGCGGCAGGTGGCCGCCGCGGCTGGCGCGGGCACCGGCGTAGTTTTCCAGGTCGGAGGGCTTGAGCGTCAGCGTGCGCTTGCCGCAGATCAGCGTAAGTGGCGAGCCGGCAGGCAGCACGCAGCTGGCCAGGATGCGATCCTCGCCCTTCAGCGCCACCAGCTTGTTGCCCTTGCCCTTGGCCAGTTCCGGCAGCTCCGACAGCGGGAACACCAGCAGGCGTCCCTCCGCCGTAGCCAGCGCGAAACGGTCCTTGGCCGGATCAGCCGTACGGCTCGGCGGCATCAGGGTGCCCTTGTCGCTGACGTTCACCACGGCCTTGCCGGCCTTGAGGCGCGATTCCAGGTCGCCGAGCTTGGCGATGAAGCCGTAGCCCTCGTCGCTGCCCAGCACCAGCTTCTCGCTGCCATCGCCCATCAGCAGGCCCAGGATGCGGCCGCCGTCCTGCAGGTCCAGGCGCGTGGTCACCGGCTCGCCCTGCGAGCGTGCCGACGGCAGCTCGCGCGGGTTCAGCGTGTAGCTGCGGCCCTTGTGGTCCAGCAGCACTAGCAGCTGGTTGGTCTTGCCCTGCACCGCCAGGCTGAACTCATCGCCGGCCTTGTAGCTGAGCGAGGCCGGATCGATCTCATGACCCTTGCCGGCGCGGATCCAGCCAGCCTTGGACAGCACCACCGTGATCGGTTCGGTCGGGATGATGTCGGCGGCTTCCAGCGCGGTGGCCGGCGGCTTGGCGTTGATCGGGCAGCGGCGCTCGTCGCCGTACTTCTTGGCGTCTTCCTTGAGCTCCTCGCCGATCAGGGTCTTGAGCTTGTCGTCGTCGCCCAGCAGCTCCTCGAGCTTGGCGCGCTCGGCAGCCAGCTCCTGCTGTTCGCCCTGGATCGCGATCTCCTCGATCTTCTGCAGGTGGCGCAGCTTCAGGTCGAGGATGTAGTCCGCCTGGATTTCGCTGAGACCGAAAGCCAGCATCAGCTTGGACTTGGGATCGTCCGCCGTGCGGATGATGTGGATCACCTCGTCGATGTTGAGGTAGGCGATCAAGAGGCCTTCGAGCAGGTGCAGGCGCTCGTTGACCTTGTTGAGGCGGTGGTTGAGTCGCTTCGTCACGGTGGCGAAGCGGTACTCCAGCCACTCGGTCAGGATATCCTTGAGATTCTTGACCTTCGGCCGTCCGTCCAGGCCGATCATGTTGAGGTTGACGCGGTAGCTGCGCTCGAGGTCCGTGGTCGCGAACAGGTGCGCCATCAGCTGCTCGGCATCCACGCGGTTGGAGCGCGGCACGATCACCAGGCGTGTCGGGTTCTCATGGTCCGACTCGTCGCGCAGGTCTTCCACCAGCGGCAGCTTCTTGGCGCGCATCTGGTCGGCGATCTGCTCCAGCACCTTGGCCGGAGAAACCTGGAACGGCAGGTGGGTGACGATGATGCTGCCGTCGTCCTCGCGCTCCCAGCGACCGCGTGCACGGATCTGGCCATTGCCGGTCTGGTAGATCTTCAGCAGGTCATGCGGCTCGGACACGATCTCGCAGGAGGTCGGGAAATCCGGACCGGGCACGAACTCGCAGAGCTTCTCGACATGCGCGTTGGGATGCTTGAGCAGGTGCAGGCAGGCCTTCACCAGCTCGCGCAGGTTGTGCGGCGGGATGTCCGTGGCCATGCCCACCGCGATGCCGGTGGTGCCGTTGACCAGGATGTTGGGCAGGCGCGCCGGCAGCAGGCGCGGCTCGTCCAGGGTGCCGTCGAAGTTCGGCGCCCACTCCACCGTGCCCTGCCCCAGCTCGCCCAGCAACGTGGCGGCGTAGGGCGTCAGGCGCGATTCGGTGTAACGCATCGCGGCGAAGGACTTGGGATCGTCCGGGGAACCCCAGTTGCCCTGTCCATCCACCAGCGGGTAGCGGTAGTTGAAGGGCTGCGCCATCGTCACCATCGCTTCATAGCAGGCGGAGTCGCCATGCGGATGGAACTTGCCGATGACGTCGCCCACGGTGCGGGCAGACTTCTTGTGCTTCTGGCCGGCGGACAGGCCCAGCTCGCTCATCGCATAGATGATGCGGCGCTGTACCGGCTTGAGGCCGTCGGCGATGTTCGGCAGCGCTCGGTCGAGCACCACGTACATCGAGTAGTCGAGGTAGGCCTTTTCCGCGAAGACGCGCAGCGGCAGGCGTTCGGTATCGGTGATATCGGTCATGTCTTAACTTCTTAGGTCTCGGCGCGGTTGCCTTCGCGCTCCAGCCAGTCCTTGCGGTCGCCGGCGCGCTTCTTGGCCAGCAGCATGTCGAGGATCTGGTCGGCGGGGGTCTCGTCGAGCGTGAGCTGCACCAGGCGACGCGTATCGGGCGACATCGTCGTCTCGCGCAGCTGCAGCGGATTCATTTCGCCCAGGCCTTTGAAGCGGGTGACCTGGATTTTGGCCTTGCTGCCCTCGGCACTGAGGCGGTCCATGACACCCTGCTTCTCGCTTTCGTCCAGCGCGTAGAACACCTGCTTGCCCGCGTCGATGCGGAACAGCGGCGGCATGGCGATGTAGATATGGCCGGCTTCCACCAGCGGACGATAGTGCTTGAGGAACAGCGCACAGAGCAGCGTGGCGATATGCAGGCCGTCGGAGTCCGCGTCGGCCAGCACGCAAACCTTGCCGTAGCGCAGGCCGCTGATGTCGGTGGCGCCGGGATCGACGCCGATGGCGACGCTGATATTGTGGATTTCGTCGGAGCCCAGGGCTTCGTTGGCATCCACTTCCCAGGTGTTCAGGATCTTGCCGCGCAACGGCATGATGGCCTGGAAGTCGCGATCGCGGGCCTGCTTGGCGGAGCCACCGGCGGAGTCGCCTTCCACCAGGAACAGCTCGGTGCGGCCCAGGTCGCTCTGCACGCAGTCGGCCAGCTTGCCGGGCAGCGCCGGGCCGCTGGTGATCTTCTTGCGCACCACCTGCTTGGACAGCTTCAGGCGGGCGTTGGCGTTGGCGATGACCAACTGCGCGATCTGCTCGCCCTGCTCCGGATGCTGGTTCAGCCACAGGCTGAAGGAGTCATGCACCACGCCGGAGACAAAGGCCGCGGTCTCGCGGGACGACAGGCGCTCCTTGGTCTGGCCGGCGAACTGCGCGTCCTGCATCTTCACGCTGAGCACGTAGGCGCAACCCTGCCAGACGTCTTCCGGCGTCAGCTTGAGGCCGCGCGGCAGCAGGTTGCGGAACTCGCAGAACTCGCGCACGGCCTCGGTCAGGCCGGTGCGCAGGCCGTTGACGTGCGTACCGCCCTGGGCGGTGGGGATCAGGTTGACGTAGCTCTCGGCCACCGGCTCCAGCCGGCTGCCTTCCTGGTTGAGCCAGACCAGCGCCCATTCGGCTTCCTCACGGGCGGCCTTGAATTGCCCGACGAAGGGCTCGGCCGGCAAGGTCTCGGCACCCTGCAGGGCGTCCTTCAGGTAGTCCGTCAGGCCGTTCTCGTACTGCCAGACCAGCTTTTCCTTGTTGATCTGGTCGTCGAGCGAAACCTTGAGGTTCGGGCACAGCACGGCCTTGGCGCGCAGCACCTGCTTGAGGCGCGGCAGCGAGAACCGGGGGCTGTCGAAGTACTTGGGGTCGGCCCAGAAGCGCACGGCGGTGCCGGTGCGGTTCTTGGCCACGGCGCCGACTTCCTTGAGCGGCTTGCTGAGCACGCCGTCCTTGAACTCGATGTCGTATTCCTTGCCGCCCTGGCAGACGCGCACCTCCAGCTTGTTGGAGAGGGCGTTGACCACGCTGACACCGACACCGTGCAAACCGCCCGAGAACTGGTACTGCTGGTTGGAGAACTTGGCGCCCGAGTGCAGCTTGGTCAGGATCAGCTCCACGCCGGTGACCTTGTGTACCGGGTGGATACCCACCGGCATGCCGCGACCGTCGTCGGACACCTCCAGCGAGCCATCCTCGTAGACCGTGACCGCGATGGAGCGGCAGTGCCCGGCCAGGGCCTCGTCGACGGCATTGTCGATGACTTCCTGGGCGAGGTGGTTGGGCCGGGTGGTGTCGGTGTACATGCCCGGGCGCTTGCGCACGGGGTCGAGGCCCTCTAGGACCTCGATGGCTTCTGCTGAGTATTCTTTGGCAGCCATGTCTGAAGGGAATCTGGGAAGCGGCGGAAGCTAACGGATGCCTGCCGGGGATTCAACCTCGCTACAATACCGGCCTGATAACTCAATACTTTAGGTACATGGCCAAGCCCCCTGCCCCGCAGCCCGAAACCGCCGCCGATCCCGTCAGCCAGTTCGAGGACGCGATGCGCGAGCTGGAGGAGATCGTGCAGCGCATGGAGCGCGGCGACCTGCGGCTGGAGGAGTCCCTGCAGCTGTTCGAGCGCGGCATGAGCCTGAGCAAGTCCTGCCGCGGCTCGCTGGACAGCGCCGAGTTGCGCGTCCGCAAGCTGCTGGCGCCGGACCCGGATTCGGACGTGGGCGCGTGAACGGCGATTCTTTCGCGGCCCGGGTACCGGCCTACCAGGAGCGCCTGCGGCTCAGCCTGGACCTCTGGCTGCCGCTGGACACCCAATACCCTGCCCGCCTGCACGCCGCCATGCGCTACGCCAGCGACGGCGGCAAGCGCCTGCGCCCCCTGCTGGTCTACGCCGCCGGCGAGGTGCTGGGCCTGACGCCTGCCACCCTGGACGCCCCAGCCTGCGCCGTGGAGCTGATCCACGCCTACTCCCTGGTCCACGACGACCTGCCGGCGATGGACGACGACGACCTGCGCCGCGGCCGCCCCACCGTGCACAAGGCCTATGACGAGGCCACCGCCATCCTGGTCGGCGACGGCCTGCAGGCCCAGGCCTTCCTGCTGCTGGCACAGGACCACGGCTCGGGCCTGGACCCGCTGCAGCGCCTGAAGATGATCGAGGTGCTGGGCGACGCCGCCGGCAGCCGCGGCATGGTCGGCGGCCAGGCCGTGGACCTGGAGTCCGAGGGCAAGCGCCTGAGCCTGCCCGAGCTGGAGGCGCTGCACATCCACAAGACCGGCGCCATGATCCGCGCCTGCCTGCTGATGGCCTGCTACGCCAAGTCGCCGCTGGACAGCGCCCACCTGGACGCCCTGGACCGCTACGGCAAGTGCGTCGGCCTGGCCTTCCAGATCCAGGACGACATCCTCGACATCGAGGGCAATGCCGCCACCCTGGGCAAGACCGCCGGCAAGGACGAGGCGGCCCACAAGTCCACCTATCCCGCGGTCATGGGCCTGCCGGCCGCCCGCGAGCGCGCCGAGGAGCTGTTCGACGTGGCTCGCAACGCCGTCGATGTCTTCGGTCCTCAGGCCGAGCCGCTGGTGTGGCTGGCCAACCACATCCAGGGGCGCAACCGTTGAACGGCGGGTCAGCGGACAATACCGCCGACACCCGACTGCAGGACTTCTTCCGCCCCGGTTACGAGGCGGCAGACGTCGCTGCCCTGCAGCCGCTGCTGCAGTCCCGCGAGGTACTCGCGGCACTGATGACGGTATTCCACGGCAGCGAGAGCGCCGTGGTGATCCGCCTGCTGATCCTGCGCGAGGTCGCCGCCCGCGGCGACCAGCCGCACTGGCAGCCCAACGAGCTGCGCGAGCGCTTCGCCTACCTGGACCCGTCCAAGCTGGAGAACGTGCTGCTGCGCCTGCGCGAGAACTCGCTGCTGCAGTGGGAAAGCGAACTCGCCGTCTACCTGCTCAGCCCCCTGGGCCGCATGGTAGTCACGGCTCTGTCCACCCTGCTCAAGTTCGACGACCAGGGCGAGGAATTGGGCTACATCGCCGGCCAGGTTGCCGCCGGCAGTGCCGTGGGCAAGGTCGATGCCGACGTGCTGCAGCACCTGCTGTCGCGCCTCAACGAGTTGCATGGCGAGCTGGAGCAGGCCGTGCTGTCGCGCTCAGAGCGCCGCATCCGTGCCGCCGAGGGCCGCCTGGAACGCGTCTGGGAGTGGGTCGAGAAGAGCATCGGCATCATCGACAGCGTCAAGGAATACCTCGACGACCCCGAAGTACAGGACGTGGCGTATCGCATCGCCCGCGTGCAGAGCACCCTGCTGTCGATGAGCAGCGTGTTCCAGCGCGAGCTGAACAAGCTGGAAAGCCAGCGCGTGCACCTGGGCAACAGCGGCCTGTCCAGCGCCGACCTCAGCGCCTGGTTGCGCAGCCGCAGCACCGCGGAGCTCGGCCAGCTCACCGACGAGGCCGTCAGCGTGCTGCCGCGCCATGCCTTCCTGCTTGGCGACCTGCTGCTGGACGTGGCCGAGTACGAGCTGATCGACAAGGTCCGACCCGAGCGCCTGGACACGCCGCTGCCACCGGCGGTGGAGAACGCCCAGGCGCCCGAACTGCCCAGCGAGGAGCAGGCCCCGCAGCTGCTGGAGTGGCTGTCCGAGCTGGGCGAGCTGCCGGAGGCGATGGACGTGGAGCAATGCGTGCCGCACCGCGACTTCGAGCATTCCTCCTACCGCTACTCCCTGCTGTCGCTGCTGGGCGATCCCGAGTCGGCCTCGCTGACCGGCCCCACCGCCGACCTCGCGCGGTTGCCGCGGCGCTGGCGCATCGAGGAAGACCAGCTGACCACGGTCAACCGCGCCGGCGTCGGCCGCATCAGCGCCGGCCGCGTCGAACCCACTTGAAAGAACAGAGCTGAATGGACAAGGACATCGCCATCCTGATCGCGCGGCTGTCGGCCAAGCAGGTGCTGCCGCGCAGCGACGCGCTGGTACGCCGGGCCATCACCGACGCGTCTTTCCACGAACTGCTGCAGGCCCGCCTGGCCGAATGCGGCCTGGAGTTCCACGACAACCCCTATGCCGACCACGTCGCCCTGCGCCTGAAGCGCGAGTTCGAGTCGCCGGTGATGGGCGGTGAAAGCAGCTGGCTGTCCAACAACCTGGGCCTGCCGCGCGACGCCATCGCCCTGCTGGTGGTGCTGTGGGCGCTGCTGATCCTGCCCAAGCGCCAGCGCCAGATCGAGCGCAAGCAGAAGGAACAGCCGGCCGACCAGAGCGAGATGTTCGCCCAGGAGAAGCCGGTGCCGGATGCCGCCTCGGTGGGCGTCAGCATCGCCACCGCGGCGCTGTACTCGGATTTCGCCGACCGCCTCGGCGGCCGCACCAAGCTGCAGGCCAACCTGGGCACGCTCAAGCGCCTGGGCTTCGTCGAGGAGACGCGCAAGGGCGAGCTGGTGGAAGGCCCGCTGCTCGACGTGGTGCTCGACTACAACCGCATGGCCGGCCGCATCCTCGACGGCGCGCTGACCGACCTGCTGGCCCAGGCCAGCCCGCCCGCACCGGAAGCCTCCTGATGTTCCGCTTCGAAAAGATCGAAGTCCTGCACTGGGACTACTGGCGCCGTTTCAGCCTGCCGCTGGAGAGCGCCATCGTCACCGTCGTGGGCCCCAACGGCTCCGGCAAGACCACGCTGCTCGACGCCTTCCGCACGCTGCTGGCCATCGAATGCGCCAGCGGCCGCGACTACAAGCGCTACGTGCGCCGCGCCGACCAGCCCTACGCCTGGCTGCGTGCCGTGGTGCAGAACCCGCGCCGCCCTTCGGGCCAGCAGGCCTTCTTCCCCATCAAGGACCCGCTGGTCACCCTGCTCTGCCGCATCCGCAAGAAGGGCGGCGACTGGGAGCGCCAGTACGGCATCGCCCCCGGCGACGTCACGATCGAACAGGCCGAGCAGAATCCCGACGTGCGCTGGGTCGGCCTGCGCCAGTACGAATCCGACCTGGAGCACGCCGGCCTGACGCGTGCCATCCGCCGTGTGCTGGCGCTGGAACAGGGCGACACCGACAAGCTCTGCGAATACAGCCCGCGCCAGCTGCTGTCGCTGGTGTTCAACGTCTTCGGCGACCAGGAAGTGCTGGACAACTACGCCCGGGCGCAGGATGACCAGAAGCTGGCGCAGAAGGAACTGGACGAAACCGAGACACGCCGCGCCGAACTGGGCCTGCACCTGCAGGAGCAGGAGGCCAAGGTCAATTCCTTCCGCCAGTGGATGAACCTGACGCGCGAGGCCGAGGCGGTGCAGGCCGAGTGGCTGCCGCGCGTGCGCATCGCCGAGACCTACGCCGCCATCAAGGGCAGCCGCAACCATCTGGCCGGTTTGCGGCAGGAACACGCGCAGCAGGCCCGCGAGCTCGCCACGGGCGAGAGCCGCGTGGGAGAACTGCAGCAGCGCGCCGACGCCGCGGAGCAGCGCAAGACCAGCCTGCAGTCGCATCTCACCGAGGCCGGCCAGGGCCTGCAGCGCGCCAATCGCGTGCTGGCCGGCACCGAGGCCCTGCTGGGCGAGCGCAGCCGGCTGGAAGAGCGCGCGGCACAGCAGAACGAAGGCTTCGACGCCGCCGCTCTCAGCAAGGAGCAGGAAAGCCTGCGCGAGGAGCACGGCCGCCTGAAGCTGGAGCGCAGCGAGCTGCGCGGCGCCCTGCCCGAGCTGGAATCGCGCATCGGCGCCCTGCAGTCCGGCCGCGCGCCGACGCCGGACGACGTGACCCGCTTCCGCCGCGCGCTGGAAGAGGCCGGCGTCGGCCACCAGACCCTGGGCGAGATCGTGCAGATCCGCGACGAGGCCTGGCATGCCGCCGTGGAGGCCGTGCTCAAGCCCTATCGCCACGTGATCCTGCTGACGCAGGCTGGCGATGCCGCCCGCGCCTGGTCGCTGGGCGAGAAGCTGCGCTACCGCCACTTCGTGGTACCCGAGCGCGCCCCCGCACCCACGCCACGCGCCGGCTCGCTGGCCGAGTGCGTACGCTTCCTGGCGCCGATCCCGGGCTGGCTGGGCCAGTTGCTCAACGACATCCGCCGCGTGACCGATGCTCGCGAGGGCGCCGACCTGGCCCGCAACCAGTCCTGGATCACGCCGGCCGGCTACCACGGCGAACGCCGCGGCGCCCGCGACATCGGCGTCAACGATTTCCACTTCGGCGCCCGCGCGCTGGACCAGGCGCGCGAGCAACTGGAGCAGCAGCAGCGCCGCCTGAACCGCATCGCCGAGCGCGAGACCGAGCTGACCGCGCGCCTCAGCGCGATCCAGGCCCTGCTGTCCGGCTCCCGCGCCACGCAGGACCTGTCCGACCGCGCCGCGGAGTTCGCCGCCGCGGAGGGGCGCCTGGAGGAACAGCGCCAGGCCGTCACCACGCAGCAGGAGCGATTCAACTCGCTGCGCGAGGAAGAACAGGGCCTAGCCGAGCAGCTGGCCCAGTTGCATGCCGACAGCCGCGCCGCCGATGCACGCCTGCGGCATCTGCGCCAGCAGGTGCCGATGCTGGCGCAGCGCCTGCACGAGGACCGCGAAGAGCAGGCCCAGCGCATCGCCGACCTGCGCCAGGACTGGCGCCGCCGCCCGCAGTGGCGCAGCAGCACGGCGCGCGCCGAAGCCCGCGCCAAGTTCGGCTCGGTGGGCGAAGCCGAGCGCGAGGTCGAGCGCCTGCACCGCCAGCTTTCCGAGGGCACCTTCGAGCGCGATGCACAGGTGGTGGCGGTGCGCGACAAGCTGCACACCGACCACAGCCTGCTGGAGCGCACGATCCAGGATCGTGGCGTGCACCTGGACCGCGCCCGCCGGCTCACCGACGACGCCCGCGGCGCGTATATCAACAAGCTGCGCGCCACGCTGCGGCGCTACGCGCAGAACGTGCAGCAGCTCGGCGCTGTGGCCGGCATCGTGGTCGAGATGCAGCAGCCGGACATCCGCAACGACGACCTCTCGCTGGCGCAAGCCGGCCTGGAAGTACGCTTCGACTTCGACCAGAAGGGCCTGATCGGCCTCAACGACGGCGAGGCCTCCGGTGGCCAGCAGGTGATGAAGTCGATGATCCTGCTGGTGGGCCTGATGATGGATGAAGGCAGCGCCGGCGGCTTCGTGTTCATCGACGAGCCCTTCGCGCACCTGGACATCTTCAACATCGACAAGGTCGGCGCTTTCCTGGCCTCCACCCGCGCGCAGTACATCCTGACCGCGCCGGTCTCGCACAACGTCAACGTGTTCAAGCCCTCCGGCCTGACCCTGGTGACGCAGAAGCGCAAGCCCGGCGAGCGGTGGGCGCCGCCGGTGGCGGTGCTGACCCGGCAGGCCCCGGCATGACGGCATATGACAGTCTCACGGGCCGGTCGGCCAATCACAGGGCCGGCCCAGGGCGTTAGCCTGAAATCCGATAATTTGCTGCAATGCAACATAAAACGCATAATTGCACCGCGATTGCACCAATGCGGCGCACACAGGGTTCATAATTCCGACATGGTCGAAATTCCCGGGTATACCTTGCTGGGCCGCGTGAACACGCCGGCCGAGCTGCGTCGCCTGCCGCTCTCCGAACTGCCTCACCTGGCAGTGGAGATGCGGCGCTATCTCATTGAGACCCTTGGGCGCATTGGTGGCCACTTTGCCGCCAACCTGGGCACGGTCGAGCTGACCCTGGCCCTGCATTACGCCTTCGAGACGCCACGCGACCGCCTGGTCTGGGACGTGGGCCACCAGGCCTACCCCCACAAGATGCTCACGGGCCGCCGCGCGCGCCTGGAGACCATCCGCCGCCTCAACGGCCTGATGCCGTTCTGTCATCGTGAGGAAAGCGAGTACGATACCTTCGGGGTGGGCCACTCCTCCACCTCGATCTCCGCCGCCGCCGGCATGGCCGCCGCGGCACGCATCAAGGGCGAGAAGCGCCGCGCGGTGGCTATCATCGGCGACGGCGGCATGACCGGCGGCATGGCCTTCGAGGCCATGAACCACGCCGGCCACATCGGCCTGGACATGATCGTGGTCTACAACGACAACGACATGTCGATCTCCGAGAACGTCGGCGCCCTGCGCAACCACTCGGCGCGCCTGGTGAAGAAGCTGGGGCTCAACACCCCTCCGCGACTCACCTCGGATGAAGAACACAACGAAGCGCACCTGGAGAATCCCGGCGCGCTGTTCGAGACCCTCGGCTTCACCTATCACGGCCCTATTGACGGCCATGACCTGGACGCCCTGCTGGCCGCCTTCGAGCGCCTGAAGGACGCCAAGGGCCCGCAGCTGCTGCACGTGCTCACGGTCAAGGGCAAGGGCTTCGATCCGGCCGAGGCCGACCCCATCAAGTACCACGGCGTCACCCAGTTCGACCCCGTGACCGGCGCCTTCCCGTCCAAGAAGCCTGGCGGCAAACCCGCCTACACCCAGGTTTTCGGCGACTGGCTGTGCCAGGCCGCCGAGCGCGATCCCAAGGTGGTGGGCATCACTCCGGCGATGCGCGAGGGCTCCGGCCTGGTGGAGTTCTCCAAGCGCTTCCCGGCGCGCTACTTCGACGCCGGCATCGCCGAGCAGCACGCCGTGACGCTGGCCGCCGGCCTGGCCTGCGAGGGCCTCAAGCCGGTCTGCGCGATCTACTCCACGTTCCTGCAGCGCGGCTATGACCAGCTGATCCACGACGTGGCGATCCAGAACCTGCCGGTGGTGTTCGCGGTGGATCGCGGCGGCCTGGTGGGCGCCGACGGTGCCACCCATCACGGCGCCTTCGACCTGTCCTACCTGCGCTGCATCCCCAACATGGTGGTGATGGCGCCTTCCGACGAGAACGAGTGCCGGCGCATGCTGGCCACCGGGCTGTCGCTGAGCCAGCCCTCCGCGGTGCGCTACCCGCGCGGCAACGGCCTGGGCGTCGAGATCGACGACGAAGCCCGCCCGCTGACGCTAGGCAAGGGCCGCATCGTGCGCGAGGCCATCGGCCGCCGCCGCCCGCGCGTGGCGATCCTGGCCTTTGGCGCGATGGTGCAGCCGGCCCTGGAGGCCGCCGACATCCTCGATGCCGTGGTTGCCGACATGCGCTTCGTGAAGCCCCTGGACGCCGAGCTGGTGCTGCAACTGGCCCAGGAGAACGACTTGCTGGTGACCCTGGAGGACAACAGCCGCGTCGGCGGCGCCGGCAGCGGCGTCAACGAACTGCTGGCCCAGCACCACCAGCTGGTGCCAGTGCTGAACCTCGGCCTGCCCGATCATTTCATCGAGCACGGCACCCGCGAGGAGCTGATGACGCAGATCGGGCTGGACGGCCCGGGCATCCTGCGCAGCATCCAGAAGCGCCTGCGCAGCAAGGACCTGGACGAACCGCTGGTCAAGCGAAACCAGGCCTGAACCTGCACTGACCGGCTCCCCGCGAGCCGGGCCTGCGAATTTCCTGCTCTTAATCCTGTCTCATCGAGGCAGGATGAGCCGTGGCCGGGGGCCCGGCCCCCTGCGCAAGCCAAGGAGGGCTTGAAGCATGTCCAATGAGGGCTATCACGAGCCGGTCGGCGAGCTGACCGCGGCAACCCGCGACTACCACCGCGCCATCGTCTCCCTGATGGAGGAGCTGGAGGCGGTCGACTGGTACAACCAGCGCATCGACGCCTGCCGGGACGATGAGCTCAAGCAGATCCTGGTCCACAACCGCGACGAGGAGAAGGAGCACGCCGCGATGGTGCTTGAGTGGCTGCGGCGCAAGGACGCCAAGTTCGCCGAGGAGCTGAAGGAGCGGCTGTTCAAGGACGGGCCCATCGCCCACCACGAGGACTGAGTACACCCGACGGTTCTGACACCCGTCAAATTTCCCATTTCGCCGCCCGCCGCTCCGGGGCAGGATAGCGGTGCCCGGGCCAGGCGACCGCTGGAGCGGCTGGTCCGGGGCTCTCATCCCCCGTCACGGGGAGCGGTACAAGCCGGCTGCTATAAGCAGACCGTCGAAACCGTCCCGACGGGGGCCTGAACCATGCTGCTGCAAAGCCTCGAGAACCAGTCTGCGTTTCATATCCACCCGATGATCGCCATGACCAGCGTGCAGAGCTTCGCGCCAATGTCCGACGAGCGTTCCACGGTGCTGATCCTGGGATCGATGCCGGGTGCCGCGTCGTTGCAGGCCGAGCAGTACTACGCCCACCCCCGCAACCAGTTCTGGTGGCTGATGGGCGAACTGGTCGGTGCCGGAGCGGACCTGCCCTACGAGCAGCGCATGGCCGCCCTGCGCCAGAGCGGCATTGCGCTATGGGACGTGCTGGCGCGCTGCGAGCGGCCCGGCAGCCTGGATTCCAGCATCGTCGAGGATTCGATCGTCGCCAACGACTTCTCGCTGTTCTACCGCCGCCACCCGCGCATCTGGCGCGTGTTCTTCAACGGGAGCAAGGCCCAGAGCAGCTACCAGCGCTACGTGCAGCCGCTGCTGGCCGGCGCCGATGCCCATATCGAATACCAGCGCCTGCCCTCCACCAGCCCGGCGCATGCCAGCCGGCCCGCAGCCGACAAGCTCAACGCCTGGAAAGCAATCGTTTTGTAGTTGTGTAGGGTGGGCAAATGTCTTGTCATTTGCCCACGCGGGGTGGACACGCGTGGGCAAACATGAAGACGTTTGCCCCCCTACGTCACTTAAAACCCGAGATTCATCCCCGGCGGCAGCTGCATGCCGGCGGTGACCTTCGCCATCTTCTGGCGGCTAACCTCTTCGGCCTTCTGCGAGGCGTCGTTGATCGCGGCGGCGATCAGGTCCTCGAGGAATTCCTTATCTTCCTGCAGCGCGGCCGGGTTGATCTCCACCTTGCGCGCCTGGTACTTGCCGGTCAGCGTGACCTTGACCATGCCGGCGCCGGACTCGCCGGTCACCTCCATCTTGGCGATCTCGTCCTGGGCGCGCTTGAGGTTTTCCTGCATCTGCTGCGCCTGGCGCATCATCTGACCGATGTTGCCTTTCATGATTCTCTCCTGATCTCTTATGAATCCAGCGGCTGCACGGAGCCGGGGCGCACGGTGGCGCCGAACATGTCCTTGAATGCGCGCACCACCGGATCGACGTCGATCGCCGCCTCGGCATTGCGCTGGCGATCGGTGGCGCGCTGCTTGTCCAGCTCCACCGGGGTGTCCGCCACCGGCGCGGTGGCGATCTCGATCTGCAGGCGGATGGGCTCGCCCAGCTGCGCCGACAGCGCCTGCTCGATGGCCGTGCGGCGGCTCTCCTGCAGCAGGTGCTTGAGGCGCGAATCCAGCGTCAGGCTGACCGTGCTGCCCTCGCGGCCACTCCAGACGCAGTTGCGCGCCAGCGGCTTGGTGAAACCGTCCAGGCCCAGGGCCTCCACGCGCTCATCCCAGGCCGCATCCGGCCGCAGCAGGATCGAGGGCGGCGTGCGGGCCGGCGCCGTGGCAACCGCGGCAGGCGTCACGGCCGGAGCTACGGCGGGAGCGGCAGCAGCCGCCCGCCCACCGCCCGCGGCAGCCGGCGCGGAGCGGGCCTGCGGCGTGCTGCCGGCGCTCTGCGCCGGGGCCGAGCCCGGGCGGAAGGCCAGCATGCGCAACAGGGTCATCTCGAAGCCCATGCGCGGATCCGGTGCCCAGGGCATGTCGCGACGGCCCAGCACGGCAATCTGGTAGTAGAGCTGCACGTCTTCGCGGCCCATGCGGTCCTTCAACTCCACCAGCGCCGCATCGTCGTCTTCGGCGCGGGCATTGGGCAGCAGTTGCAGCACGGCGATGCGCTGCAGGTGGCCGGCCAGGTCGTTGAGCAGCGCGCCGTAGTCCGGCGCCTGTTCCTCCAGCCGCTGGATGCAGGCCAGCAGCGCGTCCGGATCGCCGCTGGCCAGCGCCGCCAGGATCTCGAACAGGGTCTGCCGGCCGGTGGTGCCGAGCATCTCCTCCACACCCTCGCGCTTCAGGCCCTGGCCGCCGGAGAAGGCGATGGCCTGGTCCACCAGCGACAGCCCGTCACGCATCGAGCCATCGGCGGAACGCGCGATCTCGGTCAGCGCGGCAATCTCGTAGGTCACCGCCTCGTCGTCCAGCACCTTGGCCAGCTGGTCGCGGATCACCGATACCGGCAGGCGCTTGAGGTTGAACTGCAGGCAGCGCGACAGCACCGTCACCAGCAGCTTCTGCGGGTCGGTGGTCGCCAGGATGAACTTCACATGCGGCGGCGGCTCCTCCAGCGTCTTAAGCAGCGCATTGAAGGCGCTCTTGGACAGCATGTGGACTTCGTCGATCAGGTAGACCTTGTAGCGGCCGCGCGCCGGCGCGTACTGCGCGTTCTCGATCACCTGGCGCACGTCGTCGACGCCGGTATTGGAGGCCGCGTCGATCTCCAGCAGGTCCACGCAGCGCCCTTCGTCCACTTCCCGGCAGGCCGAGCAGACATTGCAGGGATTGGCGCTGACGCCGGCATCGCAGTTCAGGCACTTGGCGATGATGCGCGCCAGCGTCGTCTTGCCGACACCGCGCGTACCGGTCAGCAGGATCGCCGGGTGCAGCTTGTCGCCATCCAGCGCATGCGACAGCGCCTTGACGACATGCCCCTGCCCCATCACGTCCTCGAATTTCCGCGGACGGTACTTGCGGGCCAGCGCGAGATAGCTCATGGGTGGCAGGAAGAATGGGTGAACCGCGATTGTCGCGGATTGGGGCGGGTCAGGCCAGTCTGGGAATTCACTCCAGGGGCCTTGGGTTTTCGCAGCGCGTAGCGAGCGAAGGCAGATTGTGGGCCGCCGGAGCCGCAGAAAGCGGAGCGTACATCAGTACGCGAGCATTCCGAGCACCGCCGGCACGCAATATGCCCCCGGCCCGGATCAGTTGCTTGATCGGCGCCGGGGCATGGCGAGCGCAGTAGCGCTGCGGAAAGCCAAGAGGGTGGCGGCCCGTACCAGCTGACTCCGGCACCCAGCGACACCGCTGCCGTTGCTCCCTTCCGGGCCTGGCGGGGTTCACGGCTTGCCGTCGCGGAGGGCCGGCACGGGCCACCATAGACAGGTTTCGTGCCGGGGTCCGGCGCGAGGGACGCGAATTCTGCCTGAATCGGCCGCCTGCTACCAGCGAGCGCTATCGGCTGGCCCGCAGCGCCGCCTGTTCGACCAGGGTCAGGGCCACCTTGTTGCGCAGGTAGACCGGCAGCAGCAGGTCCCCGGAGAGGGCCTGCCCCGCCTGGAACTGCGGCAGGGCCAGCCGCAGGATGTCCTCGGCGTGCGGCAGGGCGTCGGCCACGGTCCGAGTCGGCGTCACGCCGAAGGCCGCCGGCAACGCCTCCGGATAGGCGCCCCAGCCGGTACCGACCGCCGTCCAGTCCCCAGCGGCCACGGCAGGCACCTCGGCGGGGGCGCAGACGCCCTCGGCGTGCAGGGCGCGCGGCAGCCCATCGGCGGCGGCCACGTAGGCGCCCCAATAGACCTCGTTCATTCGCGCATCGATCGCCGCCAGCACCTGCGGCGCGCCGCCACGGATCGCGCGCAGCGCCATCGCCGGCAGCGAGGACACGCCGACCACCGGCCGGTCCAGGGCCAGCGACAGTCCCTTGACGAAGCCGACGCCGATACGCACCCCGGCAAAGCTGCCGGGCCCGATGCCGCAGGCGATACCGTCGAGTTGCGAGAACGCCAGGCCGGCGCCGGCCATCAGCTCCTGCACCATCGGCATCATGCGCTCGGTGTGGCTGCGGCCGGCCGTCTCGAAGCGCTCTTCGATACGCCCATCCACGGACAGGGCGACGGAACAGGCTTCTGTGGCGGTATCGAGAGCGAGAATCTTCATGACGGTATTGTCGCAGGCCAGCCGTCCCGTGGGAGCGGCTTCAGCCGCGATCTTTGCTGTGGACCGCTCAAGATCGCGGCTGAAGCC
>JASBRP010000033.1 GCA_030149365.1 Solimonas sp.
ACCGCCACTCCGATGAACGAACCCGGCACCTCGCCTGCTGGCAGCACCACTACAATCACCACCGACGACACTCCGCCCTCGGATTCCAGCCTCCCATCAGCCGCATACCGCTGAACAACGTGTCGAACCTCAACACCTAGGCGGGCAACTGGTTGCCCAGCCAGTGGCCGTAGACCACCAGCAGCGGCAGTTGCAGCCAGAGCAGCAGCAGGTCGTAGGCTTCCTGGCGGCGGACCTCGTCCGACACCGCCTGCGTCAGCAGATGGGCGCAGGCCATCGCGAAGCCGGACAGCGCAGCCAGCATCAGCAGCATCGGCAGGTCCGGCAGCAGGCGCGTGCCGTGGAAGCCCACCGCCGCCGCCATCCAGGTGAAGAGCAGGGCCACGCCGGCGCCACCCTGCAGGGGTAGCACCAGCCCCGGCGCGCGCTGCAGCAGCGGGATGGCCGGCAGCAGCAGACCGCTGAAGAACAGCCAGGTGATCAGGCTGTCGGTGCGGCCCGGGGCCTGCGCCAGCAGTTCGGCCGGAGAGGGCATGGCCGGCAGCCCGAACAGCGAGGCGCCGGCCAGCACGATGAAGGACATCAGGCAGAACACGCGTGCCAGGGGCAGCAGGAACCACTGGATCCACAGCCGCAGGACTTCTTCCCGGGTGCGCTGGTGCAGCACCTGCTCCAGCCAGGCTGCCCCCATGCTCAGGACCGCGAAGGCCAGCGCCGCGAGCAGCAACACCTCAGGCGGCTGCCGTCACGGGCATGGGAAGCGCCAGGTTCTTCCACAGCCGCAGCGTCGGCTCCGACTGGTTCAGCGTGTAGAAGTGCAGGCCGGGAGCGCCATTGTCCAGCAGCGTGCGCGACAGCTGCGTCACCACGTCCAGTCCGAAGTCCAGCAGCGCCGGCTTGTCGTCCTGCAACTGCTCCAGGCGCAGGCGGATCCAGCGCGGGATCTCGGCGCCGCAGGCGGCGGAGAAGCGCGCCAGCTGTGCGAAGTTGGTGATCGGCATGATGCCGGCGATCACCGGGATCTTCAGCCCCGCCTGCTCGCAGCGATTGACGAAGTCGAAATAGGCGTCGGCGTTGAAGAAGTACTGCGTGATCGCGGCATGCGCGCCGGCCTCCGCCTTGCGGCGGAAGTTGTCGAAGTCCTGGGCCGGGGTGACACTCTGGGGGTGCATCTCCGGATAGGCAGCGATCTCGATGCGGAAGTGCTCGCCGTGCTGCTCACGGATGAAGCTCACCAGCTCGTTGGCGTAGTGGAACTCGCCCGGTGCGCCAGCGCCTTCGTAGCCCTGCGGCAGGTCGCCGCGCAGCGCCACGATGCGCTTCACGCCCGCGTCGCGGTAGCGCTGCAGCAGCGCCGCCACGTTGGCGCGGGTGGAGCCGACGCAGGTCAGGTGCGGCGCGGCCTCGATGCCGCTGTGCTCCACCACCTGCACGATCGCCTCGTAGGTGCCGTGCTGGTCGGAGCCGCCGGCGCCATGGGTGACCGAGAAGAACGCCGGACGCACCGTCGCCAGCTTCTGCACGAGGTTGGGCAGCTTCTGCCAGCCCTCGGGCGTGCGCGGCGGGAACAGCTCGAAGGAGAAATGAATTTCTCCGGGAATCGGGAACCGGGAATCGGGAATCGTCACGGCGAACTCCGTTCGGCTTCGTCGAGCTTGGCGAGAAGCGCAGTGAGCTTGGCAAACAGGCGATCCACCAGTTCACGCAGAGCCGCAGGCTCCTCCGCGAACCGTAATCGCGTTGCTATCTTGATCTGGGTGTCAGCCTCGGACAGTGAGCCTCTGGCTATAGACAGAAAGTTCATATACTCACGGCGCGAGCGTCGCGCTGCACCCTCAGCGATATTCGAGGGAATGCTGACGGCGGCGCGGCGAAGCTGCGCTGTTAGGCCAAACCGCTCGTCAGTCGGGAAAGAGGCTGAGAATCGATACACCGCCTCCACGAAGTCCATGGCATCACGCCAGACTTCGAGTTTCTCATGAGGCCGCTGCAACGATTCCCGATTCCCCATTCCCGATTCCCGTCTTCATCAATACCGGTAGTGCTCGGGCTTGTACGGGCCTTCCACCGGCACGCCGAGATAGTCGGCCTGGGCCTGGGTCAGCGTGGTCAGCTTCACGCCGATCTGGGCCAGGTGCAGGCGTGCCACTTCCTCGTCGAGCTTCTTGGGCAGGCGGTAGACCGTCTTCTGATAGCTGTCCTTGTTGGCCCACAGGTCCATCGCCGCCAGCGTCTGGTTGGAGAAGCTGTTGGACATCACGAAGGACGGGTGGCCGTGGGCGCAGCCCAGGTTGATCAGGCGGCCTTCGGCCAGCACGTAGATCGACTTGCCGCTGTCCGGGAAGCTGTAGCGGTCGGTCTGCGGCTTGATGGTGTCGCGCACCGCGCCGGAGGCGTTGAGGCGATCCATCTGGATCTCGTTGTCGAAGTGACCGATGTTGCACACCAGGGCGTTGTTCTTCATCGCCTTCATGTGCTCGAGGGTGATGATGTCCTTGTTGCCGGTGGTGGTGACGTAGATGTCGGCGTAGGGCAGCACGTCGTCGATGGTCTTGACCTCGAAGCCTTCCATCGCCGCCTGCAGGGCGTTGATGGGGTCGATCTCGGACACGATCACGCGGGCGCCGAGGCCGCGCAGCGAGTGCGCCGAGCCCTTGCCCACGTCGCCGTAGCCGGCCACGAAGGCGACCTTGCCGGCGATCATCAGGTCGGTGGCGCGCTTGATGCCGTCGGCCAGCGATTCGCGGCAGCCGTAGAGGTTGTCGAACTTGCTCTTGGTGACCGAGTCGTTGACGTTGATGGCGGGCACCAGCAGCTTGCCGGCTTCCATCATCTGGTACAGGCGGTGCACGCCCGTGGTGGTCTCTTCCGAGACGCCGCGCCAGTCCTTGACCACGCGGGTCCAGAAGCCCGGGCGTTCCTTGGCGACGCGCTTGAGCAGGTTCTTGATGACCTGCACTTCATGGTTGTCCGAGGGGCTGTCCACCCACTTGTCGCCCAGCTCCAGTTCATAGCCCTTGTGGATCAGCAGCGTGACGTCGCCGCCGTCGTCCACCACCAGTTCGGGGCCGGTCAGCGTGCCGTCGGCCAGGGTGTGGGTGACGCAGTCCAGCGTCAGGTCCCAGTATTCCTCCAGCGTCTCGCCCTTCCAGGCGAACACCGGCGTGCCGGCGGCCGCCACGGCGGCCGCGGCGTCGTCCTGCGTCGAGAAGATGTTGCAGGAAGCCCAGCGCACCGAGGCGCCCAGTGCCTTGAGCGTCTCCAGCAGCACGGCCGTTTCCTTGGTCATGTGCAGGGAGCCGGTCAGGCGCACGCCCTTGAGCGGCTGCAGCGGGGCGTACTTGGCGCGGATGCTCATCAGGCCCGGCATTTCCTCCTCGGCCATGCGGACGCGCTTGCGGCCGAATTCGGCCAGGCCGATGTCGCGGATCTTGTAGTCGAGGGTAGCGGGCTTGAGCTGGGCGTTCATGGGTGACTCCGGAATATCTCTTGAAAAAAGGGGAGGCGGCGGCGCCACCTCCCCTTGCTGCGGCTTACTTCAGCTTCTTGGCGTCGGACGCGAGCAGCTCGGCCTTGTCCGTCTTCTCCCAGGAGAAGGCGGAGTGGGTCTTGCCGTCGGCACCCTTGAAGTCGAAGGGCTTGCGGCCGAAATGGCCGTAGGAGGCGGTGGCCTGGTACATCGGGTGGATCAGGTCGAGCATCTTGATGATGCCGCCCGGACGCAGGTCGAAGTGCCGGCGCACCAGCTTCTCCAGGGCCTGGTCGGAGACCTTGCCGGTGCCGAAGGTGGTGAGCATGATCGAGGTCGGCTCGGCCACGCCGATGGCGTAGCTCACCTGCACCTCGCAGCGGTCGGCCAGGCCCGAGGCCACGATGTTCTTGGCGACGTAACGCGCGGCGTAGGCGGCCGAACGGTCGACCTTGGACGGGTCCTTGCCGGAGAAGGCGCCGCCGCCGTGGCGCGCCCAGCCGCCGTAGGAGTCGACGATGATCTTGCGGCCGGTCAGGCCGCAGTCGCCCACCGGGCCACCGATGACGAAGTTGCCGGTCGGGTTGATGTGGAACTTGGTCGCCTTGCTCAGCCACTTGGCCGGCAGCACCGGCTTGATGATCTCTTCCAGCACGGCCTCGCGCAGGTCCTTGAGCTTGATGCTCGGGTCATGCTGGGTGGACAGCACCACGGCGTCGATACCGGCGACCTGGTCGTCCTTGTAGCGCAGCGTGATCTGGCTCTTGGCGTCCGGGCGCAGCCAGGACAGGCCGCCCTTCTTGGCCTTGCGGATCTTGGCCTGCTGCTCCACCAGGCGGTGGGCGTAGAAGATCGGCGCCGGCATCAGGGCGCTGGTCTCGTTGCAGGCGTAGCCGAACATCAGGCCCTGGTCGCCAGCGCCGATGTCCTCGGCGGCCTTGGCCTTCTTGGCGGTGCCGTCGACGCCCATGGCGATGTCCGGCGACTGCTTGCCGATGATGTTGAGCACGCCGCAGGTGTGGCCGTCGAAGCCGACCTCGGTGTTGCTGTAGCCGATGCCGTTGACCACGCCGCGCGCGATGGCGTCGACGTCGATATTGGCGCTGGTGGTGACCTCACCGGCCAGCACGACCACGCCCGTCTTCACCAGGGTCTCGCAGGCGACGCGCGCGCGCGGGTCCTGCGCCAGGATCGCGTCGAGGATGGCGTCGGAGATCTGGTCCGCCATCTTGTCCGGATGGCCTTCGGAAACGGACTCGGAGGTAAACAGGTATTCGGACATCGATGCAGCCCTCGAAATGGGGTAAACGGGAGTCTCAATCCGTTTATGCGGATGAGCGGATATTGTAAAGCCTGCGGGCCGAGCTCGCCATAGGGATGAATTAGGGGGCCCGGGGCGGCTAATCTTGCACAAAAGCCCGGCCCGCAGCGCCCGAATCCGACCATCTAAAGAGCCAAGAATGGCCCCCACACCCTCCAGCATGCTCGCCCTGGGCACATCTGCACCGGATTTCAGCCTGCCCGACACCCTCAGCGGCAGGCGCCTGGGACTGGCCGATGTCCGGGCGGAATACGCCACGCTGGTCATGTTCATCTGCAATCATTGCCCTTACGTGAAGCACGTCAACGCCGAACTGGTGCGGCTGGCGCACGACTACCAGGGCCGCGGAGTGGGCTTGGTGGCGATCTCCTCCAACGACGCCCAGGCCTACCCCGAGGACGCACCCGGGCCGATGGCCGAGGCCGCGCGGGCCCTGGGCTATCCGTTCCCCTACCTCTACGACGAAAGCCAGGACGTGGCGCGCGCCTACCAGGCGGCCTGCACGCCGGATTTCTTCCTGTTCGACGCCGGACTGCGGCTGGCCTACCGTGGCCGGCTGGACGATTCCACGCCCGGCAACGGCCGGCCGGTGACGGGCGCCGAGCTGCGCGCGGCGCTGGATGCCTTGCTGGCCGGGCGCGAAGCCAGCGAGCGCCAGCAGCCCAGCCTGGGCTGCAGCATCAAGTTCAGGAAGGGCCAGGGCTGATGGATCTGTTCGCCCAGCTGTTCCCCGCGACCCCGCGCGGCCTGCTCAATGCGGTGCTGCTGTTCCTGCCGCCGCTGCTGATCCTGTTCCACCCGCGGTTGCGCTGGTGGTCGCGGCTGCTGTGGCTGGCCGCCACGCAGCTGTGCTGGCTGTTCGTGGCGGTCTACGCCTGGGTGCGCCTGCAACGCTACGTCGGCGATCCGCAGATGGCGGAGTTCCCGCTGGCCGATGCGATCGGCTGGTGGAGCTTCGCGTTTCCCTGGATGGTGTATCTGGTGTTCCGCGCCCGGCGTGCCCAGCCGCCCAAGCCCGCTCCCAAGCCTGACGCTTAGTAATTTCCGCTCATTTCCCTACCGCAGCGCAGACGTTATGTTGGCGCCATAACAAAAGCTTCACATTCATCTAGCGGGAGGAGAAAACATGAAGGCCCTGACGAGGCGCACAGCACTGTGCGCGGCTTTGCTGTGGGCGTTGGCCGGCTGCACCGGCCGTTCCGAATCAGTGGACGGCGAGGGCGGCGGGGTCGGCGGCACCAACCTGGTCGAGGCCGACTACCACACCCGCGCCACGCCGCCGCTGGAGGCCGGCCAGTTCGAGATGATCACGCTCTCGACGCTGCCCGAGGCGGTGACCGACGGTGACGTGCTGCTGGGCCTGCGCGGCCTGGCCGCGGGCGACAGCTTCAAGGTCACGCGCAACGGTGTCGATGTCAGCGCGGCGTTCGCGCGTACCGAGGGTGGCGAGGTGCGCGGCCTGGTCACGGGTCTGGTCGATGGCGCCAACCGCCTGGCGGCCACGGTCACCGGCGACGCGGGCACGCGCCGCGCCGAGCTGACCGTGCTCAATCACCCGATTACCGGCCCGGTATCGTCGGGCCCGCACCAGAAGCCCTTCATCTGCCGCACCGAGGACAACGGCCTCGGCGCGCCGATCGACGCCAACTGCTCGATCGTCACGCAGTACAAGTGGTTCTACCGCTCGCTGACCAGCCAGGGCTTCAAGGAGCTCACCGATCCCTACGCCGCCTACCCGGGCGACGTGATCATGACCGAGACCAAGGATGGCCGCGCCGTGCCCTTCGTGGTGCGCATGGAGTCGGCCACCATCAATCGTGGCATCGCGCGCCTCGCGGTGCTGGATGACCCGCATGCCCGCGGCGCCGAAGCACCGTTTGCCGCCACGCAATGGGACGGCCACGTCTACTACGTCTTCGGCGAGTCCTGCGGCGTGGGTTACCAGCAGGGCAAGAGTGACCCCAACCTGGTGCTGGGCGCGCTGGCGCTGACCGAAATCTCCGCCGACAACCTGCTGATCAACCTGGTGGGCATCGCCGACCGCCTGGGCAAGGGCGACCTGGTGATCCACAACACGCTCAGTGCCTTCGGCAACCATTGCAACCCGCTGATCAGTGCCGAGACGGCGATGCTGATGAAGGAGCACATCACCGAGAAGTACGGCCCGGTGCGCTTCATGATCGGCACCAACGGCTCGGGCGCTGCGCTGCAGCAGTACAACCTGGCCAACAGCTCGCCGGGCGTACTCAGCGGCGCGATGCCGACGGCGACCTTCGCCGACATCCTGACCACGGCGATGACGGTGGCCGACTGCGGCCTGCTGCAGCATTACTACGAGAACAGCTCGCTGAACTGGAGCGTGGGCAAGCAGGCGGCGGTCAACGGCCACAACCTGCTGGTGGGCAACCCGCTCAATGCCATCTGCCAGTCCTGGGTCGACGCCTTCCTGGACCTGCTCAACCCCGAGACCGGTTGCGGTCCGGTGCCGGAGGCCGACCGCTACCGCGGCCCGGACAATCCCAACGGACCGAACCTCAGGGGCGTGCGCTGCACGGTGCAGGACGCCAACGTCAACATCTTCGGCCGTGACCCGGCCACCGGCTATGCCAACCGCCCGCTCGACAACACCGGCGTGCAGTACGGCCTGGGGGCCCTGCTGGCCGGCACCATCAGCGCCGAGGAGTTTCTTGACGTCAACCGCAACATCGGTGGCTTCAACATCGACGGCCAGCCGGTGCCCGAGCGCATGCGCATGAACGAGCAGATGGCCAAGACCGCCTACCTGGTCGGTGGCGTCATCGGCCGCGGCGCCCTGGCCGAGACCCCGGTGCTGGACCACGCCCCCTACCTGGACCTGATCCCGGTGGCCAACATCCATGAAGCGGTGCGTCCGTTCATCGTGCGCTCGCGCCTGCAGAAGCAGACCGGCCAGGTGACGACCCAGGGCCTGTGGCGCGGCGTGGTGACCCAGGCCGACGGCTATCCGGTGATGGAGCAGTGGCTGGAGTCGCTGCAGCGGCCGGAGTACGGCGGTGACCACATGGCGGCGGTGATCGAGGCCAAGCCGGCGGCGGCGGCCGACCGCTGTGTCTTCGGCACCATCGGCGGGCGCCTGGAGCTGCCGGACGCGATCCTGCTGCCGCTGGGCCTGGCGCAGCTGCCGCTGCTGCCGCAGCTCGGGCCGCTGCACGACCTGATCCCGGAGTTCGACGTCAGCATCCCGTTGCGCGTGGACCTGCCGGAGTTCTACAACAACGACGGTTCGGGCCTGGGGGTCTGCTCGCTGGCGCTGCCGGTGACCAAGACGCCGCGCATGGTGGCCGGCATGCCGATGACCGACGACATCATCCGCTGCCAGCTGCGCCCGGTGGACCCGGCCGACTACGCCGGCAAGCTCAGCGAGGCGCAGGTGGCCGAGATGCGCTCGATCTTCCCGGGCGGCGTCTGCGATTTTTCCAAGCCGGCGGCCGAGGATGTCGGGCACAGCCTGCTGTACCCCTCCCTGGGCGGCCAGCGCCAGCAGGCACCGCATTCCATGAAATGGTGGGCGGCGCGGTCCGACAAAGCGCAGTAAGTTATTGATATGAAAGCCCGGCGACCCTGGTCGCCGGGCTTTTTTGTGCCCTGGGGGGCGGATGAATCGGGAGTTTCCTTGCCCCGGCGCGCGCAAACCCTGAAAATATGCGCCCTTTTTGTTTCCCTCAGGCCGCCGCTCCCCTATGCCCGCGACGAACCGCTTCGAACTCGCCAATGCCATCCGCGCCCTGTCGATGGATGCCGTGCAAAAGGCCAACTCCGGCCACCCCGGCATGCCGATGGGCATGGCGGACATCGCCGAGGTGCTCTGGAACGACTACCTGAGCCACAACCCGGCCGACACGACCTGGGCCAACCGCGACCGTTTCGTGGTGTCCAACGGCCACGGCTCGATGCTGCTCTACGCGCTGCTGCACCTCACCGGCTACCCGCTGCCGATCGAGGAACTGAAGAACTTCCGCCAGCTGCACTCCAAGACCGCCGGCCACCCGGAATACGGCATCACCCCGGGCGTGGAAACCACCACCGGCCCGCTGGGCCAGGGCCTGGGCAATGCCGTGGGCATGGCGCTGGCCGAGCGCGTGCTCGCCGCCCGCTACAACCGTGACGGCCACAACGTGGTCGATCACTACACCTACGCCTTCACCGGCGACGGCTGCCTGATGGAAGGCATCAGCCACGAGGTCTGCTCGCTGGCCGGCACGCTGGGCCTGGGCAAGCTGGTGGTGTTCTACGACGACAACAACATCTCCATCGACGGCGAGGTCGAGGGCTGGTTCCGCGACGACACGCCGGCCCGCTTCGAGGCCTACGGCTGGCAGGTGATCCGCAAGGTCGACGGCCACAACCCGGCCGAGATCAAGAAGGCGATCGACACCGCCCGCGCCACGCAGGACAAGCCGACGCTGATCTGCTGCAAGACCATCATCGGTTTCGGCTCGCCGAACCTGCAGGGCAAGGAAAAGAGCCACGGTTCGCCGCTGGGCGAGGCGGAGATCAAGCTGGTGCGCGAGAAGCTGGGCTGGACCCACGCGCCCTTCGAGATTCCGGACGACATCCGCGCCGGCTGGAGCGCGCTGGAGAAAGGCAAGCAGCGCCAGCAGGCCTGGGACCAGGCCTTCCGCGCCTACGCCGAGAAGTTCCCCGAGGACGCTGCCGAGTTCGAGCGCCGCATGAAGGGCGACCTGCCGGCCGGTTGGGCCGAGCACGCCGCCGCCGCGCTGGCCGAGGCCGCCAAGTTCGACAAGCCGGTGGCTACCCGCAAGGCTTCCAAGAACGTGCTGGACGCGCTGGCCTCGGGCCTGCCGGAGCTGTTCGGCGGCTCCGCCGACCTGACCGAGTCCAACTGCACCGACTTCAAGGGCCACAAGGCCCTGCGCCACGGCCGCCTCGACGGCAACTACGTGAACTACGGCGTGCGCGAGTTCGGCATGTCGGCGATCATGAACGGCGTCGCCCTGCACGGCGGCCTGATTCCCTTCGGCGGCACCTTCCTGACCTTCAGCGACTACGCGCGCAACGCCGTGCGCATGGCCGCGCTGATGAAGATCCGCAGCATCTTCGTCTACACCCATGACTCGATCGGCCTAGGCGAGGACGGCCCCACTCACCAGTCGGTGGAGCACGTCGCATCCTTGCGCCTGATCCCCAACCTGAACGTGTGGCGCCCGGCCGACCAGTTCGAGACCGCCATCGCCTGGCAGGACGCCATCGAGCGCAAGGACGGCCCCTCGGCGCTGGCGCTGACGCGCCAGAACCTGGTGCCGCAGGCGCATCCGGAACAGCACTTCAGCGATGCCCGCCGCGGCGGCTACGTGCTGTGGGAGCCGGCGGCGGCGGCCGAGGGCATCCTGATCGCCACCGGCTCGGAAGTGCAGCTCGCCGTCGACTCGGCCAAGAAGCTGGCCGAGCAGGGCATCAACGTGCGCGTGGTGTCGGTGCCCTGCGCCGAGATCTTCCGCCGCCAGGATGCCGCCTACCGCGAGTCGGTACTGCCGAAGGCGCTGCGCAAGCGCCTGGCGATCGAGACCGGCGTTTCGCTGTACTGGGCCGGCATGGTCGGCGACGAGGGCGAGGTCCTCGGCGTGGACACCTACGGCGAGTCTGCGCCGCTGGCGGCGGTCATGAAGCACTTCGGCTTCACGGTCGAAAACGTCGTGGCGAAGGTTGCCGCGCTGCTGGGCAAATGATTGGAGGGGCGCCGCGAGGCGCCCTTTTGTTTTTACCTGACGCTGCGGACGATCCGCAGTCTTTGAAACCGAGGAAAGTGAGATGACCGTCAAAGTAGGTATCAATGGCTTCGGCCGCATCGGCCGCAACGTGCTGCGTGCCGCCGTGCAGAACTTCGATGGCGATATCGAGATCGTCGGCATCAACGACCTGCTGGAGCCGGACTACCTCGCGTACATGCTGCAGTACGATTCCGTGCATGGCCGCTTCAAGGGCGACATCAAGATCGAGGGCGGCGCCCTGGTCATCAACGGCAAGAAGATCCGCCTGACGCAGGAACGCGATCCCGCCAACCTGAAGTGGAACGAGATCGGCGCCGAAGTGGTGATCGAGTCCACCGGCCTGTTCCTGGACAAGGCCAGCGCCGAGAAGCATCTCGCCGCCGGCGCCAAGAAGGTGATCATCTCGGCCCCGTCCAAGGACGACACCCCGATGTTCGTCTACGGCGTGAACCACAAGACCTACGCCGGCCAGGCGATCGTCTCCAACGCCTCCTGCACCACCAACTGCCTCGCGCCGCTTGCCAAGGTGCTGAACGACAAGTGGGGCATCAAGCGCGGCCTGATGACCACCGTGCACGCTGCCACCGCCACGCAGAAGACCGTGGACGGCCCGAGCAGCAAGGACTGGCGCGGTGGCCGCGGCATCCTCGAGAACATCATCCCGTCCTCCACCGGTGCCGCCAAGGCCGTGGGCGTGGTGATCCCCGAGCTGAACAAGAAGCTGACCGGCATGGCCTTCCGCGTGCCGACCTCCGACGTCTCGGTGGTGGACCTGACGGTCGACCTCGAGCGCGAGGCCACCTATGAAGAGATCAAGGCCGAGATGAAGGCCCAGAGCGAAGGCGCCCTCAAGGGCATCCTCGGCTACACCGAGGACAAGGTCGTGGCCACCGATTTCATCGGCGACGCCCGCACCTCGATCTTCGACGCCGAGGCCGGCATCGCCCTGGACAAGACCTTCGTCAAGCTGGTGAGCTGGTACGACAACGAGTGGGGCTACTCCAACAAGTGCCTCGAGATGGTTCGCGTGGTTGCTGGCAAGTAAGTAAATACGGGAATCGGGAATGGGGAATCGGGAATCGTTGAAGACGGTTCCGGTTCCCCATTCCTTTTTCTTTTGACGATTCCCGATTCTCGATTCCCGATTCCCGGAGCTTCAAAATGACCGTCCTTCGCATGTCCGACCTGGACCTGACCGGCAAGCGCGTGCTGATCCGCCAGGATCTCAACGTGCCGATCTCCAATGGCCGCATCACCTCCGACGCGCGCCTGCGCGCCTCGCTGCCGACGCTGAAGCTGGCGCTGGAGAAAGGCGCCTCGGTGCTGGTGGTGTCGCACCTGGGCCGCCCGAAGGCCGGCAAGTTCGACCCCGAGGCCTCGCTGACGCTGGTGGCCGCCTGGCTCTCCGAGAAGCTCGAGCGCACCGTGCCGCTGATCACCAACTGGATCGATGGCATCGCCATGGAGCCGGGCCAGATCGCGCTGGGTGAGAACACCCGCTTCCTCAAGGGCGAGAAGGACAACGACGAGGCACTGTCGAAGAAGATGGCGTCGCTCTGCGACGTCTACGTGATGGACGCCTTCGGCACCGCGCACCGCGCCGAGGCCTCGACCCACGGCGTGGCGAAGTTCGCGCCGATCGCCTGCGCCGGACCGCTGCTGGCCGCCGAGCTGGACGCGCTGGGCAAGGCGCTGGCGACGCCGAAGAAGCCGCTGGCGGTGATCGTCGGCGGCAGCAAGGTTTCCACCAAGCTGGACCTGCTGGAAAACCTGGCCGACGTGGCCGACCAGCTGATCATCGGCGGCGGTATCGCCAACACCTTCCTGGCCGCCATGGGCAAGCCGGTGGGCAAGTCGCTGCACGAGGCCGACATGCTGGACAAGGCACGTGCGATCCTGGCCAAGATCCAGGCTCGCGGCGGTGACATCCCGCTGCCGGAGGACGTGGTGGTGGCCTCCGAGTTCTCCGCCGAGGCGCATGCCGAGGTGCGCAGCGCCGATGAAGTGGAGTCCGACGAGATGATCCTCGACATCGGCCCCAAGACCCGCAAGAAGCTGGCGGCGCTGCTGAAGTCCTGCGGCACCATCGTCTGGAACGGCCCGGTGGGCGTGTTCGAGTACGACAGCTTTGCCGGCGGCACCAAGGCCATCGCCGAGGCCATTGCGTCGGCCGATGGATTCTCGCTGGCTGGCGGTGGCGACACCCTGGCGGCGATCGACAAGTTCAAGGTGGCCGAGCGCATCGACTACATCTCCACCGGTGGCGGCGCCTTCCTCGAGTTCCTCGAGGGCAAGAAGCTGCCTGCCGTGGAAATCCTCGAGCAGCGCGCCAAGGGCTAGTTCCAGCCGACCGCGACCATGACGGTGACTCCGCCCTGGCCGCTGCCGGTCGTACGGCTGCTGCGCACGGAACACGGCTACGGTGGCCGTGACGAGCGCGTGCGCGACTGCGCGCAGTTGCTGTTCGACTATGGCGTACAGCGTTGCCGCTACGGCGAGCCGTCGGTGGGCGAACATGGGCAGGGCTTCCTGCTGCGCGATCCGACCGCCGAGGACGTGGCCTTCCGGCGCCTGGTGGCGCTGGGGCTGGTGTCCTTCGACCCCAAGCGTCCCTCGCTGCTGACGCCCCACAGCGAGCGCGACTGGCTGAAGCTGATGGCCGAGCCGCTGCCGGCGCTGCAGCGCGAGGGCTGGCAGATCGACGTCGATCGCGACTTCAGCTTCCGCTTGTGCGAGCCGGAGCCCGACTGGCTGCTGCAGATGCAGGAAGGCGAGGGCCGGGACTGGTTCGGCGTGGCGCTGGACGTGGACGTGGAGGGCGAGCGCCTGCCGCTGCTGCCGCTGCTGGTGGCCTTCCTGCAGGACCCGCGCGCCGGCTGGACGCCGCAGAAATTCGCCGCGCTGGAGGACGACACGCCGCTGTTGCTGCGCGACGAAGCGCGCGACCGCTGGATCCGCGTGCCGGCCGGCCGGCTCAAGCCGGTGCTCAACCTGCTGCGCGAGCTGTTCACGGCGACCTGGCTCGACGACGGTGGCCGCCTGTGGCTGCCGCGGCCGCAGGCCCTGACGCTGGACGAGCTGCTGCACCTGCCGCAGTTGCGCTTCGACGGCGAGGCCCCCGGCCCGCTGGCCGGCGTGGTCGAGGTGGCGCCGCCGGAGGGACTCAACGCCCAGTTGCGCGGTTACCAGCAGCAGGGCCTCAACTGGCTGCAGTTCCTGCGCGCGCAGGGTTTCGGCGGCGTGCTGGCCGACGACATGGGCCTGGGCAAGACGCTGCAGACCCTGGCCCACCTTCTGCTGGAGAAGGAAAGCGGCCGCATGGACCGCCCCTGCCTGGTGGTGGCGCCCACCAGCCTGATGTTCAATTGGCGCCGCGAAGCCAAGCGCTATGCCCCGGCGCTGCGCGTGCTGGTGCTGCAGGGCCAGGACCGGCGCCTGCGGCACCATGAGATCCGCGACCACGACCTGGTGCTGACCACCTACCCGCTGCTGGCGCGGGATCACGAGGCCCTGTCGCGCCACGAGTACCACCTGCTGGTGCTGGACGAGGCGCAGTACATCAAGAACAGCCGCTCGCAGGCGGCGCAGAAGGTCAGCCAGCTGCGCGCGCGGCACCGGCTATGCCTCAGCGGTACGCCGATGGAAAACCATCTCGGCGAGTTCTGGTCGCTGATGAATTTCCTGATGCCGGGTTACCTCGGCAGCGAGGCCGAGTTCCGACAGCGCTACCGCAAGCCGATCGAGCAGAACGGCGACCAGGATGCGCGCGAGCAGCTGCTGCGCCGCATCAAGCCCTTCCTGCTGCGCCGGACCAAGGCGGAGGTCGCCACGGAGCTGCCGCCGCGCACCGACCTGATCCGCAGCGTGGCGCTGGAAGGGGCTCAGCGCGAGCTTTACGAGACGCTGCGCCTGTCCATGGACCAGCGCCTGCGCGAGGAGATCGCTTCCCGCGGCCTGGCGCGCAGCCACATCGTGGTGCTGGACGCGCTGCTGAAGCTGCGCCAGGTCTGCTGCGATCCGCGCTTGCTGAAGATGGACGCGGCGGCACAGGTCACCGAGTCGGCCAAGCTGCAGCTGTTGATGGACCTGCTGCCGGAGATGCTGGAAGAGGGCCGCCGCATCCTGTTGTTCTCGCAGTTCACCAGCATGCTGGAGCTGATCGAGGAGCGCCTGCAGCAGGAGGGCATGCGCTACCTCAAGCTGACCGGCGAGAGTCGCGACCGCGAGTCCCTGGTGGAACGCTTCCAGCGCGGTGATGCCCCGCTGTTCCTGATCAGCCTCAAGGCTGGCGGCACCGGCTTGAACCTGACCGCTGCCGACACCGTGATCCACTACGATCCCTGGTGGAACCCGGCGGTGGAGCAGCAGGCCACGGACCGTGCCCACCGCATCGGCCAGGACAAGCCGGTGTTCGTCTACAAGCTGCTCACCGAAGGCACCGTGGAGCAGAAGATCGCCGAGATGCAGGAGCAGAAGCGTGCGCTGGCCGATGCCCTGCTGGCCGAGTCCGGCAGCATCGCCGGCTGGAGCGAGGACGAGCTGCGCGCCCTGTTCACCCCGGCCTGAGGCCCTGGTCCCCGCGCGGCGTCCTCTTGATTCGCCAGCCCATCCGCTCCATGGTAGGCGTATCGATCTTCATGGAGAGCCTTCGATGCCCCGTCTTTTTCAAGCCGGCCTGCTGGGCCTGGCGCTGCTGCTGAGTGGCTGCGGCTATAACGCCCTGCAGGGCCAGGACGAGGCCATCAAGGCATCCTGGGCGGAGGTGTTGAACCAGTACCAGCGCCGCGCCGACCTGGTGCCCAACCTCGTCGCCACGGTCAAGGGCTATGCCCAGCAGGAGCAGGACGTGCTGGTGCAGGTGACCGAGGCCCGCGCCCGCGTCGGCTCGGTCAACATCAATGCCGGCAGCTTCGAGGACGAGGCGGCACTCAAGCAGTTCGCCAGTGCGCAGGGCGAGCTGTCGTCCGCGCTGTCGCGCCTGCTGGTGGTATCCGAGAACTATCCGCAGCTGAAGTCGGACACGCTGTTCCGCGACCTGCAGGCGCAGCTCGAGGGCACCGAGAACCGCATCACCGTGGCGCGCAACCGCTATATCGAGTCGGTGCAGGTCTACAACACGACGGTGCGCTCCTTCCCCACCAACCTCACCGCGATGGCGACCGGAGCCAAGGTCAAGCCGAGCTTCACGGTGGAGAACGAGAAGGCTATCGCCGAGCCGCCCAAGGTGGACTTCGGCAAGTAAGCGCGCTCCATGCTCCGGCGCCTGCTGGCGGTACTGGCCTTGCTGGCCGTTTTCACCGTGTCCGCCGAGGTCGCGGTGCCGGAGCTGCGCACGCGGGTCACCGATCTGACCGGCACGCTCGGCTTCGGCGAACGCGAGCGCCTGGAGAGCAAGCTGGACAAGCTCGAACGCGAGCATGGCAGCCAGGTGGCGGTGCTGCTGGTGCCGACGACGCAGCCGGAATCGATCGAGCAGTATTCGATCCGCGTGGCCGAGGCCTGGAAGATCGGGCGCAAGGAACAGGACGACGGCGTGCTGCTGCTGGTAGCCAAGGATGACCGCAAGCTGCGCATCGAGGTCGGCTACGGCCTGGAGGGCGCGATCCCGGACGCCGTGGCCAAGCGCATCATCGAGGAGATCATCCTGCCTCGTTTCCGCGAAGGCGACTTTGCCGGCGGCGTGGAGGACGGCACCGAGCGCCTGATGGCGTTGATCCAGGGCGAAAGCCTGCCACCGCCACCGGCTCGCCAGGCGAAACGCGATTTCGATGTGCGGTCCCTGCTGTCCGTGCTAGGCGTCGCATTCCTGGTGCTGTTGGCGACCGGCGGCAGCCTGCGGCGTGCGGTGATCAGCAGCCTGGTCTCGGGCGCCGTCACCTACCCCCTCGGGCTGTTCCTGCTGGGCAACGCCTTTGTCGCTGCCTTTGTCGCGGTGGCGGTTGGCCTGCTGTTCTTCGTGGTCGGCTTGCTGGGCGGATTCTCCGGCGGTGGCGGAAGCTGGCCCTCCAGCGGCGGCTGGGGTAGCGGCAGCCATGGCAGCTGGGGTAGCGGAGGTGGTTGGGGCGGTGGCTTCGGCGGCGGTGGCTTCGGCGGCGGCGGTGGCGGATTCGGTGGCGGTGGCGCCTCGGGAGGCTGGTGAGATGAGACTGCGCCGCTTGATGCGACACATGATGGCCGGCCCCTGGACCCTGCGCCGGCTATTCCCGGCGCCGGTGCTGGCCGAGATCGAGGCGGCGGTGAAAGCACTCGAGGCCCGTCATGCCGGCGAGATCCGCTTCGCCATCGAGGCGGCGCTCGATCCGGCGGCGGTCTGGGGCGGCATCACGCCGCGCCAGCGGGCCATCCAGGCCTTTGCGCAGCTCGGGGTCTGGGACACCGCGCACAACGACGGCGTGCTGATCTACCTGCTGCTGGCTGATCGCGATGTGGAGATCGTTGCTGACCGCGGCGCCGGTGGCGGCGGCGTGCCCCAGGAAGAATGGGAGGCCTGCTGCCGCGCCATGGAGCGGCATTTCGGAAAGGGCGATTTCCGTTCCGGGGCGCTGGCCGGCATCGAGGCCGTGGCCGGCGTGCTGGCGCGCCATGGCCCCGGCCGCAGTGACGCCGGCAACGAACTGCCGGACCGCCCCGCCATCCTTTAAACTGCGGCTCTTACGCACTTTTCCGAGGACCGCCCCGTGCGCTTTCAGGGTACCGATACCTACGTTGCCACCAACGACCTGATGATGGCCGTCAATGCCGCCGTGACGCTGCAGCGCCCGCTGCTGGTCAAGGGCGAGCCCGGCACCGGCAAGACGCAGCTGGCGCGTGAAATCGCCACGGCGATGGGCCGCCCCTTCATCGACTGGGCGATCAAGTCCACCACCAAGGCCCAGCACGGACTCTACGAGTACGACGCAGTGTCGCGCCTGCGCGACTCGCAGCTCGGCCAGGAGTCGGTCAAGGACATCCGCAACTACATCATCAGGGGCAAGCTCTGGGAGGCCTTCGACAGCGAGGTGGCCCCGGTGCTGCTGATCGACGAGATCGACAAGGCCGACATCGAGTTCCCCAACGACCTGCTGCGCGAGCTCGACCAGATGGAGTTCTACGTCTACGAGACGCGCGAGACGGTCAAGGCCAAGAATCGCCCCATCATCATCATCACCTCCAACAACGAAAAGGAGCTGCCGGACGCCTTCCTGCGCCGCTGCTTCTTCCACTACATCCGCTTCCCGGACAAGGAGACGATGCAGCAGATCGTCGACGTCCATTTCCCGGGGCTGAAGAAGCACCTGATCAAGGAGGCCATGGAGGTGTTCTTCGGCCTGCGCGACATCCCCGGCCTGAAGAAGAAGCCCTCGACCTCGGAGCTGCTGGACTGGCTCAAGCTGCTGCTGGCCGAGGACATCGACCCGACCGTGCTGCACGATGCCTCGACCAAGAAGTCGTTGCCGCCGCTCTACGGCGCCCTGCTGAAGAACGAAGCTGACGTGCACCTGTTTGAACGCGTGGCCTTCATGGCCAGGCGTTCATAACAGTCCTCATCAAGCCTGTCCTGAGTGTCCGCGCCTTGGCGCGGATGTATCGAAGGATGCACCTGTTTGAACGTGTGGCCTTCATGGCCAGGCGTTCGTAAGGATGCCGGCTGAACGAAAAACGGCGCCCTCGGGGCGCCGTTTTTCGTTGCGACGAAGCTTCAGACGAACAGGAAGGCCACGGTGCGTGCCAGCTCGCCGATCGCGGCGTCGGCACTGGAGTGGCAGCGGTCCGGCATGCCGGTCATGCGCAGCCAGACGCCGGAGATCACGCCGGTCTTGTGGTCCGGGTGCTCCTGGCTCAGCGTGATGAACTGCTGTGGCAGCTTCGGGTCGGGCTGAACGCGGATCGTGACCTCGCCGCTGCGGCGCGAGATGTTGAAGTAGCGGATGCGCGCGTCGTCCTTGAGCTTGATCTGCAGCTTCTCGCAGTAGCCCACGATCTTTTCCCACTCCGCGCGCAGCTTGGCCTCGCTCTCCTGCTTGTCCTGCTGCTCGCGTTCACGGTGCGCGCGGATCGAGCGCGCCATGCCCTCCAGGGGATCGGCGGCCGACGGGGCAGGGGCGGCCTCGGCGGGCTTGGGGGCGTCCAGGTCGGGCAGGATGAAGTTGAAGCCGGCGATCGGCGACGGCGGGGTGCTGGCAGCCGGCGGCGCTGCCTTGGGCGCCGGAGCGGCGGCCACGGGCGGCGGAGGAGGGGGCGGTGGCGGGGCGGGCGGCGGTGGCGGAGCCAGGACGGCGCTCAGGGCCGGGATCAGGAAGGGCTCGGTGCCCGGATCGCTGGAACTGGCCGACAGGCGCGGGGGCACCGGCACGCCCGACACACCGGTCAGCGGCAGGGTGGCGTCCGGTGGCGGTTCCTGGAGCGGCAAGGGGGCACGCATGATGGTGGTCGCCATGGTGTCGGCGGCCGCGGCAGACGAGGCGCCGGCAACCTGGTCATGGAATTCCAGGCGTTGCGCGCCGATATAGATGACGTCGCCGTTCTTCAGGGGGGCCCGGCTGATGCGCTGGCCGTTGAGGATCGTGCCGTTGCTGCTCTTGAGGTCCTCGACGAAATAGCGGCCGTTGACGTAACCGATCATGGCGTGACGACCCGACGCGAACGTGTCGGGCAGCACGATGTGGTTATCCGGCCGGCGGCCGATCGACAGCGAGGTCTGGCCCAACGGCCATTCCTCGGTCGCGGCCCCCGACTTGCGGATGATCTTTGCCATCTCGGTCCTGGGTCCTGGTACGGGTGCGAATCCTCGATGTGACATTGTCGGCAGGCGCGGGGACACATGCAATGGATAGCCCACCACATCCCCCGATATGGGTTGGCCACCGGCGCTCAGGCGAGCCGGATTCGTCTTCGAGCCCCCGTGCAAGATTCGCGCCTCCCGGATCCCCGGGGGCTCAGGGGGCCGTGGCGGAGCGTCGCTGACAAAATTGGTCAGCTTCTGACGCCCTGTACAGGATGCCTCAGGCGATCAGGAACGCCAACTCGCGGACCAGTTCCGCCATCACCTCCCGGGCGGTGGCATAGCAGCGGTCGCCCTGGCCGGTACGGCGCAGCCAGATCCCGGTGAGCGCGTGGCCCTTGTCCTCCGGATGTTCCAGGGACAGCTGGGTGAAGGTCACCGGCAGGTCGGCGGCGCGCTGGGCGCGGATGATGATGTCGTTGTTGCGTCGTGAGATCGCAAAGTAATGGACGCGCGGATCGCCCTCCACCCGCAGCTTGAGCTGTTCGGCGGAGGCGACGGCCTGGCTCCACTCGGCCTGCAGGCGCGCCTGGACACCTTCGCGCTCCTGTTGTTCGCGCTCGCGGTGCGAGCGGATCGAGCCGACCAGCTGGTCCAGCAGCCCGGAAGGCGGCGTGTCGATGGGCTGGCGCACTTCGGGCCCGACATCCGGCAGGGCGCTCAGCAGCGACAGGTCGAACGGGCCTGCCGGGGCGGGTGCCGCCGGCGGGGGCGTGAGCGGGCTGGCCACGGTCGGAACGGGCAGGGCCGGCGCCGGTGTGGGGGGCAGCGGGGCCGGGGCCACGCCGGGGCGATGGGCCGTTGCCGGCGGCGGGGCGCGGGTGACCGGCGGGTCGACGAACTCCAGGCGTTGCAGGCCGATCAGGATGGTGTCCCCGTGGCGCAGCGGCGATTGCCGCACGGCGGAGCCGTTGAGGCGGGTGCCGTGGGTGGTCTTCAGGTCCTCGATGTAATGGCGGCCATCGGCGAAGCCCACCACGGCATGCTGCGGCGCGGTGTAGGCGTTGTCGATGACGACGTTATTGTCGGGACGGCGGCCGATGGTCAGCTGGAACGAACCCAGCTCGATCTCTTCCGCCCCTTCCCGCGTCCTTCTGACAATCTTTGCCATGATCCCCGGATACCGACATCCCCGAAGGGATATTGTCCGATGCCGGGGTAAGCCGGTAAAGGTATCCGGTCACGGATGGGCGCCGCGAAGCTCCCGCACCGTCTGCTCGAGCGACTCCGCCCGGACCTCGGCTGCCGGCACGGCCGGGGCCGCGCTCATGCCGATGCGGGCGCGCAGGCGCCGCGGCAGGCGCATGCGCCGCAGGCGGCTGTCGCGGCGCGACCACATGCTCTCCCAGAGCCCGCTCAGGGCCATGGGGATCACCGGCACCGGGCTGCGTTCGATGATGCGCTCGATGCCGGAGCGGAAGCCCTGTATCTCGCCGTCCGGCGTCAGGCCGCCCTCCGGGAAGATGCCGACGATGTCGCCGGCCGCCAGCGCGGCCTCGATCTCCGCGAAGGCCTTGTGCATCAGCGCCTCGTCTTCCTTGGCCGGCGCGATGGGAATGGCGCGCGCGGTGCGGAAGATGAAGTTCAGCACCGGGATGCGGAAGATCTTGTGGTACATCACGAAGCGCACCGGCCGGCGGATGTTGCCGCCCAGGATCAGGGCGTCGACGAAGCTGACGTGGTTGCAGACGATCACCGCCGCGCCCTCGTCCGGGATGTTCTGCATGCCGCGCTGGTCGATGCGGTACAGCGTGCGGGTCAGCAGCCAGACCATGAAGCGCATCAGGAACTCGGGCACCAGCGAGTAGATGAACACGGCCACTGCCGCGTTCATCAGCGCCACCACCAGCAGCAGTTCCGGGATCGACAGCCCGGCCTTGAACAGTCCCACCGCCAGGGCACCGGCCACGACCATGAACAGGGCGTTGAGGATGTTGTTGCCGGCGATGATGCGCGAGCGGTGCGCGGGGTCCGAGCGGGTCTGGATCAGTGCATAAAGCGGCACGATGTAGAAGCCGCCGAAGACGCCGATCAGCACCAGGTCCGCCACCACGCGCCACGCGCCGGGCTGCTCCAGGAAGGCCTTCGCGCTCAGGCCGCTGACGGTGGCAGCCTCCGGGTGTGCCAGGTAGAGGTCGATGCCGAACAGGGTCAGGCCGATGGAGCCCAGCGGCACCAGGCCGATCTCCACCTTGTGGCCCGACAGGCGCTCGCAGAGCAAGGAGCCGGTGCCGATCCCCACCGAGAACAGGGTCAGCAGCAGCGTCGCCACGGAGGGATCGCCGCCCAGCACCTGGCTGGCGTAGGTCGGCATCTGCGACAGGAAAGCGGCGCCGTAGAGCCAGAACCAGGAGATGCCCATCACCGACAGGAACACCGTGCGGTTGCTGCGCATGAAGCGCAGGTTGCGCAGGGTCTCGGTCAGCGGGTTCCAGTTGATGCGCAGCTCCGGCGCGGCCGGCGCAGCCGGCGGGATCGCGCGGCAGGCGGCGTAGCCGGCCAGGGCAAACACGATGATCGCCGCGCTGATCCAGTGCGTGCCGCCGGGCTGGGCCACCAGCCAGCCGCCCAGTACCGTACCCAGCAGGATCGCCAGGAAGGTGCCGGCCTCGACCCAGGCATTGCCGCCCACCAGCTCTTCCTCGCGCAGGTGCTGCGGCAGGATGGCGTACTTCACCGGCCCGAACAGCGCCGCCTGGAAACCGAGCAGGAACAGCACGCCCAGCAGCATCGGGATGTTGCCGATCCACAGGGCCACCGCACCCAGGACCATGATGCCGATCTCCAGCAGCTTGATGCCGCGGATCAGGCGCGACTTCTCATACTTCTCCGCCAGCTGGCCAGCCGTGGCGGAGAACAGGAAGAACGGCAGGATGAACAGCACCGCCGCCAGGTTCACGTAGAAACTGATCTGCTCCTGGGCCAGGCCGGCGATGCCGAAGGTCACCAGGATCACCAGGGCATTCTTGAAGACGTTGTCGTTGAATGCACCCAGCGCCTGGGTCAGGAAAAACGGGCCGAAGCGGCGCTGCCGCAGCAGGCTGAACTGGCTGTCCTGGCTCATGGGGTTCCCTTCATGTCGTTCTTGTGACGGGCAGTGTAACGGCCCGGGCAGGGCGCGCGCAGTACCCCGGCGCCCCGATCCGCCTCGCAAATGGACGCCGATCAGTTCCGCCCGCACAATGCCTCCCATGGGACGACGCAACCTCCACACCCGCGAGCAGCAGCGCGACATGGCCATCGCCGCGGCCGAGCTGATCCTGGTCCGCGAAGGCATCGACGAGCTGAGCATGCGCAAGGTGGCGCAGGCCATCGGCTATACCGTCGGCAACCTCTACCTGCTGTTCCAGAACCAGGACGACCTGTTGGCGGCGCTCAACGAACGCACCGCCGACGCGATCTACCTGTCGCTGCGCGACCGGATCGAGGTGCTGGACGACCCGCGCGAGCGGCTCGGCGCGATGGCGAGGGGCTACATCGAATTCGCCACCGGCAACCCCAACCGCTGGCGCCTGCTGTTCGAGCACCAGCTGCCGGAGGAGATGAAGCCGCGCCCCACGGCCGACGCGCGCATCCGCCGCCTGTTCGAGCTGGTGGAGACGACGCTGGCCGCGCTGGAGCCGAAGCTCAAGGCCGATGCCCTGCGGCTGCGCGCCACGACCTTCTGGGGCGGCATCCACGGCATCGGCTCCCTGGCGGTGAGCGGCAAGCTGAGTTGGGGCGGTCGCAGCAGCGACTACACGCTGTACTGCGAGGAGATGATCACCGCCTTCTTCGGGCCGTTGAAGCCGCGGCGCCGGTCGTAGACGTCCATCAGCCGTGGCGATTCCAGCTGGCTCGCAGGTGGCACCGTCACGCGAAGGCCCGGCCATGGAATGTTTGGCCGCGGTGAGGCATGACTCGATGTCATGCCGAAGTAAGTCAAACATGGGCGGGTGACATGGGCGAGCAGAAGTCTCGCCGTGGATGGCTTTCCCTCTTTTTGACCTGCCTGGATTCAGATGGTCGCCGATATAGCGGACGACACTGTTTCGACGATCAAAGGTTTGCGATTATCGTAAACGTCCACCAGTAGTGATGATTCCAACTGACTGGCGGGGGTCACCGTGACGCGGTTCCAGGGAATCCGTCCGAAGTACCACCAGCGCCAGAAGCCCAGTCGCGGCTCCGGATTGCGCAGCAGCAGCTCACGGAAGCTCTCCTTCTGTCCGATTTCGATGCCAGTGGCTTTGCGATAGACGTCGTAGGCGAATTTCGAGCAGAACGCGCGCCGGTGCCGCTCGTACTTGAACCCGGTGTCGTACCAGAGGCCGAAACGGCTCTCCGCCTCGCGGCGCAGGGCCGCCACCTGCTCAGGCAGCAGCGGGTCTCGTGGTCTGCGCACCACCACCCCGCAGTCCTCGCTGCGCCCCAGGAAGCCGGCGAGCGGGCTGTAGACCGACAGCGGGATGCGGCTCTCCGCCACGCGCCAGCCCCTGGCCGGATCGTGGAAGGCGATTCCGACATGCGAGGTCCAGCTGGCGGAGGCCTCGGCGATGCGCCGGCCGAAGGGATTGCGCAGGCGGGTGAAGAGCAGGTCTCCGTCCGCCAGCAGCGGCTCCAGCCGGCCCGCCGCCTCGATGGCATGCTGTCTTGCGTTCATCAGTTCTGAATCCCGTATTCCTTCAGCAGCTTCTCGGTGCGGGCCTGCGCCACCTTGTTGATCAGCTTGTTGGCCTCGAACTGGTCGCGCAGGGTCTTGGCCAGCGTGAAGGTGGCGCCGGTCAGGAACAGCGTCCCCAGGATCATGTAGCCGCGCATCCAGATCTCTACCGGCATCACGGTGAGGCCGAAGACCATGCCGCCGAACGCGCAGGCGAAGGACGCCTTGACGAAGAAGATCCAGCCCGGCGAGTCCAGACGGGTGGAGTCGAAGTTGTCGCTCGTGTCCATGGTTGTTCCTCAGATGAGCTGCAGCAGCTCGTGCAGCAGGTGCAGGCTGCCGGGCAGGGCAAAGGCAAAGGCCATCGCGGTGGAAGCCAGCAGCAGGCGGACGGCGCGCAGTGGCGAGAAGCCCTGGCTGTCGTTCATGGTGTTCATATGAACATTGATCAA
This sequence comes from Solimonas sp., assembly GCA_030149365.1. Taxonomy (GTDB): domain Bacteria; phylum Pseudomonadota; class Gammaproteobacteria; order Nevskiales; family Nevskiaceae; genus Solimonas_A. The sequence continues at coordinate 24,414 of JASBRP010000033.1, forward strand.
TTAATGGGCGCGGCAGGAGCACCCGCGATGCGCGCCTTAAGCTCCGCCAAGCGGGCCTCCACTTCCGCGCCCAGGTCCACGCGGGCGACCTCGCGCTCGAAGCGGCCGTCCTCGTTGAGCAGCTCGGCCGCGGCTTCCGCCTCGGATTCGTAGCGCGAAGCCTTCTGCGACAGGCGATCCATTTGCTGGGCCCGGTCCATGGCACGGGTATAGCTGTCGGTGGCGCGCGCGGCACTGCCCAGGGCCGTGGCGGCGGTCTGGTTGGCGGTGATCACGGCGGCGCGGCTGCGCGCGGTTTCCAGTTCCGCCTTGAGGTGCTGCACCTGTTCGCGCAGGCGAGCGGTGGCGCGCTGGGATGCGGCCAGGGGTGTTTCCAGGGCCTGGGCGCGATTGCGCGATTGCACCGTACGCTCCAGCGCGCTGCGAGCCTTGGGCTCGTCACCGGCCTGCAGCAGGCGCTCGGCCTTCTGTTCCCAATCCACGGCCTCGGCACCGGCCGCTTCACGCTGGCGTTGCAGTTGCTTCTCGGCACCCAGCGAGACGACCAGGGCCTGGTTGGCCTGCTGCAGGTCGTCGCCCAGGTCGCGCAGGACCTGGGCCGCCATCACCTGCGGGTTCTCGATCTCGTCGATCTGGTGGTGGGCCCGGGCGGTGACCAGGCTGCGGATTCGGGTGAGCAGGCTCGGCATGAACGTCTTCCTCCGTATTCGTTCTGAAATGAACGATGTTCATTGAAGGTAGAAGCAAGTCCCGGTGCTGTCAATGCGGAGTGGGTGCAAGCACCTGCTGTGGTTGGAAAAATAGGCGCTGTGGCAGATGGGAAGAGTCGGCCCATGAAAAAGAAAAAGCCCGCCGAAGCGGGCTTTGTTAGAGAGTGCGGTGGCGCCGTCCATGGCGGGACCTCACCTCCCGATCTGGCCCCGGCCCATGTCTGGCTTACCTCGGCATGACATTGAGTCATGCCGAGGCGGGGCCAAACATTCCATGGCCGGGCGCGCGCGTGCGTGAACTGACATTTAGTCAGTTCACGTTTTTCACGCGCGCCCCGCCAGCTGCGCCACGATCGCCGGGTTCTCCAGCGTGCTGGTGTCCTGCGTGATCTCCTCGCCCTTGGCGATGGAGCGCAGCAGGCGGCGCATGATCTTGCCGCTGCGGGTCTTGGGCAGGTTGTCGGCAAAGCGGATGTCGTCCGGCTTGGCCAACGCGCCGATCTCCTTGGCGACGTGGTCACGCAGTTCCTTGGCCAGCTTGTCGGCTTCTTCCCCAGTGGGGCGCGGGCCCTTGGCGATGACGAAGGCGAACACGCTCTCGCCCTTGACCTCGTGCGGGCGGCCGACCACGGCCGCTTCGGCGATGCGCGGGTGAGAGACCAGGGCGCTTTCGACTTCCATGGTGCCCAGGCGGTGGCCGGAGACGTTCAGCACGTCGTCGATGCGGCCCAGGATCCAGTAGCAGCCGTCGGCGTCGCGGTGCGTGGAGTCGCCAGCGACGTAGTACTTGTTCTGGAACTGCCCCCAGTAGGCTTTGACGTAGCGGTCGTTGTCGCCCCAGACCGTGCGCAGCATCGAGGGCCAGGGCTTGGAGACGACGAGGTAGCCGCCGGCATCCTGTTCCCTGATCGGCGTGCCGGACTCGTCCACCACTTCCACGCAGATGCCGGGCAGGGGCTTGGTGCAGGAGCCGGGCTTGGTGGTGATGGCACCGGGTACGGGCGCGATCATGATGGAGCCGGTCTCGGTCTGCCACCAGGTATCCACGATCGGCAGGCGCTCCTTGCCGATCACGCGGTGGTACCACATCCAGGCCTCGGGATTGATCGGCTCGCCGACGCTGCCGAGCAGGCGCAGCTTGGAGAGGTCGTACTTGTTGGGCCATTCCTCTCCCAGCTTCATCAGCGCGCGGATCGCGGTGGGCGCGGTGTAGAAGATCGTCACCCCGTGGTCCTGGCAGATCTTCCAGAAGCGGCCGGCATCGGGGATCGTCGGCGCGCCTTCGTACATCAGGATGGTGGCGCCGTTGGCCAGCGGGCCGTAAGTGACGTAGGAGTGGCCGGTGATCCAGCCGACGTCGGCGGTGCACCAGAAGACGTCGTCATCGCGGATGTCGAAGACCCACTGCGTGGTCATCGTCGCGCCCAGCAGGTAGCCGCCGGTGGAGTGCTGCACGCCTTTTGGCTTGCCGGTGGAGCCGGAGGTGTAGAGCAGGAACAGCGGGTGCTCGGACTCGACCCATTCCGGCTCGCAGCGATCGGAGGCGGCGTCCACCAGATCGTGCCACCAGAGGTCGCGGCCGGCCTGCATGTCCACGCCGTGGCCGGTGCGCTGGTGCACGATGACCTTTTCGATGGTCTTGCAGCCCTGCGCCAGGGCCTCGTCCGTGACCTTCTTGAGCGGCACGATGTTGCCGGCGCGGTGGCCGCCATCGGCGGTGATCACCAGGCGCGCGCCGGTGTCCTCGATGCGGTCCTTCAGCGAGCTGGCGGAAAAGCCGCCGAACACCACCGAGTGGATCGCGCCGATGCGGGCACAGGCCTGCATGGCGATGACCGCCTCGGGCGCCATCGGCATGTAGATCACCACGCGGTCGCCCTTGGTCACGCCCTGGGCCTTGAGCACGTTGGCGAGCTTGCAGACCTCGGCGTGGAGCTGCTTGTAGGTGTAGTTGCGGGTGTCGCCCTTCTCGCCTTCGAAGCGGATCGCGATCTTGTCGCCGCGGGCCAGCAGGTGGCGGTCCAGGCAGTTGGCGGAAGCGTTGAGCTTGCCGTCGGTGAACCAGCGGTAGTTCGGCGCGGCGCTGTCGTCCAGCACCTGCGTGAACGGCGTCTGCCAGCCGAGGTTCTTCTTCGCCAGGTTGGCCCAGAAGCCGTTGTGGTCGGCCTCTGCCTCGGCGTGCAGTGCCGCGAGCTTTTCGGCGTTCAGCCGGGCGCGGGCGGCGAATTCCGCCGGCGGCGGGAAGACGCGGGTTTCGGTAAGGACGGATGCGATGTTGTCGGAACTCATGCCTGTCTCCGCAGAGCTGGTTTTCTTGATGATTCGTGTGCCGGCGAGAACGCCGGGGGGCCTTCTTATGGCACGAAGGCCCCCCGGTGTCTATCGCCTGTGTTGCGGGTCAAATGGCCGCGATGAAGCTCAGTGGGACGAGGCGCCACTGGCCCCGATGCCGGTCTGCGAACGCACCAGCTGGCCCTCGAACAGCGCAGCCTCGCGGCTGGCCTGGGCGGAGCTGTCCGTGATCGAGAACAGCCAGCAGCCGAGGAAGGCCACGGTCATCGAGAACAGGCCGGGCGCGTCGTAGGGGAAGATCGGCGTTTCGTAGCCGAACACCTTTACCCATACGGCGGGTCCGAGCACGGTCAGCGTCACCGCGGTGGCCAGGCCCAGGCCGCCGCCGACCACGGCGCCGCGGGTGGTCAGGCCCTTCCAGAACATCGACAGGATCAGGATCGGGAAGTTGGTGCTGGCCGCGACCGCGAAGGCCAGGCCCACCATGAAGGCGACGTTCTGCTTCTCGAAGACGATGCCGAGCAGGATCGCCACCACGCCCAGTGCCAGGGTCGCCATGCGCGAGACCTTCAGTTCCTTCTGGTCGTCGACCTTGCCGCGGGCGAAGACGTTGGCGTAGAGGTCGTGCGATACCGCGGCGGCGCCGGACAGCGTCAGGCCGGCGACCACGGCGAGGATCGTGGCGAAGGCCACTGCCGAGATGAAGCCCAGCATCACTTCACCGCCGACCGCGTGGGCCAGGTGCACGGCCGCCATGTTGTTGCCGCCGAGCAGGCCGCCCTTTTCGTCCAGGTAGATGCTGTTGGAGCCCACCAGGATGATGGCGCCGAAGCCGATGATGAAGGTCAGGATGTAGAAGTAGCCGATGAAGCCGGTGGCGTAGAACACGCTCTTGCGTGCTTCCTTGGCGTCCTTCACGGTGAAGAAGCGCATCAGGATGTGCGGCAGGCCGGCGGTGCCGAACATCAGTGCCAGGCCCAGCGAGATCGCCGAGATCGGGTCTTTCACCAGCGCGCCGGGGCCCATGATGGCTTCGGCCTTCGAGTGCACCGAGATGGCTTGCGTGAACATGCGGTCGAAGGAGAAGCCGACGTGGCGCATCACCATGAAGGCGATGAAACTCGCGCCGCCGAGCAGCAGCACGGCCTTGATGATCTGTACCCAGGTGGTGGCGAGCATGCCGCCGAAGGTGACGTAGACCACCATCAGCACGCCGACGATCACCACCGCGGTGGCGTAATCCAGGCCGAACAGCAGCTTGATCAGCTGGCCCGCGCCCACCATCTGCGCGATCAGGTAGAAGGCCACCACGACCAGCGTGCTGGACGCGGCCAGCGTGCGGATCGGCGTCTGCTTCAGGCGGTAGGCGGCGACGTCGACGAAGGTGAACTTGCCGAGGTTGCGCAGCCGTTCCGCGATCAGGAACATGATGATCGGCCATCCGACGAGGAAGCCGATCGAGTAGATCAGGCCGTCGAAGCCGGAGCCGAACACCAGTGCCGAGATGCCCAGGAACGAGGCCGCCGACATGTAGTCGCCGGCGATCGCCAAGCCGTTCTGGAAGCCGGTGATGCCGCCACCGGCAGCGTAGAAGTCGGCGCGCGACTTGGTGCGGCCGGCGGCCCACTTGGTGATGAACAGCGTCAGGCCGACGAAGGCCAGGAACATCGCGATGGCGATGGGGTTGATCTCGGACTTGGTCACGGCGCCTTCGAGGGCGCCCGCGGCGTGGGCCGGCAGGACGATGGCCGCGGCGGAGGCGGCAAGGAGTTTGCGCAGGCTCACGGCTGGCCTCCTACTTTCTCGTGGATACGGGCGGTGAGACGGTCGTACTCGCCGTTGGCCTTCCAGACGTAGATGCCGGTCAGCAGGATCGCGGTGAGGATCACGCCGATGCCGAGCGGGAAGCCCAGGGTGGTGGCTCCGTCGCCGACGCGCTGGCGCAGCACATCCGGGGCGAAGGCGATCAGCAGGATGAAGCCGTAGTACACCGCCAGCATGATCGCGGTCAGCGTCCAGGCCAGGCGCGAGCGCTTGCGGGTCAATTCCAGGTAATGCGGATCGCGGGCGATCCGCTCCAGCAATTCAGTGGGCATCGTTTCTCCTCCGTGCACGGGCAGCTGGATGCTGCTTGTAGTTTTTCAGGAGCAGTTAGGATGCCAGGTGCGATGTCCAACGAAAACAGCAACTTGAGCCGATATTGCCGCGAAGCTGATGTTACGTAGCGTAACGCGCCTGTCACGAAGTGTGTCGTGAGGTGCCGGCTGTGACCTGCCGCACCCTGAGCTGAATGGACGGGGTGGCGCCTGTAACGTCCAGCCAGAATAATGTTCGGCTACCAGGGCGCCCATGCAGCGCCCAAACGACTACACAGGCTCACAGGGACTTATGGCGGCAGATTTCGAGATTCACCGGGACACGGAAGGCCGTTGGTTCTGGACCTTCCAGGCGGGCGACAACCAGACCATTGCCCGCGGCGCTGAAACCTATGCTCACCGCGTCGAATGCATCCATGCGATCAGCCTGGTGCGCAGCCTGGCGCCGCGCTGCCGCATCTTCGACATGACCGAGGCCGGTACGGCCAAGGTGATTGCGCCGGATGCCGCGGCGTAGTGACCGGGACGCACGGTCGATGAACAAAAAAAGGGCCTGCAGATGCAGGCCCTTTTCGTTGATGCCGCCGTTCAGCGGCAGATGTTGCGCGTGATCGGCACCGCTTCCGTCACGATCTGGTTGCCCAGGTCCAGCAGCCGGCCCTTGGTGGTCTGCAGGTCGGCGCTGACCTGCCAGTCGAGCTTGTACTTGCGCCCCGGCGTGAGGCGGATCGCCACGGCATGCCGATAGCCGTTGGCGCTGGCGGCCTCCGGATCGCCGAGCACGTCGCCGAGATCCATGCGCAGGTACACCACGCTGGCGGTGGTCACGTCGAAGTCCAGCGTGGGGCCCAGCGGGGCGCCACCCGGCGTGGTGGCCTTGCGCCCCGCCTTGGGGTCTGCCGCGCCGACGTACTGCCATTGCGGTTTCCCGGGGAAGCAGAAGAACAGGTTGGCGCCGGTGCCGGGCGAGATGCTGAGGTTGTGGGCCTGCGTGGCGGCGGTCGCCTTGGCGCCGCCGGTGCTGCCGCAGGCGGTGACCAGGAGGCAGAGAGCGGCAAGGCTGGCATGGACGATGTGTTTCATGTTGCTCCGGACGGTGATGGACCGGTTGCGCCTGTGGCGGGTCCGGTTCGCGCTATGTCCCGCCATTCTGCCCTATCGGCGTGCCATCGAGCGCGGAATCTTCCCCAGGGGCCGTCCGCGCTCATCCACCGGGATCTGGGTGTCCTCCTCGCAGAGCTGTTCACGGCCGGCATCGCAGCGCATGCGCTTGCCGCTGGCGAAGACCTGTACGACCTCGCCGGTCCACCGTGACCGGTCGCCATTCAATTGCTTGTGCCCGATCAGGCGGGTGCCGTCGGCGTAGGTGTAGGTGGTTTCGCCTTCGCAGAACCCGGTCGGTGCCCGGGCGCATTCCTCGCGATCGCCGCCGGGATAATGGTGTACCAGCCGGCCCTGCCAGACCGGACCGGAAGGCCCCGTCACGATGCGGCCCTGCATGCGGCCGCCGCTGCGCAGCCAGAGGGTCGCCGCGCCATTGCAGGCACCGCGGGCGTCGACCTCGCAGTCCAGACGCTCGCCGCTGGTGTAGGCAGTGTTCATGCGGCCGCCGGTCGCGGCAGCGGGGGTGGCTGGCGCAGGGGCGGCGGCAGGGCCGCGGGCGGCCGGCTTGCTGCCGCGGCTGTCGCGCGGCGGTGGCCGGGCCTGGGCCTGGCAGTTACCGGCGGCGTCCGCCATGCATTCGCTGCGCTGGCCGTTGGGGTGGTAGCGCACCAGCAGGCCGTGCCAGCCGGGCTCGCCGCCCAGGTTGCTGCGCAGGCCCGACAGGCGCGTGCCGTCGGGCTGGGTATAGGTGCTGAGCCCGATGCATTGGCCGGCGGCATCGCGCGTGCGGCATTCCCAGCGCGCGCTGTCGGGTGCGGCCGCCGCCGGCAGGGCGGCAAGGGCCAGCAGCAGGGCGGCGCAGCGAGGCAGCGACTGTGGCAAGGGCAATCCCGGTGGAGGGTGATGCCACGATTCTGCCGCGTCCGCGGGTGTGGCTGCACATCGCGTGCCGGGCTTGCGGTCGCCGGTACCCGCCAGACGGTGTCCCGCGGTCCTCAGGAGTCTCGCCGACGCGGCAGGCTCATGCGGCTGCGCCGCTCCCACAGGGTCTTGCGGCTGATGCCGAGGGCCTTGGCCAGGTCGGATTCGGTCATGCGGTCCTGGTTCTGCAGCACGAACTGGCGGAAGTAGTCCTCCAGGCTGGTCTGGCCGGCGACGGCGGCCGCTGGTGGTGGTGTCGCGCCCACCGGGATCGCCAGGTGCTCGGGCTCGATGGTGGGGCCGTCACAGAGGATCACGGCGCGCTCCACGGCGTTACCCAGCTCGCGCACGTTGCCCGGCCAATGGTGCGCGCGGATCGCCGCCAGCGCGCGCTGTGACAGGCGGATGCCGCCGCGGTTGAGCTTCTGCGCGGCGCGTTCCAGCAGGTGCCGCGCCAGCCGCTCGACGTCATCGCCGCGCTCGCGCAGCGGAGGCAGGGTCAGGTCCATGACCTTGAGACGGTAGTAGAGGTCCTCGCGGAAGCTGCGCTCCTGCACCATCTGTTCGAGATCGCGGTGGGTGGCCGCGAGCACGCGCACGTCCACCCGCCTGGACGCGGTGGAGCCCACCATGCGCACCTCGCCTTCCTGCAGCACGCGCAGCAGCCGCGCCTGCACCGCCGGGGCCAGTTCGCCGACCTCGTCCATGAACAGCGTGCCGCCATGCGCGGCCTCCACCAGGCCCTGCTTGCGCTGCGTGGCGCCGGTGAACGCGCCCTTCTCGTGGCCGAACAGCTCGGCCTCGATCAGGCTGTCGGGAATCGCGGCGCAGTTCACCGCGATGAAGGGACCAGCGGCGCGGGTGCTGCGCTCGTGGATGGCGCGCGCGGCCAGTTCCTTGCCGGTACCGGACTCGCCGCGGATCAGCACGGTGATGTCGGCGCCGGCGACGCGCTGGATACGGTCGGACACGGCGCGCATCGCGGCGCAGTCGCCGACCATGCCGGACACCGGGAAGTCGCGCGCGACATCCTTCTTCAGCGCGGCGTTCTGGCGCGATTGCAGGCCGCCCTGCAGCAGGCGCGCGATGGTCAGCAGCATCTCGTCGTGGTCGAAGGGCTTGGCGATGTAGTCGGCGGCGCCCTTCTGCATGCATTCTACGGCGGAGCGGATGCTGGCGAAGCTGGTCATGATCAACACCGGCACCGGCCGCGCGCGTTCGATCACCTCGGTGCCGAGCACGCCGGGCAGGCGCACGTCGGCGATGATCAGGTCGAAATCCTGCAGGCCCAGGGCTTCGGCTTCCGCCACGCTGCCGGCCTCGGCGGTGTCGTAGCCGTGCTTGGCCAGCAGGCGCGCCAGCTGGCGGCGGATGACCTCTTCGTCCTCGATGATCAGCAGGCGATGCCGTAGTGTGCTCATGTCAGTACCGTGGCCATGGAATCGGGTGCGGCGGGCAGCCGAACCGTGAAGGTGGTGCCCTGGCTTTCGCGGCTGTCCACGGCGATGCTGCCGCCGTGGTCGCTGACGATGCGGTAGGCCAGGGGCAGGCCCAGGCCGGTGCCGCGGCCGGGGTCCTTTGTGGTGAAGAAGGGCTCGAACACGCGCTCGCGCAGGGACTCGGGAATGCCGCTGCCCCAGTCCTGCACTTCCAGCGTCACCGAGCCGGCGCCACGCGCCGCACGGATCTCGATGCGGCCGCCGGGCGGCGAGGCATCGGCGGCGTTGCCCAGCAGGTTCAGCAGCACCTGCGTCAGGCGCGCAGGGTCGCCCTCGATCCACAGCTCTGGCGCCAGGCGGCTGTCGAAGACGATGTCGCGCGCGGTGGGTGCGAGCCGCACCAGGCGGATCGCCTCCACCACCAGCGCCGCCAGGTCCAGGCGCACCAGGGTGCGCGCATCCTGCATCGCTGGCCGAGCGAAGCTCAGCAGTGACTGCACGATGTCGCTGATGCGGCGTGACTGCTTGAGGATTTCCTCGATGCCGTACTGGCGCTCGGCGGCGTCCTCTTCGTCGCGCAGGTTCTGCGCCACGCAGGTGATGCCGGTGAGCGGGTTGCCGATCTCGTGCGCGACGCCGGAGGCCAGCGTGCCGATCGAGGCCAGGCGCGCGCTGTGCGCCAGCTCGGCTTCCAGCTGCTGCTGTTCGGTGAGGTCTTCCACCAGCAATACCAGGCCGGCCGCGGCGTCGTCTTCGCCGGCGCCGATGTCTTCCTTGTGCAGGTTGAGCCAGCGGCGCCTGCCGCCCAGGTCCAGCTGCAGCTTGTAGCGGTGCTGCTGCGCGCTCTCCAGGAAGTCACCGAACAAGCGGTTCCAGGGATGCGGGATCTGGTCCACGCGGCTGCCGAGCACGGCGTCGGCGGGCAGGCCGGAGAGCTCGGCCATGCGCTCGTTCCAGATCGTCACTTCCAGGTTCAGGCCCAGCGAACAGACGCCCACCGGCAGGTCCTGCAGGATCTGCCGGTGGAAGCGCCGCAACTGGTTGAGCTCGGCGGCGAGACCACGCAGGCGGTCCTGCGAATGTTCCAGTTCCTCCTCCACCAGCGGGCCGGCACTGCCGGCGGCGGGGGTTGCGCCGAGCAGCTCGCGCGCCAGCTGCGGCCCGACCAGGCCGGAGAGGTTGCGCTGCAGCCGCTCCTGCAGGAAGTGCAGCTGGCGCGGGCGGCGCTCGTCGGCGCCGAGCTTGAGGTCGCCCAGCGCACGCTCGATCTCCGCCGCCGCGGTATCCGGCCCCAGCGCGCCGGCGACGCGCTCGCGCAGTGCGGCGACCCCGGCGGCACGCGGCTGCGGGCTGAGCAGCAGCACCGCGTCGAGGCGGCAGGCGCGGTCGGCGGCCTGTTCCTTGGGCGTGGGGCGCGTCAGCAGCGATACGCCGATGAACAGCAGCAGGTTGGATGCCAGCGACCAGAAGGTAACGAAGGTCCAGATGTTGCCGTCGTGCAGCGGCCAGGTTGCCAGCGGCGAGGGCTGGCCGGTGATCAGCGGCAGCACCAGCACCAGGAACCAGATCGTCATGCCGGCGCTGGTGCCGGCGATGAAGCCGGCGCGCGTGGCGCGCGGCCAGGCCAGCAGTGCCAGCACGCCCGGCAGGAACTGCGTGACCGCGACGAAGGAGATCAGGCCCAGCTGCACCAGGCCACGGCTGTCGCCCACCGCGAGGTAGGCGCCGTAGCCGGTAAAGATCACCGCCGCGATCAGCAGGCGCCGGCCCCACAGCAGGCGGCCATAGAAGTCGGTGCCGGAGCGCGGGCGGTGCCCGCGCAGCCACAGCGGCAGGACCAGGTGGTTGAGGCACATCGCCGCCAGCGCGAGGCTCTCGACGATGATCATGGCGCTGGCGGCGGAGATGCCGCCGATGAAGGTCAGGTAGGTCAGCCAGCCGCTGGGTTCCTGCAGACCCAGGCGCAGGCCGTAGTAGTCCGCGCCGCCGTCCATGCCCAGCTTCTGGCCGGACCACAGCACCACCGGGATCGCCAGGTTCAGCAGCAGCAGGAACAAGGGGAAGGCCCAGCTGGCGGTGCGCAGCGCCGAGGGCTCGATGTTCTCGGTGAAGATCATGTGGAACTGGCGCGGCAGCAGGAAGGCCGCGGAGAAGGCCAGCAGCAGCAGCGTGCTCCAGGCGCCTTCGCGCAGGGGTGCGTGCAGCTGCTCCACCGCCTGCGGGTTGGCGCGCAGCCATTCATCCAGCCCCGCCGGCCCTCCGAACACGCCGAACAGGGCGAAGGCCGCCGCCGCCAGCAGCGCCACCAGCTTGATCAGCGACTCGAAGGCGATGGCCACCACCAGGCCCTCGTGCTTCTCGCGCGGGGTCACCTGGCGCGCCCCGAACAGCACGGCGAACAGCGTGACGGTGACGCAGAACACCAGCGCCAGCACGCCGGGCGGCACCTCCTGTGTCAGCACTTGCGCCGAGGTCACCACCGCCTGGATCTGCAGCGAGATGTACGGAAGGATGCCCACCAGCATGAACAGCGTCACCAGCGTGCCGGTCCAGCGGCTGGGATAGCGGAAGGCGAAGAGGTCGGCCAGCGAGGTGAGCTGGTAGTCGCGCACCAGGCGCAGCAGCGGCTGCAGCAATACCGGCGCCAGCAGGAAGGCCAGCGTCACGCCGACGTAGATGGTCAGGAACAGGTAGCCCTGGTTCTGCGCGAAGCCGACGCTGCCGTAGAAGCTCCAGGTGGTGGTGTAAACGCCCAGCGACAGCGTGTAGGTCAGCGGGTGGCGCGCGACGCGCGCGGGAATCCAGCCGTTCTCCGCGGCGTAGGCCACCAGGAACAGCGCGCCGAGGTAGACCAGCGCCGCCAGGAACAGCTGCCAGAGCTCCGGGCTCATGCGCTGCGCTGCGCCACTGCGGCCAGCGCGATGATCGCGCCCCAGACCGCATACAGCGTCCACCAGGGCATGCCCGGCGCCACCCACAGCTGCAGTGCCGGCGACAGCAGGGCGCCCGCCGCCAGCAGGAACAGCACGAGGGCGTGATCGCCGCCGCCCTGTCCGTCTTCGCCTTTGCGCATGCCGTTCTCCTTGGGGCCAGTATCGGCCCATTTGTTACTTACGGTAACGCCAACGTCACCTTCGGTGACATCCCGGGGCTGGGTCGTGATCCGGGCGTTACTGATCAAGCATCTGTAGGAAAAGGGATTTTTCCTGTTCCAGGGCCATGGCATGGCCGTTGCCCCCTCCATATCGACGCAGGCCCCGTGCCTGACGAAACAAAAGAGCCATTCCAGTGCAAAGGAGAGAGGAGATGAACAAGACGGTAATGGCGGCGCTGGCCGCCGCGGCAATGTCCCCCATGGCCCAGGCGGCCGACTTCAAGTTGGGCGACACCAACCTGACGCTGGGCGGCTACATCAAGTTCGACACCATGTACTCGCGCTTCAGCGAGGGCAGTGTGGCGCAGGGCTCGGCGCGCGACTTCTACGCGCCCGGCGCGATCCCGGTGTCCGGTGCGGCCGGCGGCAGCAGCTCCTACTTCGACATGCATGCCAAGGAAACCCGGCTGTTCCTGAAGACCGATACGACCGTGGAGGGCTACAAGCTCGGGTCGTACATCGAAATGGACTTCATCGTGAATCCGGGCGCCGGCAACGAGCGCGTCACCAATGCCTACAACGTCGGCCTGCGCCGTGCCTACATCACGGTCGACAACTGGCTGATCGGCCAGGACTGGTCCACCTTCCAGAATCTGGTGGCACTGCCCGAGACGCTGGACTTCGTCGCCTTTCCCACCGACGGCACGCCCTTCGTGCGGCAGCCCCTGGTGCGCTATACCGTCGGCGGCCTCGACGTGTCGATCGAGAACCCGGAGACCACCGTGACCAGCGCTGCCGGCGCCCAGGTCACCACCGACCAGAACACCATGCCCGATGCCTCGGCGCGCTATCGCTTCGAGGCCGGCGGCGCGCAGTTCTCCGTGGCCAGCGTGGTGCGGCAGCTCAAGCAGGACGGCGCCGGCAGCGACGTCGGCTACGGCCTGAGCTTCGCCGGCAAGATCCCGCTGGGACGCGACGACATCCGCTTCACCGTCAGCGGCGGTGACGGCATCGGCCGCTACATCGCGATCAACACCGTCAACGACGCCGCGGTGGATGCCTCCGGCGACCTCGAGGCCTTCTCGGCCTATGCCGCCTTCCTTGCCTACCGCCACATGTGGAGCGACAAGTGGCGCAGCACCGCCACCGTGTCGATGCTGCGCGCCGACCACGACGTGGCCCTGACCGGCGACACCGTTACCAAGAGCGTCAACAGCGCCAGCCTCAACCTGCTGTATTCGCCGGTGCCGAAGCTGACCGTGGGCGTCGAGTACCGCCATGCCGAGCGCGAGGTGGAGAGCGGTGCCGACGGCAGCCTCGACCGCCTGCAGGTGGCCGCCAAGTACGGCTTCTAGTTTCCAGTCCCCTGATCCCGGCGCTCTCCCCCTTCGGGGCGCCGGATTTCCCGCCGCGGCACCCTTCCGGGTGTCGCGGTTTTTTCTTGGGCCCGGCCGTGGCCTTACACTGGCGGCATGCATTACCAACATCGTTACCATGCCGGCAACTTCGCCGATGTCTTCAAGCACGTCCTGCTCTGCGGCCTGCTGCGCGCGCTGAGCCGCAAGGACAAGCCCTGGCGCCTGCTCGACACCCACGCCGGCAGCGGCCTCTACGACCTGGCCGACGCGGCGGCGGAGCGCACTGGCGAGTACCGCGAGGGCATTGGCCGGCTCGCCGACTCCGCGGCGGTACCGGCGCCGGTGCGCGACTACCTGGAACAGGTGCGAGGCTTCGGCGGCCGCTATCCCGGCTCGCCGCTGCTGGGCCTGGCCTGCGCGCGCGAGCAGGATCGTGTCACCGCCTGCGAGAAGGTGCCCGCGGTGTTCGAGCAGCTCAAGGTCCAGGCCGGGGCGGATCGCCGCATGCAGCTGCACCAGCGCGACGGATACGAGAGCCATGCCCTGCTGCCGCCACCGGAGAAGCGCGGGCTGGTGCTGATCGATCCGCCGTTCGAGCGCCCGGACGAGTTCGACGCGGCCAGCGACTACCTGAAGAAGGCCGCGGCACGCTGGTCCGGCGGCGTCTATGCCGTGTGGTATCCGGTCAAGAACCGCCACGAGGCGGATCGTTTCCGCCGACGCCTGATGCGCGAGCATCCGCGCTCGGGCGTGGATCTGCAGTTGCACAACGGGGCGGAGGCCGAGGGCCAGATGCGCGCCTGCGGGCTCTGCGTGCTGAATCCGCCTTACGGCTGGGCGGCCGAGATGGAGCCGGCGCTGCGCTGGCTGGCGCGTGCGCTGGCGCAGGGACCGCGTGCAGAGCATTCGGTCGAGGCTTGGGGTGAGGCGGGATAGCGCGACTGACTCAATGTCAGTTGCGCCCGGCGAACGCCCGGCCATGGATGGCCGGGCCGGGGTAGCAAAAGACGCGAATGTCTCGCCATGGATGGCTTCAACAGAGGTGCATTGATGAGCAAGGTCGAAACCCTGCATGAGGGCAAATTCCTGCGCCTGGTGAAGGACCGGCACTGGGAATACGTCACCCGCACCAACTCCACCGGCGCCGCCTTCATCCTTGCGGTAACGCCCGAGGATGAACTGCTGCTGGTGGAGCAGTACCGCTACCCGCTGCAGGCCCGCACCATCGAGTTGCCGGCCGGCATGATCGGCGACGACGAGGGTTTCAAGGGCGAGGCCGTGGAGGCCTCGGCGCTGCGCGAGCTGGAGGAAGAAACCGGCTACCGCGGCAGCGCCGCGCGGACCCTGATCAGTGGACCGGTGGCGGCGGGGCTGGCCTCGGAGCAACTGCATTTGGTGCAGGTCACGGGCCTGACCCGCGTGCACGATGGCGGCGGCGTGGCGGGCGAGGACATCACCGTGCACCGCGTGCCGCTGGCCCAGGTGCACGACTGGCTGGAGCGCAAGCGCGCCGAGGGGCTGCAGGTGGAGCCGCGCATCTACGCGGCGCTGTACTTCCATCACCGGGGATAGGGAGAGGGGCGATGAGCTTCGACGTCGACGCACACGAACAGGCGCTGCGGCGCGACGGCTACAGCATCATCCCTGACTTCCTGGACGTCGCCACCCTGCGCGCGGTGCGCGAAGGGCTGGCGCCCTTCCTCGGCAGCCACCAGGGGCGCAACAACTTCGAGGGCTTGCGCACCGAGCGTGTCTATACCCTGGTGGCGCGCGGCGCGGTGTTCGAGCGCATCACCGAGGACGCGCGCATCCTGGCATTGCTGGAGCGTTTCCTGATGCCCGGCTTCCTGCTCACCGCCAGCCAGGCGATCTGCATCCATCCCGGCGAGACGCCGCAGCCGATCCACAGCGACGACAGTTTCTACCCCATCTCACGGCCGCGCCCGGCGATCAGCATCAGCACGATCGTGGCGGTGGATGCCTTCACTACCGAGAACGGCGGCACCGAGATCATTCCCGGCAGCCACGAGTGGAGCGATGCCACCATCGCCGGCAGCTATGACGGCTTCGACGCCGATGCAGCCGCCAGTCCGGTGCTGGAGCGGCAGCTACAGCCCACGGTGATGCCAGCCGGTGCCTGTGTGGTTTTCCTGGGGACGCTGCTGCATCGTGGCGGCGCCAATCGCAGCATGGCGCCACGCCTGGCCTTCTCCAACCAGTACTGCGAGCCCTGGGCCCGCACCCAGGAGAACTACTTCCTCGGCGTGCCGCCGGAGCGGGCGGCGGCGATGTCGCCGCGGTTGCAGGGCCTGCTGGGCTACAACATCCATCCGCCCTTCATGGGGCATGTCACGGCCTCACATCCGCTGAAGACATTGCGGGCGGATTACGTCAATGCGGTGACGGTGGGGCGTGCTGATTCGTCTTCAGTTGATAGCTGACCGATCAAGCTGGGTGCCACGAAGCGTGCGCACCTCGATATGCGCCGCTTCGCGTCGCTACTCGTTGTGAACGAGTTGGAGATAACTCGAGACATATCCTTGCGGTAATCTAATTAACCGAGCGTTTGACAACCTGCAGCATCGCTCGCAAGCTGGGTCCCGAGGAGCACTAACAGACTCGGGGTGAACGATGTTCGCACTCGGCAGGCCGCGCCGGATCCTGATCCCGCGCGAGACAGGACCTTCGAAGCGCTGGGGCAACCCGCAGCCGGGACATGCGCCGCGGCCGGTGCGCGTGGCGGAGTTGCGGCGGGAGACCGCCGATGCCGTCACCCTGGTGCTGGAGCCGGAGGACGGCGTGATGCCGGCCTTCCGCGCCGGGCAGTACTTCACCCATTGCTTCGAGATCGACGGACAGGTGGTGCGCCGCGCCTATTCCCTGAGCGTGCCCGAGGGCGGCGGCCTGGCCTGCACCATCAAGCTGATTCCCGGTGGCTGGGTGTCTTCGCACGTGCACGAGGCGCTGCAGGTCGGCAGCCGCTACCGGCTGATCGGCCCCACCGGCGACTTCCTGCTGGATGAGGGCAAGGGGCCGCTGCGCTTCCTGGCCGGCGGCAGCGGCATCACGCCGGTGATCAGCCTGATCGAGACCGCGCTGGAGCGAGACCCGCAGCGCGACATCCGCCTGGTCTATGCCAGCCGCAGCGAGGCCGACATCGTCTTCGACCAGCGCCTGCGCGAGCTGGCGCGGCGGCATCTGTCGCTGGACGTGGTGCACGTGCTGTCGCAGCCGCAGGACGCCTGGCAGGGGCAGCGCGGGCGGCTCGACAGCCAGCGCATCCGCGGCCTGCTCGGCGCCGATCCGGCGACGACCTTCTACCTCTGTGGCCCCGAGGGCCTGATGCAGCTGGCGGCCAATGCGCTGCATGCGGCCGGCGTGCCGGCGGCGCGCATCCGCCAGGAGCGCTTCCTGGCGGCGCCCAATGCGCAGGCGCGCCCCAGCGAGCCGCAGGAGATCCTGTTCAAGCAGTCGGGCCGCGTGGTCACGCAGCGGCCGGGCGAGAGCATCCTGGAAGCCGGCCTGCGCGAGGGCCTGCCGCTGCCCTTCAGCTGCATGGTGGGCGGCTGTGCGCACTGCAAGCTCCAGGTGCTGGAGGGCGAGGTGGCCCTCAGCGAGCCTAACTGCCTGTCGCCCGAGGAACGCGCGGCGGGTTTCACCCTGGCCTGTTCGGCCTGTGCTACCGGACCGCTGTCCGTCGCTGCCTGACCTCAAGAGGGATTCGCCATGATGCTCGACCGCATGCTCAACGGCCTGCCGCTGAAGGCACAGAACCAGATCTACAGCACCTTCGACAATCTCGGCGTGCTGGCCTCGGTGGGCAATCTCAAGGTCGCGGCGTCGATGGCGCCCTCGGCGGTGCGCGGCCTGGTGCTGGGCAGGGCGCGGCACGGCGATGCGGTGCCGATGGTGTCCGGCCACGCCGCGCATTTCGACCTGACCTACAAGGGCGACTTCCCGGAGATGTACGAGCTCTACCGCCGCGCGGTGGCCAACCAGTGGAACGGCGACCGTGACCTGGACTGGAGCACCAGCGTGGACCCGGAAGACCCGGACAAGCCGGTGATGCCGCTGGACTATCCGCCCTTCGAGGGGCTGGCGGCCAAGGGCATCCGCCTCAACCAGAAGGAGAAGCTGCGCTTCGCCGCCGACATGGCGTCGTGGACGCTGTCGCAGTTCATGCATGGCGAGCAAGGTGCGCTCTACGCTGCGGCGCAGGTCACCGAGTCGGTGCAGTGGCTCGATGGCAAGCTCTACGGCGCCACGCAGGTGATGGACGAGGGCCGCCACCTGGAAGTGTTCCTGCGCTATCTCGACACCAAGCTGCAGAAGGTCTACGCGGTCAACGACAACCTGTTCGTGATCCTCGACGACCTGCTCACCGATTCGCGCTGGGACGTGAAGTTCCTCGGCATGCAGATCATGGTGGAGGGCCTGGCGCTCGGCGCCTTCGGCACCATGTACAACTTCACCCGCGAGCCGCTGCTGAAGCAGCTGCTGCGCTACGTGATCCAGGACGAGGCGCGCCACGTGCATTACGGCGTGCTGGCGCTGAAGGCGCACATCTCGCAGGAGCTCAGCGAAGCCGAGCGCCGCGAGCGCGAGGACTGGGCCTACGAGGTGGCGCTGCTGATGCGCAACCGCTTCCTGTCGCACGAGCTCTACTACGAGTGGTTCGAGCACAAGCTGTCGCTGAAGGACTGGGACGAGGTGGTGATGAACGCGCCGTCGATGGCCGCCTTCCGCCACCTGATGTTCCTGCGCCTGATCCCGAACCTGGAGTACATCGGCCTGATGAGCGACCGTATCAAGGCGCACTACGACAAGTCCGGGCTCACCAGTTTCCTCGGTGGCAAGAACGCGACGCAGCTCAGCGGCGAGGACCTGATCCGCGACATCGCCGCATACAAGGCGCCGCAGTAAACGGCGCCGCGCGGACCGCGGAGAACTTGCTGCTAGGATCGGGATCAAAGCTGCGCGGAGACCCCCATGCCACGCCATGTCCTGACACTGCTTGCTGTCCTGTGCCTCGCCGGCTGCGCCAGCGCCCGCCCGGTGATCTATCCCAATGCCACCTCCGAGCTGCGCGGCAAGGCGGCGCAGGACGCGGCCGTGCAGGCCTGCATCCAGCAGGCCGACTCCGCCGATCTCAGCCGCGGCGGCAATGACGTAGCGCGCTCCACTGCGGGCGGCGCCGTGGTGGGCAGCGTCGGTGGCGCGGCGGCGGGAGCGGTCTACGGCAATGTCGGCCGCGGGGTCGGTGCCGGGGCGGCGGCGGGAGCCGCCACGGGCCTGGTGACCGGGTTGTTCCGTGGCAACCAGCCCAGCCCGGTCTACATGAGCTACGTCAACCGCTGCCTGGCCGACAAGGGCTACGAGGTGGTGGGCTGGCAGTAAGGGCGGCTCCACCGGCCGTCGCCCCGTCCTGTACCGCCGGTCCTGCAGCAGCACCGGCTTGTCCACCGGCATATGTAATCTTTTACCTACTCTGTTACGGGTAAAAGGCTGACATATGGCCCTCCTAGGCTCCAAGGCAACGACCCCTCACCGCCGGCTGGCCTGCCTGGGCGTCGACTGGCAGGCGGAGCGCTCGCTACGCGCCACCCTGGCCCTGCTGGGCGGCAAGACCCGCGAACCCTGGGATTTCGGCGAGGAGCTGGCGGTGGCCGATGTGGTCATCTACGAGCCTGGCAACCAGTTGGCGCAGGCCCTGCAGCGCCGCGAATCCCCGTCTGCCCCGCGCCGGCTGTTCCTGCCCTGCGACGGCGAGACGCCGGAGGCCGAGCGCCGCCTGCGCCATCCCTTCGGCGCCAGCCGCCTGATCCGCTGCCTGGACCATGCCTCCGAGGTCTTGCCGGCACCGCGTGCCGAAGCCCAGCGTGACGGGCTCTGCCAGCGGCTGGACGAGGCGCTGCGCAGCCCCAACGTGCGCGGCGTGGCGTTGTTCACCGGCGAGCGCCGCGGCTTGCTGCTGCCGGCGGAAGCGGCGCTGCGCTGGCCCCTGCCGCTGGGCGGCGACGAGATCGCGCGCCTGCTGACACCGGACGTGGAAGTGCAGGTGTTGCGCGCCGACGATTACGGCGCGCTGCGCAAGCTGCAGGCCATCACGCCGCAGCAGCATCCCTGGGAAACCGCGCTATGGGCCGTGGGCGTGGCGACCTCGGGCGGCCGGCTGTTGCGCCGCCTGGACCAGAAGCGGGCCTACGGCCTGCGGCGGCGCCCCGATTTCGGCACGGTGGGCAGCCGCAAGTCGGACCTGCGCTGCAGCGCGCTGCTGCTGCAGGCGCCGATGACGCCGGGCCAACTGGCCAGCGCCGCCGGCATTCCAGCGGCGGTGGCCAACAATTTCCTCAACGCCGCTGCGCTCTGCGGCCTGCTCGACGGTGTGCCGGCGGATCTGGCGGGCTTGCCCAAGGCCAGCGAACTGTTCTGACGATCAAAGAGTGGGGCTTGGCGGCGCCGACCGGCGCTGCCTTCTTTGATTAAATAATGTAATTATTTTATATATTTAATCACAATCAGGGAGCAGCCGCGGGCTCCGGCGGGCGTCCCTTGCGGTTCACGAACCAGCCAAAGGCGGCGGCGGTGAAGAACATCATCACGCCGTAGACCGCGGCTGGCACGGCCATCTCCTGGTTGTTCAGCATCAGCGGCGACAGCGCGATGGCGATGGCCAGCGTGCCGTTGTGGATGCCGATCTCCATGCCGATGGCGATGGCCTGGCGCTCCTCCATCTTCAGCAGCCGGGGCACACCGTAGCCCACGGCCAGGCTCAGCAGGTTGAAGGCCAGGCAGGCCGGGCCGACGGCGGCGACGAAGCCGCCGATGTCATCGCGCGACTTGAACAGCGCCAGGCCGATCACGGCCAGCAGGAACAGCACCGACAGCAGCTTCACCGGCTTGCTCAGCAGGGTGGCGAGCTTCGGCAGCTGCGCATTGAGTGCCATGCCCAGCACCACCGGTACGAGCACGATGGCAAAGACCTGCACCACCTTGGAAAACTGCAGCGGCAGGGTCTGGCCCTCGCCCATGAAGTGCTGCAGCGACAGGTTGACGATGATCGGCAGCGTCAGGATCGCCAGCACGGAGTTGACCGCGGTCAGCGTGATGTTGAGCGCGACGTCGCCGTGGGCGAGGTGGCTATAGAGGTTGGCGGAGGTGCCGCCGGGCGAGGCCGCCAGCAGCATCAGGCCCACCGCCAGTGCCGGCGCCAGGCCGAACAGGTGGGCGATGCCGACGCAGGCCAGCGGCAGCAGCACCACCTGGCAGCCCAGAGCCACCACCACTGCCTTGGGGTACTTCAGCACGCGGGTGAAATCGGCGACGCGCAGCGACAGGCCGAGGCCGAACATGATCACGCCGAGCGCAATCGGCATGAACACCGTGGTAACCGGATCCGCGGGCTGCATCATTCCTCCTGGTTTTTTGCACTGTCGCCGCCGGGATGGGCGCGTGCAGGCCGCAGCATAGCCGGCAGGCCGCCGGGCCCGCCAAGGAAATCCTGGGAAATCCGGCCCATTGCGCTTTGCAGCCCGCTGCCGGCGCCAAGCCAGTAGAAACCACAGACTCTGCTTGAAGAGACAAGGACTTGCCTTGCCCCTGCCGGGCGCATGTCCTATCGTGTCGCCCAAAGCCGGGGGTGCCTGTGACGACAGGCTGAGAACAGACCCTTGGAACCTGGCCGTACGGCGGAGGGAAGGCTTGCAGACGGGAGCATTCCGTCCTGCAGCGCGCTCCGCCTCGAGAACACGAGGAACCCATGAGCGCCATCGCAGAAGACATCCACAGCCGTGCCGAGCAGCTGTCCGCCGACGTTACCCGGCCGTTTCCCTCCAGCCGCAAGATCTACGTCGAAGGTCCGCAGGGCGTGCGCGTGCCGATGCGCGAGGTCAGCCTGACGGCGACCAAGACCCGCGACGGCCTGGAGCCGAACCCGCCGGTTACGGTCTACGACACCAGCGGCCCCTACACCGACCCGGCGGCGTGCATCGACCTGCAGGCTGGCCTGCCGGCACTGCGCGAGCCCTGGATCGCGGCCCGCGGCGACACCGAGCAGCTGCGCGGCCCCAGCTCCATCTACGGCCGCATCCGTGCCGCCGACGACAAGACCGCGGACCTGCGCTTCGACCACATCCGCGCGCCGCGCAAGGCCAAGGCCGGCGCCAACGTCAGCCAGATGTACTACGCCCGCCAGGGCATTGTCACGCCGGAGATGGAGTACATCGCGATCCGCGAGAACGCCCGCCTGGAAGAGCTGCGTGCCTCTTATGAGAAGGCTGGCTACCTGCGCCGCATGCACCGTGGCGAAGGCTTCGGCGCGCGCCTGCCCAAGGAGATCACGGCGGAGTTCGTGCGCGAGGAAGTGGCGCGCGGTCGTGCCATCATCCCGGCCAACATCAATCACCCGGAGCTGGAGCCGATGATCATCGGCCGCAACTTCCGCGTGAAGATCAACGCCAATATAGGCAACTCCGCGGTCACCAGCAGCATCGCCGAGGAAGTGGAGAAGATGGTCTGGTCCACGCGCTGGGGCGGCGACACGGTCATGGACCTGTCCACCGGCAAGAACATCCACGAGACGCGCGAATGGATCCTGCGCAACTCGCCGGTGCCCATCGGCACCGTGCCGATCTACCAGGCGCTGGAGAAGGTCAACGGCAAGGCCGAGGAACTGACCTGGGAGATCTACCGGGACACGCTGATCGAGCAGGCCGAGCAGGGCGTGGACTACTTCACGATCCATGCCGGCGTGCTGCTGCGCTACATCCCCTGGACCGCCAACCGCGTCACCGGCATCGTCTCGCGCGGCGGCTCGATCCTGGCCAAGTGGTGCCTGGCGCATCACAAGGAGAATTTCCTCTACACGCATTTCGAGGAAATCTGCGAGATCATGAAGGCCTACGACGTGTCCTTCTCGCTGGGTGACGGCCTGCGTCCGGGTTCCATCGCCGACGCCAACGACGACGCTCAGTTCGGCGAGCTGCACACCCTGGGCGAGCTGACCCACATCGCCTGGAAGCATGACGTGCAGGTGATGATCGAAGGCCCCGGCCATGTGCCGCTCCAGATGATCAAGGAGAACATGGACGAGCAGCTCAAGCATTGCTTCGAGGCGCCGTTCTACACCCTGGGCCCGCTGACCACCGACATCGCCCCGGGCTACGACCACATCACCTCCGGCATCGGGGCCGCCAACATCGGCTGGTACGGCTGCGCGATGCTGTGTTACGTGACGCCCAAGGAGCACCTCGGCCTGCCGGACAAGGACGACGTGCGCGAAGGCATCATCACCTACAAGATCGCCGCGCACGCGGCGGACCTGGCCAAGGGCCACCCGGGCGCGCAGGTGCGCGACAACGCGCTGTCCAAGGCGCGCTTCGAGTTCCGCTGGGAGGACCAGTTCAACCTGGGCCTGGACCCGGAGAAGGCCAAGGAATTCCACGACGAGACGCTGCCGCAGGAAGGGGCCAAGCTGGCGCACTTCTGCTCCATGTGCGGCCCGCATTTCTGCTCGATGAAGATCACGCAGGACGTGCGCGACTACGCCGCCAAGCTCGGCGCTGACGAGACTGCTGCGCTGGAGCAAGGCATGGCCGAGAAGTCCGCCGAGTTCCGCGAGGCCGGCGCCGAGGTCTACCGCACGCTGTGAGCGAGGCGGCCGACAGCGCTGCTGGCACCGCGCCTGTTACGCGCCGCCGCGGCCGTCGCGCGCTGATCGCGCTCGGCGTCGTCGCGCTGGCATTGCTGTTGGCCTGGCAGGGTGTCGCCTGGGGGCTGAAGCGGCAGGTGCTGGCGGCGCTTGGCCCGGAAGCGACGGCCGGCAGCATCCGCCTGGGCCTGGGCAGCGTGATCATCGAAGACCTGCGCCTGGCGGCGCCCAAGGGCTGGCCGTTCGAGGACACGCTGCGCGCCAAGCGCTTCATCGTGCAGGCCGAACTGGCCTCGCTGCTCTCCGACGAGTACCGCGTGGGCCAGGTCACGGTGGAGCAAGGCTATCTCTCCATGCAGCGCACGGGCGAGGGCAAGCTCAAGCTGCTGCCGACGCTGCTGGGCCGCAGCAAGAAGAAGGACGGCGACAGCGGTGGCCGCTTCAAGCTGCATATCGACCAGGTGCAGCTGAAGGAGGCGGTGCTCGACTTCCACGACGCCACCCCCAAGGGTGGTCCGGCACGGGTGCGTCTGGAAGCGCTCAATGCGACTCTGGATGAACTGCAGGTGCCGCAGCTCACCGGCCGCAGCCAACTCGATGCCGAGAGTCAGGTGAAGGGCGGCGGCACGGTCGAGCTGAGCGGCTGGCTGGAGATCGCCACGCGCGAGTCCGACCTGAAGCTGACGCTGCGCGACGTGGACCTGGTACCGCTGGAGCCCTACCTGCTGCGAGCCACGGAGGCCGGTGTGGAACGCGGCCAGGTGGACCTGGACCTGCATTCGCAGGTGCAGCAGCGCCAGCTCAAGGCGCCGGGCAAGCTGATCCTCAAGAACCTCAAGCTGCGCTCCGGCGGCGGCCTGGGCGGCACCTTCATGGGCATGTCGCGCGGCGCCGTGGTGTCGTCGCTCAAGTCCGGCGGTGATCGCATCGATCTCGACTTCGTGCTGGAAGGCGATCTCAACAGCCCGCGCTTCTCGCTCAACGAAACCCTGTCGATGCGTCTGGCCGTGGGCGCTGCCGCCTCGCTGGGGATCGGCGTGGTCGACATGGTCAAGGACCTGGGTTCCGCCACCGGCCGAGGGCTGGAAGCGGTGGGTGATGCCGTGGGCGGGCTGTTCGGCGGCGGCGAGGACGAGTAAGGCAGACGCAGTTCCCTCTCCCGCTGGCGGGAGAGGGGGCTTATGCACCCGCTAGAACGATTCGAGTGTTTCAGCGCCAAGCCGGATGGTTCGGCTTTCAGGGCTCCCAAAGAAAAAGGGGCCTGCGCGAGCCAGGCCCCTTCTCCCAACGCTGCAGCGCTCAGATGGTGAGCGCGGCTTCCACGTCCTGCACCTTGCGACGTGCCATCGCCAGGTTCGACTTGGTCTTGTCCAGCACCACGTAGAAGAACAGGCCGGGCTTGGACGCCACCGGGCGGATGATGTGGTACTGCTTGCCCAGCGTGATCAGGATGTCCTCGATCGTGTCGTTGAGCTTCAGCGAGTTCATGGTCTTGAGCTTGGCGCGCACCACCTCGGTGTTGCCGGCGGCCGCCAGTTCCAGGTCCACGCCGCTGCCGGACTGGCCCAGCATCATGCCGCTGTTGGCGTCGACCAGGGCGCTGCACAGGCCGCCATCGAGGGTCAGGAAGCTGTCGAGGGACGCTTGAAGGTTGCTCATGTTGTTGTACTCCGTTTTTTGGTGGGGGGTTTCAGGCTTGGATCAGTTGCCGCACGCAGTCGCGTGCGGCCCATAACAGGGTTCCGGTGACCAGGTCGGCGCCGCCGATGGCGGCGAGCACCATGGGCTGGCCGCGCAGCGGCACTTCCAGCAGCAGCAGCTTGCCGTCCTGGCCTTCCACCAGGACGCTGCCGCCGCCGCCGTGCATGCCGACCTCGCGCAGCGCCGCCTGGCTCAGCGCCACCATCGAGCTGGACAGGGCGGACAGGCGCGACACCGGCACTTCGGCGCGGGTGCGGCTCAGCACCTCGAAGCCGTCGCTGCGCGACAGCACGGCGCCGGTCAGCGCGGGCACCGTGGCCAGCAGCTGGTCGAGCGCGGAGCCGAAGTGCGCGGGTGTCAGGTCGGCGGCGGTTTCATCAAACATGGGGAGCCTCCGCCAGCATCCGGGCGGCCTCGATCTGGTAGAGCAGGGCGTCGAGCAGCAGCAGCACGTCGTCGCGGCGGCGCACATCGACGGTGAACACCGGCAGCGACAAGCCCTGTGCGGAAAGCCAGGCGGTGTAGGACTCGACGCTGGTGTGGCCCGAGCCCAGACGGCCGATGCCGATCACCATGGCGCCGCGTTGCGCCATGCCGCGGAAGGACTCCAGGTAGAGCGCCAGGTCGGCCAGCGGATCGGGCCGCGAGTTGTCGGCCAGCAGCACCACGCCCAGCGCGCCTTCGCTGGCGACGCGCCACATGAAGTCGAAGCGGTCCTGGCCCGGCATGCCGTAGAGGCGCAGGCGGTCGCCGCCTTCCAGCGCGATCTCGCCGTAGTCGAAGCCCACCGTGGTGGTCTCCTTCTGGTGCTGCGCGCGGTCGCTGTTGAGCGCCTCGGTGCGCACCGGCGCGGCGTCGCTGATGGCGGCGATCGCGGTGGTCTTGCCGGCCCCCATCGGGCCGGCGAACAGCAGCTTGTACTCGCGCCCCATTAGTGACCGATCGCCAGTGCCGTGCGGATGCGGCGCAGCATGCTGCCGAGCCCGGATTCCTGCGGCAGCGTGGCGGCCTGCGGAACGGCAGCGGCGGCGGGCAGGGTCTTGCTGGTCTCCAGCACGCCGACCAGCGCGCAGGCATTGAGGAAGTTGCCCATCACGCCCAGCGGGATGCCGGCCATCATCGCCAGGTGCGAAGGTGCCAGCTCGCGCTGCGTCAGCAGCGAGGCGCAGCGGATGTCGAGGCTGCGGCGGCCGATGGCGCCGAAGTCCGGCCAGCGCCGCAGGCGGCAGGGGCGGGCGATGTCCAGGCGCGACAGCAGCGAGCCCTTGGAGCGTGCGATGCCGATGGCCCACAGCAGGCCCTCGGCCGGCGCGGCGTGGCGCGCGGCGGATTCCAGGCGGCGCAGCGCGGCGCCCTCGGTCGGGCCCAGTGCTTCCACCTCGACCTCGCCCGACAGCAGTTCGGCGATCTCCTCGACGCCCAGCGGCTGCGACCAGTGCAGCTCGCGCTCCGGCAGGCTCAGCCAGCCCTGCTGGCCGCCGGCGCGGATCGCCACCGCCAGCGTGCCGGGGGTGCGCAGTGCGTCGTCCAGGCGCTGGCACAGGCTCGGCGCCTCGGCGTGCTCGGTGGCGGCCAGGCGGCCCTGCAACTGCAGCGAGGCGCTGTCGAGGCAGGAAACCAGGCGACTGGCGCCAAAGGGGTAGCGCAGCGTCAGGACGCTGTCGTCCTCGCTGGAGGACGGGAAGAACACGCGGCCCGCATCCTCGGCGGCGCAGCGCCGCACCATGGCCTGGGCCAGGGCGTTATGGGTTTCATAGACCACCACGTCGGCGGTCAGCTCGTCGGTGTACTGCCAGGGCTCGCGGGTCTTGCCGCGCAGCAGCGTCAGGGTTTCCTTGAGGGAAACCTCGGCGCGCCAGTCGAAACCGATGCAGGTGATCCTGCGGGTCCTGGGAGTATGGGTAGACATGTAAGCCGTCTCTTCTTGATGTTGTAGGACAAAACTTACACGGCTCCTGTGTGTTACTGACCGACGGGGCGGATGGAAGGTCGTCCGCGAACGACGACAGGCGCCGGGCCAGGGGCATCTTTCCCAATGACGGTTCCGGATGGCGTCGTCATCCTCGCGACACCCGCCGCTTCCACACTGCGCCGATGATCCGTTTCGCCATCCTGTTCCTGGTGGCGGCCCTGCTGGCCGCCTGCCATTCCTCCGATGCCCCCGGTACGGCCTCGTCCGGTGGCGATGCCGATGCTGCCGCGCGCGCTGAACTGGAGCGTGTAAGCCAGCTTGAGGACGGCTGTTGCAAATCCACCGAATGAAGATCCAGATGCGCCTGATCGCCGCCCTGTTGCTGCTCCTGTCCCTGGGTTCCGCCCAGGCCGCCGGCATGGCCACCCATGCCGCCATGGCCGACTTCGGCCGTGACGCGCTGGAGGACGGCGCGCTCAAGACCATCCTGACGGCGCATCGCCCGGCGCTGCTGGCCGGGGCGATCTTCCCGGACGGCGGCTATGGCTCCGGTGCCCTGGTCGCGGCCGACCGCGACATGGCCGAGCGCGCGCACTGGGGAGACTTCACGATCCAGTTCGTGCAGTACCTGCGCGAGACCGGCTGCAGCGGCGAGGTGCGCACCGCGATCCTGCGGCGCCCGCCGCTGGGCCTGATCGACCTGAACCTGCTGACCGACCGCTGTGGCCACCTGATCGCCTTCGCCTTCGGCAATGCCGCGCACGGTCTCACCGACCAGACCTGGGACGCGCAGTTCGAGCCCGAGGTGCGCAACCGCGGCGAGACGCCGAACTCGGTGGAATGGATCGGCCAGCTGGTGCCGCAGCTGCCGCCGGCGGTGCTCGATCCGCTGAAGCAGATCTACGGCGCCACGCCGCTCAATGCCATCGAGTACGCGATGGACATGGTCAACATCGCCGAGCGCCGCCTGGTGCTGAACGCGCCGACGCTGGTGTTCCCGCCGACGGCGGACCTGGTGGAGGTCTACCGGCGCAACCGTCCGGAGCAGGGCGTCAACGCCCTGGCGATCGAGCGCGGCAGCCTGTTCACGCGGGTGCTGGTGCAGGCCGAGAGCCTGGCCGCGCCGCTGGAGGTGACGCGCATGCGCCTGCAGATGCCCTGGGCCGCGGCCAACTACTACACCGCGCCGGGCGGCGTGGTGCAGAGCGGCTATGCCGTGTCCGGCATGTACCGCCAGCTCTGGGACTTGCTGACCGGCGATCCGGCCAAGCCCCTGCCGCCGACAGTGATCGGCAGCTACCCCGGTCATGGCGCGCTGAACGTGGTGATGGAGCCGGCGCGAGAGTCCTGGACCGAGAACCGCTGGCTGCACGTGTTCTTCAGCAGCAGCATGGACCCGGCGAGCCTGGAGCTGCCGGGTACCTTCTGCCTGTTCGACGAGAAGGGCCGCCGCGTGAAGGGCGTGGTGGAGGCGGGCAGCTGGCAGCGCGAGTACGCCAATGCCGTGAAGCTGCGCCTGCAGGAGCCGCTGCGCCCGAACGAGCGCTACACCGCGGTGGTGACGACCAAGGCCAAGGACTATCGCGGCGTCGCGCTGGAGCGGCCCTACAGCTTCAGTTTCGTGACGGCCGCCGCAGTGCCCTGAAGCCGGCCTTACTCGAAGTAGGCAGAGACGCCGAAGCCGCCGGCCACGTCGGGCGTTTCGTCGTTGAGGCCGAACACCGCCGACACGTCGAGCTGCACCCTGGGCGTGAGCATCCAGGTCAGGCCGCCACCGGCCACCCGGTCCTGTGCGCCCGCGCCGAAGTCGGCGCCTGCCTCGACATAGGCGCCCAGGCGGTCGCTGATGGCGACGCCCAGCGAAGGCGAGATCGACCAGGTGGTGTCACCGTCGAGATGGCTGGCGTTGATGTAGAACGCCGCGGCGAGATCGTCGTCCAGGTCCTGCGAGAAGGTGACGCCCAGGTCGTACTGGGGATCGTCCGCGGTGAAGGGGTCGTCGCCGGTCGGCAGGCTCACCGCGCCCAGCACGGCCCAGGAGAAGTCCTTCCAGTCGCTGGGCAGTGCGGCCTTGAGCGCGAGGCTGGTGTCGCCGATCCCGCTCTCATTGCCGCCGTCGGCATCGAGCCAGTTGAACAGCGCGGCGCCGATCTGCAGTTCCACCTGTGGCGTGAGGCCGATGCGGACATTGGTGCCGGCGCTGTACAGCGTGGCGCTCGCGCCGCTGCCGGAGTCATGCACGAAGTCCGGCAGGCCCTGCTCCCAGGCCAGGCCTCCCACCGGCAGCGTGGTGGTGGAGAACGCGATGCCGGGCCGGTCGAAGGCGGGAGTGTCGGCCAGCGCAGGGGCGGCGGCGAGCAGGGCCAGGCTTGCGGCGAAGCAGGCGTTGCGTGACATGCGGAGTCCTCGGCGTTGAGTGCCGCGCAGTATAGGCAGCCGTGCGCTGCCCGGCGCGATCAGCCCTGGCGCTGCTCCGCGGCGCCGTCGCGGCCCGCGCGCCGCACCAGGCGGCTCTTCCACTCGCCCTGCAGCCCGATGTCGCCCTGCACCAGGTAGCGTGTCTCGCCGCCGACGCGGCTGGCCACCGGCACGCCGCCGCGGAACAGCACGCGGTTGCCCGGCGTGGCGGGCACGCGCTCGCCCGGCAGCAGGATGCCGGTGAGGTTCAGCGGATCGCAGGCCGAGACCGTGACCAGTGCGGCGTCGGCGTCCTCGCGGTGGCGGCGCAGGCTTCCGGCGGCTTCCGGAAGGGCGAACTGCTCGCCGGAGAAACCACTGA
Organism: Solimonas sp.; assembly: GCA_030149365.1. Classification (GTDB taxonomy): domain Bacteria; phylum Pseudomonadota; class Gammaproteobacteria; order Nevskiales; family Nevskiaceae; genus Solimonas_A. The sequence goes on from JASBRP010000033.1 coordinate 53,469, forward strand.
CGAAGCGGCCGCCGCGGACTTCGCCGCGCGCTTCCAGCCGGCGCAACACGTAGAACAGATCGCGCCAGGGCGGTAGCGACGGCTCGCGCTCCACCAGCTTGCGGAACACCACGCCATAGCGGCGCAGCAGCGTGCGCACGACGTGCTCGTTGCGCGCTGTCGGCTCCGGTGTTTCCGCGGCGCGGCGCGGGCGCGCCAGCGACCAGCGTCCGGCGCCTTCGAGATTGGCGAAGGCGGCCTGCAGTCCGCCGCGGCGCAGGCGCCGGGCCTTCATCTCGGCCGGCGCGATCAGCGCGCGCAGGCCGGCGAAGCCGTCGGAGGTGACCAGGCCGTGGCTCACCAGCTCGCCCAGCGCCTGTTCCACCTGGCTGCGCAGCTGGCCGGAGTCGGCCACCAGCTCCACGAAGAAGGAGGCGCCGTGGGTGCGCAGCGCGTCCAGCACCGCATGCGCGGCGCCGGAGAGATCGGGGTCGTGATCGGCCGCGGCCTGCCAGTGCGCCGCCTGCTCGCGCGGCAGCAGCACGATCGGCGTGGCGCGTACCGGTGCGGCCTTGCGGGCACTGCCGTCGCCGTGGGGCAGGCGTTGCCAGATCGTGCGGCCGGTGGCGCAGAGCTGGTCCAGCCAAGCGGGTTCGTAGCGATGCAGGCGCGCGGGCAGTATCTCGGACTCCCAGGCCGCCGCCGCTGCCGGGAATCCTTCGAGCTGGCTCAGCACCAGGCCCAGCGCGGGCGCACCTTCGCGGCGTTCGCCGCCGGCCAGGCCCTGCCAGTCGAACAGGAAGCGCATGAAGGCAGCCGGCGACACCGGTTGGATTTCGGCGCGGCGCTTGTCCCGCGTGTGGCGGTGGATGCGCGCCAGGCGGCGGCGCTCGCACCATTCCTCCTCGCCGGCGCCGCTGAAATCACCGCGCATGACGTAGCCTTCGGCCTCCAGCGCGGCGAGCGGGATCGCCATGGTGCCGGCCGAAAGGCCCAGCGGCGCGCCGAGCACGGCGGCGGTGACGGGGCCGATCGCTTCGAGACGGCTGCGGGTCAGTTCGTGCAGTGCCTGGTCGGGATCGGGCGGCGCGGACAGCGCCGGCGCGTCGCCTTCGACGCGTGCCTGCGGCAGGACGGAGCGCAGCTCGGGCAGGCGCTCGGCGGCGGACCAGAGGACGTCGTCGCGATGCAGCAGGCGTGCTACGCGGCGCTGCTTCATCAGCTCTTCCGCCCAGCCCCCTGCGCCCATCTCGCGCAACTCGGCCTCGGTGAGGAAGCCATGCACGACCAGTGCATCGGCCAGCTCGTCGGCATTGATCGCCGAGGGCCGCATCTCGCTGCGCACCTGCTCGATCGCCGCCGGGTCCAGGCGGCCGAGGTCGGCGGCGCTCTCCGGCTCGAAGACGCCGCGCGTCTTCACCGCCAGCGTGCGCCGCTCCTCGGCGGCGCCGTCGTCGAGGAAGGCATAGGGCTTGGCGGTGAGGATGGATTCCGACAGCGGCGAGGGCGCGGTGAGGTCGCGGCAGACCACGTCCACCGTGCCGGTCTCGATGCGCCGCAGCAAGGCCACCATGCCGTCCACGTCCATGACCTCGTGCAGGCAGTCCGACATGGCCTGCTGTACCAGCGGGTGATCCGGCATCTCGCGGTCGCCGGGCAGGTTGTCCTGACACGCGACGGCGTCGGGGAAGGCATGGGTCAGCAGGTCTTCGGCATCGCTGCGCTGGAACTGCGGCGGCACGCGCTTGCCGTTGCGGTTGCGGGCCACCGCCAGCGCGGTGCTGGCGGCCCAGCGCCAGCGCGTGCCGAACATCGGTGCCTGCAACACCGCCTGCAGCAGCTTCTCTTCCGCGGTGTTGGCATGCAGGAAGCCCTTCACGTCCTCCAGCGGGAAGCTGTGCGTGGGGCCCAGCGACAGCACCAGCGAATCGTCCAGCGCGGCGGCCTGCAGCTCGAAGTTGAACTGGCGGCAGAAGCTCTTGCGCAACGCCAGGCCCCAGGCGCGCATGATGCGCGAGCCCAGCGGGGCGTGGATCACCAGGTGGGTATCGCCCACTTCATCGAAGAAGCGCTCGAAGACGATGTGCTCGCGCGTCGGCAGCAGGCCCAGGGCGATACGCGCGGCGGCGTAGTAGTTGGCCAGTTGCAGCGCCGCGGGCGGGCTCAGCGCGTAGTCGCGCACCAGCCAGTCGCGGCAGTCCTCGACACTGCCCTCGCCGAGGATGCGGTCGGCGTTGGCGCGCAGGCGCGACACCGCCAGCGATAGCTCCTCGCTGCGGCCCAGGCCCTCTCCGAACCAGAACGGCATGCTCGGCGGCTGGCCCTTGGCGTCCTCCACGAGGACGCGACCGGTCTCCACCTTGAGGATGCGGTAGGAGGTGTTGCCGAGCTGCACGACGTCGCCGGGCAGGCTCTCGAAGGCGAAGTCCTCGTTCAGGGTGCCGACGCGCAGGCCCTCGGGCTGCAGCTCCACGTCGTAGTCGAACTGGTCGGGGATCACGCCGGCATTGGTCACGGCGGTGAGCTTGGCGCCACGGCGGCCGCGCAGCATGCGGTTGACGGCGTCGTAGTGCAGCAGTGCGCCGCGGCGGCCGCGGCGCGTGCTGTAGCCGTCGGCCAGCATCTGCACCAGTTCCGCAAAGGCTTCCAGCGTCAGCTCGCGATAGGGCAGGGCGCGGCGGAAGCGGGCATGCAGTTCCTCCAGGCCCCACTCGCGGCTGGCGACCTCGGCGACGACCTGCTGCGCCAGCACGTCCATCGGTTGCTGGAAGACACCGATGCGGTCCAGTTCGCCCTGCTGCACGGCATCCAGCAGCGCCACCGATTCAGCGAGGTCGTCCAGCGATACCGGGAACAGGCGGCCCTTGGGCGTGGCGCGCACGGCGTGGCCGGAGCGGCCGACCCGCTGCAGGAAGGCGTTGATCGAGCGCGGTGAGCCGATCTGGCAGACCAGGTCGACGTCGCCGATGTCGATGCCCAGCTCCAGCGAGGCGGTGGCGACCAGGGCCTTGAGCTGGCCGTTCTTGAGCCGCTGCTCGGCCTTGAGGCGATGTTCCTTGGCCAGGCTGCCGTGGTGCGCGGTGACGTGCTCCTCGCCGATGCGCTCGGCCAGGTGCCGCGCCAGGCGCTCGGCCATGCGGCGCTGGTTGACGAAGATCAGCGTAGTGCGGTGTTCACGGGTCAGCTCGGCGAGGCGGTCGTAGATCTCGCCCCAGACCTCGGTGGCCATCACCGCGGTCAGCGGCGACAGCGGCACTTCCAGCGCCAGGTCGCGCTGGCGCACATGGCCGGTGTCGATGATCTCGCAGGGCGTGTCGCGGCTGCCGACGAGCAGCTCCGCCATGGTGGCAATGGGCTTCTGCGTGGCCGACAGGCCGATGCGCACCGGCGGCTTGGCGCACAGGGCCTCCAGGCGCTCCAGCGACAGTGCCAGATGGGCGCCGCGCTTGGAGCCGGCCATGGCGTGCAGTTCGTCCACGATCACGCTGCGGACGTTGCGCAGCATGTCGCGGCCGGAGTCCGAGGACAGCAGGATGAACAGCGACTCCGGCGTGGTGACCAGGATGTGCGGTGGCGCGCGGCGCTGGCGCTCGCGCTCGAACGACGGCGTGTCGCCGGTGCGCACCGCGTCGCGGATCGACAGGTCGCCCAGTCCCATGGCGCGCACGCGCTGGCGGATGCCCTCCAGCGGTGCCTGCAGGTTCTTCTGGATGTCGTTGGACAGGGCCTTGAGCGGCGACACGTAGAGGACATGGACCTCGTCCGCCAGGCCGCGCTCTATGCCTTCCACCACCAGGTCGTTGATGGCGGCCAGGAAAGCGGCCAGGGTCTTGCCGGAGCCGGTCGGGGCGGCGATCAGGGCGTTGCGATGGCGCGCGGTGACTTCCCAGGCCTGGCGCTGCACCGGGGTGGGTGCGCCGAAGGTCTCGGTGAACCAGTCGGCCACGGCCGGGTGGAACAGGCCGGCCAGTGGACCCTCCGCGGCCGCTGCGGCGCGTGTCAGGGGGAGATGCTGTTGCATGGGCCCAGTGTACCGCCGGGCTCCCACCGGCCGGCGTGTTTTCCGACGAGGGGTGGCGGGAATTGAAGCGGGCCTCACTCGGCTTGCAAAATGCGGCTGTCCCCGCGCGCCGCTACCGCTAGAATCGGGCCTGGGGATTCCTAACGGTCCATGAACGACTCCAGCCTGCCACCCATCCTGGCCAGTGTGCTGTATCTGCACCTGGCCGAGTTCGCCGCGCAATCCGTCGCCGAGCAGGCGCGGCTGCGCGGCCAGCTCGTGGCCTGCGCGCGCAAGGCGGTGCAGGGGCTGGTGCTGTCCGACCGCGTGGTGCTGGAAAGCCCCGACGGACTGCTGGTGGTGGTGTTCGACGATCCGCGCGGAGCGCTGGAGGCCGCCGAGCGCTGCCTGCGCGAAGCCGAGGAACTGTCCCTGCACGTCGGCATCGACCATGGCCCGGTGGTGCCGGTGGCCGAGGGCGAGGCCGTGGTCGGCATGATCGGCGGCGGTATCGCCGGTGCGGCCATGGCGGCGGGCTTTGCCCCGGTCGGCGAACTGCGGGCGACCCGGGCCTTTCTCGATGCGTTGGCCGGCCGAGCGCCGGAGCGCGCCACGCTGCTGGAGGCCGCGGGCCTGATCCCGGGCCGCAACCGCCAGGAACTGTTCGCCCCCGGCCCGCGCAGCCCGGCCCAGCGCCGCCGCGGTTTGCTGGCGATCGCCGGCGGTTTCGCGCTGGCCCTGCTGCTGCTGGCGCTGGGCGGGCGGCAGTTGATGGTGCGGCCGGCGGTGCTGGTGCTGGAGATCGAGCCGCATGGCCAGGTACAGATCGATGGGAAGCGGCTGGGCGACACGCCGCCGCTGCGCGAGCTGAAGCTCGAGCCGGGTAGCCACCGCGTGGTGATCTGGCATGGCGAGCAAGAGCCGCTGCGCCGCCGGCTGGAGCTGGTGGCCGGCGAGCGGCACGTAATCAAGCATGATTTCCTGCCGCCGGCGACGCTGCTGTTCGACATCCAGCCGGGCGGGGAGGTGTTCATCGACGGCGCTTCGCGCGGCCTGATTCCGGGGCTGGAAAAGCTGGAGCTGGAGCCGCTGGCCGATTACCAGCTGGAAGTGCGGCTCGACCCCCACCCGCCACTGTCCGTGAAGCTGTCGCCCAAGCCCGGCCAGCAGCTGCGCGTGAAGTACCGGTTCGTGGAGGAGAAGCCCGAGCCGCCGGCTCCTGCCAAAAAGAAGAAGGGCAAGCGATGACGGGCGCGCCGCTGGGACAACTGGGCCGTTACCAGGTCGAGCGGGAGCTGGGCCGCGGCGCCATGGGCATCGTCTACGAGGCCCGCGATCCGCTGCTGGACCGTACGGTGGCGATCAAGACCATCCTGCTGCCCGGTGACGCCGAGCAGCGCCAGGCCTACGAGGCGCGCTTTGCCGAAGAGGCGCGCGCTGCCGCCCGCCTGGCACATGCCTCCATCGTCACGGTCTACGATTTCGGCCGTGAGGGCGACCTGGCCTATATGGCGATGGAGCTGCTGCCGGGTATCGACCTGCGCCAGCGCCTGTCGCAGTCGCGGCTGTCGCTGCGCGAGGCGCTGACCCTGGCGGCGGAAATCGCCGACGGCCTCGGCTTTGCGCACGACCATGGCGTGGAGCATCGCGACATCAAGCCCGCCAACATCATGCTGTCGCGCAGCGGCCACGCCAAGATCATGGACTTCGGCATCGCCAGCCTGCGCCAGCCGCAATTGCAGGCCCAGGGTGGACAGGCCGGCCGCGTGGTGGTGTTCGGCACGCCGCGCTACATGTCGCCGGAGCAGGTGGTGGGGCGCCCCACGGATCACCGCTCCGACATCTTCTCGCTGGGCTCGGTGATCTACGAGATGCTGGTGGGCCACCCGGCCTTCGATGCGCCCGATACGCGCCAGCTCTGGCACAAGATCGCGGTGTACTCGCCGCCGCCGCCGAGCACGCTGATGCAGGACGTGCCGGAGGTGGTGGACCAGATCGTCGAGCGCGCCATGGCCAAGGCCAGCACCGTGCGTTACCAGAGCGCGCGCGAGCTGGCTGCGGACCTGCGAGCCTGCCTGGCCATGCTGCGCAAGGGCTTCGAGCCGCTGCGCCCGGTGGCAGAGGCGGTGCAGCCGGCTGCGGCCAGCGTGGCCGCCGTGCCCGGCGCTGTGACCGACGTGGATGCCTACTGGCCGCTGTCTTCCGATTTCGATTCCGTCACGGCGCTGTACCGCTGCGTGGCCGTTGACCCCGCCCAGCGTCCCGGCCAGCCGGGACCGCGGCCGCCCAATGCCCTGTCGCGCCTCTGGCGAGACGCCGACCTGCGCCTGGCCATTGCCGTCGGCGTGGCCGGCGTGGCGGCGGCGCTCGCCCTGCTGTTCGCCTAGGAACCCCAAAAGCCGTGGCTGTAACACTCGACAACAAGCTGGTGGTGGCGCTGTCCTCGCGTGCGCTGTTCGATTTCGAGGAAGAGAACCGCCTGTTCGACGAACAGGGCGATGCCGCCTACACCAAGCTGCAGCTGCAGCGCCTGGACGAACCGGCGCGCGCCGGCGTGGCGTTTCCGCTGGTGCGCAAGCTGCTGGCCTTCAACGGCGACGGGCAGCACCGCGTGGAAGTGGTGATCCTGTCACGCAACGATCCGGTCTCCGGCCTGCGCGTATTCCGCTCCGCCAAGGCGGCCGGCCTGGAGCTGGAGCGCGGTGTCTTCACCCGCGGCCAGCCACCCTGGCATTACCTCAAGCCGCTGGGCGCCAAGCTGTTCCTGTCGGCGCACGACGAGGACGTGGCGGCGGCGCTCGACGCCGGCTTTCCCGCCGCACGCGTGTTCAGCCACTCCGTGGTTGACGCCGACCGCCATCCAGGCGAACTGCGCATCGCCTTCGACGGCGACGCCGTGCTGTTCTCCGACGAGGCCGAGCGCGTCTTCCAGTCCAACGGGCTCGACGCCTTCCAGGACCACGAGCGCACGCATGTCGCCCGGCCATTGCCGGCCGGGCCGTTCAAGCCCCTGCTGGAAGCGCTGCAGCGCCTGCAGGCGGCATCGTCCAGCGCCGCGCCGATCCGCCTGCGCACCGCGCTGGTGACGGCCCGCAGCGCGCCGGCCCACGAGCGTGCGATCCGCACGCTGATGGACTGGGGTATCGAGATCGACGAGGCGATGTTTCTCGGCGGCCTGTCCAAAGGCCCGTTCCTGCGCGAGTTCGCGCCGGATTTCTTCTTCGACGACCAGATCAGCCATTGCGAATCGGCCGCGCTGGTCGGCCCCACCGGGCACGTATCGGCAGGCATCACCAACCTGCGCTGAGCTCGCTCACGGATTGCCGGGTACCGTTCGTCGGTTGTCATATTGAGCGGGCTGCGTTTTGCTAATGTCCCCCTCCCCCGAAAATTCATGGGAAGGACACAAAACTGCAATGAAACTGTGTTGGTCCGCCGGCAGCGCCTGCGTCAATGGCCTGCAACTCAGTTGGGAGCAAGCGGGATCGCCGGATGGCGAACCGATGCTCCTGGTCATGGGACTCGGTGGCCAGCTCATTCATTGGCCGGATGCGCTTTGCGAGCGCCTAGTGCAGCGTGGTTTCCGCCTGATCCGCTTCGACAACCGCGATGCCGGCCTGTCCAGCGACGCCGACCGTGGCATCGCCGCCAACCTGCCGCGCGACTGGCTGATGAGCCGTTTCGGCCGACCGGCCCAGGCCAACTACAGCCTTCATGACATGGCCGACGACGCTGTCGGCCTGCTCGACGCGCTGGGCATCGCACGGGCGCACTTGGTGGGTGTGTCGATGGGCGGCATGATCAGCCAGATCGTCGCGGCCCAGTACCCGGAGCGCGTGCTGAGCCTGTCCTCGATCATGTCCAGCACCAACGATCCGCGGCTACCGTCCGCCCGCTTCGACGTGCTGTGGCGCATGGCCGGCATCGGCCCGCGTCCACGCACGCGCGAGGATGTGATCCGCCGCTCCACCGCCATGCTGCGGCGCGTGGGCAGCCCGGGCTACCCGACGCCGATGGATTACCGCGTGCGCCTGGTGGGCCGTGCCTACGACCGCGCTTTCCGGCCCGCCGGCCATGCACGGCAGGTGCATGCCATCGTCGCCACCGGCAGCATCGAATCCCTGCTGCCGAAGATCGTGGCCCCGACGCAGGTGGTGCACGGCCTGTCGGATCCTCTGCTGCGGCCGGCCTGCGGCCAGCGCAGCGCGCGGCTGATCCGCGGCGCGAAGCTGGAACTGATCCCCGGCATGGGGCATGACTTCGCGCTGCCGCTGATGCCGCGCTGGGCGGAGCTGATCAGCGCCAATGCGGCGCGGGCGGCGTAATCGCTGCGGTCATATCGGCAAAAGCCATCCGTAGGGTGGGCTAAGCAAAGCGTGCCCACTATTGACTCTCCGGGTTGGTGGGCACGCTTTGCTTAGCCCACCCTACGGCCTGCTGAAGCAGCTTTACTCCCGGAAATTCTCGAACTGCAGCGGCAGTTCGGTATCGGCTGCGCGCAGCATCGCGATCGTTGCCTGCAGGTCGTCGCGCTTCTTGCCGATCACACGCAGCTTGTCGCCGGTGATCTGGGTGTCCACCTTCATCTTGGACTCCTTGATCTTCGCGACGATCTTCTTGGCCTGGGCCTGCTCGATGCCCTGCTTGATCGTGATCTTCTGGCGCGCCTCGGCGAGATTGGTCTCCACCTTGCCGGCATCGACGCTGCGCAGGTCGATGTGCCGGGCGGCAAGGCGCTTGTGCAGGATTTCCAGCAACTGCTTGAGCTGGAAGTCGTTGGACGCGAACAGGGTAATGACGAACTCCTCCTGTTCGATGCGGGCATTGGTGCCGCGCAGGTCGAAGCGGTTGTCCAGGTCGCGACGCGCCTGGTCCAGGGCGTTGGTCAGTTCGTGCTTGTCGACTTCGGAGACGATGTCGAAGGAGGGCATGGGCCGGCTCTCGGGGTTCTTGGGGGCGCCAGTATAGGGCGCCTCAGGCGGCTTGCTTGGCGCGCAGCAGTTCCCGTGCGGCAGTCGCCGTATTGCGGGCCCAGCTGATGCCACGCAGCAGCTGCAGCTTCAGCGGCAGCGGCTCCGGCAGGGTCAGCCACAGGCGCAGCAGGTGGCGGCGCTGGTCGGGATCGGGCCAGTCCTCGAAGCCGGTGCGGGCGTGCAGGATCGTGTGATTGGAGATCAGCTGGATGTCGCCCGGTTGCAGGTCCATGTCCAGGCAGAACTCCGGGTCGGAGGCGATCTCGTCGTAGGCGTCCAGCAGTTCGTGGTCGCTCGCGCTCAGCTTCGGCACGTGGGGCAGGTGCTCCACGCTGCGGTAGTAGTCGCTCTGCCAGAAGCTGCGCAGCTCGCCGCCGGCATAGCGGCAGGGGGCGATGGGGTAGGCGGGGATGCCACCTTCACCCTTGGTGTCGAACCATATCGGCTCGAACAGCCGCGCTACCAGATGCGGTTTGCGGCGCAGCAGCTCGTTGTACACCGCCACGGAACTGGCGATGCGCGACAGGCCGCCGCTTTTCGCGGTCTTCAGGCACAGCAGGCCGACCACGTCGGCGGTGTCGGTGTGGGGCGCCAGGGCCTTGTTGGTGCGGTAGTAGCGGATGTCGCCGCCGGTGCGCTGGTCGCGCACGTGGCCCAGCAGGTCGCCCTGCGGATTCTGCGCGCCGGGCAGGCCGAGGTGGTGGCCGAAGCCCCAGTAGAACAGGGCGCTCTGCGCCTCGGTCCACTGGTCCACCGGCAGGCCGCGCAGCAGCACGAAGCCGCGGCCGTGGCGGATGTCGTGGCGCCAGATGTCGATGCGAGCCGCAAGGCCGGGCAGGGGGAAGTCCGCCCGCGTCATGGCCGCCATCGGTTTGCCGCCGGCCTCGGCATGGCGCACGGCCGCGCGGCACTCCTCGACGTCGGCCGGGGTCAGGCGGTACTGCCAATCGTCACGCTCGCGCAGGATGGCGCCGCGCCATTCGGCCGGCGAGTCCACCGGGCCTGCCGGCATGCCCTCGTGGGGGCGGGCGAAGTAATGCAGGGTCTGGGCTCTCAGCGACTTGTACATCCGAACGCGTCCTTGCCTGGAATGGTGGGCCGATTATGGCCCGCCCCGTGCCGTCGGGGCCTGGGAAATCCATACCGGCGCGGCATTTTCGCCCCGTCCGGCCATGGACAAGGCCCGGACTGCCGCGTATATCCATCAGCGGATATCCACAAACAGAGCGGCCGCCCCCCGGGCCCAGCCGTCCCTCCGAGGAGAGGACAGATGAATGCGATGCGAGGAGCCCTGATCGGGGCGGTGAGCCTGTTGCTGACGGCCTGCGGGTCCAGCGACGAGGTGAGCGGGACCAGCGGTGGCGGCCTGACCACGAACCCGGTGACCGAGAGCCGTGTCGGCGAGGTCTACCGCCAGGAAGTCCCGGTGGAGAAAACCGGCGACACCATGGTGATCCAGGTGATGGAGCCCACCCAGCTGGAGGCCGGCAAGACCTACCCCCTGGTGCTGCAGGGCCACGGCTACGGCGGCAGCCGCAACATCGAGCCCTCGGGCTTCCAGCAGCGCCTGCGTGACGCCGGCTACTACGTCATCTCCATCGACGAACGCGGCAACGGCGAATCCAGCGGCAAGGTGCGCGTGATGTCGCCGGACTTCGAGGGCCAGAACCTGATCGCGATCCTCGATTGGGCCGAGGACCTCGAAGGCCTGCGCCGCTTCGGCGATGGCCGCATGGTGGTGGGCAGCTACGGCGGCTCCTACGGCGGCATGTACCAGTTCCTGCTGGCCGGTGCCGACCCCCAGCAGCGCCTGCGCGTGATTGCGCCGGACGTCACCCCGCACGACCTGGTCTACTCGCTCAATCCCAATAATGTGGTCAAGTCCGGCTGGGGCCTGCTGCTGACCTCCGCGCCGGAGCTGCCCCTGCTGGGCACACTGCTGGGCGGCGGTGCGCCGGACCCGCTGGTGCTGCTGAACAGCCTGCTCGACATCCTGCAGCGCGGCGGCACGCGGCAGGACAACGCGATCTTCGAGATCCTGACCGGCGCCGTGGTCAGCAACAGCTTCTCCGAGAGCGGCGTCAACTTCTTCAAGTACCACAGCGTGTCCTATTTCTGCGACGGCCAGCCGGCCGGCCCGCAGAGCTTCCTGCTGGCCCAGCCGGACCCGCTGGAGGTGGCGCCGCGCCCCTTCGCCAGGATCGACGCGCTGATCACCCAGGGCTTCCGAGACACGCTGTTCAACTTCAACAACGGCCTGGAAAACTACGAGTGCCTGAAGGCGCGCGGCGGCGACGTGCGCCTGCTGACGCATGAAAGCGGCCATATCCTGCCGCTGAGCCTGTCCACCGTGCCGCTGCCTCCGGGCAGCAACCTCGAGACGGTGCTCGACCCCCTCTACGCGGCGCTCACCCTGCCCGGTTTCCAGGATGCCGGCAGCGCCCGCAGCTGCGGCTCGCTGGTGCTGGACGACATGCAGTTCGCCTGGCTGGAGGAGAAGCTGCAGGGCAAGCGTGGCGCGGTGGATGCCGTCATGCCCATCGGCAACGACATCTGCCTGAGCCTGGCCGCGGACGATGCGATCACCGTGCGCACGGTGCGCCGTGGCGGTACCAGCTTCGACATCGACGATTCCATCCCGCAGTTCAACTCGGCCCTGGGCGTGGTCGGCGCGGTGCTCGGCAATGGCGCCCGCGAGGCCCTGCTGGCGACGCAGCCGCTGTACACGGTGCCGGCGGGTGGCGCCGTGCTGGCCGGCGTGCCGACGATGTCGCTGAACCTCGCCGCTCTCGGCGGCCTGGGCCTGGATGAATGCACGCTGCCACTGGGCGTCGGTGCCTGCGATCCGATCCTGTTCCTGGGCATCGGTCACCGCAAGGCTGGCAGCACGCGCTGGGACCTGGTGGACGACCAACTCACGCCGGTGCGCGGCTTCGGCGAGCATGTGGGTGAGATGACCGGCATCGCCGAGCGCCTGGCGGAAGGCGATGAACTGGCCCTGCTGGTCTACGGCTTCCACCTGCAGTTTCCGGTGACCTGGTCGCGTGACCTGCTGGTGCCGGCGCTGACGGTGGGCGGCACGGTGCAGTTGCCGCTGCTGTCTCCTTCCGAGATCACGCGCCAGGGTGTCTGAAATCCATTGCGGCTGATGTGTCGGAAAGGGCGGCCCGCGGGCCGCCCTTTCCGTATCCCCTCCCTTTGCAGGAGTCTTGCTTCCATGACCCGTACGATCGAACCCAGCGGTGCCGACATCAAGCGCATCGCCACCGGCATCCCGATGGACACCCCGGTGACCATGCTGAACCTGCTGCGATTCCGCGATCAGGCGTCTTACCCTGAAGGTTCCGGACATGCGCCCTGCACAGGTCGTGAGGCCTATGACCGCTATTCGGTGCTGGCACAGAAGCGCGTGCGCGACGTCGGCGGCGAGCCGGTATTCCTGGCCGAGGCCATGGGCCGCTTCATCGGGCCGGAGGACGAGCGCTGGGACGAGGTGCTGCTGGTGCGCTATCCGTCGATGCAGGCCTTCCTGCAGATGATCTCCAACCCGGAATACCGGGCGGAAACGGTGCATCGCTCGGCGGCACTGGAGGACTCGCGGCTGGTGGTGATGCGGACGCCGAGCGGCGGGATGGGGGTTTAGGACGGTGCGCCCCTCGATACACCGCTACGCGGCACTCGGGGTGAGCGGTTTTTCGGGATCTTCAAGCGCCCGCCAGACCGTTCTTCCCGAGTGCCGCGAAGCGGTGTATCGAGGGACGCGCTCACTCGCAAAGATCACGTATGCGGTGGTTCGGTTGGAGCACAGTCAGCCCCTCGATACGCTACGCTACTCGGGGTGAACGGTTCTTGGGAATCTTCAAGTAACAGCAGACCGTTCACCCCGAGTGCCGCGTAGCGGCGTATCGAGGGGCACACACACTCGAAGGTCGTGACATGCCGTTCTGGCTCTACATCCTGCGCTGTGCCGACGGCTCGTATTACACTGGTCATACGGATAGCCTCGAGCAACGGATTGCCCAGCACGAAGCCGGCACTTTTGAAGGCTATACCGCCACGCGCAGGCCGCTGCTGCTGATGTACTCGCAGGAATTCGCCAGTCGAGAGGAGGCCTTGGCCGCGGAGATGCAGGTCAAGCGCTGGAATCGTGCAAAGAAGGAAGCACTGATTCGCGGAGATCTCGACGGTCTTAGACAAGCCGCGAGGAAGAGATTCAAAAGAATCGTTGGATAAAAGAAAAGGCGCTGCTCTCGCAGCGCCCTTTCCGTTCAGCCTTTGACACACATCACCTGCTTGAGCGTGTGCACCACCTCCACCAGGTCCGTCTGGTTGGCCATGACCTCGTCGATGTCCTTGTACGCCGACGGAATCTCGTCGACCACGCCGGCGTCCTTGCGGCAGACCACGCCCTCGGTCTGCTGCACGAGGTCCGAGGCGGTGTACTTCTTCTGCGCCTGGGTACGGCTCATGCGGCGGCCGGCGCCGTGCGAGCAGGACTCGAAGCTCTCCGGGTTGCCCTTGCCGCGCACGATGAAGCTCTTGGCCCCCATGCTGCCGGGGATGATGCCCAGCTGGCCCTCGCCGGCGCGGATCGCGCCCTTGCGGGTCACCCAGACGTCGGCCTCGTAGTGATGCTCGCGCGAGACGTAGTTGTGGTGGCAGTTCACCGCCTCCGCCACGGTCTCGAACGGGCGCAGGTGGCGGCGCATGGCCGCCAGCACCAGGCCCAGCATGACCTCGCGGTTCATGCGGGCGTAGTCCTGCGCCCAGCCCACGGCCTCGACGTAGTCCTGGAAGTCCGGCGAACCCTCGTCGAGCCAGGCCAGGTCCAGGTCCGGCAGCTGGCGGTCCATGCGCAGCGCCTTCTCGCGGGCCCGCTCGATGAAGTAGGTGCCGATCCGGTTGCCGATACCGCGGCTACCCGAGTGCAGCATCACCCACACGCGGCCGGCCTCGTCCAGGCACAGCTCGATGAAGTGGTTGCCGCCGCCCAGGCTGCCCAGCTGGCAGACCCAGCCGTTCGGGTCCTTGCGGGACTCGAGCTTGGGGTGCTTCTCCAGGATCGCCTGCAGCCCCGCCTCGAACGGCGCGGCGGCCTCGGCCGGCGCGCGGTCCGCGCGGTGCTGGTCACGGCCCACCGGCACGTCGCGGCTGATCTGGCGGAAGACGTTGTTGAGACGCTTCTCGTCCAGGTCCTCGGCGGTCAGCGTGGTGCGCACCGCGGCCATGCCGCAGCCGATGTCCACGCCCACGGCCGCCGGCACGATGGCCTGGCGCGTGGCGATCACCGAGCCCACGGTGGCGCCGATACCCAGGTGCACGTCGGGCATCGCGGCCACGTGGTGGTGCACGAAGGGCAGGCCGGCGATGTTGGCCAGCTGCTTGCGCGAGGCCTCGTCTACGTCCTCGGTCCAGATCTTCACCGGCACGCTGCCGGTGGTGATTTCCTGCTTGATGCTCATGTTGTTCCTGCGGCGCTGTGTAGAGCGTCGCATCCTCCTCGTTACAAGAAAAGAGGGTCGCCCGCCCTTGCGGGCGACCCTCGACAGTTACCACTCCTGGCCCGCCTCACGGCGCGGCCGGGCGCAGCGTCACCAGCTGCTTGAGCACGCCGTCCAGGCCGCCGAAGACCATCAGCTTGTCGATCTTCTCGGTCACCTTCTCCAGCGCTTCCAGCTCCTTGAGGCGCAGCAGCGTCGGGCTCTCCTCGATCAGGCGCGCCGTGTTCAGCAGCGAGCGCGTCGCGTTCGCCTCCTCGCGGCGGCGGATCACGTTGGCCTGGGCTGCCTTTTCGGCCTGCACCACGCTGTTGAGGATCTCCTTCATCTCGCCCGGCAGGATCAGGTCCTTGACGCCGACACCCAGCAACTCGACGCCCAGCGCCAGCACGCGGCCGGCCACATAGGCAAAGATTTCGCCGTCCATCGCCGCCTTGTCCGCCAGCAACTCGTCCAGCGTTTTCAGGCCCACCGAACGACGCAGGCCGAACTGCAGCTCGCGGTACAGGTAGTCGATGACCTTGGCGACCTTGGTGCGTGCCGCTACCGGGTCGCTGACGCGGATCGTCGCCGACAGGTTCACGCGCAGGCTGACCTTGTCGCGGGTCAACAGCTCCTGGCCGCTGACTTCCAGCGACTGCAGGCGCAGCTCGATCAGCTCGACGCTCACGTTCTTCTGGAAGTTCCAGAAGGCATAGGCGCCCGGCTGCAGCACGCGCAGCAGCTTGCCATCCACGAACAGCAATCCGGCGGACTCCTGCGGCACGGTGGTGCTCACCGCGTAGCGGTCCAGCACGCCGACCTGGCGCAGGCGCTTGGCCACCGCGGGCTCCAGCTCCAGGCCTTCATCCAGCGGCAGCCGCTGCACGCCGATCGACACCGGGCCCTTCCAGTACAGCTTGCGGCTGCCCGGTGCCAGCACGTCCTCCAGCTTGCCGTTCTTCGACAGCAGGCCGACCTCGTCCGTGCCGATGTCGGCCAGCACGAAGTCGCGCTCCAGTGCAGCGCCGAGACGCTCCACCAGCATGTCGCCATCCTTGCCGTCGTATTCCGGACGCGTGACATCGGCCACGCGCAGGTCCACGGACGAGCTCCACAGCCAGGTCACGCCCGGCGCCAGCACGCGCTCGAAGCGGCGGTCGCGGTACAGCAGGCCGCGCTCACCGTCGCCGATCACGACGCGCTTCATTCCAAACAAATTCATCATGGCGGCTCTCCTCTTTCCCGCCTCGTTTGTGCCGGCTGCACTCTTCTCCACGCTCGCCGACCTGGCGCGGATCGCATCTGCGGCGGCGTTGACCGCCGCGAAACCTCTGGTCGTGTCCTGGCCCATGGCCGAACTCCCTTGAATACTTGCGGTGATATCCACCGCCCCGGGGAGCCGCGCATCCCTTGATGCGACGGCTCCCCACGCGCCTCCCGCGGCCGCGGAAGCCCTGCCTGCCCCTGCAGGCGGAATAGAAGGGGACGCTCCTGACGGCGTCTCAGGGGAGGCCCCGCGACCCTGGAATTCGGCGACGCGTGTCCAGCGGGCAGGGACATCCGGTGCACGGGATGCCGCCTCCAGCCATTCACGCGCCGTCGTCATCCCGGACGGCGGCACCCCGGCCATCGCGCCGCTGCGTGAAGTGCCGCCCATCAGGGCAAGCCCTGATGAAGCAGCGCCGCACACACGGGGCGTCCCCGGTGCAGGTCGTTGCGGACCGGATCGAAGTACGGGATTCGAACCCGCTACCGGATGATTGGGATCATCTGCTCTAACCGATTGAGCTAACTTCAAGACGGAAGCTGAAAACTTCCTGGTGGGGGAGCGATGCGAGCACTCCGCGGCATACGCCTCGGCAGGGCCGGGCGCACCGGGCTGGACTCGTGAACCTGCTCCGCTGCGAACAAGCGCCGCACCTCGTTCCCCTATTGGCGCCTCTGCGAAAAGCGCCAATCCTGCTGGCGGTCCTCCACCGCCGAATCCTCGTGTCTGCTGCGAACGCAAAAGAAAACCCCCGGAAAGCTTGGGCTCCCGGGGGTTCGCGTTCCGCGGGAGATCGGGGTGACCGATCTCCCTGGCAAGGATGGATCAGTCGATGAAATGCAGGCCGTCGTTCGTGCCGCACCGCTGTTCGAGCAAGTACGCAGGCGCGACGCCGCCACGGCTGGCGTGCCGTTTTGCGCTCCTGTCTGCGATGCTGAACCCGTGGGTCATGGAATCTCGGTCTTCACAAAAATCGCATCACCACGATGCGAGGGGCGCGGACTTTACGCCTCGCTCATTGCGGTTGCAAGAAAATTATTTCCTGAAATATTTCCTGCTTCGATGAACCTTCGCTATCGATCCCGGTCGCGGTAGAAGCGCTTCAGCTCGCGATGCAAGGCCTTGTCCGCCTGCTTCGCCGCGCGCTTCTGTAGCGCCGTCTGCTGCGCATGCGCGAGCTCGCGTTCCAGCTTGTGATAGTTCTGCAGCCGCGCTTCATCGACGCTGCCACGCACTGCGCAATCCGGTTCGTCGCCGTGCCCGCAATCGCGATAGCGGCAGTGTTCCGCCAGACGCACCACATCCTGGAAGGCTCCGTCTCCCAGCGTCTCGTCACCGGAGAGGCGCAGTTCGCGAAGGCCGGGCGTATCGATGACGCAGGCGCCATCCGGCAGGCACAGCAACCGCCGCGCCGTAGTGGTGTGCCGGCCGCGATCGCCCTCCGCGCTGACCGCACCGGTTGCCTGCGCGGCGGTGCCGAGCAGCGTGTTGCAGAGGGTGGATTTGCCGACACCGGAGGAGCCGAGCAACACCAGCGTCTGGCCTTCGCTGCACCAGGGGCGCAATACCTCGCGCAGCACCGGGTCTCGCGCGTCGCCGTGCAGCACCGCCGTGGTATCGCCGCAGAGGCGCCGCACTTGCGCGATGCGTGCCTCGGCTTCGTCGCAGAGATCGGCCTTGGTCAGCACCACCACCGGAACGGTCTCGGAGGCGCGCGCCAGCAGCAGGAAGCGTTCCAGGCGATTGGGTTTGTAGTTGCCGTCCAGGCCCATGACCAGCAGCGCGGTATCGATATTGGCTACCAGCGGCTGCGACTCGCCCCCGGCGCGCCCGCGACGCAGCAGGTTGAGACGTGGCAGCAGCGAGACGATGCGGCGTTCGCCGCCGTCCTCTTGCCACAGCACCCAGTCGCCCGCCAGCGGATCCTCGCCGGGGCTGAAGAGGGCATCGAACGCATGGCTGCCATCGTGCAGCTCGCAGCGGTCGCGATGGCGTGCGATCACGCGCGCGGGCAGGTGCTGGCCGTCCTCAGGCAGCAGCGGGATGTAGCGGAAGGGAAAGCCGATGCGGCGCAGCGCGTCGTGTAGCGGATGGGATGACATGGAATCCTGACCTGTTCGAGGCTGCGCCGGGCAGCCGCAAGGGAGCCGGCATGCGTGATGCCGGCGGGGCGTGCATTCCGCCGCGAGGGCGGAGCAGGTCAGGCAAGGTCGTTCATATTCCGCTGGGGATTATAGGCGCCCGGGTAAGCCAGCGGCGAACCATGTGGCGGCTGCGCTACTCTCAATCCCAGGCCCCTGAAGAAGATCCGCATGAAGGACATCAAGACCCTAGGCGTACTGACCAGCGGCGGCGACTGCGCCGGCCTCAACGCCGTGATCCGTGCCGTGACCTACCACGCCACCCAGATCTGTGGCTGGCGTGTGCTGGGCATCCTCGACGGTTCGTTGGGCCTGATGGAGAAACCGCCGCGCTACCGCGAGCTGCGCGCGGAGTCCTTCGACGAGGGCCTGCTGCGCGAGGGCGGCACCTTCCTGGGCACCACCAACAAGGGCGACCCTTTCCGCTTCCCGCAGCCCGATGGCAGCTTCCGCGACCGGTCCGAGGACTTTGCCGCGGGCGCCCGTGAACTGGGCCTGGATGCGCTGGTGGTGATCGGCGGGGACGGCTCCATGCGCATCCTGAGCCGGCTTTGCGACCAGGCCGGCATCGGCATGGTGGGTGTGCCCAAGACCATCGACAACGACGTGCACGGCACCGAGTACGCCGTGGGCTTTGCCTCGGCGATCAACGTGGTCACCGACGCGCTGGACCGCCTGCAGCCGACCGCCGCCAGCCACCACCGCGTGATGATCCTGGAGACCATGGGCCGCGACACCGGCCACATCGCGCTCAACGGCGGCATCGCCGGCGGCGCCGATGTGATCCTGGTGCCGGAGCTGCCGTACACGCTCGACGGGCTGGTGGCGCACCTGCGCCGCGTGCTGTCGCAGGGGCGTTCGCATGCGCTGCTGGTGGTGGCGGAGGGCGTGAAGACCGGGGAGGGCAAGCCGGTCTCGGTGAACCTGCCGGGCGAGCAGTTCCGCTACGGCGGCGTGGGCTACTACCTGGAGCGCGAGATCGGCCGCCGCCTCGGTACGGAGACGCGCGTCACCGTCCTGGGCCACCTGCAGCGCGGCGGCACGCCGTCGCCGCGTGATCGCCTGCTGGCTTCGGCGTTCGGCGTACACGCGGTGAGGCTGGTGGCGGATCGCCGCTTCGGCCGCATGGTGGCCTGGCAGGACCGTGGCGTGGTGGACGTGCCGCTGTCTGACGTCACCGTGGGTTCGCGCCTGCTGCAGCCTGACGATCCGCTGATCGCCACCGCGCGCGGGGTGGGCATCTATGTGGGCGATGTGTGATTTATTATTTAATTTAACTTTAAATATTTAATAAATAATAAAGATGCGCCGGATGCGTTAGCCTAGGCCCTTCAAACAAGAAATCGGGGGAGATCATGCTGACCATCACACCGCTCTACGCCGGCGCCCTGGCGATCCTGTTCCTGGCCCTGAGCTTCCGCGTCGTGCAGCAGCGCGGACACGGCGTGAGCCTGGGCGACGGCGGTGACCAGGAACTGCTGCGCCGCATCCGCGGCCACGGCAACTTCACCGAATACGTGCCGCTGATCCTGCTGATGCTGGCCATGCTGGAAACCGGCGGCGTCACGCCGCCCTGGCTGCTGCATCTGCTCGGCGCCACGTTGCTGGTGGCGCGCCTGCTGCACGGCATCGCGCTGTCCTACACCTCGCAGTGGAAGTTCGGCCGCTTCTGGGGCACCGCGCTGACCTTCCTGCTGCTGCTGGTCACGGGCCTGCTCTGCCTGTGGCGCGGCATCGTCATCCTGCTCGTATGAGCAAACCCTACTCCGCCTCCAGCGAGCGCAACCGCGAGCCGATCCTCGCGGTGCTGCGGGAGCACTTCGCCGACCGGCAGCGCGTGCTGGAGATCGGCAGCGGCACCGGCCAGCACGCGGTGCACTTCGCCGCGGCCTTGCCGCAACTGGTCTGGCAGAGTGCCGATCGCGAGGAGAACCTCGACGGTATCCGCCTGTGGCTGGAGGATGCGGCGCTGCCCAACACGCCGCCACCGCTGGTGCTGGACGTCACCCAGGCCGACTGGCCGGCTCCGGCCTACGACGCCGTGTTCAGCGCCAACACCCTGCACATCATGGGCTGGGACCAGGTGCGCGAGATGTTCCGCCGCTTGCCGGAGGTCATGGCTCCCGGCGCGAAGCTGGCGGTCTACGGGCCCTTCAACTACGGCGGGCAGTTCACCAGCCAGAGCAATGCCGAGTTCGACATGGCGCTGAAGCAGGGCGATCCAAAGCGGGGAATCCGCGACGCGGAGGCGGTGGATGAGCTGGCGTCCGCCGTGGGCCTGAAGCTGTTGCAGGACCACGCCATGCCGGCGAACAACCGATGCAGGGTCTGGCAGCTCAGTTGAGCTTGCGCTCGGGAGCAGGCTTTTCCACCTGCGCCGCCGCCGGTGGCGCGATGCCCCAGCCGGCCTGTTTCACGCCCTCGGCCAGCAGCCCGGCGAGCGCGTGCATGATCTTGTCGGGCAGGCGGACTTCCAGGCCCGGTCCTTCCTGCGGGGAGAGCAGCAGCAGGTAGTGCTCGGTGCCATCGCGCCGCATCTGCACCTTGTTGACCAGCAGCGGCGCCATGGCCGGCGCCAGCGCCTCCGCCTCGAAGCGCTGGCGGAAATCGGCGTCTTGCAGTGCGTTCTGGTGCTGGAACTCCAGCACCGCCTTCTGCGCCTCCGGGCCGCTCTGCTGGCGCACCGTCTCGTTGTGCCCCAGCACCTCGAACAGCGCCGGCCACCACAGGGCCGTGAAGCGGCGTGTCAGCCACAGCCGGTATTCCTGGCGGTCACGCGTGCTGATGCGCAGCAGCAGCCGGTCTTCGGCCAGGTCGTACTGGATGTTGATCTGGTGGAGCTGCATGCTCAGGTCGTGGCCTTGTAGCGGGGCGCCGGTTCCTGCACCTGTTCCGGGCCTTCACGCCGGCTGCTGCGGCGTAGCCAGGCGGCATATTCCTCCAGCGGCATCCGTCCCTCGGCCAGGCTCAGGATCGACAGGTATTTCTCCTCGGCCGAAGCGATCAGCTCCACGCCGTTGAGCGCCAGGAACACGCGGCAGACGACATAAGCGGTGCGATTGTTGCCATCCACGAAGGGATGGTTGCGCGCCAGGCCGTAGGCCAGCGTCGCCGCAAGATCCGCGAGATCGGGCGGGGGATCGCCGTAGTGATGCAACTGTTGCGGCCGGGCGAGCGCGGAGGCCAGCAGGTTCTCGTCGCGCACACCGGGCACACCGCCATGCTCGGCAAGCTGGCGATCGTGGATCGCCAAGGCCAGTGCGCGCTCGATCCAGACGATCATCAGCTGTCCGCCAGCCGACGCAGCAGGTCGCGATCCTCGCGCATGATCCGCTCGGCCACGTCCATCTGCGCCGCGAACACGGGATCGTAAGCCTGCAGCTTCACGCCATCCGGCAGTTCGGTGACGTAGAGCGTGTCGCCCTTGTCCAAGCGCAGCCGGGCCAGCAGTTCCTTGGGCAGGACGACGCCGGCGGAATTGCCCACGGTGGTGATCTTCAGTTTCATGGCTACTACCTCCAGCTTGATTATAACAATTGTATATACGCCCTCAAGTCCCGGGAACGGATCGGCCCGTGCGGCACTCCAAAGGCCTGGACGGTGCCAGGAAGGCGCCGCGAATCAAGGAGTTCAGGGATGGACGCGAAGTGGCTCGATGCTGCCGTGTATGGCGGCACTCTCCGGGATTGGCTGGTGGCGCTGGGCCTGTCGGCCACGATTGCACTGGCGGTCTACCTCATCAAACCTATCCTGCTGCGGCGGCTCGAGGCCCAGGCCCAACGCTCGCGCACCCAGATCGACGACGCGATGGTGGCCGCGCTGGGCGCAACGCGCCTGTGGCTGGTGGCGATCTTTGCGCTGTCCCTCGGCAGCCACTACCTGACCCTGCCCGACAAGCACGGCTCCGTGCTGAAGATGGTGACCGCCGCTGCGTTCTTCCTGCAGTTGGGCTTCTGGGCCGGCGCGGCGCTCAACTACTGGATGGGCCGCTCGCGCGCCAAGGCCCTGGCCTCCAATGCCAGTGCCGCCACCAGCCTTTCAGCGATCAGCTTCCTGGCACAACTGGTGCTGTGGAGCGTGATCGTGCTGCTGGTGCTGGACAACTTCGGCATCAACATCACCGCCCTGGTGGCAGGCCTGGGCATCGGCGGCGTGGCGGTGGCGCTGGCGGTGCAGAATATCCTGGGTGACCTGTTCGCCTCGCTGTCCATCGTCGTCGACAAGCCCTTCGTGATCGGCGACTTCATCATCGTGGACAACTACATGGGCACGGTGGAGAACGTGGGCCTCAAGACCACGCGCATCCGCAGCCTGGACGGCGAACAGATCGTCTTCTCCAACAGCGACCTGCTCAAGACCCGCCTGCGCAACTACAAGCGCATGGTGGAGCGCCGCGTGGTGTTCAGCTTCGGCGTGGGCTACGACACCTCGCCCGAGCAGATCGAGCAGATTCCGCCGACCATCCGCCGCATCGTCGAGGCGCAGCAGAAGGTGCGCTTCGACCGGGCACACTTCCAGAAATTCGGCGAGCACTCGCTGGTGTTCGAGACGGTCTACTGGGTCACGGACCCGGACTTCAATCTCTACATGGACATCCAGCAGGCGGTGAACCTGGCGATCATGCGTGCGCTCAAGGCCGAGAACATCGTCTTCGGCCTGCCGCAGCAGAACCTGCGCATCGACGGCCCGCTGCGCTTCGAGCAGGGCGAGCCGCCGGTTCGCAGCAACGGCAGCAAGGCCGGCGCGCACTGACGCCCAGGTGCGCGGGGGGAGACGGTGCAGCACAATCCGCAGATGACCCGCCCCGTCTCCACCCAGCCCGCCGGGCCGACCTGCCCCTGCGGCAGCGGCGCGGCCTACGTCGCCTGCTGCGAGCCCTATCACCTCGGGCAGTCCCTGCCGCCCACGGCGGAAGCGCTGATGCGCTCGCGCTACAGCGCCTACTTCTCGGGCCTGGAGGGCTACCTGCTGGACAGCTGGCACCCCTCGACCCGGCCCGCGGCCCTGGACCTGGGCGCCGAGCAGCCGCGCACCACCTGGCTGGGCCTGAAGGTGCTGCGCCATGTGCCGCAGGACGCCGACCATGCCCTGGTGGAGTTCGTGGCGCGCTATCGAATCGGTGGGGGCAGTGCGCAGCGGCTGCAGGAACTCAGCCGCTTCGAGCGAGTGGAAGGGCGCTGGCTTTACCTGGACGGCAGCTTTCCGGAGCCGGAACCGGTGGCGGTACAGGGCGCTCGGGGCCGGAAAACCTGATTTCCTTAGAGCTTTTTGGCTAAAAAGCCGCTCTGGATAGACAAAGGCCTTAGAATTGGTACCCCGTTCGGGTTTCCCAGCCGAAAGCCAAGGAAAGTACGTGTCGATTGCAGAAGCCGCACCCACCCCCGCCAACAGCGCTGGCCTCAGCGCCGAGCGGATCGCCGAGTTGAACGAGAAGTACGCGCCGCTCGACTTCGAGCACCGCCTGCTCGAGCTGTATCGCGACTTCGCCGAGGACAAGGTGCTGGTCACCTCGTCCTTTGCCGCCACCTCGGCGCACTTCCTGCACATCATCTCGCGCCTGCGCCCGAGCCAGAAGGTGGCGTTCATCGACACCGGCTTCCACTTCCCGGAAACCCTGGCCTACAAGGACTTCCTGATCGCCGAGTTCGGCCTGGACGTGTTCGACCTCAAGGCCG
The DNA here is from genome assembly GCA_030149365.1 of Solimonas sp. Classification (GTDB taxonomy): domain Bacteria; phylum Pseudomonadota; class Gammaproteobacteria; order Nevskiales; family Nevskiaceae; genus Solimonas_A. Next base: position 76,984 of record JASBRP010000033.1, read on the forward strand.
AGGACTGGAAACACCAGTTCACCGTGAGCGAGAAGACCTGGTCGCGCGATCCGGATTTCTGCTGCTCGGTCAACAAGGTGGAGCCGCTGGAGTCGGCCAAGCCCGGCTACCACATCTGGGTGTCCAGCCTGATGCGCTGGCAGAGCGACCACCGCTCCACGCTGCCGGTGTTCGAGGAGCGGCGCGGCATCATCAAGTTCAACCCGATGATTGACGTCACCCGCGAAGAGCGCGACGAGTACATCCGCGAGCACGCGCTCAAGCTGCACCCACTGGTGGACCAGGGCTATTCCTCGATCGGCTGCTCGCACTGCACGGTGCCGGGCGAGGGCCGCGCCGGCCGCTGGCAGGGCAAGCCCAAGACCGAGTGCGGCCTGCATCTCTGAGCCTGCCCCCGTGACCCTGCGCGTCGAGATCATCCCGGTCACCGCCTTCGAGCAGAATTGCTCGCTGGTCTGGGACACCCAAACCATGAAGGGCGCCCTGGTGGATGCCGGCGGCGAGATCGAGCACCTGCTGTCCCGCGTGGAGCACCACGGCATCACGCTGGAAAAGCTGCTGGTCACCCACGGTCACCTGGACCATGCCAGTGCCGTGCAGGACCTGGCCGACCGCCTGGGTCTGCCCATCGAAGGCCCGCACCGCGACGACGACTTCTGGATCCAGCGCCTGCCGCAGGATGCCGCGGCCTACGGCTTCCCGCCGGCCCGCGCCTTCACCCCGACCCGCTGGCTGGAGCAGGGCGATACCGTCAGCCTGGGCAGCCTGAGCCTGGACGTGCTGCATTGCCCCGGACATACCCCGGGCCACGTGGTGTTCCACCATGCCCCCTCGCAGCTGGCCTTCGTCGGCGACGTGCTGTTCCAGGGCTCCATCGGCCGCACCGATTTTCCGCGCGGCAACCACGCCGACCTGATCCGGGCGATCCGCGAGCGCTTGTTTCCCCTGGGCGACGAAACCCGCTTCGTGCCGGGCCACGGCCCCATGTCGAGCTTCGGCACCGAGCGCCGCTCCAACCCCTATGTGTCGGACCGCACAGTCGGCTGAACTCCACCGCGGGGGACTGGTCTGCTTCTTGCGAAGTGAATATTGCCTCGGAGTCATTGGTGACCTCCGCAGGCCTCGCAGGAGTCGACATGAGCAGTAAAAAGCCCTCGGTGCGCCGGCACCGCACGCTGTGGATTTCCGATGTCCATCTGGGCTCGGAGGGTTGCAAGGCGCACGCCCTGGTCGAATTCCTCCGGCAAAATGAATGCGAGAACCTCTACCTGGTCGGCGACATCTTCGACGGCTGGAAGCTGCGCAGCCGCTTCTACTGGCCGCCCGACCATAGCCGCGTGCTGCACGCGGTGCTGGCCAAGGCCCGGCGCGGGACCAAGGTCCACTACATCGCCGGCAACCACGACGACTTCCTGCGCCAGTTCGTGCGCAAGCAGCTGCGCCTGGGCCGCATCCGCCTGGCCAACGAGGCGGTGCACACCACCGCCGACGGCCGCCGCCTGCTGGTGATCCACGGCGACGTCTTCGACGAGGTGGTCAGCGGCATGCCGTTGCTGGCCCACGCCTCCGACCTGGCCTACACCCTGCTGATGCGCGCCGACGTCGCCTGGCAGCGCTGGAACGAGGTGGAGCAGCCCATGCCCAAGTGGTCGGCCCTGGTGAAGAACCAAGCCAAGTCGCTGACGCAGTGGCTGTCCGGCGTCGACGAGAAGATGCTGACCCGCGCCCGCCGCGAAGGGCTGAACGGCGTGGTTACCGGCCACACCCACCATGCCGAAGTGCGCTACATCCGCAACGGCGTGATCAGCTACAACTGCGGCGACTGGGTAGAGAGCTGCACCGCCCTGGCCGAGGACTTCCAGGGCGAGATCCGCATCCTCAAGTGGGAGCCGCAGCCCAAGGCGGCTCCGCGCCGCAAGGCGGCCGTCACCACGCGCAAGCGCGCCGTGCGCACGGCACGGCGGCGCGTGGCGGAGCCGATCAAGCGGGTGGTGGCACGGGTGCGCGCGCGGCGCGGCAAGACGGAAGCTGCGGCGACCCCGTAGGAGCGGCCGTTGGCCGCGAAGGCGTCAGGGTGAAGAAGGGCCCCGTTCGCGGCTAAAAGCCGCTCCTACGGGTCGGCAGGCGCTGGCGCGCCTCAGTATCGCTGCAGCTTCTCCAGCTCTTCCGAAGCCGCCAGCCACTGCTCTTCGCAACTCGCCAGTTCGGCGCGCTTCTCGCCCTGTTCCTGCGTCAGCTTCTGCAGTTTGCCGCGCTGCCCGGCCTCGTAGAGGCCAGGATCGGCCAGCTCGCCTTCCAGCGCCTTGAGGCGCTGCTGCAGCTTGGCCATCTTCGCGTCGAGGTTGCGGATGGTCTCGCGGAAGGGCTTCTCCACCGCGCGCTGTTCCTCCGGCCGGCGCTTGGGCGCCTGCGGGATCGCCGCCTCGGCGGTGGCCTTGGCAACCTTGGCCGGCTTGCCGCTGCCCTGGCTGCTGCGCCGCTGGCCGAGCCAGCGCGCGTAGTCGTCCAGGTCGCCGTCGAACACCGCGACCTCGCCATCGGACACGCGCCACAGCTCGTCGCAGGTGGCGGCGATCAGGTGGCGGTCATGCGAGACCAGCACCACACTGCCGGCAAAGTCCTGCAGCGCCATTTCCAGGGCCTGGCGCATGTCCAGGTCCAGATGGTTGGTGGGCTCGTCCAGCAGCAGCAGGTTGGGCTTGCCGTAGACCACCAGTGCCAGTGCCAGGCGCGCCTTCTCGCCGCCGGAGAACGGCTCGATCGCCTCGAAGGCGCGGTCGCCGCGGAAGTTGAAGCTGCCCAGGAAGTCGCGCAGGTCCTGTTCCTTGGCCTTCGGCGCCATGCGCTGCAGGTGCAGGATCGGCGAGGCCTTCATGTCCAGGTGCTCCACCTGGTGCTGGGCGAAGTAGCCCACGCGCAGGTAGGGCGAGCGCGTCATCGCGCCGGCGCGGGCGTCCAGCTCGCCCGCCAGCAGACGCACGAAGGTGGACTTGCCGGCGCCGTTGGGGCCCAGCAGGCCGATGCGGTCGCCCGGCTCCAGGCCCACGCGGATGCCGCTGAGCACCGTGCGATCGCCGTAGCCCACCGCCACCTTGTCGCAGTGGATCAGCGGCGAGGGCAGGCGCTCGGGCTTGGGGAAGCTGAACTGGAACTCCGGATCGGCCACCACCGCCGCCGTCATCTGGATGCGCTCGATCATCTTCACGCGCGCCTGGGCCTGGCGCGCCTTGGTGCCGGCCTTGAAGCGATCCACGAAGGACTGCAGGTGCGCCACCTGGCGCTTCTGCTGCTCATGCGTGCTCTGCTGCTGTGCGAGCCGCTCGGCGCGGATGCGCTCGAACTGCGAGTAGTTGCCGCTGTACAGCGTCGCGGTCTGGCCCTGCAGATGCAGGGTGTGCGTGGTCGCCGCGTCGAGGAACTCGCGGTCATGCGAGACCGACAGCAGGGTGCCGGGGTAGGTGGAGAGCCAGTCCTGCAGCCACAGCACCGCGTCGAGGTCGAGGTGGTTGGTGGGCTCGTCGAGCATCATCAGGTCGGAGCGGCACATCAGCGCGCGCCCCAGGTTCAGGCGCATGCGCCAGCCGCCCGAGAAGTCCGCCACCGCGTGAGACTGCTCCGCCGTGGAGAAGCCCAGGCCGTCGAGCAGCTTGGCGGCGCGCGCCGGCGCGGCATAGCCGCCGATGGCCGCCATGCGGTCGTGCAGCATGGCCAGCTTGTCGAGGTCTTCGGCGTCCTCGGCCTTGGTCAGCGCCGCCTCGGTGGCACGCAGCTCGCTGTCACCGTCCAGCACGAAATCCAGCGCCGACTGCTGCAGCGCCGGGGTTTCCTGCGCCACCGTGGCGATGGTGATGTTGCGCGGGATCGACACATCACCCAGGTCCGGCTGCAGCTGGCCCAGCACCATCGAGAACAGGCTCGACTTGCCGGTGCCATTGCGCCCGACCACCCCGACACGCTGGCCGGGGTAGATGGTGAAGGACAGGTTTTCGAGCAGCGTGCGCGAACCGCGGCGCAGCGTGGCGTTGGCGAAGGTCAGCATGGGGGCCGGATTGTAGGGGATCGCGCCCGCCGCCGCCCGGACATGCATTCATCCCCTCGCCCGCTTGCGGGAGAGGGGTAGGGGAGAGGGTTTCTGTGAATGTTGGCGTTAGCTGACCCTGCCAGCATTCACAGAAACCCTCTCCCGGCCTGCGGCCATCCTCTCCCGCACGCGGGAGAGGGGAGCAGTTTTAGCCGATCAGTACAGCTTGCGCTCCGCCAGCGGCGGCGGCGTGTACTGGTAGATCCAGGTCTCGGTCAGGGTCTGGCCGCCCAGCTTCAGGTACATGCGCAGGTTGATCGGCTCGGTGCTGTCGTCCGGCACCAGGTCGAACATCGCGCGGTAGCCCTTGATGGCCGTCAGCGGGCGCGCCGAGGTGATCTCCACCTTGCCGCGGGACGCACTGATCACGGCTTCCACCTTGGCGCCGTTCTCCAGCATGCCCAGGGCGCCGCCGGAGAAGTCCACCGCGAAGCGCCAGGAGAAGTACTTGCGCTTCTGGCCCACCACGCCGCCCAGGCCGGTGCGGGTGGCCTGCACCGCGGCCAGCGGCGGGGTCACCGGCGGGATGCCGCCCCAGTGCAGGCGGTAGCCCAGCAGGTATTCCTTGCCTGGCTGCACCTTCTCCTCCGGGTTCCAGAACGCCACGATGTTGTCGAAGGTCTCGTCCACGGTGGGGATTTCCACCAGCTGCACCGCACCCTTGCCCCACGGGCCCTTGGGCTCTATCCAGAGGCTCGGGCGGCGTTCGTAGAACACGCCGTCGTCCTGGTAGTGGTCGAAGTTGCGGTCACGCTGCAGCAGGCCAAAGCCGCGCGGGTTGTTGTCGAAGTAGGAGTTCACGCGCACGCCGGTGGGGTTCACCAGCGGGCGCCACAGCCACTCGCCGGCGCCGGTCCAGAGCTGCAGACCGTCGGTGTCGTGGATCTCCGGGCGCCAGTCCCAGGCCATGCGGCGGTCGTTCTCGCCGTACTGGTACATGCTGGTCAGCGGCGCGATGCCCAGGCGCTCGATCGGCTTGCGCGGGTACAGTGCCACGTCCACATCCATCAACAGGTTGCGGCCCGGGGTGATCTCGAAGACGTAGGCGCCGGTGGTGCTGGGCGAATCCAGCAGTGCGTAGACCGTGACCTTGTTGGATTCCTTGCGCGGACGCTCCAGCCAGAAGGCCGTGAACATCGGGAATTCCTCGGGACGCGGCAGGCCGGTATCGATCGCCAGGCCGCGGGCCGACAGGCCGTACTGCTTCTCCTCGCCCACGGCGCGGAAGTAGCTGGCACCGAGGAAGGCGCTGATGTCGAGCTCGAAGTTGGTCTGGAACAGCAGGCGGAAGCCGGCGTAGCCCAGGTCCGAGGGCAGGCGGCCGAGCTTCTGCTTGCCGGTGTACTTGAACAGGCTGCTGTCGTACTTGATCTCGCGGGCCTTGCCGTCCACCACCTCGTGCATGTGCACCGGCGTCTGGAAGAACAGGCCGAGGTGGAACAGGCGTGCCTGGAAGGGCAGGTTTTCCTTGCGCCACAGCGACTTGTCGGCCTTGAACTGGATCCCCTGGTAGTCGTCCCAGTTGATGTCCCTGAGCGACTTGGGAACTTCGCCCTTGTGGGAGACATAGGGCTGGGCGGCCAGCGAGCGGGCCTGGCCCTTGAGCCAGGCCAGGTCGAAGGGCTGGCCGTCATCGGCCAGTACGGCGCCCGGCTGCAGCAGCAGGGCCGGGGGGATGCCCCAGGCGGCGAGGGCGGCGGCGGATTTGAGCAGGTCGCGGCGTTTCATTGTTGTACGTGTCGGTCGTCCGTGAGGTGCATAGCATGCTTGAGGCGGGTTCCGGCTCCAAGTCGGGTCCTTCCGCCAAGGCCGCCGGGCAGGCACCATGCACGACCCCAACGGAACGCCCGATGAACGACGCCCCGCCGACCCTCTACACCTTCGCGGTGTCCCATTTCAGCGAAAAGATCCGCTGGACCCTGGACCAGGCCGGCCTGCCGTATCGAGAGCAGCGCCTGGTGCCCTTCCTGCACATCCCCCGCGTGCTGGCCCTGACCCGCCGGGCCAGTTCGGTCCCCGTGCTGGTGGTGGGCAGCGAGGTGATCCAGGACAGCACCCGCATCCTGGAGTGGCTGGAGCGGCACCAGGCCCCGTTCCCGCTGATCCCCGGCGATCCGGCCCTGCGGGCCGAGGTCATGGAACTGGAAGCACGCTTCGACCGCGTGGGCGTCCACGTCATCCGCCAGCTCTTCGCCGAGACCCTGGACGACAAGGCCGCCACCCTGCCGATGTGGACCCACGACGCCACCTCGCTGCAGCGCCGCGCCCTGTCCCTGGCTTATCCCCTGGTGCGCCGCGGGTTCTCGCGCCTGTTGCAGCTGTCGCCGGCCACCCTGCGCAAGGCGGTGGCCAAGATCGACGAGGCCGCAGACCTGATCGCCGAGCGCACCCGCGACGGCCGGCCGTACCTGGCGGGGGATCGCCTCAGCGTGGCCGACATCACCGCCTGCGCGCTGCTGTCGCCGCTGGCCTGCCCGGAAGAGCATCCCGCGTTCGGCGCGCCCGATTACCGCCGTACCGTGCGCATGCGCGCGGTGCGCTGGGATGATCATCCGGGGTTCGACTGGGTGCGGCAGACCTACCGCGAGCACCGCAACTGGCGCGGGCGCTAGCGCGCTAGCGCGCCGCGCCTCTGCGCGCGCACTTCCGCCGGCGCCTTGCCATGCCAGCGCTTGAACGCGCGCGTGAAGGCGCTCTGTTCGGAGTAACCGAGCAGGAAGGCCAGGTCCGTCAGGTCCAGTGCTGGGTCTTCCAGGTAGCGCCCGGCCAGTTCGCGGCGCACCTCGTCCAGTAGCTGGCTGAAGCTGGAGGACTGGTCCTGCAGGCGCCGCTGCAGGCTGCGCGGTGACACGTTCATGGCGGCCGCGATGCGGTCCAGGCTGGCCTCGCCCTCCGACAGCTTCTGAGCCAGCAGGCGCCGCGCCTGCCCCACCAGGTCGTCGTCCTGGCGCTGCAGGCTCAGCAGCTGCTTCTCGGCCAGCCGGTCCATCAGCTGGCGCATCGCCGGGTCCGGCTGGATCAGCGGCAGCTCGTTCCAGGCCAGCGGCACCGCCAGGCGGTAGCAGTCGGCGTCGAACACCAGCGGGCAGCCGAACACGCGCTGCTGTTCCTCCAGCCGTGCCGGCGCAGGGTAGGGGAACTCGATGCGCAGCGGCGCCAGCGGCTGGCCGGTGATCCAGCGGATGAAGGTCACCAGCGCGGCCAGGTTGAACTCCGCCATGTGGCGGTAGTAGTGGCTCTGGTCGTCCGGGCGCCAGCTCAGCAGCACTTCCTGGCCGCGCAATTCGATCGGCCGCGCGCCCACGTCCACCACCATGGCCTGGTAGCGCTGCAGGCAGAGCATGGCTTCGCCCAGCGTGGAGCAGGCCATGCCGACATAGCCCACCACGCCGTAGTGCCCAGGGCGGATCTGCTCGCCCACGTGGATGCCGATGTCCTCATCGCCCAGCCGCGTCGCCGCCCGGTTGAAGCAGCCCGCCGCCAGTGGTTCCGCCACCCGGGCATCGCGGTCCGCCAGGTCGATCTGCGCGCCGTCCAGCACCTCGGCCGCCGCCACGCCGCGCAGGCGCAGGTAGTCGAACAGCGCCTGCAGGTAGCTGACAGCGGCGGTGGAGTGGCTGGAGGTCATGGGGGCGCATGTTAGCCGAGCATCGGGTGCTTGCCGCTGCCCCCGTTCTGTCCAACACTAGGGCCACCGGGCCCGGTAGAGGCCCCAGAACCACAACAGGCCGCGGACCCACGCGGCGACGAGGAGAGAGCATGCGCCCATACGCCCCCGCGCTGCTGGCGGCCGCCTTCCTGGCGGGTTGTCACAGCAGCAGTTCCGTCACCGCCACCGATGGCGCCGGTAGCAGCAGCCGGTCCTGTGAGCGCAGCTCCTGGGTTGCCGGCACCACCGAGCTCTGCAGCGGCAAGCTGATCTACCGCGATTACGTCTACGACGACTACGGCGCCGACGCCGGCATCGTCTCGCTGTCGCCGGCCGTGCTCAACGCGCTGACCCGCGCCGGCGCCAGCGGCAATCCGCTGGCCACCACGCCGGGCCTGCTGTCTCCCACGGCCGGCGACGTGCGCTACCCCGCGGGCCTGGACAACACCGCGGACCTGGTTTCGCTGACGCTCTCGATCCAGGGCAACGAGCTGGTGGCGGACTTCGAGCTCAACACGCTCTACCACGCCGACGACGCCATCGCCGCGCTGGCCATCGACACCGACAACAACCCGGACACTGGTGGCGGAAGCTGGGAAGGGCTGGGCATCCAGAGTCGCGGTTGGGAGGTGTTGGCGAAATTCGCCGAGGGCAACCCGGACAGCAATCGCATCGTCGGTCGCCTGCCGCTGCCGGCGGGCGGCAGCTGGCGCGTGCAGGCCGTGGTGGCACAGAAGAACGGCAAGGTCATGAACGTGGCCTTCCGCGGTCCGCACGAGGAAGCCAAGGCCGACGGCCTGGCCAACCAGGTCCTGCCGGCCAGCGGCAACTGGTGGGAGGATCGCCAGTCTGTGGCGTTGCGCCTGGGCGACATCTCGGAGTTTGGTGAGGTGGTAAGCGTGGCCGACCTGCGTGGCGGCGTCACCCGCGCCGCGCCGGCGGTCACCGGCTTCCAGCAGCGCGTCTATACCTCGCAGTACACCCTGCCGCCGGGCGAGGGCGTGGACATTGTCGGCGTGCCGGGTGTGCATGGCGCCACGCAACTGCCCTGCGAGCAACGCTTCAACTTCCTGGGCAAGTACCAGCCCTACGGCGTCTACATCCCCACCAAGCCCGGCCCCCATGCGGCGCAGTTGCTGATGCACGGCTGCGAGGCCAACCACGGCAGCCAGATCAACCAGGCCAACTTCCAGCAGCGTTTCGGCGAGGAACCCAACCGCATCATCATCGCCCCGCTGGGCCGCGGCCCGCATGGCTTCTACAGCGGCATCTCCGAGCGCGACGTGCTCGACACGCTGGCCGACGTGCGCGCGAACTACCCGGTGGACGACGAGCAGCTGCTGGTCAGCGGTTATTCCATGGGTGGCTTCGGCACGCTGCGCTTCGCCGCGCTGTACCCGGACCTGTTCGCCGGTGCGGTCAACTGGGTCGGCTTCACCGGTGACCTGCTCAACCTGCCGATCCCCGGCAACCCACTGCCGCCGCTGGTGACGGCGCTGGCCACGACCCTGGGCGCGTCGATCCCGCCGCTGTCCTCCGGCGGCGCGGTAGGCGGCGACGTCAACATCATCGACTACATCGGCAACCTGCGGCACATCCCCATCGCCAGCCTCTACTCCGGCGCCGATGAACTGGTGCACGTGACCTCGTCCCTGGCCATGGGCGTGCGCATGGGGCAGGAGGAGATTCCCTACCGGTTCTTCCTGCACCCGGTGGCCGAGCACCTGAGCTACCTGATCTTCGACGACTGGCGCAAGGAAGCGGCCTATGTCGCCGGCCTCAAGCGCGTGAAGAATCCGGCGCGCGTCACCTACAAGACCGACGCCAGCCTCGACGCGCCCGAGTACGCGATCAAGCACGACCGCGCCTACTGGGTTTCGCAGATCGTCGCCGAGGCCGAAGGGCCGAGCACGGTGGACCTCACCAGCCTGGGCTGCGGCATCGCGCAGCCGACGTACGAAACGGGCGTGGACGCCGGCATCGATCCGGTGCCCTGGGCCGGCACCCGGCGAGAACAGCTCGATAATCCCACGGCACCCACGGCCGCAGGCAAGCTCAGCGGCACGCTGGCCAACGTGCGCTCGCTGCGCATCGACGCCGCCGGCAGCTGCCTGGGCGGCAAGGCCGTGCAGTACGAGATCACCACGGACGTACCGGCCACGCTGACGCTGAGCGACGGCCGCAGCCGGACGCTGGTCGCCGGCAGCAACAGCGGCACATTCTGAACAAGGGAGAGAGCAGAGCCATGAAGCCCCTGAGCCCGCAAGACCAGATGTTCCTGCTGCTGGAGCGGCGCAACCAGCCGATGCATGTCGGCGGCCTGCAGCTGGCGCGCCCGCCCAAGGACGCCGGTCCCGATTACACCCAGAAGCTGGCCGAGTCCATCCGCAGCCACGTCACCGCCCACCCGCCGTTCAACCTGCGCCTGGAGCGCAAGCTCGGCGCGCCGTTCTGGGTGGAGGACGAGGAGTTCGACATCGAGGCGCATTTCCGCCATCTGTCGCTGCCGTCGCCGGGCCGCATCCGCGAGCTGCTGGCGCTGGTCTCGCAGCTGCACAGCTCGCACCTGGACCGCGCCAAGCCGCTGTGGGAGTTCTACCTGATCGACGGCCTGGAAGACGGCCGCATCGCCATCTACTCCAAGATCCACCACGCCCTGGTCGATGGTATCGCCGCCATGCGCATGATGATCCGTGGCACCAGCGACTCGCCGAACGCCGTCACGATCCCGATCTGGGCCATGCCGCCGCGCAAGCGCGAGGTGGACGAGGACCGTAGCGGCGGCGGCTTCTGGTCCGGCGTCGGCGAGGCGGGCCAGATCCTGGCCGCACAGGCCAAAACCCTGCCCACGGTGACGCGCGAGCTGTACCGTTCCATCCGCGCCGCGCGCAGCAATCCGGACTACGTCTCGGTATTCCAGGCGCCCAAATCCATCCTCAACCAGCGCATCACCGGCTCGCGCCGTTTCGCCGCGCAGAGCTGGTCGCTGGAGCGCATCCGCGCCGCCGGCAAGCGCCACGACGCCACGCTCAACGACATGGTGCTGGCCATGTGCGGTTCCGCGCTGCGCCGCTACCTGATCGAGCTGGGCGAGCTGCCGGACAAGCCGCTGACCTCGATGGTGCCCATGTCCCTGCGCCGCGACGACAGCGACTCCGGCAACCAGGTCGCCATGATCCTGGCCAACCTGTACACCACCATCGACGACCCGGTGGAGCGCCTGCAGGCCATTCAGCGCTCCGTGCAGACCTCCAAGGACCGCTTCGGCAAGATGTCGCAGGCCGAGATTGTCAACTACATGGCGGCGACCATGGCGCCGTTCTCGCTGAACTACGCCACCGGCGCCGCGCCGCGCTGGCAGGCCTTCAACGTCACCATCTCCAACGTGCCGGGCCCCAAGGAAAAGCGCTACTGGAACGGCGCCGAGCTGGAGGGCATGTATCCCGTATCCATCGTGATCGACGGCCAGGCGCTGAACATCACGCTCAACAGCTACGCCGACAAGCTGGAGTTCGGCCTCATCGCCTGCCGCCGCCGGCTGCCGCACATGCAGCGGCTACTGGATTATCTCGAGCAGGGGCTGGCTGAGCTGGAGGAGTAACTCAAGCCTGCGAGGCCCGCTGGAGTTGCCGTTCGCCCTGAGCCTGTCGAAGGGGGGCGGCAACCGGGTAGCTGCTGATGAGGCCGTGCTTCCCCTGGGGCTATGGCATGTTTCCTGCTGTTTTCTTCACGCGGCCCACGGGCCGTGCGCAACGCCGCGCGGGAGCCGATCCTGCGCGAGCGTCCGGCCTCCCTGCGGCTTTCTCAACAAAGACAGGGAGTTCGTGACATGAACCGGTTGGCCTTCAGCAGCGCAGCGGCAACATTGCTCTTCTCCACCCAGCTCCTGGCCGGTGTCGGCACGCTGCCCGGTGCCTCGCTCGACGCACCAGGATCGGCCACGGTCGGCGCCCCGGCAGTGGGCGCGCCGCTGAAGGACATCTGGACCGACAGCAACGGCGACGGTCAGGTGCAGAAGGCCGAGGTCAAGCCGGATTCACAGCTCTACAAGCGCTTTGCCACGCGCGACAAGAACGGCGATGGCGTGCTGAGCGGCGACGAGTACTACCTGCCGAAGTAGCGGCAGGCGAGTGACACGGCTACCTGTCGCCCCAGGGCCGCACCGCCACCGTCGACACGCTGTTGTTCGGCGCGCCGTCGATCAGCTTGCGGCTGATGGCCAGGTACACCAGCGTGTTGTGCTTGGCATCCCAGAGCCGGGTCACTCGCGTTTCCTTGAACAGGATCGAGGTGTCCTCGGTGAACACGGTCTCCTGCTCCGGCAGCTTGGGTGGGATCGTGATCGGGCCGGTCTGCTCGCAGGACAGCGAGAACTGCGCCGGGTCCTGCGCCAGGCCCAGAGAGCCGGAGACGCCGCCGGTCTTGGCCTGGCTGACATGGCAGGTCACGCCCGTAACCTTGGGATCGGCGAAGGCCTCGACGCAGACCTTGTGGTTGGCGCCGATCAGCTTCCAGGAGGTGGTCACGCAGCCGACGGTGTCGGCCTGGGCTGGCAGCACGACCAGCATCGTCAGGATCAGCGCGATCAGTCTCATGGTCTACTCCACCTTGCCTTGCTGGGTGCTGTTCCACCAGGCCTTCCAGTCCTCGGGCACCAGGCAGGTCTGGAAGACGAATTGCCGCAGGTCGTAGTGATCATCCTCGTTCTGGATGCGATACACCATCGGTGTGAGTTGATCGACCAGCGCGTGGGGATACACGGCCTGCGAGGTGCCTTGCAGGTAGTTCTTGAGGCCCTGGTTGGCTTGCTCCGGCGTCTTGCCGCGCGTGCGGTCGGCGTTCAGGAAGAACACCAGGTCGGTACGTGCCAGGCACAACGCGGCGTTGGGATTGCGCACCTGGGTCAAGCCTTCGCGCTCCACGCAGCGGTAGAACTGCGCCGCGCCGAACTTGGCATGCTCCTTCAAGCCCTCTTCGCGAGCCTGGCGGAAGATCTCGTTGATGAGCGCGGTCATCGAGGCATCGCCCTTGGCGTTGGCCAGCATGTCCTGCTGGCTCTGGTCGAACAGCAGCGCCTGGCGGCCGGCGTCGTGTGCGACGAGACCCTCTGCCTCGCAGAGCAGGAAGACCGGATCGCGGACCAGGAAGATGGGGGACGAGGCCGTGGGAGCAGGGGCCTTGGGGGCAGGGGGACTGCTGGCGCAGCCGGCCAGGCACAGGACGAGGAAGGCACTGAAGAAGATTTTCACCGCGGAATTCTCCCGGCGCCGGCAGGGCCTGCGCGTTGGTTTTTATTTAAGTTAATGATTTTTAATATATAATTTCTGGCGCCCGCTGTCATGCTCCGCGGCGCCCAAGGTCAAGCGGCCTTGCTCCGTACGCCGCCACAATGCTCCCATCAGAACAGCGGTTGCGAGGAGAGCGGGCGATGATGGAATGGATGCAGAGCGTCGAGGCCGTGATCGGTGCCGACCAGGACTGGAAGCAATTGTTGCTGGGCGTGATGACGCCGGTGTTCCTGATCGTCTTCGCCATCGAATGGCAGATCATGCGCGGTCGTGGCAAGCGCGACCAGTTCCAGTTCAAGGACATCGTCGCCAACCTGGGCCTGGGCGGCAGCTACTCGCTGTTCGAGCTGGTGGCCCATGCGCTGATCACCGGCGTGGCCTCCATGTGGTTCTGGGAGCACCGCTTCTTCACCATTCCGGTCAACGCCTGGACCCTGCCACTGATGCTGCTGGGCGTGGAGTTCTGCTACTACTGGTTCCACCGCACCAGCCACCGCGTGCGCTGGTTCTGGAGCGCCCACGTGGTGCACCACAGCGGCCAGCACATGAACCTGACCACGGCCATGCGCCAGAGCCTGCTGTATTCCATCACCGGCTGGTGGCTGTTCTTCATGCCGCTGGTGCTGCTGGGCGTGCACCCGGCGGTGGTGTTCCTGCTGTATGGCGTGGACCTGGCCTATCAGTACTTCGTGCACACCGAGAGCGTCGGCAAGCTGCACCGCTGGATGGAATACGTGTTCGTCACGCCGTCGAGCCACCGCGTGCACCATGGCCGCAACCCGCAGTACATCGACAAGAACTTCGGCGGCATCCTGTGCATCTTCGACCGCTGGTTCGGCACCTACGAGCCGGAGGTGGAGAAGGTGGAGTACGGCATCCCCAAGCAGATCCACTCCTACAACATCATCACGCTCAACTTCCACGAGTTCACCGGAATGTGGAAGGACGTGTTCCGTCCGGGCCCGCTGGCCCAGCGCATCAAGCACCTCTGGGCGCCGCCCGAGTGGGTGCGCGAGAATGACGTGGAAACGAAAAAGGTGATTGCTTGAGCTTCGATACCCGCCCCGACGGCCTGCCGGCCGCCCCCAAGGCCCTGGATGCGGGCAACGGCCGCGTTGCCGACTACGGCCGCTACGAGGGCCGCATCGCCGACATGTCCACCGCCGCCTGGGACGGCAGCCGCGGCCTGTTCTCGCCGCGCCGCCTGCAGCGCAAGGGCTGGATGTACTTTGGCGCCTTCACGCCGCGCTACATGGTGGGCTACGCCGTGGCGGACGCCGGGCTGGTGGCCACCGCCTTCGTCTATGTCTACGACCGCGAGACCAGGAAGCTGACCGAGCACAAGGCCACCGTGCCCTTCGGCTTCGCCAGGGACTTCGCGCCCTCGCCGGATGCGACCTGGGAGCTGAAGAACGGCACACGCCGCTGGCAGGCGCTGCCCGCCGGCGGTGGCTGGGACGTGCGCTTCCAGGCGCCGGGGCTGAAGCTGGAAATGCGCTTTCGCGACGCCGGCCAGGGGATGACCGCCATCGCCTCATCCCCTGGCCGGCCCTTCCACCACACCTGGAAGCTCTGCGCGATGCCGGTGCGCCTGGCGATGGAACTCGACGGCCGTCGCATCGAGGAGACCGCCAGCGGTACGCTGGACTTCACGCTGGGCTACCCGCCGCGCCGCACCGACTGGAACTGGGCGAGCCTGGACGGCACTACCTCCGACGGCCAGCGCATCGGCGTGAACCTGGTGGCGCATTTCATGAACGGTCACGAGAACGCCATGTGGCTGGGCGACCGCCTGCTGCCACTGGCGCAGGCCGTGTTCCAGTACGACCCGGCGCAGTTGCTGCAGCCCTGGCGCGTACACACCGCCGACGGCGTGCTGGACGTGACCTTCAACCCTGAAGGCGAGCGACGCGAAGACATCTCGGTGGGCCTGCTGAGCAGCCGCTTCACGCAGCCTTTCGGGCGTTTCAGCGGCACGCTGAAGACGGCGCAGGGCGTGAAGAAGATCGAAGGGCTGGGCGTGGTGGAGCAGCATCACGCGAAGTGGTGATTCGCCGCATGGTCTGGCAATGCCTAAATGGCATTGCCAGCGGCGAATCTGACCGGCCAGGGATGGCCGGTCGGGGGCTCAATGGGCGAGCCGCTGTCTCGCCACGGATGGCGCCACTGCTATTACATCTTTAAGGCGCATACCTCCGCGCCGAAATCCCCCGCCCATCCCCATCCCGCTGCCAGTCCTGCCACACCAGCGTCAGTCCGCCGTGGCTGTCCAGCACCGGCACGCCGAACAGCTGCGTGAAGGGCGCGCCGGATGTATCGGGCCGGAACTCGGCTCCCACACGGGTGCCGAGCAGGTCGTAGCGCTGCGCCCATACGCCGTCGCCATGGGCGGCCAGCACGAAGCCGCTGGCGTTCATGCTCGGGGACGGGTGCCGCTTGAGCTGGCCGCCGGTCACGGCGCGGAAGCCCGGGCCGCGCGCCTTGCCGTTGGCGTCGTAAACGCGCAGGTAGGCGCCGGGGCTGGTGGCATCCAGGGCCAGTGGCTCCCAGGCGATCACGAAGGCGCCGGCATCGTTGCCGGCGATTCGCGCGCGGTCCACGTCGGACACCTGGTCGTTGTTCTCGGTCACGCGGAAGGCAAAGCCCCGCGGCAGGCCGGAGGCGAAGATGCGCCGCGCGAACACCTGGCTCTTGGATACGCCGGACGGTCCCTGGACCCAGGCCACCGTGAAGTTGCCGGCGGCGTCCATCGTTGCGGTCGGATTGCGCACGGTGGGGAAGTTGGAGGACTCCACCGTCACCGCAGCACCCTTGCGCGTACCGTCGGCGCTGTAGCGCTGCACCTGGATCGTGCGCGTATCCAGCGACGAGAAGCCGCCGGGAATGCGGCGGTCCGCCCACAGCACGATGAAATTGCCTTGCGGGTCCATCGCCAGGCCCACGCCGGGCTGGATCGCGAACTCGCCGCTGACGGCCACCTGGATCTCGCCGCCCTGCGGCGTGCCGTCCGCGGCATAGCGCTGCGCGAAGATGCCCAGGCCCACGCCGTTCACGCCGTTGCTGTTCCAGGCGACCACGAAGCGGCCGTCGGCGCTCATTGCTACCGCGGGGTTGGTCTGGCGGTTGTCGGTGCGCGTGTTGACGCGGAACTCCGCGCCCAGCGGATTGCCGGCACTGTCGACGCGCCGCGCGTAGATGCCGGAGAGACTGCCGTCCTGGCCGAAGCTGTCCCAGGCGATCACGCTGTTGCCCGCGGCATCGCCGGCTGCGGCCGGCAGCTGCTGGTCACCGGCGGTGAACGGGTTGACGGTGGCGGCCGAGGCCGCGCCGGAGAGCAGCGTGCCGAGCAGCGCGGCGAACAGCATTCTGTGCTTGCGCATGGCGGTCCTCAGCGGCTGTACTGCATGAAGAAATCCCAGATCACGTCCGTGGCCTGGAAATCCTGCGAGGCCTTGCCCAGCGAAGGCGTGAAGTCGATCGTGCCGGGCCAGGTATGCCCGCCGTTCTGCACCGTGTAGTGATCCACGCCGACCCCTTCGGCGCAGTCGCGCCAGGCGCGGCGCTGCGTCGTGGTGCCATCGGGAGCGGTGTCGGGCAGGGTGCTGGTCTGCGGCGTGGGATTGCAGCCATTGGCCTGCACCCAGAAGGCCAGCGCGGCATCCGCCGAGAGGCTGGTGGGGCCGCCGGCATAGGGCGCCACCTGGTCCGCGCTGCCGTTGATGTAGAGCATCGGCACGGCGCGGGAGGGCGTGCACTTGGGCGCCTGCGTGTTGCGCATGGTGGCACCCACCACCGCACCGCCGGCGATCTTCTCCGGTCGCTCGCAGGCAAAGCGCACCGTCATCAGCGCGCCGTTGGAGTAGCCGCCCATGTAGACGCGATGCGCGTCCAGGCCATGGCGCGCTGTCAGCGTGTCGATCATCTTGGCCAGGAAGCCCACGTCGTCCACCGCACTGAAGCCGATCAGGCCGGCATGCAGGTCGATGGCGCCGAGCCCGCCGAGCGAGTCCGCCAGGTTCGGCGTGTGGTTCCAGTTGCCTTCGATGGCCTGCGGCAGCAGCACCCAGGCACCGCGGTCGCGAACCAGCTTGGAGATCTCGATGAGGTTGGCCATCTCCGAGGAGCTGCCATCGAGGAAATGCAGCAGCACGAACACCGGCGGCGGTGCCGAACCCGTGGCCACCTCCGGCCGCAGCACCAGCACCGTGCGGGTGCTGTTCTGGTGGCTGACGGTCTCCTGGAAGGCCCGCACGTTCTCCACCGCCACCACCGAGGTGGCGGCGGCCGGGGCGCTGAGCCCCAGGCAGAGGATCGCGGGGGCGAGCAAGCGCAACATCCTTGTTCTCATACAGCCTTCTCCTTGGCCGGGTACCGTGACGTACCAACGGGCTAGGCCCGTTTGCCCGGATTGTGCTCCGCACTCGGGTCTCCCACAATCGGAGAATGACTACAGCCAAGACCGTCATTTTCCACAACCCGCGCTGCAGCAAGAGCCGCGAAACCCTGCAATTGCTGCGCGATGCCGGCGTCGAGCCCGAGGTGGTCGAATACCTCAAGGACCCGCCCGACGCCGCCACCCTGGACGGCCTCTGCCGCAAGCTCGGCATCGAGCCGCAGGAACTGGTGCGCTACAAGGAAGAGCAGGCCAAGTCCCTGAAACTGACGCCGAAAGACCAGCGTCCGCGGGCCGAGTGGCTGCGCCTGCTGGCACAGAACCCGGTATTGATCGAGCGGCCCATCGTGGTCCGCGGTGCCAAGGCCCGGCTCGGCCGCCCGCCCGAAGCGGTCCGGGAAATCCTGTAGAGCTACCCATTGCGGGAGTGAACCGATGAACCTGCCGAAGATCGTTCTCGCCCTGGGCTATACCGGCCTGATCCCGTTCTTCATTGGGCCGGTGTGGCTGAGCTTCTCGCCGGAGACGGCGCCGCCCTGGCTCGACCGGGCCTGGCTGAACTGGGCCGCGCTGATCGGCGCCTTCATGGCCGGCACCTTCTGGGGCTTCGCGCTGCCGGCGGTGCAGGGGGCGGCCGGCCTGCTCGGCATCTTCATCGCCGTGGCGCTGGTGGCGCTCACCGGCATCGCCATCACGCTGGAGTTTCCCTACGCGCTGGCCGGCCTGGCGCTGGTATTCATGCTGCTGCTGCTCGCCGACTTCTGGCGCGAGCGCACGCTCGACACCATCGGCGGCTACTTCCGCCTGCGTTCCACGCTGACCGCCGGCGTGCTGATCGCCATCACCTGGCGCTACCTGATGCTGGGCGCCGCCGGCTAGGGCAAAGGCCCTAGAGCAACTCGCCGCGGAGCAGCTTGCGGCCGCTGAGCGCGTCGTGGATCAGCCCGTAGATCACCGGATGATTGAGCAGGCGCATGTGGTTGGTGCGGAACAGCACGGCCGTGTCGGCGTCCGCCAGGTGCGCGGCAGTCGAGCTGGGCAGCAGCACCAGGCCATCGCCGATCACGCGGCCCACCGGGTCCTGCTCGTCGCCGCCCAGCGTGCAGCCGAAGAAGTGATAGCGCGCATGCTCGGCTTTCGGGATGCGCAGCGCCCCGCCGCCATCGTGATGTGTCTGGCGCCCGCGCCAGTCGTTGTTGTCCACGTAGCCGTGGAACAGATCCTTCACGCCTACCGAGCGCGAGTGCAGCAGTTCCGCCAGCGGGCGTGACAGCGGCACCTGGCGCATCAGGCGCACGCCGGCGTCCACCCAGCGCTCCAGCGGGGCGCCCAGATGTGGCGAGCCCAGGCAGACGACGTTGCTGAGACGCTGTACCCAGGCGTCATCCTCGCGCAGGCCGGCCGCCACCGCCGAGCGCGCCACCAGGCCGCCCATGCTGTGGCCCACCAGCACGATCTCCTGCACCCGCCGCGGCCAGCGTTCCAGCAGCCGCTGCAGCTGCCGCGCCAGGCGTGCGCCGTTGCGCGAGATGTGCAGGCCGCTGTTGTAGCGCAGGTACAGCGGCGTGTAACCCAGGTCCTGTTCCAGGCGCGGGCCGTAGGGGTGCGTGTCCGGCTGCTCGGCGTCGGCGTAGAAATCCCAGACCGACTCGTTGCAGGCCAGGCCGTGGATGAAGATCACCAGCCGCCCTTGGGCGTCGGGATAGGTCTCGGACAAAGCCTGCCGCTCCAGCGCCAGGCGCTGGCCCTGCAGGTAGAAGCCCATGCGCGGCGCCAGCGGGTTGCGCTTCGCCGCCATATCGTCGCCGACCAGGCCAGCCATCGCGCTCACCGCCAGGTCGCGCTGTGCGTGCGGCGCCACCATGGCCGGCGGGGCGATCTTCTCGGCCTCGCGCAGCAACTGGTCGGCGGCACCGAACACCAGGCGCATGGAGCCGCGCACCGCGCCGTACACGCCGTCGGTGATGCCGTCGTGGATCAGCCGCGTTGGCTCGCTGCCGGCCTGGATGCCCGGCAGCGGTGCCAGGGTCTTGAAGGGGATGTCCGAGATCGCCCGGTGGAAGCCGTGCACGTGGCCGGTGACCCGGTCCAGGCCGGTGCCGGCCAGGGACAGCGCGCCACGCACCTGGGCGAGCAGGCCATCGCGGGAAGAGGCAGTGGTCATTGGAACTCCCGGCGGCACCGCCGCCCAGACTGGACTTCTTGCAGTTTACATATGTTCACTGAATTGTCCAGAGGGCAGGACTGCCTCTCTATCCTGTGGGAGCGACGCAACTCGCGATCCTTTCCCGCGGCCGCAGAAAAGATCGCGGCTCGCGCCGCCCCCACGAAAAGTGGATCAGGCCGCCGCGCCAGCCCTGGCTTCCGCCGACTGGGCCCGCGAGGCCTTCACCCAGCGATTGGCCCGCGCAAAGGTGCCGAAGTCATTGAATCGCACCCCCATCTCGCGCATCACCGCGTGCGCCGTCCGGGCCGTAGCCTGGCGCACGTAGAACGGCTCCTTCACCGCGAAGTGGTGGATCGCATGCGTGCTGCCGAAGTTGAAGCAGAACAGCTGCATCGGCCACAGCCACCAGGGATTCAGCACCTGGGTCTGTTGCATCACGTTGCCCGGCTCCACGTCGCCGAAGTAGTGCATGTTGGAACTGACGAAGTGCAGGCAGAACACGCGCAACACGTTGGGCGCCAGCCACACCACCACCACGGTGGTCCACAGCGACAGCAGTGCCTGGGTGCCGGCCGACAGCGCCAGCGGCTGGCCGGCCAGCGAGGCCACCAGCAGCACCGCCTGCACGGCCAGGAAGCCATGCCACAGCACGTAGTGCAGCAGGCCCAGCGGCATGTAGCTCAGCAGGTTTTCGCGCACCAGCGCGCGGAACTCCTCCTTGCTCTTGGGCTGCTGCGCGCGGATGAAGTTGCGCGACACCCGGTGCATCGTCGCCGGGCGCAGGTAGATCGCCAGCATGTGGTCGCCCACCATCAGCAGGCGCTTGAGACCCCAGCGCTCGCCGTTGGTGATGCCGATTTCTTCCAGGTCCGTATCCGTGCCGGAGAACTTGTGGTGATGCAGGTGCAGTCGCTTGCGTGTCCAGGGGCTCACCGTGCTCGGGCGGGTGATCCAGCACAGCGCCATCATCAGGTTCCAGGCGCGCGGGCTGTGGCGGAAGTACATGGTGTGGATCAGGTCGTGTTCCAGCTCGTGGATGAACGAGGCGAACAGCGCGCTGGCCGGAATGCAGACCCACCAGGGAATCAGGCCAATGACGTAGAGCCAGCCGCTGGCGATCATGCCGGCCACCGACAGCGCCATCACGCCGGCGCCGATCGCATCCTGGTGACGCAGCCAGGGATGGCGCTGGCGCAGGGCCTGCCCGGCCTGCAGCACCACCTGGCGGATATGCGCGGATTTCTGCGCGTCGGTCATCGCAGCACTTGCCGTCGGGGTGGACATCGAAACATGCTCCCGGAAATGGAGAGGAAGATGCAGGGGATTCTGGAGCAGCGTCGCCGGCAGGGCCTGACCGAGCCCGCCAATCACTTGGCCCGTAGCGCCTAATGCAGCGAACGACTGTACTCAGCAGCTGGGGGCGGGCGATCCGCCGCGCCCTGGACCGGGCCGGGGTGGACAGCGCCGCGCTGTTCGCCGAGGCCGGCCTGGATATCGCCGCCCTGGACGACCCCAATGCCCGCTACCCCCTGGAGCAGACCACCCGGCTTTGGGGGCTGTCGGTGCGCGCCACCGGCGACGAGGCTTTCGGCCTGTCGGTGGCCAGCCAGGTCAATGCCACCACCTTCCACGCCCTGGGTTACGCCCTGCAGGCCAGCAGCACCCTGCGCGAGGCTTTCGAGCGCATGGTGCGCTACTTCCGCCTGGTCACCGACGCGGCCGACCTGCAGTTCTCCGCGGAGGGTCAGGACTACTGCTTCCGCGTCCGCCCGGCCGGCGCCGTGACGCCGGCGCCGGAGTCCATCGACGCCTTCATCAGCATCTTCCTGCGCTTCTGCCGCAGCCAGCTGGGCTCCGGCTTCGCCCCGCGCCTGGTCACGCTGCGCCGGCCCGCCCCGGCCAATACCGCCGGCTACGAGCGCCTGCTGCGCTGCCCGCTGGAGTTCGGCGCGGCGGAGAATGCCATCTGGTTCCCGCGCGCGCCCTTCGACCAGCGCCTGGAAGCCGCCAACCCCGAGCTGGCGCGGCACAACGACGAGATCGTGCTGCGCTACCTGGCGCATCACGACAAGGAGAACCTGCTGGCACGCGTGCGCGCCGTGCTGACCGAGCTGCTGCCCACCGGCGTGCCCGCGGCGGAGCAGGTGGCCGACAGCCTGCACCTGTCGCTGCGCAGCCTGCAGCGCAAGCTGGCGGAAGAGGGCAGCAGCTACGAGGCCCTGCTCAACGAGACGCGACGCGAGCTGGCGCAGTCCTACCTGCAGGACCGCCGCTACAGCATCGGCGAGATCACCTTCCTGCTCGGCTTCTCCGACACCAGCAGTTTCACGCGCGCCTTCCGGCGCTGGAGCGGCTGCTCGCCCAGCCAGTTCCGCGAGCGTGCGCCCCAGGGTTGAGAGGCCCTAGTCGGGCTGCCCCTGCAGCAATTGCCCGGCACGCAGCGGGATGTCGGTCAGCACCTGCTGCTCGCCGTCCACCGTGGTCAGCCGGAACGTGAACGGGCCGGGGCCGGGCTGCTTGTCGACGTGGTAGTTGTAGCGCTGCTGCTTCAGCGCGCGCCAGCCGTCGCCGTCCTGCACCTCGATGCGTTCCACCGGCAGGCGGCTGTTGCGCGCCTGCACCGCCAGCCAGTGCTTCGAGCTGCTTTCCTTGATGCGGACGGACGGCGGTCCCTCGGTCTCGCAGGGTACCGGCACCCAGCTGATCGGCACGCGTCCCTCGGAGCGCTCGGCGATCTTGCCGAAGGCGGTCATCGACAGGTCCAGGTCGCCCTCGCCGCAGCCGGGGCAGAGGTCGACGATACGCACGCGCACCGTGCCCTTGGGCCCGCTCACCTCCGCGCAGAGGCCACAGGCCGTGCTGTTGGCGAACTGCCGTGTGTTGATCGCCGCCACCATGAAATCCCGCGAGCGCTCGTAGCTGCAGGCGCCGCTGCCGTCGGCGTTGTAGTGGGTGGCCTCGCCGCGTACCGTTTCGCCGATCTCCGGCAGCTTGCCCACCGCGGCCTTCTTCATCGGCACCTCGCTTTCCTCGCCCTGGGCCATGAGCGGCAGCAGCAGCGCCGCGAGCAGCAGCGGAAGGACGGCTTTCATCGGCGGCAACCTGTGTTCCGGCGGGCCTTGCAGCCTAGCATTGCCGGCGCCGCCATGAAGAAGGGGCCCATGGGGCCCCTTCGGTATCACCACATCGCCGCCTAGGTGTGAAGGTTCGATAGGTTGTTCATCCGGCTGTGTTGATGGGAATCTGAGGTTGTCGAGACTTCAACCCCATCAGCAGGGAGCCGGATGAACAGCCATGAGAATGCCCGACTGACGCCCAAAGGACGAGCCC
>JASBRP010000041.1 GCA_030149365.1 Solimonas sp.
ACTCGTCACCGCCACCCCTCCGACCGCTGGGGGGGGGGGGGGGGCCGGGGGGGGCGTGGGGGGGTGGGGGTGGCGCCCCTGGGCCCCCCCACGCCGGTGAGCGCTCCCGCCATGGATGGCGGGAGCCGGGTTTCTTAGCGAGGCAGGAGCCGGAGCTTAGAAACCGACGGTGCCGGCCCCAAGGGTAGTTATGAACACTGAACTGCATCAGTACGAAGTGATCGTGATCGGTGGTGGCCATGCCGGCACCGAAGCGGCGATGGCGGCTGCCCGCATGGGCCGCCGGACCCTGCTGGTGACGCAGAGCATCGAGACCCTGGGGCAGATGTCCTGCAACCCGGCCATCGGCGGCATCGGCAAGGGCCACCTGGTGCGCGAGATCGACGCCATGGGCGGCCTGATGGCGCGCGGCGCCGACCATGCCGGCATCCAGTTCCGCACGCTCAACGGCAGCAAGGGCCCGGCGGTGCGCGCCACCCGCGCCCAGGCCGACCGCGCCCTGTACAAGGCCTTCGTCCGCGATGCGCTGGAGAACCAGCCGCACCTCGAACTGTTCCAGCAGGAGGTCGAGGACCTGATCGTGGAGGGCGGCCGCGTGGCCGGCGTGGTCACCCGCATGGGCCTGCGCTTCACCGCGCCGGCCGTGGTGCTGACCACCGGTACCTTCCTGGGCGGGCGCATCCACGTGGGCCTGTCCAACTACCAGGGCGGCCGCGCCGGCGACGCGCCGTCCAACGCCCTGTCCAGCCGCCTGCGCGAGCTGATGCCGCGCACCGGCCGCCTCAAGACCGGCACGCCCCCGCGCCTGGACGGCCGCACGATCGACTGGGCGGCGCTGCAGGAACAGCCCGGCGACGACCCGCGCCCGGTGTTCTCCTTCCTGGGCTCGCGCGCCGACCACCCGCGCCAGGTGCCCTGCCACATCACCCACACCAACGAAGAGACGCACGAGATCATCCGCAGCGGCTTCGACCGCTCGCCGATGTTCACCGGCGTGATCGAGGGCGTGGGTCCGCGCTACTGCCCGAGCGTGGAAGACAAGGTCAACCGCTTCCGCGACAAGACCTCGCACCAGATCTTCCTGGAGCCGGAAGGCCTGAGCACCAACGAGATCTACCCCAACGGCATCTCCACCAGCCTGCCCTTCGACGTGCAGGAGCGCTTCGTGCGCAGCATGAAGGGCCTGGAGCAGGCGCGCATCGTGCGTCCTGGCTATGCCATCGAGTACGACTACTTCGACCCGCGCGACCTGCAGCGCTCGCTCGAGACCCTGACCCTGTCCGGCCTGTTCTTCGCCGGCCAGATCAACGGCACCACCGGCTACGAGGAAGCCGCGGCGCAGGGCCTGCTGGCCGGCATCAACGCCGCCCGCCACGCCCGCGGTGAAGCCGCCTGGGTGCCGCAGCGCCACGAGTCCTACATCGGCGTGCTGGTGGACGACCTGGTCACCCGCGGCACCACCGAGCCCTACCGCATGTTCACCTCGCGCGCCGAGCATCGCCTGCTGCTGCGCGAGGACAACGCCGACCTGCGCCTGACGCCGCAGGGCCGCGAGATGGGCCTGGTGGACGACACCCGCTGGTCGGCCTTCGAGCGCAAGCGCGAGGACATCGCCCGCGAGCGTGGCCGCCTGCAGGAGCTGTGGCTCAAGCCCGCGCAATTGTCGCAGCCGGAGGTGGTGGCCGTGTTTGGCGCCGCGCCGGTGTCCTCCGGCCTGTCCGGCCTGGACCTGCTGCGCCGCCCCGAGGGCAGCTACGCCGTGCTGACCGGCCTGGGCCTGGCGCCGGTGGGCCTGGACCCGGCCGTGGCCGAGCAGGTGGAGATCCAATGCAAGTACGCCGGCTACATCGAGCGCCAGCAACTGGAGATCGACCGCGCCCGCCGCTACGAGGAGGCGCCGCTGCCGGCGGACTTCGACTACCGCGCGGTGGCCGGCCTGTCCAACGAGGTGCGGCAGAAGCTGATCGACCACCGCCCGGACACGGTGGCGCAGGCGTCGCGCATCTCCGGCATCACCCCGGCGGCCGTCTCCTTGCTGCTGGTCCACCTGAAGAAGCTGGGCCAGCTGCGCAAATCGGCTTGATGGCGATCCCAAACCGTATTCAGATTCGGTTCATCGCATCGGCATAGGCTGCGCGCACCGTTTCACATACCTAAAGGGAGTAACACCATGAAACAGCAAATCCTCACCGCCCTGTTCGTCGCCGGCTCGCTGGCTGCCGCCCCGTCCTTCGCCGCAGAAGGCAAGCTGGGCCTCAACGCCGGCGTGCAGGTCAACGGCCAGGGCGTCAACGTCAATGCCAACGCCGATGCCGGCGCGCAGGGCGATGCCGCCACCAGCCCGACGCTGGGCGAGACCGTCAAGGAAAAGGCCGGCGCCGCCAAGGACTACACCGTCGAGAAGGCCGGCCAGGCCAAGGACTACACGGTCGACAAGGCCCATGACGCGAAGGAAGGCACCAAGAAGCTGGTGAACAAGGGCGCCGAGAAGACCAAGGCCGGCGTGGCCAAGACCAAGGACTTGACCGGCCAGGGCCTCTCCGCCACCGGCAACGCCCTGAACAAGGCCGGCACCGCCCTGCAGGGTTCGGCCGCCGCCTCGGCCGAGGCCAATGCCGGCGCCAACGGCGCCAGCGTCGGCGGCAAGGTGGAAGCCGGCGCCAAGAAGTAAGCGCCGCTTCGAGCTGCACCCCAAAAGCCCCCGCGAGCAATCGCGGGGGCTTTTTCGTGGCCGGCGCGTGACGCGCGTCGCGCGGGCGCCGCCCCGGCGCTTGCCCGGCGCCGGCCGTGCCACCGATCATCGGTGGCCGCCATGACCCACCCTCCCTGCCCCGATTCCACCCGGCGCCTGCTGCTGCTCGGCCTGCTGGCCGGCGCCTGGCCGGCAGCGCGCGCTGCGGCGCTGCCGCCGGTCGGGGCGCAGGCCTGGCTGCTGCTGCGCGACGGCCAGGTGCTGGGCGCGCACAAGGCCGACGAACCGCGGCCGATGGCGAGCCTGACCAAGATGATGACGGCGCTGCTGGTGCTGGAAAGCGGCCGTGGCCTGGACGAGGTGGTGGCGGTGCCTGCCGCGGCCGCCCGCGACACCGGCACGCGCCTGGGCCTGCGGTCCGGCGAGCGCATGAGCCTGGGCGACCTGCTGGCCGCCGCGGTGATCGCCTCCGCCAACGACGCCTGCCAGGCACTGGCCCTGGTCGTCGGCGGCAGCGAGGCCGCCTTCGTGCGGCGCATGAACGAGCGCGCCGCGGCGCTGGGCCTGAAGCAGACGCAGTTCAGCAATCCTTGCGGGCACGATGCCGCAACGCACTTCAGCACCGCCCGCGAGCTGGCCGCGCTGGCGCTGATGGTGATGCGCGATCCGCGCTACCGCACACTGGCCGCCACCTCGCAGACCACGATCCGCAGCCGCGACACGCCGCCGCGCACGTTCCCCCTGTCCAACCGCAACGAGCTGGTGGGGCGCCATCCCGGCGTGGTCGGCGTGAAGAGCGGCACCACGCCCAATGCCGGCCGCTGCCTGGCCGCGTTCGCGATGCGCGGCGAGTACAGCGCCCTGCTGGTGATGCTGGATGCCCGCGAGCGCTGGTGGACCGCCGGCGCCCTGCTCGACCGCGCCCTGGACGGCGATGCGCCCGCTCGCTGAACACCATGCCCCCTGGCTGCTCGCCGCCCTGGTGGTGCTGGCCTATGCCGGCAGCTGGAACGGCGCCTTCCAGTACGACGACTTCCAGGTCATCGTCGACAACCCGGTGGTGCATTCCTGGGCGGCGCTGAGCGCGGACTTCGGCCATGGCCTGCGTCCGGTGCTGAAGCTGAGCTACTGGTTCAGCTGGGTCACCGGCGGCGGCTCGCCGCTGGCCTTCCATGCCTTCAATCTCGCCGTACACCTGGGCAACGTGCTGCTGGTCTGGGCGCTGGCGCGGCGCCTCTATGGCATCGCCGCCATGGAGCCGGCCCGCGCCGCGCCGGCCGCGCTGCTGGCGGCGGCGGTGTTCGCCCTGCACCCGCTGCAGACCGAGGCGGTCACCTACATCTGCGGGCGCTCCACCTCGCTGATGTCGCTGTTCTGCCTGGCGGCGCTGCTGTGCTGGGACCGCTACCTGCTGGGCCGGCGCCGGCGCGATGCGGTGCTGGCCTGGCTGGCCTTCGCCTGCGCCGCCGGCACCAAGGAACCGGCGCTGGTGCTGCCGGTGGCCTTGCTGCTGTGGGAATCGCTGCGCCGCCCCGGCGGTGGCTGGCGTGCGCGATTGCTGCGGCATGCACCGTTCTGGCTGCTGCCGGCCGCGGCGCTGCTGGTGGCGGTGCCGCACACCGGCTATGCCGACTTCGCCGTCGCCAGCCTCAGCGAACGCCCGCTGTGGCACAACGCCATGAGCCAGGTCCATGCGCTGGTCTGGCTGCTGCGCGGCCTGCTGTTGCTGCGCGCGCCGAACTTCGACCCCGACCTGCCGGTGATCACCCAGGCCGATGCGGCGCTCTGCGCCGAGGCTGTGCTGCTGCTGGCGCTGCTGGGTACCGGGTTGGCGGCGGCGCGGCGCCGGCCCTGGCTGGGCTTCTGCCTGGCCTGGGTGGTGCTGCAGTTCCTGCCGACCAACTCGATGATGCCACGGCTGGACATCGCCAACGACCGCCAGTGGTACCTGCCGCTGGCCGGCGTGGCCTGGGCCGGCGGCGCGCTGCTGGCAGGGCCCTGGCAGCGGCCGTCGCGCCTGACGCGCCCGGCGATCATGGCGCTGCTCCTGGCGCTGGGGCTGGTCACCGCCTGCAGGAACGCCGACTACCGCAGCGAGATCGCGCTGTGGCAGGCCACGCTGCAGCAATCGCCGCACAAGGCCCGCGCCTGGAACAACTACGGCGTGGCCCTGCGCATGGCCGGACGCGTCCCGGAAGCCCGCGCCGCCTATGCCCGGGCGCTGGAACTGGACCCGGGTTTCGCCCCGGCGCGCTCCAATCTCGGGCTACCGCTGCAACTGCCAAGCAGTTCGCCTTAGACGGCCAGAATTCCCATTCAGTGAGAAGCACGTCATCTTTTTCGCCAAGGGTTCCGATTAAGTTGGCGCCCCTGCGGAGCCGTTGGCCCGCCATACCTTTCCTTCAGAGGGAGTGCTTCACGATGAACAAGGGGATCTACCGTCGCAGCCTGCTGGCCCTGGCGATGCTCGCTGTCGTGCCGGCCCATGCCGCCGATCCGTTCGCGGTGCCGCCGTTCCCGAGCGACCACACGGCGCTGAAGTGCGATGTCTACGAGCAGGGCCGCGAAAGCGTGCAGCAGCAGCTCGACGCGCGCCGCGAGGCCAACCAGAACAAGGCCGACGCGCTGACGCCGAAGATGCAGGCGGAGATGCAGGCCTCCATCCAGAGCGGCAACTACGCCGCCATCCAGCAGTACAGCGAGATGGGCCAGGGTCAGCTGAACCTGGGCGAGTCCGATGCCGACTGCATCGCGCTGGGCAGCTCCAACTCCAGCAGCGGTACCAGCCAGGCCATCGCGCCGCCGTACCAGGCCGCCACCGCCAGCTTCAAGGCCAAGATCAGCGGCGCCACGCCAGGTGACACCAGCGCCTTCCAGCAGGCTTCGCCGGCCTACCTGGGCGAGCTCAACCAGGCCGTGGGCAAGACCAAGGCCACAGCCCAGCGCTGCAGCGCCGGCTACAACAAGCGCTACACCACGCATGTGTCCAAGCTGAAGGGCTCGATGCGCGAGCTGATCGCCGTGCAGGCCGACCCGGAAGTCTCCAAGCTGCAGTACGCCGAGCAGCTCTGGCAGGACGCCTACACTATCTGCGGCCGCGTGCAGCCGGAGCTGAGCATGGCCGCCACCGGTGGCTCGCGCTCCTACAGCGGCCGGCCGCGCGTCCCCGGCGTGGCGGGCGTGGTGGACTCGGCCAAGGACAGCGCCGTGGGCAAGGCCGTGGACAAGGCTTTCGGCTCGCTGTTTGGCCGATAAGCCGATTGCGGTAAACAAAAGCCCCGCCTGTTGGCGGGGCTTTTCGTTTTGGCTGTGAAACCTCACAGCCGTTCGTCCTGAGCCTGTCGAAGGATGGACGGCCCGCACTGGCAGCCCCCCGAGACCGGCACCCTGGCGCGAAACCAGGCTACGAACGCCCTCAGCCTTTCGGCAACCAGTCCTGCAGCATCCCGCCCTGCTCCTTCAGCCATTCCCGCTGCGCGTCATGCCCCGGCATCTGCCGCTCCACCAGGGCCCAGAAGCGCGGCGAATGGTTGCGATGCACCAGGTGGCAAAGCTCGTGGACGGCGACGTAGCGGAACACCTCGGGCGGCGCCAGCAGCAGGCGCCAGGACAGGCAGATCAGCCCACCGGGATTGCAGCTGCCCCACTGGGTGCGCGTGTCGTTCACGCGCAGGCCGCTGGCCTGCACCTCGAGGCGGGCGCCCTCCTGGTCCAGCAGTTGCCGGGCCTCCTGGCGCGCGCGCTGCAGCAGTGCACGGCGCAGGATCAGCTCCAGGTGGCGCAGCTGCAGGCCCAGTTGCGGCGCGGCGAACAGCGAAACGTCCTCCGGCCCGAATCGGACCTGTGGGCGCAGGCCTGACGCCGGCACCAGGCGCAGCGGCAAGCGCCGGCCCTGGAACAGCAGCTCGCCCTGGCCGTCCCAGCGCAGTGCGGTAACCCCGCGGCTGGCTTGCTGGTCGCGCAACTCCGCCAGCTTTTCCCGCACCCATCCCTGGCGGTCCTGCAAGAACGCCAGGGCCTGGGTCCGGGAGACCCAGCGCGGGTAGACCAGGCGCACCTCGGTGGATGAGCGGATTTCCACCTTGATGTGACGCGAACGCGGGCTGCGGCGCTCCACGAGGCGGTAATCCTCCTGGAACAGCTCGAACTGCGGGGTCGCGGGAGCGTCGGACATTTGTTTAAATTGATTAAACAAAATTAAAAGTGCACTGATTAAATCTCAGAATAGAATGAAGCCCCGTTCGTGAAGGGGAACCCCGCATGACAGGGCGCGGGATGGTTTCATCAAACGGCAAAAAATGCGTCACCACCGTAGCGAGGCCCCGTCCTTGCAGCGTTTGCTGCATTGCACAGGGCTTTTATCCACAGGCTTATCCCCCTCGCCTGTCGATAAAACACACTAAGCCCAAAGTCGAAGGTTTCTCGCCCTAGCCGGCCTGGTAGCCCATCTTGGCCAGCAAGCCGTCGAGCTCGTCCAGCGAATGGAAGGCCAGCCGGACCTCGCCCTTGCCGCTGCCGTCGGCCTGCACGACCACGGTGCAGGCCAGGTGATCCGAGAGCTCCCGCTCCAGGCGCTGCCAGTCGCTGGGCTTGGCCGGGCGGAACACGATCTTGCTGTCCTTTTCCTGGGCGATGCGCTTTTCCAGGCCGCGCACGGTCAGCTTCAGGCGGATGACGTCGTCGGCCCAGCGCATCTGCTCGTTGAGCGGCTGGCCGGCCAGCACCTTGGCGTGACCCAGCAGGATATGGCCGGCATTCACCAGCTCCTGCACTGGCGGGGCCAGGTTGAGCAGGCGCAAGTAGTTACTGACGTATTCACGGGACTTGCCGATGCGCCGGCCGATCTCCTCGTGCGTCATGCCGTGGATCTCGCCCAGGCGCTTGAGGCCGGCGGCGGCTTCCATCGGGCTCAGGGACTCGCGCTGCAGGTTCTCGATCAGGCCGACGACGAAGGCCTCGTCGTCGGACAGGTCGTCCCGGATCACGGCCGGGATCTCGTGCAGCTGGGCCAGCTGGGCCGCGCGCCAGCGACGCTCGCCGGCCAGCAGCTCGTAGCCCCAGACCCGGGTACGCAGCACAATGGGCTGGACCACGCCGGACTCGCGGATCGACTCGGACAACTCCTTCAGGGCGTCGGGGTCGAAGTGGCGCCGGGCCTGCTGGCTGCCCGGGCGGATCAGGTCGATCGGTATTTCCTGGATGACGCCGGCAGACCGCTTCTTGCTCATGCGTTTATTGTACGGCGTAGGGTCCGCCGGCAGGCAGCCGATTGCGGTACAGCCATCCGAAAAAGAGCCGGCAGACCCGGTGCCCCGGGGCATGGGATAATCCCCCGAATATGAAGGAGAACAACGGCATGGAAGAACAATTCCGGGCGATCATCGAGGCCATCGGCGAAAACCCCGAGCGCGAAGGCCTGGTGCGCACCCCCCACCGCGCGGCCAAGGCCATGGAGTTCCTGACCCAGGGCTACGAGCAGGACATCGGCGAGATCGTCAACGGCGCCGTATTCGAGTCGCACAACGACGAGATGGTGATCGTCAAGGACATCGAGCTCTACTCGATGTGCGAGCACCACATGCTGCCCTTCGTGGGCCGCGCCCACGTTGCCTACCTGCCGAACGGCAAGGTCATCGGCCTGTCCAAGATCCCGCGCATCGTCGATATGTTCGCCCGGCGCCTGCAGATCCAGGAGAACCTGACCCAGCAGATCGGCCAGTGCCTGCAGGACACCATCGACGCCAAGGGCGTGGGCGTGGTCATTGAAGCGAAACATCTCTGCGCCATGATGCGGGGCGTACAGAAGCAGAATTCCAGCATGGTGACGTCCTTCATGCTGGGCCGGTTCCGCGAGGATCACCGCACGCGCCAGGAATTCCTGGACCTGATCCGGCGCCAGGGCTAAGGCCCGCGTCACTTAAAGGACAGTTGTATAGGCTGATCCGAACCGGGCTAAACTCCGTACGTAAGGGCATGGCCGTTGCTGCGACAACGGCGCCACCCGCACGACAAGTCATTGTATTGCTAACGGTTAATACGCCATGCTGAACGGAATCAACCCTGACCTGACCGCCCAGCGCGAGGTGCTGCAGTCGCTCGAGCCGACAGTGCGCGAGCTGATGCAGAAGCACCGCGACAGCCGCAAGCTGTGGATGCCCAGCGACCTGATGCCGGCCGACGAGCTGGCCGACGCCAACTACGAGGACGAGCTCAAGGCGCTGCGCGAGCGAGCCCGCGGCCTGCCGGACGGCGTGCGCGTGGCCATCGCCCTGAACCTGCTGACCGAGGAAGGCCTGCCGCACTTCCACCGCCTGGTGGCGGTGTACATGGGCCATCACGGCGCCTGGGCCGAGTGGAACAACCTCTGGACCGCCGAGGAAGACCGCCACGGCTGCGTGCTGCGCGACTACGTGCGCGATGCCCGCGTGTTCAACATGAAGGCACTGGAAGAGATGCAGTTCCAGTACATCGAGTCCGGTTTCGACCCCGACTGGAAGGACGACCCCTACCGCCTGCTGGCCTACACCAGCCTGCAGGAAAAGGCGACGCAGACCTCGCACGCCAATGCCGGCCGCCTGGCAGGCAACTACGAGCCCAAGCTGCAGAAGATCCTGGCGCACATCTGCGCCGACGAGGCACGCCACTACGTGTTCTACCGCGACTCGTTCTCCGCCGTGATGAAGCTGGACACCAACCGCGCCCTGCACGCCCTGGCCGCCGTGGCACCGGCGCTGGCCATGCCCGGCCACAACATCGCCGGCTTCGCCCAGATGTCCGAGGTGGAGCGCCGCGCCGGCATCTACGGCCCGCGCGAATACCTCAAGCTGGTGGAGGAACTGGTGCGCCACTGGGCCATCGACAAGATGACCGGCCTGTCTGCCGTGGGCCGCGCCGCCCAGGACAAGGTCATGGACCTGCCCAAGCGCCTGTCGCGCATGGCCGACTACGTGGAGTCCAAGGCGCACTCGCGCAGCTTCTCGTTCGAGTTCATCTATCAGCGCGCGTTCGAGATGGCGGGCGGAACGGCGCGCTGAGCTGGCTTTGTGTTGATCAGCCGCCGCAGGTGAGAGCCTGCGGCGGTTTTTTGTTGGGCGCTCCCCGGGTGATCACGTAGGAGCGTTTGATTAGTAGGGGGGAGAAGCCGGAGCGCATCCCGCCCTACTGAACTTTACCTTCGGATCTACTCAATTTTTTCAAACTCTAGTCGGTGTGATTCGCCAGCCAGCACGGCTCTTTGCAGAGTTACATGTCGCAAATTCTTGGAACGCAGGATTTGCTTAATTTGGCATATGGTCACCTCTCGTGCGCGCATACCAATCACTACTCCGGAGATCGCTGATGCCGGCAAGGAGAACAGGAAAATTTTCTCTCCGGCGACTGTAAGCACTTCCTCAGCATGATCGACAGGCATGAGCATGCGCCACTCTGATTCATATGCCCATGACGAGCCTTTTGTAACAAGCAGCTCATCTCCGTTCAACTCCATCATCGTGAGCTGAGGCCTTGCTTCGTCCACGTAACGCACTTGGCGCAAGTGAAACAGCTCATCCGAACTGGAGCGGCGGCGGTTGAAGAACCAATGCCTCGCATCAAACTTAATAGCAAAGCCTTTGTGCGACTCTGCATAGTGCGCCCATAGCAAAGGGGCAGTAATTGATTGAGATAAACTCAGGATTCCGAGTTTCGACTGAAGCAGCTCCGTCAGCATAGTTTTTGCTCGGGCGGTGAACATCTCAACTGTCGACAATAGCTTCGGGCGAGATTTAGCCAAAAATATCTGATCAATTCCGGATTTTCAGTGAGTTTTTTGTTAATTTCCTCCATCGTGACCATCTTTCGAAATTCATTTGGCATCCTTTGATACTGCGCTTCTAGTTCTTCCCGAACAAGATCAAGTGGGGGATTAAGGAATTCGTCCATTCGATCTTCAGGCGCAAATTTCTCAAACATCGGCCTAAGTTCGAACGGATCATTGAGAGCAGAGGGTTGAGTAAATCTGATCTTCAAATCACTCAGAACATCTAATCGATCCGAGTGGACAAATTTATATAGTTTTTCTGGGGGGCTCTCTTTCTCAAATTGCATGTCTTTTCGGCCGTCCCTAACCGTGTCGGTGCACAATAAAGCCGCCCTCCGGCTGCCCATCCTCCGCCATCCACTCCACCGCATCCACCCTCGCCGCCGGTGGCCCGCGATCCAGCCAGCCGCGCAACTCGGCCAATGCCTCCGGACTGCCTGCGGCGATACCCTCCACACGGCCATCGGGCAGGTTGCGGACCCAGCCGTCCAGGCCCAACCGGGTGGCGGTATCGGCGGTGCTCTGGCGGAAGAACACGCCCTGCACGCGGCCGGAGACGGTGAAGCGGTAACATTCGCGCATAGCTGAACAACCAGGTGGCTTCATGGGCATCATCTCGCAAATCCGCCGCGGCGTGGCCGCGGTGAGGCAGCTCCGGGGCACCCCGTTGCCCGAGGGCGAGCCGGAACTGGCCGCCTTCTCGGCCGCGATCCCGGTGGGGCCCAATGGCGCGCCGCTGTGGCAGATCGACGTGCAGGTCACCACCGAGCCGCATGCCGACGGCGAGCGCCTGCGCCTGCGCGCACGCATCCAGACCAACCTGGCCTCGGCGCTGAAGCCGGCGCTGGGCGCGCCGGCGTCGCTGTCCGACAGCCGCGCGCTGACGCTGGCCGAACGCACCGGCTCGCTGGTGCAGCGCACCGCCAACCGCGTGCTGAACCTGCCGGCGGTGCGGGCCTTCGCCGAGCCACTGCTGAGCAACGACTTCAACACCTTCATCGAGGTGCAGGCCTCCACCGCCTCGCTCGACGCGGGCGCGGGCGAGCTGATCCCGCAGAGCGACAAGCTGGCGGCGCTGGGCATCCAGCCGCGCCGCGCCGGCGACCAGCCGATGGCGGAGACCTGGAGCGGCCAGGCCGCCGACGGCTTTGCGCAGGTGTCGCTGCTGCAGATCGACAAGCGCCACCTGCCGCCTGGCCTGGCCCAGCGCCTGGGCGACAAGCCTTTCCAGCTGGCGGCGGCCATCGTCAACACGGCACAGCAGAAGAAGTAGTGTCGGCCCAGGCCGGAAGAACCGCATGAATGCCGCCAGGCAAGCCTGCTGATGGCGCGCACGCGCTCGCGCGAGGTGCTGCAGCTGGCACTGCCGATCATCGGCGGCATGGCCTCGCAGAACCTGCTGAACCTGGCCGACGCCTGGATGGTGGGCGGCCTGGGACCGGACGCGCTGGCGGCCACCGGCATCGCCAACTTCGTCAACTTCATCGCCTTCGCTTTCATCATGGGCTTCGCCAGCGCGGTGCAGGCGATCGCGGCACGGCGTGCCGGCGAGGGCCACACGGACGAGCTGGCGGTGCCGCTCAACGGCGGGCTGCTGCTGTCGCTAGCGATCGGCGTGCCGATGTCTGCGCTGCTGATCTGGTTCACCCCGGAAATCCTCGGTGCGCTGACCACCGACCCCAACGTGGTGCGCGAGGGCACGCCCTACCTGCAGTGGCGCCTGGTGGCGGTGGCGGCAGTGGGCATGAACTTCGCGTTCCGCGGCTACTGGAGCGCAGTGAAGATGACGCGCCTCTACCTGCTGACGCTGGTGGAGATGCACGCGCTCAACATCCTGTTCAGCTACTCGCTGATCTACGGCCACTTCGGCCTGCCGGCGATGGGCACGGCGGGCGCCGGCCTCGGCACCACGCTGGCGACGCTGGCCGGCACCGGCATCTACTTCTTCCTGGCCTCGCGCCACGCCGGCCCGCACGGCTTCCTGCGGCGGCGGCCCACGCGCGAGCAGATCCGCAGCCTGCTGCGCCTGAGCATCCCGTCCTGCATCCAGCAGCTGCTGTTCTCCAGCGGTTTCCTGGTGCTCTTCTGGATCGTCGGCAAGATCGGCACGCCGCAGCTGGCGGTAGCCAGCGTGCTGATCACGATCACGCTGACGGCCGTGCTGCCGTCGATGGGCTTCGGCCTGGCCGCCGCCACGCTCTGCGCCCAGGCCCTGGGCCGCGGCGATGCCGAGGATGCGCAGCGCTGGGCCTGGGATACCTACAAGGTGGCGCTGTGGGTGTTCGCAGCGCTGTCGATCCCGATGCTGCTGCTGCCGGGGCCGGTGCTGGCCTTCTTCCTGCGCGATCCGACGCTGGTGGAGCTGGGGCGGCTGCCGCTGCAGCTGATCGGCGCCACGGTGGCGCTCGATGGTCTGGGCCTGATCATGATGCAGGCCCTGCTCGGCGCGGGCGCGGCCCAGCTGGTGATGAAGGTGTCGGTGGGCCTGCAATGGCTGCTGTTCCTGCCGCTGGCCTGGCTGCTGGGCCCGGTGCTGGGTTACGGCCTGGTGGCGCTGTGGATGGCGATGGGCGCCTACCGCCTGCTGCAGGCGCTGATCTTCACGATGGCCTGGCAGCAGCGGGGCTGGGCGACGATCCGCATTTGAGCTCCAGGGTTTGCGTGTAGGAGCCAGCTTGCTGGCGACTCTTGCCGAGAGGTCGCCAGCAAGCTGGCTCCTACAACACCGCCGTGGCTACAGGAAGTGACGGGCGGCCCAGATCGCCAGCCCACCCACGGCGGCCATCGCCAGCACCAGCACGACGATGCCGGCGCGGCGCTGCCCCGGACCCGCGACGACGATGCCGTGGCGGCGCTCCTGCTCCTGCAGGTAGTCCTCCAGCAGGCGGGCATTGATGCGGTTGGCCTTGAAGGCGAAGTCGAAGACGTCGCCCAGCAGCGGCACCAGGCCGACCAGGGCGTCCAGGGCGGCGAAACCCGTCATCTTCAGCAGCAGCGGGCGCGGCGCGCCGATCTTCACGCCCTCGTAGACCACGAAGCCGGACAGGGCCAGGCCGACGATGTCGCCCACCACCGGCACCAGGCCGACCACGGAATCCACGCCGATTCTCCAGCCCAGGCCGGGGACGCGGACGGCTTCGTCCAGCAGCCGCGACATCCGCTGCAGGCGTCGGCGGGAGGCTTGTACCGCGTCCAGAGGGGCCAGCACATCGCGGGAGGTAGTGTCCATAGGCCCATTATCGCTAACCTATGGGTCATAACCAGCTGAATACAGGATTTCGGGGACCATGCGAGCCTTGCTGTACAAACTGATGTTCCTGCTCGCGTACTGGGTGTTCCGGCCTTTCAACCGCTACATCCACTACACCACCACGCCGGCAGCGCTGCGCGACAGCCTCAAGCTGGACGTGACCAAGCCGGTGGTCTACATCCTGGCAACGCGCTCCTGGGCCGACCTGTTCGTGCTGGACCGCATCTGCAAGGATCTGGGGCTGCCGCGGCCCAACCGCACCGGCTCCAACTTCCCCAGCATCGAGAAGGCCGGCGTGGTCTACCTGCCGGCGCTGCTGGAGACGCGCATGCGCTCCACCGAGCTGACGCGCCTGATCGAGACCGGCATCGCCACGCAGGACTTCGACGCGCAGCTGGTACCGGTATCGGTGTTCTGGGGCCGCGACCCGGGCCGCGAGAAGAGCTGGTTCGAGCTGCTGTTCGCCGACAGCGTGCAGGCGGGCATGGTGCGCAAGTTCTTCATCATGCTGGCCAACGGCCGCAGCGTGTTCGCCAACTTCGGCCTGCCGCTGTCGTTCCGCGAGTTCGTCAGCCGCGAGCCGGATGCCACCCGTGCAATCCGCAAGCTGACCCGCACGCTGCATTTCCACTTCCTGCGCGCGCGCACCGCGGCGCTGGGCCCCACCCTGCTGCCGCGCCACGTCGTCATCAACGGCCTGCTGCAGCGCAAGAATGTGCTCGAGGCCGTGGATGCCGCCACCAAGGGCGGCTCGATGACGCGCGAGAAGGCGCTGGCGCATGCGCGCAAGTGCGCCGACGAGATCGCCGCGGACTACACCAACAACGTCATCGTCTTCATCGAGCGCTTCCTCGGTGCCATCCTGTTCAAGCGCGTGTTCAGCGCCATCGACGTGCGCGGCCTGGACCGCCTGCGTGACTGGGCGCAGCAGGGCTATGAAATCGTCTACATGCCCTCGCACCGCTCGCACGCGGACTACCTGCTGGTGTCGTACACGCTGTACCACGCCGGCCTGGTGCCGCCGCACATCGCGGCGGGCGTCAATCTCAATTTCTGGCCGGTCGGCGGCCTGCTGCGCGGTGCCGGTGCCTTCTACCTGCGCCGCAGCTTCGCCGGCGACTACATCTACAGCGCGGTGTTCCGCGCCTACGTCGACTCGCTGATCCAGCGCGGCTACGCCATCGAGTTCTTCCCCGAGGGCGGGCGCAGCCGTACCGGCCGCCTGCTGGCACCCAAGACCGGCATGCTGTCGATGGTGGTGGAGGCCAGCCTCAAGCAGCGCACGCGCAAGGTCGTGCTGGTGCCGGTGTTCATCGGCTACGACAAGTGCTGGGAAGTGGCCAGCTACGCCAAGGAACTCCAGGGCGCCAAGAAGCAGAAGGAATCCGCGGAAGGGCTGCTCAAGGCCGGCAAGATCCTGGGCAAGTCCTACGGCAAGGCCTACATCAGCTTCGGCGAGCCGACCGTGCTGCAGGACCATGCCGACAAGCACCTGCCGGGCTGGCGCGAAGCCTTTGCCGCCGACAACGGCGAACTGCCGCCGCAGTACAAGGCCTACGTCGGCCAGCTGGCGCTGCAGCACATGCGCGACATCAACGCCGCCGCGGTGGCCAACCCGGTGGGCCTGGCGGCAGTGGCGCTGCTGGCCTCGCCGCAGCGCGCGGTGTCGGAGGATGAGTTCGTCGAGCAGATCGGCCACCTGGTCTGGCTGCTCAAGGGCCACCCCGACAACGCCAACCTCTACATCCCCGAGTCGGCGCCCAAGGCCATCGTCGAAGGCAGTGCGCCGATCGCGCGCATCCTGCGCGTACCGCACAAGTGGGGCGACCTGCACGCCATCACCGACAACGATGCCGTCGCGCTGACCTACAACCGCAACAACATCCAGCACCTGTTTGCGATCCCGTCGATGATCGCCAACCAGTTCCGCACGCGCATGCTGCTGTCCGAGGAAGTGATCGTGCTGGGCGTGCGCGCGCTCTATCCCTTCCTGCGTACCGAGTTCTTCCTGCGCTGGCAGCCGGACGAGGTGGAGGGCGTCACGCGCCAGTGGCTGGAGGTGATGGTCCGCCTCGGCCTGCTGAGCCACGAGGGCGACCGCCTGCAGCGCCCGGACGTCACCAGCCCGGCCTTCTCCACGCTGGCCATGCTGGGCCGCGTGATGGGCGAGACGCTGGAGCGCTACTGCATCACCGCGCTGCTGCTGGCCGAGGAACGCCGCACGCAGCAGTCGCTCAAGCGCGAGCGCTTCGAGGAGGACTGCCGCCTGATCGCCGAGCGCATGGCGATCCTCACCGGCCGCGACGCCCCGGAGTTCTTCGACAAGGCCCTGTTCCGCGGCTACCTCAACACCCTGATCGAGGTCGGCCTGGTGGTGGAGACCGGCGACCGCAGCCTGGCCGTGGACGCGCGCATCGAGCGCATCGCCGAGCGTTCGCTGGAAATGCTGTCGGACGAAACCCGCCAGATGCTGCTGCAACTGCTGTCGCGCCGGAAGATGGCCGAAACGGCTACCCCGCCGCCCGCGGAACCGACCCCGGCGGACCCTGTCTGATAGGGCCTCAGGGGCCCTGCCCGGCCCCTTCTGAACAGGCGTTAGACGCCCCGGAAGGACTCGCTATAATCCGGGTCGCCCGGGGGCTTCGCCCCCTTTTTTCATACCTACGAGATTCCTATGCAGAAGAAAATGCTGGTTCTGGCCGCCGTCGTCGCGTCCAGCCTGTCCGTTGCCTGCGCCAAGAAGGAAGGCGGTGCCGAGGCCGGTGGTTCCGCCGGCTCCGGCGATCTCCAGACCGACGCCCAGAAGTTCGGCTACTCCATCGGCGTGGACCTGGGCCGCTCCCTGGCCCCGGTCAAGGATGACGTGGACGTCAAGGCGCTGAAGGCCGGCCTGGATGACGCCGCTGCCGCCGCCGCCAAGGTCGAGGAAGCCAAGAAGGCCCTGGCCGCCAAGCCGGACGACGCCAAGCTGAAGGAAGCCCTGGCCGAGGCCGAGAAGATGCCGGGCATCAAGCTCGACGACAAGCAGCGCGAAGAAGTGAAGATGAACGTGGCCAAGAAGCTTCAGGAGAAGCAGGTCACCGAGCGTACCAAGCAGTCGGAGACCGCCAAGGCCGCCGGTGAGAAGTTCCTGGCCGAGAACGCCAAGAAGGCCGGCGTGAAGACCACCTCCTCGGGCCTGCAGTACGAAGTCGTCACCGAGGGCAAGGGCGCCAAGCCGAAGGCCTCCGACACCGTCACCGTGCACTACAAGGGCACGCTGCTGAACGGCGAGGAGTTCGACAGCTCCTACTCGCGCAACCAGCCGGTCACCTTCCCGCTGGCCAACGTGATCCCGGGCTGGACCGAGGGCGTGCAGCTGATGACGCCGGGCTCCAAGTACAAGTTCTACATCCCCTCCGAGCTCGGCTACGGCGAGCGCGGCGCGGGCGTGAAGATCGGCCCCAACGAGACCCTGGTGTTCGAGGTCGAGCTGCTGTCGGTGGGCGAACAGAAGTAAGGAGCCCCTGGCTCCAGATGTGAAAAAGGCCGGCGCAAGCCGGCCTTTTTCGTTGGGGCTCCGTCAGGAGCCGCCGCAGTTCTCGGCCGCCAGCTCCTCGGCCTGCCGGCGCTGCTCGTCGTGGCGCTCCGTGTTCCAGCGCTCCATCTCGCCCTTGTCGTTGCGCGACATCAGCCGGTTGGGGTTGTTCTGGGCCAGCAGGATCAGCCGCGCCCTGGCTTCGGTACAAGCCTTGTCCCGCTCCGAGGCCTTGGCCTGCTGTTCGGCCGCCTTCTGCGCGGCTTCGCCGCGCTCCTTGTCCAGGGCATTCATCTGGCGCTGCAGGGCCTCGAGCTCGCCCGGGTTGCCCGGCGACACCCGCGGCGTGACCTTCTCGGCCGGGCGGCCTGCCGGCGGCGTCTGGCTGTAGGTCACGCGTCCCTGGGCATCCACGGAGCGGTAGATCTCGGCCCCGGCCAGGCCGGGGAGCGCGAGCAGCAGGGGCAGCAGGACGATGCGTTTCATGGTCACAGCTTAGAGCTTCCGCGCCGGCAAGACACGCCCGGCCAGCGGCAAGGGCGACCGGCGGTACAAAAGAAAACGCCGCCCGAAGGCGGCGTTTTGCAAGGCAGCATGAAGCTTACTTGGTGGCCTGGCGCTGCACGTTGGCCGGGTCGAAGTAGGACGGCTCGAACACCTGCTCGTAGGCCTCCTCGTCTTCGTTGTTCATCGCCTGGGTCAGGTAGCGGCCGCTCTGCAGGTCGTAGATCGTTTCCAGCACCGAGGCCTGGAAGGTCTTGTTGTAGGCCTGGATCGGGTGGGCTTCCTGCCAGCGCCACAGTTCGCCGCGGCGGTCATAGATATCCACCAGCGAGATCTGCCAGCTGTCCTCGTCCAGGAAGAACACGCGCTTGGCGTAGACGTGGGAGGTGCCCGGCTTGAGCGTGCCTTCCACCACCCAGACGCGGTGCAGCTCGTAGCGCGGCAGGTCCTGGTTGATGTGGTTGCGCTTGATGATGTCCTTGTACTTGTACTTGTCGCTGTGCACGACATAGGCGTTGTACGGGATGATCATTTCCTTCTTGCCGACGATCTTCCAGGTGTAGCGATCGGTGGCGCCGTTGAAGGTGTCGGTCTGGTCGTTGGTGCGCAGGTTGTCGGCACCCGTGCCCGGGTTGTCGTAGCCGACGTTCGGGGCGCGGCGCAGGCGTCGCTGGCCGGGGTTGTACTGCCAGGCGCGGCGCGGTTCCTTGACCTGGTCCATGGTCTCGTGGACCAGGGTGATCTGGCCGGCCAGGCGCGGCGGCTGCGCCACCACCTGCAGGAAGTAGATGATGACGTTCTGCAGCGATTCGGGCGTGACGCCCTTCTGGCTGTAGGTGAAGCGCACGTCCTCGCGGATCTTCACCAGGTTGAAGTCACCGCTGGTGGTGACGGCGGCCTGGTTGTTCCAGCGACGGCCGCCGGGACCACGGTAGCGCACCTTGTGGTTCCAGACCGGCTCGACGCCGCTCTTGGGAATCGGGAAGGGGATGCCGGTGATGGTGTTGACCAGGGCCTCGCCGCCGCCGCCCAGGTCACCCTTCAGGGCGTTCTGGTAAGTGGCTTCGTTGACGAAGTCCGGGAAGGCCGCGGTGCGGCGCGTCTGGAAGACGTTGAGCTTGTAGCTGTCCGGATACTTGGCGAACATCGCCAGCTGGCCGGCGCTGAGCTTGTCCTTGTACTGGGCGACGTTCTTGCCGGTGACCGTGTACAGCGGCTTGTCGCTGGGGAAGGGATCGCAGAGGCGCTTGCCTTCGCCCTGGTAGCAGGACGGGGTCTGGGTATAGCCGCCGTCCCAGGCTGGGATGCTGCCGTCCTTGTTGGCGGCCTTCTCGCCGCCCATGGGCATCAGGGTGGACTTTAGCTTGTCGGCTTCAGCCTGGCTGA
This sequence comes from Solimonas sp., assembly GCA_030149365.1. GTDB lineage: Bacteria > Pseudomonadota > Gammaproteobacteria > Nevskiales > Nevskiaceae > Solimonas_A. The sequence continues at coordinate 19,148 of JASBRP010000041.1, forward strand.
CCTTGGCGGCTGCCGGCAATGCCACCAGCGCCAGCGCCAGGGCGATGCAGGGTTTGATCTTCATTCTTGTGAACTCCTCGAAATGCTTTCGCTTGGCGAACGATAGTGCAGAAGCAGCGCTCGTTCCAGACGGCGGCCGGGGCTTTCGCTCAGCCCGGCAGCGGCTTGCGCAGGCGCAGGCCGTCAGCTCCATCCTCGTAGTATGCGCGCAGTACCGCCGTCTCGGCATAGCCGAGCCGGCGATAGAGTGCCCGCGCCGGGGCATTGTCCGCACGCACTTCCAGTGACATTAGTGCCTTTTTACCAAGCCGTGCATACCGCTCGGCGGCATTGACCAGCCGGCCGGCAATCCCCTGGCCACGGGCGGCCGGATCGACCACTACGGAATAGATGCGCGCCACGGCGCTGTTGCGGCGCGTCAGCAGCACCAGCGCCCCCAGCGTGGCACCGCCGGACCGCGCCACCCAGATCGCGGCGCTGTCCCCGGCCAGCAGGCGGCGCAGGGAGCGCGCCGACATGCGGTCGCCGGGGAAATTCTGCTCCAGCTCCAGCAGCGCCGGCAGGTCGGCAGGGGCAGCCCGGCGGACCTGCAACGGGGCCGGCATCAGCGCACCGCGTCGCGTGCGCGCGATTCCAGGCGCTTGACGAAATATTCCATGATGCGGCGGTACAGCAGCTCCTTGAGCACCAGGTCCTCCACGCCGAAATCGACGTTGGGGTTGTCGTTGACCTCGATGACCTTGACCACCTTGCCGAACTGCTTGAGGTCCACGCCGTAGAGGCCGTTGCCCACCGCCCGGGCGGCGTCCACCGCGATCTTCAGCACCTGGGCCGGCACGTCCTTGACGTCCACCGTCTCGTGGTTGCCTTCCTGCTTGGCGCCCTTGTCGTTGCGCTTGACCACCTGCCAGTGGCCCTCGGCCATGTAGTAGCGGCAGGCATAGAGCGGCTGGCCGTCGAGCACGCCGACGCGCCAGTCGTACTCGGTGGGCTCGAAGGACTGGCCGATGATGAGGTCGGAGCGCTCCAGCATGTCGCGGGTCTGGCGCTTGAAATCCGCCTCGCTCTCGGCCTTGATCACGCCCTTGGAGAACTGCGAGTCCGGCTGCTTGAGCACGCAGGGGAAGCCCAGCTCGCGCGCCGCGGCGGCGATGTTGCCGCGATGGATCACCACCGTCTTCGGCTGGGGGATGCGGTGACGCTCCATCAGCTGCGCCAGGAACACCTTGTTGGCGGCACGCAGGATCGACACCGGATCATCCACCACCACCAGGCCTTCGCGCGCGGCGCGGCGGGCGAAGCGGTAGGTGTGGTGGTTGACCGCCGTGGTCTCGCGGATGAACAGGGCGTCGAACTCGGCGACGTGGCCGTAGTCGCTCTTGTCGATGAACTCGACGTCGAAGCCCTGCTCCTCGGCGGCCTTCTCGAAGGCCTTCAGCGCGCGGGCGTTGGAGGGCGGCTCCTTCTCGTCGTCGTTGACCAGGATCGCCAGGTCGTAGCGCGCCGAGTCACGCTTGGTGCGCGGGTGGCGGCGCTTCATGAAGAAGTAGTCGCGGGCCGCCTCATAGAGGAACTCATGGTGCGCGGCCGGCACCTCGCCCAGGGCGATGGGCCCCAGGGTCTCCACGCGCCACTCGTCGCCGCGATGGATGAACTTGGCCTGCACCAGCGGCGCCGGGAACAGGTTGAACAGCGCCCGCGCCAGGCGCTCGTGGCGCTTGGCGATGGAGCGGCCGAAGTAGACGTTGAGGATGTACTCCGCCGAGCCGATGCGTGACAGCGAGTTCTGGATCAGCTCCTCGATCTCGTCATTGAGCACCGAAGGGCTCTCGGCCAGCTTCAGGTCCTGGATCGTGGTGATCTCGGGCAGCGGCTTGTGCCCACGCGCGCTGGCCAGCAGCGAGACGTAGTAGCCGGTGGTCTGGTAGCTGAAGGAGCGGCAGAGGTTGTAGATGCGCGAGCGCTTGGCGCGCGTCATCGACTCGTCGGTCAGGTAGTCCCAGGCTGTCACCACCTCGATGCCGGGGATGTTCGCCGGCCAGTCGGAGCGCTGATCCACCACGACGATGCCGCTCACGTCGGCAGGCCCAGCGGATCGGCGGGAGGCATAACGACGCGTTCAGACCCGCGTATCGGGCCTTGGGAATCTTCGGGCATGTGGGAGGCGGTTGATCGGTCTTGAAGGAAAAAACCGCAGCGCCATCCTAGCATCGAAGTACGGGCAAAAGGCGGCGTACACTGCCGCAGCAGGATGGATGTTTGTGATTATTTATTTAAATATGATTTTAAAGTTTACCCAAAAATCAAATCGGCGAATGGCCTGCGCGCAAGGCGCAGCCGGCCTGGCCTTGCTCGCCCTGGCCGGCCTGGCGAGCGCCCAGCCGCAGCCACTGCCCCTGGCCGTATCGCGCGTCGCGCCGACGGCGGAACTGCGGCGCGGCGACGAAACCCTGGAACTGCTCAGCCGCGTGCCGCTGCGGCCCGACGACCGCGTGGTCTCCGGACCGCAGGGTCGCGTGGCGCTGCAACTCTACGGTGGCGGTGCCCTGCGCCTGGGCGGTGACAGCAGCCTGCGCCTGCACAGCATCGAGCCGCCGGGCCCCGGCAACGGCGGCGTTGCCAAGCTAGTGCTGGAGCGCGGCGCACTGCGCCTGGATGCCCGCGGCCGCTCCAGCCAGCTGCCACAGGATTACCGGCTCAATGCCGGCCGCCTGCGCCTGCGCGTGTTCGGCGGCGAAGCCTGGGCCGAGGTGACGGCGCGCGGCGAGAACGTCTGCCTGCTGTCGGGCGCGGTCGAGATCGTGACCGACACCGGCGCCGAGCGCCTGGACGAACCGGGGCGCTGCCTGCTGTTCGGTGCCGGCGGACGCCTGCCGGTGCAGGGCGACGGTGGCGAGGCGCTGGCGCGCAAGCTGCTGCGCACCGCCTTCGCCGATGACATGAATGCCCGCGCACTGGCCGAGCAGACCCCGCCCCCGGCGGCGGAGGTGTTGCCGCCCGCCGACAGCCCGCCCCCAGCGCCGGCGACAGGGCCGGCACCGGCCACAGCCGCGGCCGGTCCGCGCTGGACCCTGGTGCTGGCCTCCTTCCCGGATCCGGCCACGGCGGAGAATGCCGTGCGCAGCTGGCTCAACCTGGGCGAGACGCCCCAGGTCCGTCGCTCGGATACACCTTCGGGCGTGCGCTTCCGCGTCACCGTGGGGGAGTATCCCGACCTGCCCCAGGCCCGGGCCGGCCTGGCGGAGCTGCGCGGCCGCCAGCTCAATGCCGCGGAAGCCTGGGTAATGCCGGTCAAGGATTAGGGCCGGGTAATACCCCGGCGGGCCCGGGAATTGCTGCGGTTTGCAGGGTGTAGAGATTCCGTCACGAAACCGCCACGCTGTTTCTGTACAAGTGTATAGTGATATCGTGAGGCCCCGGGTCCACGCACAGCGCTTTTGCTGCGCCTAGCGGCCGGTCAGTGCCGCGAAAAAGTCTTTCTGGAGAAGTGCTGCATGTCATCCGCCTCGGATTCAGCCTGGGAGCGCGCGCCGCTCAACCTGCCGGCCGTGATCCTGTTCAGCCTGACCACCCTGGGCATGCTGACGGTGTTCCCCTGGTACGCCTGGACCCATGATTTCAGCACCGCCGCCTGGGTCTGGTTCGTGGTGTTCATGTACGGCACCGGCATGTCGATCACGGGCGGCTACCACCGGCTGTGGGCGCACCGCGCCTACCAGGCCCACTGGAGCCTGAAGATCGTCTACATGCTGCTGGGCGCCATGTCGCTGCAGAACAGCGTCCTGATCTGGGCCTCGATGCATCGCATCCACCACAAGGAAGTGGACCACCGCGACCGTGATCCCTATTCTGCCGAGCGCGGCCTGTGGTTCTCGCACATGGGCTGGATGCTGCGGAACTACCCCAGCTCCGCGCTGGACTTCAAGAACGCGCGCGACCTGATGGAAGACCCCATCGTGATGTTCCAGCACAAGCACTACCTGGGCATCGCACTGTTCATGAACATCGCCGTGCCGGCGCTGCTGGGCTGGGCCTACGGGGATGTCGGCGGCTTCCTGGTCCTGGTGGGCCTGGTACGCCTGGTGCTGAGCCAGCACTTCACCTTCTTCATCAACTCGCTGGCCCACTACTGGGGCCGCCAGCCCTACACCACCGAGAACAGCGCGCGCGACAACGACGTGCTCGCCCTGTTCACCTATGGCGAGGGCTACCACAACTATCACCACATCTTTCAGTGGGACTACCGCAACGGCATCCGCTGGTGGCAGTGGGACCCCACCAAGTGGATGATCGCCGGTGCCGCCCGCCTGGGCCTGGCCTACAACCTCAAGCGCGTGCCGGAATTCGTCATCCGCCGCCAGATGGTGCAGCGCCAGCTGGAACGCGCGCAGGAACAGCTGGCCAAGGCCCGCCCCGACGCCCAGCCGGGCCGCCTGGCGACCCTGCAGGCCCTGCTGGAGCACGAGCTGAAGCACTACGCCGAGATCGCCTCGGAGTGGGCCAAGCTGCAGCAGGAGAAGCTGGAGGCCGCCAAGCGCCAGCTTGCCGAGCAGTGGGAGAACAGCGAAGCCCGCGCCCGCATCCGTGCGCTGGAGGAGTCCCTGCACCAGCAGCACCGCCGCCTGCGCCTGCTGAGCCTGCAGGCCGCCCAGGTCGGCGCCTGACCCGCGCGACTTCAGGAAGCTGTAGGAAAAGGCCCCGCTCCTGCGGGGCTTTTTCGTAGGGGCTGTCGGCGCGCAGTTTCCCGACCAACCCAACGGTCTTCCGCGCCGCGCGAACGGTCAACTTTTCCACAGGGTTTTGCCGAAAACTGTCTACAGATGCCTGATTCAATCGGGGGGCGTCATGAAGCGGTGCGGCAAGGGGCTTGCGGGTTTGATGATGCTGGGGTGCTGCGCCCCTGCGGCGGCGGCGTGCCTGGAAGACCAGGGCTTCCGCTGGCTGGGCTGCTCACCGGAGGCGCCGCAACTGAGCAGCGGCTGGACTGGCGGCACGACCACCGCGCCCCTGGAAGCCGGCTTCCGCCTGGCCGAGTGGCGCAACGACGCCTACGCCCGTCACAGCATGCGCCTGCGCTTCGACGCGCGCAGCGACACCGAGGATCTTCTGCGCCGCTGGCGCTACGGCGCCGGCCTGGACCTGCAACTGCCCGGCGACGGCCTGCTGCAGGCTAGCGTCTCCACCTCCAAGCGTCGCCGCGGCGAGGGGGCTCGCTACGCCTTCACGCCGGATGGCCTGTCCAGCCGCCGCCACAACGACCAGCCGTTCTGGGCCCTGGGCCTGTCGCTGGCGCCCGAGGATCGCAGCGACGGCCGCCGCCTGATGCTGACACCACAGCTGCGCCTGGACGTGGATCGCTGGCTGGACACCTATGGCAGCGCCGAGCTCTACGTGGAGTACACGCCCTGGCTGCACGATCTCAAGGGAGCTTCGCGCGAGGAGCGGGAGAACCTGGAGGACACGCTGGACCAGCGCGTGCCGCAGTTGAGGATGCGCTGGCGGTTCTGAAACTGTTCCGTAGGGCGGGAAAGCGAAGCGCATCCCGCCTTCCGACATGCCCAGCAGGCGGGATGCGCTTCGCTTTCCCGCCCTACGTTCTCTGGCGGTACCGCGCGGACGAGCTACGGCTCCCGCCGCCCGGCCACAAAAAAACCCCGCATGGCGGGGCTTTTCCTTGCAGCAAACAACTTTAGTCGTCCTTGTCCGCACGCTTGCGCTCGTGTTCCTTCAGGAACTTCTTGCGCACGCGGATCGACTGCGGCGTCAACTCCACCAGTTCATCGGTGTTGATGAACTCCAGGGCCTGTTCCAGCGAATGCTTCACGGGCGGCGTCAGGATGACGTTTTCATCCGAGCCGGACGCGCGCATGTTGGTCAGCTTCTTCTCGCGCAGCACGTTCACGACCAGGTCGTTGTCGCGCGCATGGATGCCGACGATCTGGCCCTCGTACACCTCGTCGCCCGGCGAGGCCATCATCTTGCCGCGCTCCTGCAGGTTGAACAGCGCGTAGGCCGGCACCTTGCCCTGGTCGTTGGAGATCATCACGCCGTTGTGGCGCTGGCCGATGTCGCTGGCCTCGGCCTTGGGACCGAAGTGGTCGAAGTTGTGGAACAGCAGGCCGGTGCCCGAGGTCATGGTCATGAACTGGGTCTGGAAGCCGATGAGGCCGCGCGAGGGCACCATGTACTCCAGGCGCACGCGGCCCTTGCCGTCGGGCACCATGTTGATCATCTTGCCGCCGCGCTCGGCCAGGCCCTGGATCACGCCTCCCTGGTTGGCTTCTTCCACGTCGGCCACCAGGGTTTCGTAAGGCTCGCAGAGTTCGCCGTCGATTTCCTTGAGGATGACCTGGGGACGCGCCACGGCGATCTCGTAGCCCTCGCGGCGCATGTTCTCGAGCAGGATGCCCAGGTGCAGCAGGCCGCGGCCGGAGACGCGGAACTGGTCCGGGCTCTCGCCCGCCTCGACGCGCAGCGCGACGTTGGTGCGCAGCTCGCGCTGCAGGCGATCGCTGATCTGGCGGCTGGTGACGAACTTGCCTTCCTTGCCCGCGAACGGCGACTTGTTGACCTCGAACACCATGCTCATGGTCGGCTCGTCGACCTGCAGGGTCGGCAGCGCCTCGGGGGTCTTGGGATCGCAGACGGTCTCGGAGATGCCCAGGTCTTCCACGCCGGTAATGGCGATGATGTCGCCGGCCTCGGCCTCGGGCACTTCGTGTTTGTCCAGGCCCATGAAGCCCAGCACCTGCAGCACGCGGCCGTTGCGGGTGGAGCCGTCACGGCCCACCACGGTGACGGCCTGGTTGGCCTTGACGCGGCCGCGCTTGACGCGGCCGGTGCCGATCACGCCGACGTAGGTCGAGTAGGCCAGCGAGGTGATCTGCATCTGGAACGGCTGGTCCGGGTGCACGTCCGGCACCGGCACCTTGTCGACGATGGTCTCGAACAGCGGGGTCATGTCGCCCTCGCGGATGTCCGGCGAGTTGCCGGCATAGCCGTTGAGGCCCGAGGCGTAGATGAACGGGAAGTCCAGCTGCTCATCGGTGGCACCGAGGCGATCGAACAGTTCGAACACCTGGTCGACGACCCAGTCGGCGCGCGCACCGGGGCGGTCGATCTTGTTCAGCACCACGATCGGCTTCAGGCCCATGTTGAAGGCCTTCTGCGTGACGAAGCGGGTCTGCGGCATCGGGCCGTCGACCGAGTCCACCAGCAGCAGCACGCAATCCACCATGGACAGCACGCGCTCGACCTCGCCGCCGAAGTCGGCGTGGCCCGGGGTATCGACGATGTTGATGCGGTAGTCGATGCCGGTGCGCTTGTCGAGCCAGCGGATCGCGGTGTTCTTGGCCAGGATGGTAATGCCGCGCTCACGCTCCAGGTCGTTGGAGTCCATCACGCGCTCGCCGAGCTGCTCGCGGGCATCGAGGGTCTGCGACTGGCGCAGGAGCTTGTCGACGAGCGTGGTCTTGCCGTGGTCGACGTGGGCGATGATGGCGATGTTGCGGAGATTCTGGATGCTCACGGGAGGGTGTCCGATTGCTGCGGTGCGCAAAAAAGGTCGCGAATTGTACGCGAGGTCCCGTGACGCTGCATGAACGGCTTTTATCGGCCCCCGGCGCCCTTTGGCCCGCCAGGGCCTCCCAAGGGGGTCGGGGCTGGCTATTTTGCGACCATGCGCGGCCGTGCGGGCCGTGCGGAGTCCGCCCATGAAATCTGCCCCCGTCACCCTCGCCCACTACCGCCGCCTGGCCCGCTGGCTGCCGTTCCGGCAGCTGGACGCGCAATTGTCCGCCCTGGTGGCCCTGGCCGGCCTGATGCCCCTGCTGGGCTGGCTGGCGGGCCTGATGCTGCCCGGAGCGCCCCGCGGCACCCTGCTGCTGCTGGGGGCGCTGACGGGCACCGGACTGGCGCTATGGGGGCTGCAGCAGCTGCTCGCCCCCCTGCGCATGGCCCAGGCCGCCCTGCATCTGCGCGCCGCCCAGGGCCGGGTCCAGCCCCTGCCGACCGACCTGGGGGGCGACATGGGCGAGCTGCTGCGCGAGCTGCGCCGGGCGCTGGAGGCCGAGGCGGCCCAGGGCCAGAGCCTGCAGGCCCTGAGCCTGGACGATGCCCTGACCGGCCTGCCCAACCGCCGCTTCGCCGGGGAATACCTGCGCCTGGCCGTGCATGCCGCCGAGCGCACCGGTTCCCGCCTGACCGTGGCCCTTATCGACCCGGCGCACATCGCCCGCCTCAACGAGGAGCGCGGCGTGGACACCGGCGACCGGGCCATCCGGGAGCTCGGGGAATTCCTGCGCCAGTGGCTCAAGCGCAAGAGCGACTGGGTCGGCCGCTGGGAGGAGGACCAGTTCCTGGCCGTGATGTTCAGCGACCAGAACCAGGCCACCGAGTACCTGGAGAACCTGAAACGCGAGTTCGCCCGGCGCATGCAGCACTTCGACGGCGGGCCGCTGAGCCTGAACGTCGGCCTGGTGGAGCTGCGCAAGCACGAGCGCCTGCAGGACTTCAGCGAGCGCCTGGAAACCGAGCTGCGGCTGGAGAAGCACATGGAGCCGCGCCGGCCGCCGGAAGCGGATGTGCCGGGAACCGCGAAGGTCTACTCCATCGCCGGCGCATTGCTGCGGGAGCGCTACTAGGGCCCGTCAACAGGCCCTGGTAGCACGCCAGCTCAGGCGAGCTTCACCGCGGCGGCCGCGCGGCGCGCCTTGGCGCGCGCCTCGTCGATGCTGTCGCCCAGCGCCAGGGCCACGCCCATGCGGCGCTTGCCGGCGATCTCGGGCTTGCCGAACAGGCGGAACTGGGTGTCGGGCTCCACCAGGGCAGCGGCCACGCCCGCGAAGGCCGGCGCCGGACGGTCGCCCTCCAGCAGCAGGGCGCAGGACGCCGAGGGGCCGCGGCCACGGATGTTGGGCACCGGCAGGCCGAGGATGGCGCGCAGGTGCAGCGCGAACTCGGACAGGTCCTGCGAGATCAGCGTCACCAGGCCGGTGTCGTGCGGGCGCGGCGAGACCTCGGAGAAGATCACCTCGTCGCCGCGCACGAACAGCTCCACGCCGAACAGGCCGCGGCCGCCCAGGGCGGCGGTGATCTGGTCTGCCACCGCCTGCGCCTTGGCCAGCGCCGCCGGGCTCATGGGGTGCGGCTGCCAGGACTCGCGGTAGTCGCCGTCGATCTGCAGGTGGCCGATGGGCGCGCAGTACGAGGTCTTGACGGCGGCGGAGCCGTCGACGCCAGCGGCGTGGCGCACGGTCAGCAGGGTGATCTCGTAGTCGAAGTCGATGAAGCCCTCGATGATCACGCGGCCGGCGCCGGCACGGCCGCCGGCCTGGGCATACTCCCAGGCGTCCCGGATATCGGCCTCGGTCTTCACCGTGCTCTGGCCCTTGCCGGACGACGACATCACCGGCTTGACCACGCAGGGCATGCCCACGGCGCGCACGGCCTCCTCGTAGTCCTCGTAGCGATCAGCGAAGCGGTAGGGCGAGGTTGGCAGCCCCAGCTCCTCGGCGGCCAGGCGGCGGATGCCCTCGCGGTCCATGGTCAGGCGCGCGGCACGGGCGGTGGGGATCACGTGATAGCCCTCCGCCTCCAGTTCCTGCAGCGTCGGGGTGTGGATGGCCTCGATCTCCGGCACGATGAAGTGCGGCTTCTCCAGCTCGATCACGCGGCGCAGTTCGGCACCGTCGAGCATGCGGATCACATGGCTGCGATGCGCCACCTGCATGGCCGGCGCGTTGGCGTAGCGGTCCACCGCGATGCATTCCACGCCCAGGCGCTGCGCCTCGATCGCCACTTCCTTGCCGAGTTCGCCGGAGCCCAGCAGCAGCAGGCGGGTGGCATTGGGGGACAACGGGGTGCCGAGCGTGGTCATAGTGCTGATCGTTTCGTCGGAGAGGCGTGCCGTTTCCGGCGGCGGGAGTAGACTGATGCCCAGCATTATCGGAGAACTCATGGCCCGCCGCACCAAGATCGTCGCCACCCTCGGCCCCGCCACCGACCAGCCGGGGGTGCTCAAACGCCTGCTGGCGGCAGGCGTCGACGTGGTCCGCCTCAATTTCTCGCACGGCAAGCAGGAGGACCATGCGCGGCGTGCGCAGGCCGTCCGCGAGGCCGCGGCCGAACTGGGGGTGGACGTGGGCGTGCTGGCCGACCTGCAAGGCCCCAAGATCCGCATCGAGTCCTTTGCCGCCGGGTCGGTGGAGCTGGCGGAGGGCCAGAAGTTCGCGCTCGACACGGCCCTGGGCTCGGAGGCCGGCGACATCACGGTGGTGGGCTGCGCCTACGCCGAGCTGCCGCGCGACGTGGCCCCCGGCGACACCCTGCTGCTCAACGACGGCGCCATCTCGCTGCGCGTGGACGCGGTGGGGACCACGCGCATCGACACCACGGTGCTGCTCGGCGGCGTGCTGTCCAACCGCAAGGGCATCAACAAGCAGGGTGGCGGCCTGTCGGCCGAGGCCCTGACCGACAAGGACCGCTCCGACCTGCGCTATGCCGTGAGCATCGGCGTGGATTTCATCGCCGTGTCCTTCCCGCGCTCGGCCCAGGACATGCTGCAGGCCCGCGAGCTGGTCAAGGAGGCCGGCGGCGATTGCCTGCTGGTGGCCAAGATCGAGCGTGCCGAGGCCCTGCCGGAACTGGTGGACCTGGTGGCGGCCTCCGACGTGGTGATGGTGGCGCGCGGCGACCTGGGCGTTGAGATCGGCGATGCCGAGCTGCCAGGCTGGCAGAAACGCATCATCCGCGAGGCCCGCGAACAGAACCGCATGGTGATCACCGCCACGCAGATGATGGAGTCGATGATCACCAGCCCGGTGCCGACCCGGGCCGAGGTGCTGGACGTGGCCAATGCCGTCATGGACGGCACGGACGCGGTGATGCTGTCGGCCGAAACCGCCAGCGGCAAGTACCCGGTGAAGGTGGTGGAGGCGATGTCGCGCGTCTGCATCGGCGCCGAGGGCGCCATGCCGGACCGCCCCAACCGCTTCCGCCGCCCCTTCGACGCGCATTTCGAGCGCACCGACGAGGCCATCGCCATGGCCACCGCCTGGACTGCGCGCAACATGCGCGCCGACGCCATCCTGTCGCTGACCGAGTCCGGCAGCACGGCCCTGATGATGTCGCGCAGCGAGCTCAACATCCCGATCTTCGCCCTCACCCGCCACGAGAAGACACGCCGCCGCATGGCGCTGTGCCGCGGCGTGTATCCGGTGGACTTCGAGCCGTCGCAGCTGGAGACGCTCAAGCCGCTGCAGGAGGCGATCGCGCATATGGAAAAGCGCGGCGGCGTCGCCAAGGGCCAGCGCGTCATCATGACCAAGGGCGACTTCACCGGCCCTGGCGGCACCAACGCGATGAAGATCGTGACGGTCGGCGAGTTCTAGTTTTCCGCAGTGGAGGGCAGGCGCATGAGCGAGGCATCGGACTTCCTGGTGATCGGCCACCGCGGCGCCCGCGGCCATGCGCCGGAGAACACCCTGCTGGCCATCGATGCCGGCATCCGCCTGGGCGCGCACTGGGTGGAGTTCGACGTGCAGCAGCTCGGCGACGAGCTGCTGCTGATGCACGACCTGCGCCTGGACCGCACCACCAACGGCCAGGGCCCACTGGCGGAGTACACGTTCGAGGAGCTGCGCCGGCTCGACGCCGGACAGGGCCAGCAGATTCCCACGCTGCAGGAGGCCCTGGACCTGGTGGACCAGCGCGCCGGCGTGAACATCGAGCTCAAGACCTGGGGCGGCTGCGCCGCCGCAGTGGCGCGCGTGCTGCGCGACTACCTGGCCGACGGCTGGACGGCGGAACAATTCCTGGTGTCCTCCTTCCACCTGCCGGAGCTCTGGGAGTTCCGCCAGTTGCTGCCGGAGGTACCGGTGGGAGCCCTGGTCTGCGGCGTACCGCTGGACTGGGCCGGCTCGGCGGCCGAGCTGGGCGCCGCCAGCCTCAACGTCTCCGACGAGTTCGTGGACGACAAGCTGGTGACCGACGCGCATGCGCGCGGCCTGAAGGTCTATGCCTATACCGTGAACCACCCGGACGACATGCGCCGCCTGCGCGCCCAGGGGGTGGACGGCATCTTCACGGACTACCCGGACCGGGCCCTGGCGCTGCGCTGAGTCCGGCTCCGACGACCGCGCTTTGACAGTTCCTCGGGCGGGGGGCCACCATGGCCGATGATCCCGCCCCCGAAGGATTTGTGATAAATGATTGACCTTTATACGGCCCCGACTCCCAATGGCCACAAGGCCTCGATCATGCTGGAGGAGCTGGGCATACCCTACCGTGTGGTCCCGGTGGACATCTCCCGTGGCGACCAGAAGCGCCCGGACTACCTGCAGCTGAACCCCAACGGCCGCATCCCGACCATCGTGGACCGTGACGCCGGCGATTTCGCGGTGTTCGAGTCCGGCGCCATCCTGATCTACCTGGCCGAGAAGTACGGCCGCTTCCTACCGGCCGACGTCCAGGGCCGCTCGCGGGCGATCCAGTGGCTGATGTTCCAGATGGGCGGCGTCGGCCCCATGCAGGGCCAGGCCAACGTCTTCTTCCGCTACTTCCCTGAGAAGATCCAGCCGGCGATCGACCGCTACCAGAAGGAAACCCGGCGCCTGTACGAGGTGCTGGACACGCAGCTGGGCCGCAGCGAGTACCTGGCCGGCGACTACTCCATCGCCGACATCGCCACCTACCCCTGGGTGAAGATCCATGGCTGGGCTGGCGTGGAAGCGCGCGACCTGCCGCATCTCAGCGCCTGGATGGACAAGGTGGCGGCACGCCCGGCGGTGCAGCGCGGCCTGGACGTGCCCGGCAAGGTCTCGCCCGAGGAAATCGTCAAGAGCGCCCAGAACATCGTGGTCAAGTAAGCGGTCTGAGGCTTATGTCACAGGAACGTAACGTCGCGGCGCTAAACGTCCGGGTCCCGGCCGAACCCTCCGCGAACGATCCCATGAAGAATCCCCCTGCGCTCGAGCTCACCCCCGCCGAGCTGTTCCTGAACCGCGAGCTGTCGCTGCTCGAATTCAACCGCCGCGTGCTGGCCCAGGCACTGGACGAGACGGTGCCGCTGCTGGAGCGCCTGAAGTTCCTGTGCATCTCCAGCTCCAATCTCGACGAGTTCTTCGAGATCCGCGTTGCCGGTCTGCAGCAGATGGCCGAGATCAACCCGGCCCAGCGCGGCTCCGACGGCCAGACGCCCGGCGAGCTGCTGAACGCGATCGGTACCCGGGCCCATGGCCTGGTGGAGGAGCAGTACCGCGTGTTCAACGAGGTGCTGATCCCGGCGCTGGAGGGCGAGAAGATCCGCTTCGTGCGCCGCAGCGAGTGGACTACCGAGCAGGATGCCTGGCTGCGCAACTATTTCCAGAACGAGCTGGCGCCGGTGCTCTCGCCGATCGGGCTGGACCCGGCGCATCCGTTCCCGCGCATCCTCAACAAGTCGCTCAACTTCATCGTCTCGCTGTCGGGCAAGGACGCTTTCGGCCGCAGCACGCCCTACGCCATCGTGCAGGCGCCGCGCGCCCTGCCGCGCCTGATCCAGATTCCCAAGAGCGTGGAAGGCAGCGGCCCGCACGACTTCGTGTTCCTGTCGTCGGTGATCCACGCCTACGTCGACGAGCTGTTCCCCGGCATGGAGGCCAGCGGCTGCTTCCAGTTCCGCGTCACGCGCAACTCCGACCTGGCGCTGGACGAGGCCGAGGCCGATGACCTGCTCGAAGAGCTGGAAGACGTGCTGGCGCAGCGCCAGTGGGGCGACACGGTGCGCCTGGAGGTGGCCCACAACTGCCCCGAACGCCTGGTGAACTACCTGGCCGAAGAGATGCAGCTGCAGCCGATCGACATCTACTCCTGCAACGGCCCGGTCAACCTGATGCGCCTGATGCAGGTGCCCGACCTGATCGACCGGCCGGAACTGAAGTACCCGGCCTTCGTGCCGCGCACCCCCAAGGCGCTGGGCGGCGACCTGTTCGCCACCATCCGGCAGAAGGACCAGCTGCTGCACCATCCTTACGATTCCTTCACCCCGGTGGTGGAGTTCCTGCGCCAGGCGGCGCGCGATCCCAACGTGCTGGCGATCAAGCAGACGCTGTACCGCACCGGCACCAAGTCGGCCATCGTGGAGGCCCTGATCGAGGCCGCCCGCAACGGCAAGGAAGTGACCGCTGTGGTGGAGCTGCGCGCGCGCTTCGACGAGGAGGCCAACATCGACCTCGCCGAGCAGCTGCAGGACGTCGGCGCACACGTGGTCTATGGCGTGGTGGGCTACAAGACGCACGCCAAGATGTGCCTGATCGTGCGCCGCGAGGACTCCGGCCTCAAGCACTACGCGCACCTGGGCACCGGCAACTACCACCCGCGCACCGCGCGCATGTACACCGACTACGGCCTGTTCACCGCCGACAAGCAGATCTGCCAGGACGTGCATGCCGTGTTCCTGCAGCTGACCAGCCTGGGCAAGGTGACCAAGCTGCACAAGCTGCTGCAGTCGCCCTTCACCATGGCCAAGGGCTTCCACAGCCGCATCGACCGCGAGATCGAGAACGCCAGGAAGGGCAAGCCGGCGCGCGTCGTCGCCAAGATGAATTCGCTGGTGGAGCCGGAGATCATCCAGGCCCTGTACCGCGCCTCGCAGGCCGGCGTGAAGGTGGACTGCATCGTGCGCGGCATGTGCTCGCTGCGCCCCGGCGTGAAGGGCATGTCGGACAACATCGTGGTCCGCTCGCTGATCGGGCGCTTCCTGGAACACCACCGCGTGTTCAGCTTCCACAACGACGGCGCCGACGAGGTCTGGCTGTCCAGCGCCGACTGGATGGAGCGCAACCTGTTCCGCCGCGTGGAAGTGGCCTTCCCGGTGGAAGACAAGAAGATCCGCGCCCGCATCCTGGAAGACCTCAACGGCTACCTCGCCGATACTGCCCAGACCTGGATCCTGCAGGCCGACGGCAACTACCTGCGCCCCGAGAAGATCGAGGGCAAGGCCGTGCAGCAGAAGTTCATGGACGAGACCTGAGTCGGTCGCTCGGCGCAGACGTTCACCCTGCGACAGGCTCAGGGCGAACGGTTTGGGTTAGTCGCTTCATGATCCCCTCTCGGCAACTGCCCCTGCGTTGCCCTACCTCGGGCATCCATGCCCTTGCCAACCCTCTCCCCGCAAGCGGGGGGAGGGCGTGCGCGAAATGAACACCTGCTTCTCGGGGCACACGTTGCCCTCTTCCTTCTGCAGCGGAAAAAGCGGGGCTGGGCGTGCTTCGATAACCCGCTCGGCATGAGCGGTCATGGCATTGCCGCTTACTGCAGCCGCAACCTGATCTGTAGCGCCGCCAGCGCCTCGATCTCCTGCTCCAGCTCGGCGCGCGTCAGCGGGTGCTTCTCCAGCCAGCGCTTTTGCGTGAAGGCCAGGTCCACCGAGCGCCGCTGCGCCGTCACGCGGATCGGCGGCTTCAGGCCCTCGCCGCGGGAGCGGTGCAGGATGTAGGCGATGCGCAGCACCACCGCCAGCTTGCGTACCGGCTCGGCCCAGGTGGTCGGCAGGTCGTCCAGCGACGTCAGCGCAAACTTGCCGCGGTGCAGGCGCACCAGTGCCGCCAGCAGCTTCTGGTCGGTCTGCGAGAAGCCCTGCAGGTCGCAGTTCCGCAGGATGTATTCGCCGTGCTTGTGGTACGAGGCATGCGAGATGGCCAGGCCGATCTCGTGCAGGCGCGCGGCCCAGCCCAGCAGCATCGCGGAGAACTTCGGCTCCAGGCCCCAGGGCCTGGCCACCTGGTCCAGGATCTTCAGCGCAGTGCGCTCCACGCCGGCGGCATGCTCCTGGTCACAGCCGTAACGCTTGGCCAGGGCCAGCACCGACTCGTCGCGCACGTCGTGGTCCGACAGGCGGCCCAGCAGGTCGTAGATCAGGCCCTCGCGCAGCGCGCGCTCGGAGGTCTCCATGCGCTGCACGCCCAGCGAGTCGAACACGCCGGCCAGCACGGCGAGGCCGCCGGGGAACACCGGGCGACGGTCCTCGCGCAGCGCGGGGAAGTCCAGGCGGTCTACATGGCCACGGTCGATGGCCAGGTCGATGACCTTCTCCAGGCCCGTGGCGGTCATCTCGTTCTCGCACCAGCCCTGCTCGCGCATCACGCGCCAGACGCCGCGCACGGTGCCGGAGGAACCGATCGCCAGATCCCAGCCCGACTCGCGGTACTGGCGCTCGAGGAACTCCAGCTCGATGCGGGCGGCCAGGCGCGCGCGGCGGAAACGGGCGCGGGTGATCTCGCCGTCCTCGAAGAAGCGCTGCGTATGCACCACGCAGCCCAGCGAGACGGATTCCATCAGCCTGGGGGTGGCCTGGTTGCCGATGATGACCTCGGTGCTGCCGCCACCGATGTCCACCACCAGGCGCTTCGGGCGGCCGCGACCCATGCCATGGGTGACGCCGCCGTAGACCAGGCGCGCCTCTTCCAGGCCGGCGATGATCTCGATGCCGTGGCCCAGCGCCATCTCGGCGGCGGCGTGGAAGTCGGCCCCGCGGCGCCAGCGCCGCATGGTGTTGGTACCCACCGCGCGTACCCGCACCGGCGGGATGCCGCGCCGGCGCTGGCCGAAGCGCTGCAGGCATTCCAGTGCGCGCAAGGCCACGTCGGGGCGCAGGCGCTTGTCGGCGTCCAGGCCCGAGGCCAGGCGCACCGGCTCGCGCAGGCGGTCGATCACCTGGATATCCCCGCCATTGGACCGGGCCACCATCATGTGGAAGCTGTTGGAGCCGAGATCCACCGCGGCGATCTCGAAGCCATGCTCGGCCACCCCGGCCTTGCGACCACGCGCCGCCATCACGCGCGGTCTCCGGAGGCCGGGACGGCGCGGCGGCAGCGCAAACCGCGGGAAAGAAGGCTCATCGAGCGGCAGCATCCATGTGTTTTAATTTATATAATTAAACAAATTAATGTTTATATTTAATTACAGCCTTCCGCAGGGCGGAGCGCGTTCTCGCCACTATACGGAGGCCATCCCCACGAGGCGAGCGGCCCATCGCGGGGGAGGGGTCACGTTGACCCCAAACGCCCAATGTCCGAACATATTGCATCTAGCTGTCCGCCAGATTCATTCCGGGAGTTTTCTCATGAAGTTAGCGCGTTGGGGCCTGTTGGCCCTCGTCGCGATGGCGCTGCCTGCGTTCGCCGAGGGTGGCAACGTCGAGGCAGGCCGGGTCAAGGCCAACACCTGCATGGGCTGCCACGGCATCCCCAACTACAACAACGTCTACCCGACCTATCGCGTTCCGCGTATCGGCGGCCAGACCGAGGCCTACATCGTCGCAGCCCTCAAGGGCTACAAGAACGGCGATCGTCCCCACATGACGATGCGTGCCCAGGCCGCCAACCTGTCCGACCAGGACATGGCTGACATCGCGGCGTTCTTCGCCCACGCCCCGGTCCACCGTTAAGGTCAACCCATGAAGCGGATTATCTTTGTTTCCCTGCTGGCCCTCGCCGGCACCGTCCAGGCCAAGGACGCCGAGCCGCAGAAGGACGTCGCCGCACTGGCCGCGCCCTGCGCTGCCTGCCACGGCGAGAACGGCGCCAATCCGACCACCCCGGTCTACCCGATCCTGGCTGGCCAGTACGCCAACTACCTCGAGCACGCGCTCAAGGAATACAAGACCGGCAAGCGCAAGAACGTGGTGATGGCCAGCCAGGTGACCAGCCTGAGCGACGCCGACATCCGCCTGCTGTCGCGCTACTTCGCCGCGCAGTCGAGCAAGCTGCACACGCCGAGCGTTCACGGCAAGGCCGAGTAAGCAGGACACACGCTGCATCCGAAGCGCGCGGGGATTCCCCGCGCGCTTTTTCTTTGGCCGGCCTCCGCAGCTTGCGCACCATAATGGGGCAATTGCTAAGATCGGAGTGGGGAGCTTGGCTCCCTGCCCGAAAAAATACATACGGAGTCACGATGCCTATGAACAAGACGCTGATCGCTGCAATGCTCGCTGCCGTTCCGTTCTCGACCATGGCGGCTGCCCCGGCCCCGAGTGCCAGCCTGGACGTGCACTACGTCGACACCAGCATCGACGATGGCGCCACCGACGAAGACGGCAACGGTTTCGGTGCCCGCATCTCCGGCAAGGTCGCCGACAACATCAAGCTGTATGGCGAGTACCAGACCGTCAACACCGACGACAGCGACGTGGATTTCGATCAGATCCGCGTGGGTGCCAGCCTGATCTTCAGCCAGAGCGATTCACTGAAGCTCTTCGGCAAGGCTGAATTCGTCAACCTGAAGGCGGACGGCGGCGGCCTGGACGAATCCGAGAGCGGCTTCGGCGTGCACGCCGGCCTCGGCTTCAACGTCACCCCGGAATTCAAGCTGATGGCCTCCCTGGGCTACCTGGACGTGGGCGATTTCGGCGATGGCCTGGAGTACAACCTCGGCGCGTCCTTCGACGTCACTCCGTCCGTCGCCCTGGTCGCCAACTATCGCGTCACCGACCTCGAGGATGGCGAGTTCGGCGGCGTGAACTTCGACACCAAGGCGGACGACATCCAGCTGGGCGTGCGCCTCCGCTTCTGAGGGCAATCCCGCGGCAACGAAGAACCCCGCATGCTTGCGGGGTTTTTTGTTGTCGATCGTCGCTTGCGCACTGTAAAGGGGCACTTGCTAAGATCGGAGCCGGAGAGGTGGTTGTCCTCCCATGCCCCATGAACAAGCACGGAGTGCTCAATGAAAATGAATAAGACGCTGCTCGCTGCATTGCTGGCTGCCGCCCCGATGGCCTCCATGGCCGCTTCGGGTGGCCCCACTGGCCATCTCGACGTCTACTACACCGACGCCGACTTCGAACTCGATGGCCCCGTCGTCAACGGCGACGAATCCGGCGACGGTTTCGGTATCCGCGGATCGGGCAAGGTGGCGGACAAGGTGTTCGTCTTCGGCCAGTACGAAAAGAACACGTACGACAACGACGCTGAACTCCAGACCATCCGCGCCGGCCTGGGCTTCGGCCTGTGGCAGGACGCCAATACCAGCCTCGACATCCGCGCCGAGTTCATCGATGTCGAGAGCGATGATTTCCCGCTCGGCGTCGAGATCGACGACAGCGGTTACGGCGTGCATGCCGGCCTCGCTTTCCGTCCGTTGCCGGGCCTGAGCCTGTTCGGTGACGTGGGCTGGATCGACGTGGGCGATTACGATGGCCCGGAGTACACCGTCGGTGCCGTGTTCAACGTCAGCAACCAGTTCGGCCTGTTCGCCGACTATCGCATCACCGACGTGGAAGACAACGACGTGGGTCTGAAGGCGACCGATCTGCACCTGGGCGTGCGCTTCAACTTCTGAAGCCTGCCCCGCAGCAACAAAAGAACCCCGCGATCTGCGGGGTTTTTTTGTTTCCGGCCGGCGCTTACTGCACCAGCAGGTACACGCCGAAACGCCACGGCGTCAGCTCCACCCGGGTGCCGCCGTCGCCCTTGAGATCGCTGCTGCGATACTCGGCGAACAGGCCGCCGTAGCGGTGCACCTGCAGGGCGGTACCGGCGAGGTATTCGATACCGTCGACATCGTCGAGCTTCAGGTAGCCCACCTGGCCATAGACGCTCCAGGCCGCCGTGGGGTTGAACAGCACGCCACCGTGTGCAGCCACGCCGGACTGACGCTGGCGCAGGTTGTTGCTCACGACACCGCCGTTGCCGTCGTCGGTGTCATAAGCGGCTTCAAATTCGGTATCGACGTACTCCAGCAGGCCGAACAGCGTCAGCGAGTGCTCACGATAGAACGGCAGGCCGACACCCAGGCGCCACTCGGTGTAGTCCAGTTCCACGCCGTCATTGGTGGCGATGGCCGCACCCGCGTTGTCGCTGAGCGACAGGCCACTGCGCTTGATCTCGGAGCCCTGGTATTCGCCGGAGAAGAAGAAGTCCTCGGCGATGGACCCGCGGAACTTCAGGCCGAAGCCGTCGAGGCTGCCGAGGTCGCCGCCATAGTTCACGCCGTTGCTGCGTCCCTGCACGTCGATATCGGCGCTGCTGTAGTACAGGTCGAGCGAGTCGAAGGAGGCCGCATAGGCGTTCGCGCTCAGGAGGAGCGCGGAGATTGCGAGAAGCTGGGCTGGCCGCATGGTATCCCCGGCAATTGGAGGTTTGTCGATTACATCCCTGGACGGCGATTTAAGCATGCCCGCCGTCCGCCGTCATCGTGGGCCCGCCGCTTTGGTCGGTCCAGGCCTGCCGTTGCTCAGGGCGGGAGCCCCACGAAAAAGGGGCCCCGGAGGGCCCCTTTTTCGTGTCCAACACGCCACCCCGACAGGCCGAGGTCGAAACGTATCAGGTCTCGTCCAGGAAGCTGCGGAGATAGTTCGCGCGGCTCGGGTGGCGCAGCTTGCGCAGCGCCTTGGCCTCGATCTGGCGGATGCGCTCACGGGTGACGTCGAACTGCTTGCCGACCTCTTCCAGCGTGTGGTCGGTATTCATGTCGATGCCGAAGCGCATGCGCAGCACCTTGGCCTCCCTCGGGGTGAGGCTGGCCAGGATCTGGTGGGTGGCTTCCGCCAGCGAGGACGAGGTGGCCGATTCCAGCGGCGAGACCGCGGCGGTGTCCTCGATGAAGTCGCCGAGGTGGGAATCCTCGTCGTCGCCGATCGGCGTTTCCATCGAGATCGGCTCCTTGGCGATCTTGAGAACCTTGCGGATCTTGTCCTCGGGCATCTCCATCTTCTTGGCCAGCTCTTCCGGCGTGGGCTCGCGGCCCATCTCCTGCAGCATCTGGCGGCTGATGCGGTTGAGCTTGTTGATGGTCTCGATCATGTGCACCGGGATACGGATGGTGCGCGCCTGGTCGGCGATCGAGCGGGTGATGGCCTGGCGGATCCACCAGGTGGCGTAGGTCGAGAACTTGTAGCCGCGACGGTATTCGAACTTGTCCACGGCCTTCATCAGGCCGATGTTGCCTTCCTGGATCAGGTCGAGGAACTGCAGGCCGCGGTTGGTGTACTTCTTGGCGATGGAGATCACCAGGCGCAGGTTGGCCTCCACCATTTCCTTCTTGGCGCGGCGGGCCTTGGCCTCGCCCACGTTCATGCGGCGGTTGATGTCCTTGATCTCGTCCAGCGAGATCAGGTTGTCGCCTTCCATCTTGCGCAGCTTTTCCTGCAGCTCGAAGATTTCTTCCTTGCGGCCGTTGAGTTCGGCGGAGTACTTGCGCTTGGCGCGGATGGCCTTGTTGATCCAGTCCGGGTTGGTGGCGCCGTTGTCTTCCTTGAACATGCGCAGGAATTCTTCACGCGTCATGCCGCAGTCGGCCACGCAGATGCGCATGATGGTGCGCTCGGTCTCGCGGACCTGCTCGACCTTGCCACGCAGGTTCTGCGTGATCTCCTCGACGATCTTCGGCGAGAGCTTGAAGGTCATGATGTGCGTGGCCATCGCCTCGCGCTTTTCCTGCGTCTTGCGATCGGCGGCGCCCTTCTTCAGCAGCGCCTCCCAGGCCTTGTCATAGAAGGCCTGCAGGTCGGAGAACTTCTCGGCGGTGAGGACCGGATCGGGACCGGTATCGACGGCCTCTTCCTCCTCGTCGGAGGCACCCTCGGCCTTCTCCTCGACTTCTTCCTCTTCCTCTTCGATCTCCGGCGGCAGCTCGGCCGGCGGCAGCTCCTCGGGAGCGTTGGGATCGAAGAAGCCGGTCACGATCTCGGCCAGGCGCTTCTTGCCGGCCTTGAAGAGCTCGAAGGACTCCAGCAGGATCGCCACGGTCTCGGGGTACTGCGCCATCGCGAACATGGACTCGTTGAGTCCTTCCTCGATGCGCTTGGCAATGCGGATTTCGCCCTCGCGGTCCAGCAGCTCGACGCTGCCCATCTCACGCATGTACATGCGCACCGGGTCGGTGGTGCGGCCGAACTGGTCGTCGCTGGCGGCGATGGCGGCGGCGGCTTCTTCGGCGGCCTCTTCTTCTTCCTCGGCGGTGGCGACGACAGCGGGCTCGGAGAAGAGCTGCTGCTCGTCATCCGGGGCTTCCTCGTGGACCGGGATGCCCATCGCCTGGATCATGCTGATGATGTCCTCGATCTGCTCCGTATCGACGATTTCGGGTAGATGGTCGGCCACTTCGGCGTAGGTCAGGTAGGCCTTTTCCTTGCCGAGGGCGATGAGGACCTTGATCTGGGATTGCTTCTGGGCGGCCTGCATATCGGCGGCGGCCTTGTCGGCTTTCTCAGTGTTGTTGCTCATGCGGATGATCACTCTGGATGGGCGCCCAAACTGCGGACGCAATGCGCGGAATCGGAGATTTTAACAAAAATCTGTCAAGTCGGCGAGATTTTCGCCGACTTTCCGCGGGGCGCTCAGGCGCCCGTCCGGCCCTTCTGCTGCTGCATCAAGGCATTGATTTCCCTGCTTTCCGCCTCCGTCAGGGGGCGCAGGCGGCTTTCCGCCAGCAGCTGCTGGACCCGGGCCTTGAGGGCCTTCTGGGTGAGCATGCCGACGATCTGCCGCAGCTCCGGCTCGGGGCCGTGCTCGCCCACCGGCGCCTCAGCCCCCTGCTGCAGCAGCTTTTCCACACCCTTGCCCTTAGGGGTGCCGCGCCAGAACTCCAACAAGTGGGCGGCGGTGGCCTCGGGGTGGGCATGGAAGAAGTCGATGGCCTCCATCAGCACCTCGATACCCGGCACCTCGGCCTGGGCCAGCAGCTCCAGGTTATCGATGCGGTCGGCCAGGCGCGGGTCTTCCAACAGCAGCTGCATGACGCGCCGGACCGGGCGGTTGGCGTTGCCCGCGGGGCGGTGGCGGGTGGAAACCGGCTCGTCGGCCTCCGGCATTTCGGCTTCGGAGGGCGTTGGTGCCTTGAGCATGGCTTCGAGATCGCCACGCGGCACCCGCGTGAGGTTGGACAGCTCGCCCAGCATCAGCGCGCGCAAGGGCCCTTCGCGCAGCTTCTCCAGGTGCGGGCGTGCCAGCGCGGCCAGCTTGGCGCGGCCGTCCATGCTGCCGAGATTGACCTGCTTGCCCAGCTCACCGAACAGGAACTGCGACAGGGTCTGGGCCTCGCCCACCAGGGCGCGGAAGGCCTCGGCGCCGATCTGCTGCACCAGGGTGTCCGGGTCATGCCCGTCGGGCAGGAACATGAAGACGCACTCGCGCGTGCCGTCGATCTCCGGCAGCACTTGCTCCAGCGCGCGCCAGGCGGCGGCGCGTCCGGCGCGGTCGCCGTCGAAGCAGAACACCACCTTGCTGGTGGCCTTGAACAGCAGGCCCAGGTGCTCGCGCGTGGTGGCGGTGCCCAGCGTGGCCACCGCCTCGGGGATGCCGTGCTGCGCCAGCATCACCACGTCCATGTAGCCTTCCACCACCAGCAGGTAGGGCAGGTTGGACTTGGCCGACTGGCGCGCCTCGTAGAGGCCGTAGAGGTTGCGTCCCTTGTGGAAAAGCGCGGTCTCGGGCGAGTTGAGGTACTTGGCCGGGTCGTTGCCCAGGGTGCGGCCGCCGAAGCCGATCACGCGCCCACGGGTATCGCGGATCGGGAACATCACGCGATTGCGGAAGCGGTCGTACACGCCGCCGCTGTCCTTCTGGATCAGCAGGCCGGCTTCCACCGCGTGCTTGGGGTCCTGCAGGAAGGTAGTCAGCGCATCCCAGGATTCGGGAGCAAAGCCGATACCGAAGGTCTTGGCGGTCTCGCCGTTGACGCCGCGCTTCTTCAGGTAGTCGACGGCGCCTTGCGCCGTGCGCAGCTGCTCGCGGAAGAAGCGCTGCGCTGCCGCCAGCGCGTCCAGCGGGCCGTCCATCACCACGCGGTCGTTGCGCCCGCCCTCGCGCGGCACTTCCACGCCCGCGCGCTGGGCCAGCTCCTCCACCGCCTCGACGAAACTCAGGCGGTCGTACTCCATCAGGAAACTGATGGCGGTGCCGTTCTTGCCGGAGCTGAAACAGAAGAACATCTGCTTCTGCGGCGAGACGAAGAAGGACGGCGACTTCTCGTTGGTGAACGGCGAACGCGCCTTGTATTCCTTGCCCGCGCGCTTGAGATCCAGCCGCGCCCCGATGATCTCGACGATATCGGTACGAGCCAGGAGGTCGTGGATGAATGCTTCAGGGATGCGGCCGCTCACCCGCCTATTCTAAAGGACCAGCCCTGCCCTGCCGGCCTGCAGGCAAGAAGAAGCCGGCCGGCGCACAAGGCGCCGGCCGGCTTCCAGGGACTACGAACGCTTAGCGGTTGTTCTCGCGGTCACGCTGCTGCGAGGCGCCCTGCTGGCCGCTGCGGTCGGCCTGCTGGTTCTGCTGGCCGCTCTTCTGGCCCTGCTGACCCTGCTGGCCGCTGCGCTGGGCGTCCTGGCTCTGCTGGTCGCTGCGCTGCTGGCCGGACTGCTGGTTGCCCTGCTGGCTGGCCTGGTTGCCCTGGCTGCCCTGCTGGCCGGAGGAGCGGTCGGACTGGTGCTGCTGGCCCTGGCTGCTCTTCTGGGAGCCCGGCTGGTTGGGCTGGTTGCGCATCTGGTTATCGTCCTGACGATCCTTCTGCTGGTTCTGCTGATCCGGACGCTGGTTCTGGTTAGCCATTCTCTAATCCTCCTGATGGGATGTGATTGCGGCCCCAGTGTTGGGGTGCAGGCTTCATGTCCCAAGAACCATGCCCTTTATCGATCCAATAAAATCAATGGCTTACAAAATTTCCGCGCGCAAGCTGCAAGCCGGTGGCCGCCGGGCCACTCATTTTGCGGCGCGACGGCGGGCCGCCGGCCGCTTGCGGGCGGGCGCCTTGCGGGTGGTCTTCTTCGCCGCAGTCTTGCTCGCCGCCGGGGTCCGGCGGCCCTGGTCCAGGCTCTTCTTGAGCAGGGACATGAAGTCCACCACGTTGGTGCTGGCCTCCTCGTCACGCTCCGCCTCCGGCTCGGCATTCTTCACCACGCGCTTCTTGCCGATGCGCGCCTGGATCACCTTGTTGAGGCGCTCGCGGAATTCGTCCTTGTGCTGCTTCGGGTTCCATTTGGCGGTCATGGATTTCACCAGTTGTTCCGCCATCTCCAGTTCCTTGGCGTTGATCCGGAAACCCTTGGCGGCCTTGGCCGGAAAAGCGTATTCGTCGGCGGGAACCAGCTCCTGCGGATAGCGCAGGAGCATCAGCATCAGGGCGTCCTCCTGCACCATCACCAGCGCGAGGTACTCGCGCGTGCGGATCACCACGCGGGCCAGGCCGGCCTTCTCCTGCTCACGCAGGGTCTCGCGCAACAGCACATAGCCCTTCTCGGACTTGCGCGTGGGCACCAGGAAGTAGGGCTTCTCGAAATACTGCGGGCCGATGGCCGCGATGTCGATGAAGGCCTCGATGTCGACCGACTCCTTGCTCTCGGGCGCCGCCTTCTTCAGGTCCTCTTCTTCCAGCACGACATAGCTGCCCTTGTCGTACTCGTAGGCCTTCACAACGTCCTTCCAGGGCACTTCCTCGCCGGTGTCGGCGTTCACCCGCTCGTAGCGCACGCGCTTGTTGTCGCGCGAATCCAGCAGGCGGAAGTGCAGGTCCACTCGGCGCTCGGCCGGCATCAGTTGCACGGGGATGTTGAGCAGGCCGAAGGAAATCGCGCCGGTCCAGATGGGTTTGGCCATGGTCAGGTCCTCAGTGGAGTTTGGGCAGGCGCTGGTTCAGGTCCCGGAAGCCTTCCCAGGGGTCGCGCTTCAGGCGCTTGAGGCGCTGCCGCAGGTTGGCATAGCCGAACTGCGCCGGCGATTTCAGGCGCGACAACTCACCCCAGTCCAGGGGCACCGCGGCCGGGGCGCCGGGGCGGGCGCGCAGGGTATACGAGGCCACCGCGGTCGCGCCGCAGCCATTGCGCAGGTAGTCGATGTAGATGCGCCCCTTTCGGCGCGCCTTGGATGCGGTAGCGATGAACTCGTCCGGCTGTTCCTCGGCCAGCATCTGCGCCAGCGCATGCGAGAAATTCTTCACCGTGTCCCAGCCGGCCTGGGGCTGCAGCGGCAGCACCACGTGCAGGCCCTTGCCGCCGGAGCTGCGCACGAAGCTCTGCAGGCCGAGCTGCTCCAGGCGCTCGCGCAACAGGCGTGCGGCGGCGATCACGCGGCGCCACTCCACGCCCTCGCCGGGATCGAGATCGAAGACCACGCGATCGGGGTGCTCGATGTCATCCACCGTGGCGCCCCAGGCATGCAGCTCCAGCACGCCCATCTGCACCATGCCGATGAGTCCACCGACATCCTCGATCCAGAGATAGGGTTCGCCACGCGCCTGGTGCACGCTGTCCGGGAAGCCCGGGGTGGCGCGCTTCTGGAAGAAGCAGGTCTTGCCGGCGCCATCGGGACAGCGCAGCAAGGCCAGCGGGCGACGCTGCAGTTCCGGCAGGATCCATTCCGCGATCTCGGAGTAGAAGTCCGCCAGCTCCCGCTTGGTGATGACGGGATCCTCGAAGAGGCGGCGCTCGGGATGCGTGAGCCTTACCGCGGAGCCCGGCTCCGCATCGGCCTTGGCGCTGCGTCGTGTCGTCACCTGCTTCATGCTGGCATCTCCCTGCGCGGGCACCCGCGGAGCGCGATCCGGCTGCCGCAGATCGGTGATCGACTTGTCGGCGCGCAGGCCCTTGAGGCTGGCCTGCCGCAGCAGGTTCTCCCCGGTGCGGCCGCGATGCTCCACCTCCAGCACCAGTGCGGGCTTCACCCACACCGGGCGCGCGCCGCGCAGATCGGCGCGAGTCGGAGGATTGAGCAGCTTCACGGCCTGCTGCGCCGGACGCATGCGCTCCAGCAGGTCTTGAATGAGCGCTTCGGTAAAGCCGCTGCCGACGCGGCCGACATAACGCCAGTCCTGGCCCGCAGGCTCGGCCAGCAGCAGCGCGCCCAGCTTCTCGCGCGAGCGCTGCCCCCGCGTGTAGCCGACGATGGCGAATTCGTCGGCATCGACGCACTTGGTCTTCACCCAGGAGCCACCGCGGCCCTCGCGGTAGGGCGCCTTGCGGTCCTTGCTGATGATGCCTTCCAGGCCCGCGCTGCAGGCGGCCTTTGCCGCCTTGGCGCCGTGTCCCTCCAGGTATTCGCTGAGGCGCAGGCAATCGTCGGAGCCCTGCAGCAGTTTCTGCAGGGCTTCCTTGCGCAGTTCCTGCGGCAGGGGACGCCAGTCCTGGCCATCGAGATGGAGCAGGTCGAACAACATGGCCACGAGATTGCCGGCGGCTTGCGGCTCGCCGAAATCACGCTGCAGCAAATCGAAGCGGCTGCGGCCCTGCTCGTCCAGCGCCACCACCTCGCCGTCGAGGATGCAGTTCTTGCAGGGCAGCGCGAGCACGGCCTTCTTCAGCTGCGGCAGCTTGGCGCTCCACTCCAGACCACCGCGTGAGCGGATCTGCAGCTTGCGACCGTTGCGCATGAGCAATACGCGGTAGCCGTCGTACTTCACCTCGTGCAGCCAGTCCGCGCCCTCGGGGGCCTTCTCCACCAGCTTCGCGAGTTGCAAGCCAACTTCAGCGGGGAACGCAGATCGGGCGGCCTTTGCGCTTTTCTGTGCGGTGGCAGCGCGCCGGGGAGTCGCGCCCTTCCATTGGTCCAGCGGCGTGTCGTCGGCGACATCGCCCTTCTTCACATGCTCGTCGCTGCGCTTGAACAGCAGCCACTGCGGCCGCTTGCCCGACATGCTGGTGCGGATCAGCGACCAGTGCCCCTTCATGCGGCTGCCGAACAGCTCGAAATCCAGGTGGCCCTCCTTCAGCGCCTTGGCCGCGTCGCCCTCCGGCGCCCAGCGGCCCTCGTCCCAGATCCATACATCGCCGGCGCCGTAATGGCCTTCCGGAATCGAGCCCTGGAATTTGCCGTACTCCAGCGGGTGATCCTCCACCTCCACCGCGAGACGCTTCTGCTTCGGGTCCAGCGAGGGGCCCTTGGGCACGGCCCAGCTGCGCAGCGCGCCGCCAACCTGCAGGCGGAAGTCGAAGTGGCGGTGGCTGGCGTGGTGCAGCTGGATGACGAAGCGGTCACCACTGCTCTTGTCCGCCGCCTTGGGCGCCGGCTCGGGCGTGGCCTTGAAGTCGCGGCGCTTGCGGTAGACGTCGAGGCGCTGGCGGGTACTGCTGAAGGCGGACGGGGAGGACATCGGCGGCTCGCAGGGCAAAGGTGACGCCTGCAGGCAACCATCCTTCGTGCCGGGAGCCAGTCCCTGTGAAATCAAGGACCTGGAAAAGCAAAACGGCGCCTTATGCAGCGCCGTTTCGTTACAAGCTTGCAGATTGCCGGATCAGCCGAGCTTCGCCTTCACCAAGCCGGAGAGCTTGCCCATGTCCGTGCGCCCCTGGACCTTGGGCTTGAGCCAGCCGATCACCTTGCCCATGTCCTTGCCGCCCTGCGCGCCGGTTTCGGCTACGGCCTGGGCCAGCAGGGCATCGAGTTCTTCCGCCGTGAGCTGCTGCGGCAGGTACTCGGTGAGCACGCGGATTTCCTCGGCTTCCTTGTCGGCCAGGTCCGGCCGGTTGCCGGCACGGAACTGGGACTCGGAATCGCGACGCTGCTTGAGCATCTTCTCGATCGCCGTGAGCACGACGGTGTCGGTCAGCTCGATGCTTTCCACCACCTCGCGCTGCTTCAGCTCGGCCGTGAGCATGCGCAGCAGCATCAGGCGCGCCTTGTCACCGGCACGCATCGCCGTCTTGACGTCTTCACCGATGCGAGTCTTCAGGTCGGACATACAAGGGCCGTCATGTTATGGGACTGCTTGTTTGAAATTCCCGGGCCATGGATGGCCCGGTCTTTCGTCAGGGACGACTGATCAGCCATCCCCGGGAACCCGATCCCGCGAAACGCCCTTTAGAACAGGCGGATACGGCGGTTGGACTCGCGCTGGACCTTCTTGGCCTGGCGCTTCACGGCGGCAGCGCGCTTGCGCTTGCGCTCCTGGCTCGGCTTCTCGAAGAACTCGTGCTTGCGCAGGTCGGTCAGCACGCCGGCCTTTTCGCAGGTGCGCTTGAAGCGGCGGATCGCAACTTCAAACGGTTCGTTATCGCGGACGCGGACAGAAGGCATTCAAATCACTCGCTTAGGACAAAAGGGGCACCGCCCCCAAGGGTAAGGGGGCGCAGATTCTATGCGCAGCCGGCGGCAAAGGCAATCCGCGAACCGCCCCCTCGGTACAATACCCGGATGAACATCCTCGGGATCGAGACCTCCTGCGACGAAACCGCCGCCGCCGTCTACGGCAATGGTGGGCTGCGCTCGCACACCCTGCACAGCCAGATCGCCCTGCATGCCGAATACGGCGGGGTGGTGCCGGAGCTGGCTTCCCGCGACCACGTCAGCCGCATCAACCCGCTGATCCGCGAGGTATTGGCCCAGGCGGACCTGCGGCCCTCCGACCTGGACGGGGTGGCCTATACCGCCGGCCCGGGGCTGATCGGCGCGCTGATGGTGGGGGCCTCGGTGGCCGCCGGCATCGCCACCGCCCACGGCCTGCCGCTGATCCCGGTCCACCACATGGAGGCGCACCTGCTGGCACCGATGCTGGAGGATCCGCGCCCGGAATTCCCCTTCCTGGCGCTGCTGGTGTCGGGCGGCCACACCCTGCTGGTGAACGTGCAGGGCGTGGGCCGCTACGAGATCCTGGGCGAGAGCCTGGACGACGCCGTGGGCGAGGCCTTCGACAAGACCGCCAAGCTGCTGGGCCTGCCCTACCCCGGCGGCCCGCACCTGGCGCGGCTGGCCGAGGGCGGCCAGGCCAGCAAGGCCTGGAAATTCCCGCGGCCGATGACCGACCGCCCCGGGCTGGAATTCAGCTTCAGCGGCCTGAAGACCGCCGTGCTCACCGCCCTGCCCCGGGCCCAAAGCGAGCAGGATCGCGCCGACCTGGCCTGGGCCTTCCAGGAGGCGGTGACCGATACCCTGGCGATCAAATGCTCCCGCGCCCTGGAGCAGACCGGACTGACGCAGCTGGTGGTAGCCGGCGGCGTGGGCGCCAACAAGCGCCTGCGGGAGAAGCTGGGCGAGCTGGCGCGCCGCGATGGACTGCGCCTGTACTTTCCGCGCCACGAGTTCTGCACCGACAACGCGGCGATGATCGCCTACGCCGGCTGGGCTCGCCGCAGCGAGGGCCGCGCGCCCACCGGCAAGCTGTTCACCACGCCGCGCTGGGCCATCAGCGAGCTGTTGCCCCCTACCCCTGTTACCGCATAAAGAGCCAACTCCGTGGACAAGATCTTCCTGCGTGGCCTGCAAGTCGAAACCATCATCGGCATCCACGCCTGGGAGCAGCGCGCGCCGCGCCCGCTGATCCTGGACCTGGAGATGGGCACCGACATCCGCGACGCCGCCTCCAGCGACCACGTGCGCGACGCGATCGACTACGCCGCCGTGACCGCGGCGGTGGTGAAGTTCGTCTCGGAAACCCAGGTGGGCCTGCTGGAGACCCTGGCCGAGCGCCTGTCGCGCCTGCTGTTCCAGCAGTTCCCCATCCTCAGCCTGCGCCTGAGCATCAACAAGCCCGGCGCGGTGCCGGACGTGAAGGCCATGGGGGTCGAGATCGAGCGGCGGCGCGAGGATTACGCGGCTTGTGGGTTCGGCGGATAAAGGCGAATGTCCAGTGGACATTCGCCCCGCCGAACGGCCGGCCATGGATGGCCGGCCAGGGGCTTAATCGAGTAACTGAGGTCCCGCCATGGATGGCGCCACCGCTCAGCGTTCAATGAACCGCCGGTAGCGCCTGCTGTGCAGCGATCAGCGCGGAGGCGAAAGCCGCGAGGTCGTCATAGATGACGACCCCTTTTAGTGCATGCTCTTTTTCAGTGCGAGCCCCGTTGCCGGTACGCACTAAAACAGGGCGCGCGCCTGCGGCACGGGCGGCTTCGACGTCGCGAATGGAATCGCCCACCGCCGGCACGTACTCCAGGCTGATGCCCAGGCGCTTGGCCAGGTCCAGCAGCATGCCGGGAGCCGGCTTGCGCATGGGACCAGCCCGATCCGGGTGGTCCGGGGCGAAGAAAGTCCCGTCGATACGACCTCCCAGCTCGGCCAGGGACTTCTGCAGGTGGCCGTTCTGCTCGGCGAAGTTCTCGTAGTCCACCTCGCCACAGCCCAGGCCGGGCTGGTTGCTAGCCAGGTAAACGCGGAAACCCGCCTGGGTCAGGCGCGCGATGGCCTCCAGGCTGCCGGGGATGGGGCGGAACTCGGCGACGGAGCGGACCGGGTCGGTCAGCTCTTCGTTGATGACGCCGTCACGGTCGAGGATTACGAGCTTCATCGGGGCTTTCCTGTAGGAGCCAGCTTGCTGGCGACGCGGGGCTTGCAGTCGCCAGCAAGCTGGCTCCTACATTAGCGCGGTCAATAACAAAGGACAGCCGCTCCCACCACGGCAGCAAGTCGTTTATCCAGGCAGCTGCGACAGATCCGCCACCGCACGGCAGGCCCGATCCAGCTGCGCCAGCAGCGCGAGGCGGTTGGCGCGCACGCCGGCGTCGTCGGCATTGACCATCACGCCGTCGAAGAAGGCGTCCACCGGCTCGCGCAGCGCGGCCAGGTTCACCAGCTGGGCGGTGTAGTCGGAGGTCTTGGCGTTCTGCGCCTCCACCTCGCCGAGCCTGGCGTGCAGGGCACGCTCGGCGTCATGCTGGAACCTGGCCGGATCGACCGTGCCGCCGACGCTGCCAGCCTGCTTGAGGATGTTGCGCACGCGCTTGTTGGCGGCGGCGAGGTTCGGCGCCGCGGGCTGGGCGACGAAGGCGTGCACGGCCTGCACGCGGCGCTGGAAATCCAGCGGCTGGCTTATTCCCATGGCGCGCACGGACTCGAACATCTCCACCGTGACCGGACGGCCGCCGATGTCCTGGCCGACTAGCCAGGCACGCAGGCGCTCCATGACGAATTCCACCAGCTCTTCCAGCAGCGCGGCGTCGCGCTTGCCGGCCGGCTGGCCGTCGAGCGCGCTCTTCAGCACGGCGCGCAGGTCCAGCGGCAGCTCGCCCTCGACGCAGATGCGCAGCGCGCCCAGCGCGGCGCGGCGCAGGGCGAAAGGATCCTTGCTCGCCGTGGGCTTCTGGCCGATGGCGAAGATGCCGGCGAGCGTGTCGAGCTTGTCGGACAGCGCCAGGATCTGGCCCTCGCGCGTGGAGGGGATCGAGGTGCCCTGCTGCGCCGGCAGGTAGTGCTCGCGGATGGCCTGGGCCACGCCCGCGCTCTCGCCGGAACGCGCGGCGTAATAGCCGCCCATCAGGCCCTGCAGCTCGGGAAACTCGAAGACCATCTTGGTGACGAGGTCGGCCTTGCAGAGGTCTGCAGCCCTCTGTGCATCCTGCAGAAATGCGGCCTCAGCCTTGCCGTCAAAATTGAACGACTGCGTTAGCAGCGCTTTCACAAAGGAATCGCTTTGCACAATGCTCGCGACCAGACGGCGCACGCGCGCCACCTTGTCGCCGGTGCTGCCCAGCTCCTTCTGGAAGGTGACCGTGGCCAGCTTCTCGCCGTAGGCGGCCAGCGGCTGCTTGAGGTCCTGCTGCCAGAAGAACAGGGCATCGGTCAGGCGCGGGCGCACCACGCGCTCGTTGCCGGCGATGACCTGCGAGACGTCACGCGACTCGATGTTGGAGATGGTGATGAAGGCATTGGTCAGCTGCGTCTGCGCGGCGTCGCTGAACACGGTGAAGTAGCGCTGGTTGGTCTCGACCGTGGCGACGATCACCTCGGGCGGCAGCTCCAGGAAGCGCTCCTCGAAGTGGCCGGTGATGGCCACCGGGCGCTCGACCAGGGCGGTGACTTCGTCCAGCAGGTCTTCGGTGATGCGGGCGTGGCCATTCAGGCGCGCGGCCTCGGACTCGATCTGGCGGCGGATTTCGTTCTTGCGCTCGACCGCGTCGGCCCAGACGCTGGCGGCGCGCAGCGCCGGGGCGTAGTCGGCGGGCGACTTCAGCTCGATGGGGGCCGGCGCGTGGAAGCGGTGGCCGTAGCTGGTGCGGCCGGCCTTCAGGCCGAAGCGCTGCAGCGGGATCACGTCGCCGCCGAACAGGCAGACGATCCACTGCACCGGGCGCACGAAGGTTTCCTCGCCGCTGCCCCAGCGCATGCGCTTGGGCACCAGCTCGTCCATTTGCTTGAGCGTCTCCTCGAAGATCTCCGGCAGCAGCTCGGCGGTGGCGCGGCCGGGCGCGGTCCTGGAGAAGTGCAGCTTGCCATCCTTCTGCCCCAGGGCAGAAAACTCCACGCCGCAGGACCGGGCGAAGCCCAGCGCGGCCGGGGTGGGCTGGCCGTCCTTCAGGGCGGCGGCCAGCGCCGGGCCGGCGCGCTCGATGGCCTGGTCCGGCTGAGTGTCGGCGACGCCGGCGATGAGCACGGCGATGCGGCGCGGGGTGGCGAACAGCTTCAGCTCGCCGGGGGCGATGCCGCGCTTCTCCAGGCCGCCGGCAATGCCGCCACGCAGGGCCTCCGCCAGCGGGAGGACGTAGCGGGCCGGAAGGTCTTCGGTGCCCAGTTCGAGCAGCAGATCACGCGCCATGGGTTCTGTAACGCTTTTTGAGGTAAAAAAGAGCGCGCAATTCTCCGGGATCGGCGGCATTTAAGCCAATCTGGCCCGGGAACCGATTTAATGAATTAACTATCGACCACAAAAAAACAATCAATTTCATTTATCGACCCATCCCCGTCAGGATGCATTCGTTCCAGCCACTTCCCCGAGGAGAAAAGCCATGACCGAAGCCAAATGTCCGTTCCACCACACCTCCGGAGCCACATCGAACCGCGACTGGTGGCCCAACCAGCTCCGCGTGGACCTGTTGCACCAGCACTCCGCCAAGGCCAACCCCCTGGGCGAGGACTTCGACTACGCCAAGGCCTTCAAGAGCCTGGACCTGGCGGCACTGAAGAAGGACCTGCACGCGCTGATGACCGACTCGCAGGACTGGTGGCCGGCAGACTTCGGCCACTACGGCCCGCTGTTCATCCGCATGGCCTGGCATAGCGCGGGCACCTACCGCATCGGCGATGGCCGCGGTGGTGCCGGCGCCGGCCAGCAGCGTTTCGCGCCGCTGAACAGCTGGCCCGACAACGGCAACCTCGACAAGGCGCGCCGCCTGCTGTGGCCGATCAAGCAGAAATACGGCAACAAGATTTCCTGGGCCGACCTGATGATCCTGACCGGCAACGTCGCCCTGGAGTCCATGGGTTTCAAGACCTTCGGCTTTGCCGGCGGCCGCCCGGACGTCTGGGAACCGGACCAGGACGTGAACTGGGGCGCCGAGAAGAAGTGGCTGGCCGACGAGCGCTACACCGGCGACCGCGAGCTGGCGCAGACCCTGGGCGCGGTGCAGATGGGGCTGATCTACGTGAACCCGGAAGGCCCCAACGGCAACCCCGACCCGGTGGCGGCGGCGCGCGACATCCGCGAGACCTTCGCCCGCATGGCGATGGACGACGAGGAGACCGTGGCGCTGATCGCCGGTGGCCACAGCTTCGGCAAGACCCATGGCGCCGGCGATGCCGGGCTGGTGGGCGTGGAGCCGGAGGGCGCGGACATCGAGGAACTGGGCTTCGGCTGGCGCAGCAAGCACGCCAGCGGCAAGGGCCGTGACGCGATCACCAGCGGCCTGGAGGTGACCTGGACCACCACGCCGACGCAGTGGAGCAACAATTTCTTCGAGAACCTGTTCGGCTACGAGTGGGAGCTGAGCAAGAGCCCGGCCGGCGCGCACCAATGGGTGGCCAAGGGCGGCGCCAAGACGATCCCGGATGCCTACGACGCGGACAAGCGCCACGCGCCGACCATGCTGACCACCGACCTGTCGCTGCGCTTCGACCCGGCCTACGAGAAGATCTCGCGGCGCTTCCTGGCCAACCCGGACCAGTTCGCCGACGCCTTCGCCCGCGCCTGGTTCAAGCTGACGCACCGCGACATGGGCCCGCGCGCCCGCTACCTCGGCCCCGAGGTGCCGGCCGAGGAACTGCTGTGGCAGGACCCGATCCCGGCGGTGAACCACCCGCTGGTGGACGACAAGGACGCGGCCGCGCTCAAGGCCAAGGTGCTGGCCTCCGGGCTGACGGTGGCGGAGCTGGTCTCCACCGCCTGGGCCTCGGCCTCGACCTTCCGCGGCTCCGACAAGCGTGGCGGCGCCAACGGCGCACGCATCCGCCTGGCGCCGCAGAAGGATTGGGAGGTCAACCAGCCGGCACAGCTGGCCAAGGTGCTGAAGATCCTGGAGGGCATCCAGCGTGACTTCAATGGCGCCGCATCCGGCGGCAAGAAAGTGTCGCTGGCCGACCTGATCGTGCTGGCGGGCAATGCCGGTGTGGAGCACGCGGCCAAGGCGGCCGGCCAGTCGGTGACGGTGCCGTTCTCGCCGGGCCGCATGGATGCCTCGCAGGAGCAGACCGACGTCGCTGCCTTCGCCGTGCTGGAGCCGGAGGCGGATGGCTTCCGCAACTACCTGAAAGCACAGCACAAGGTGCCGGCCGAGGTGCTGCTGGTCGACAAGGCGCAGTTGCTGGAGCTGAGTGCACCGGAGCTGGCCGTGCTGGTTGGCGGCCTGCGTGTGCTGGGGGCCAACACCGGCGGCTCAGCCCAGGGTGTCTTCACCCAGCGGCCGGGCACGCTGACCAACGACTTCTTCGTGAACCTGCTGGCCATGGACACGGAGTGGAAACCGGTCGCCGGCAGCCCGGGCGCCTACGAGGGCCTGGACCGCAAGAGCGGGCAGAAGAAGTGGACCGGCAGCCGCGCCGACCTGGTCTTCGGCTCGAACTCGGTTTTGCGTGCCGTGTCCGAGGTTTACGGCAGCGCGGACGCGCAAGCGAAGTTCGTGAAAGACTTCGTCGCGGCCTGGACCAAGGTGATGAACCTGGACCGCTACGACCTGCATTCCTGATCCCCTCGATAACCCCACAAGGAGACGAATCATGGCAGTCAATGTGCTCTACACCGCCCACGCGGTGTCCTCCGGCGGCCGCAATGGCCACACCGAGTCCCGCGACGGCGTGGTCAAGGCCGATCTTTCCGTGCCCAAGGCGATGGGCGGCCCCGGCAAGCCCGGCACCACCACGCCGGAAGACCTGTTCGCGGCGGGCTATGCCGCCTGCTTCGGCGGGGCGGTGGATTTCCTGGCCGGCAAGATGGGCCTCAAGCCCAAGTCGGTGGAGATCGAGGTGGCGGTGGGCATCGGCAACGATGACACCGGCTTCGGGCTGAAGGCGGACATCACCGCCTGGGTCGGCGGCCTGGAGCAGGCGGAGGCGGAGAAGCTGATCGCCGCCGCCCACCAGTTCTGCCCCTACTCCAAGGCCACTCGCGGCAACATCGAGGTGGGACTCAAGACCATCGTGGTCTAGGGTCTGTCTTCAATTCCCCGGTCGCTGCGACGGAAGCTGGGTAATTGATGGCAGACCCCAGGCCCGCCGTCCGTCGGAAAAACAGGGGTGCCGGAGACTTCCGGCACCCTTTTTCCCGCGCTGCGGCTACGGCCGGCGGGCACGATGGACTATGATCGCGGCCGTCTCCGGAGGGTGCCGTGGCTGTACTGATCGCAATATTCCTGACCTACGTCGGCTCGCTGGTCTTCGTCCGGCTGAGGAACCGCGTGCACCTGCCGTTTGGCCGGCAGCTGACCGACTTCTCCACCTTCATGGTGCTGTTCAACATCCCGGCCTACCTGCTGTCGCGCGTGTCCACCGCCGCGCGCCTGCCGCCGGTGGAGACCTTCCCGCAGCTCAAGCTGCTGCAGGACAACTGGGAAACCATCCGTGACGAGGCACTGGCGCTTTACGGCCAGGGCCACATCGCGATCAAGAACGACCTGCCGGGCAGCAGCTTCTACAAGGACAATCGCTGGAAGAGCTTCTACCTGAAGATCTACGACAACGACATTCCCTCGGCCAAGGCCCTGGCGCCCAAGACGCTCGCCCTGATCGAGCAGATTCCAGGGATGAATCTCGCCCTGTTTGCCGTGCTGATGCCGGGCAAGCGCCTGACGCAGCACCATGATCCCTTTGCCTTCAGCCTGCGTTACTCGCTGGGACTGTCCACGCCGAATTCCGAGCAGTGCGGCCTGATGGTCAACGGCGAGCACTACATCTGGCGTGACGGCGACAGCGTGCTGTTCGACGAGACCTACATCCACTCGGCCTACAATGACACCGAGATTCCTCGCGTGATCCTGATGACCGACGTCGACCGGCCGATGCGGCTGGCACCGGTACAGTGGCTGTACTTCCGCTTCGCGCGCTTCTTCAACAGCCTGTTCTACATCGACAACGTCGACAGCAACATCTCCGGCGTCGGCAACCGGCTCAGCAGCACCGTGGTCAACTACAAGGCCACCATGAAGAAGCTGAAGCAGAAGAGCCCGCGCGGCTACCGCGTGGGCAAGTGGGCGCTGCACCTGGCGCTGGTGGGCCTGGTGGTGGCCTGGGCGCTGTAAGCTCCCCCGCTTCGCAAACAAGAAAGCCGCCTCCAGGGCGGCTTTCTTGTTTGCAGCGGAGCGTCAGGCGGCCTTCAGCGGCGGGAAGCCGGCGATGCGGGCGCGCGAGTTGTAGTAGGCCTCGGCGCAGGCGCGGGCCAGGGTACGCACGCGCAGGATGTAGGCTTGGCGCTCGGTGACGCTGATGGCACCGC
The DNA here is from genome assembly GCA_030149365.1 of Solimonas sp. Lineage (GTDB taxonomy): Bacteria > Pseudomonadota > Gammaproteobacteria > Nevskiales > Nevskiaceae > Solimonas_A. The sequence goes on from JASBRP010000041.1 coordinate 56,681, forward strand.
GGGCGTCGAGCATGTTGAAGCTGTGCGAGGCCTGCACGGTGCGCTCGTAGGCCGGCAGCGGCAGCGGCGGGTCCAGCGCCAGCAGGCGCTGGCACTCGGCCTCGGCCTTGTTGAAGCGCTCGAACAGCGTGGCGGTGTCGGCGTGCTCGAAGTTGTAGGTGGACTGCTCCACCTCGTTCTGGTGGTAGACGTCGCCGTAGGTCACCACGCGGCCGCCGGTATCGCTCCAGACCAAGTCGTAGACGCTTTCCTTCTTCTGGATATACATGGCCAGGCGCTCGAGACCGTAGGTGATCTCGCCCGCCACCGGCCGGCACTCGATACCGCCCACCTGCTGGAAGTAGGTGAACTGGGTGACTTCCATGCCGTTGAGCCAGACCTCCCAGCCCAGTCCCCAGGCTCCCAGCGTCGGCGACTCCCAGTTGTCCTCGACGAAGCGGATGTCGTGGGTCAGGGGGTCAAAGCCGAGCATGCGCAGGGAGTCCAGGTACAGCTCCTGGATGTTGGCCGGCGAGGGCTTCATCAGGACCTGGAACTGGTAGTAGTGCTGCAGGCGGTTGGGGTTTTCGCCGTAGCGGCCGTCCGTAGGACGGCGGCTGGGCTGCACGTAGGCGGTGTTCCAGGTCTCGGGGCCCAGGGCGCGCAGGAAAGTGGCCCAGTGGAAGGTGCCGGCACCCATTTCCATGTCCATGGGCTGCACGATCACGCAGCCGTGGCCGGCCCAGAACTGCTGGAGCTTGAGGATCAGGTCCTGAAAGGTCATGACGGAGACTCGAAAGTGAAGTTCGCCCGCACGGGCGCGAAGGGGCGGGAGTATACGGTTGCCCCGTCGTTCATTGCAGGCTGGCAACCGCTTTCAGGCTGTTTGTGATTATTTATTGAATTAAATTTGGTAGTTTTTGCTTATTAAACAAATGCTTCGCCCGAGGCGTTTTGCCGCCGGATCGGGGCACCCGGAACGGTTTTCCGCTACCATGCTGCGCTCGCCGTTCCCACTCAGACGCCCAATTGGCATGCTACGTGCATCTTTTTGGCGCACGCTGGGAGCAGCCCAGTTTAAACACCATTCTCACCACACCGTGACAGGAGTAGCCCATGTCGGGTAAAGACGTTTTGAAGCTCATCCAGGAAAAGAGCGTGAAGTTCGTGGACTTCCGCTTCTGCGACACGCGCGGCAAGGAACAGCACGTGACCGTTCCCGCCAGCACCGTTGATGACGACCTGTTCGTCGACGGCAAGATGTTCGACGGTTCGTCGATCGCGGGCTGGAAGGGCATCAACGAGTCCGACATGATCCTGCTGCCGGACGCCAGCACCGCCTTCATCGACCCCTTCTTCGAAGACACCACGCTGGTCCTGACCTGCGACGTGCTCGAGCCGTCCACCCGCGAAGGCTACGCGCGCGACCCGCGCTCGCTGGCCAAGCGCGCCGAAGCCTATGTGAAGTCCACCGGCATCGCCGACCAGGCCTTCTTCGGCCCGGAAAACGAATTCTTCATCTTCGACAGCATCCGCTATGACTCCGGCCTGAAGGGCTGCTTCGTCGAGATCGACGCCGAGAACGCCTCCTGGAACTCGGGCAAGACCTACGAAGGCGGCAACATGGGCCACCGTCCGGGCGTCAAGGGCGGCTACTTCCCGGTTCCGCCTGTCGACAGCCTGCAGGACATCCGCTCCGCCATGTGCGAGACGCTGGAAGCCGTCGGCATGGGCGTCGAAGTGCATCACCACGAAGTCGCCACTGCCGGCCAGTGCGAAATCGGCGTGAAGTTCGGCACGCTGGTCAAGAAGGCTGACGAAGTCCTGAAGCTGAAGTACGTGGTCCAGAACGTGGCCCACAGCTACGGCAAGACCGCCACCTTCATGCCGAAGCCGATCGTCGGCGACAACGGCTCGGGCATGCACGTGCACCAGTCGCTGGCCCTGGGCGGCAAGAACCTGTTCTCCGGTGACAAGTACGGCGGCCTCTCCGAGACCGCGCTGTTCTACATCGGCGGCATCCAGAAGCACGCCAAGGCCCTGAACGCCTTCACCAACCCGGGCACCAACAGCTACAAGCGCCTGGTGCCGGGCTTCGAAGCGCCGGTCATGCTGGCCTACTCGGCCCGCAACCGCTCGGCCTCGATCCGCATCCCGTACGTGGCGAACCCGAAGGGCCGCCGCATCGAAGTTCGCTTCGGCGACTCGATGGCCAACCCGTACCTGTGCTTCGCGGCGATGATGATGGCCGGCCTGGACGGCATCCAGAACAAGATACACCCCGGCGACGCAGCGGATAAGGATCTGTACGACCTGCCGCCGGAAG
>JASBRP010000046.1 GCA_030149365.1 Solimonas sp.
CAGGCAGGTTGCCCCGCCTCAGCGGGGCCGCGGATGGAGGGTGCCCTTTCTTTTTGGTTACTTTTTCTTCGCCTAGAGGCGCCTACTTTTGGTGGGCACGCAAAGAAAAAGTGACTCGCCCTTAGGCGAAATAAACCAACAGAGATCAACAGCAACTGACCGGCGTAGTCGCCGGCACCACAGCTTCATCTACTCAAAGAAAGCGTCGCCCCTCACCCCCACCCTCTCCCCGTAAACGGGGAGAGGGAGTAACAGCGGTGCCGCCCTCGATACAGCGCTACGCGGCACTCGGCATGAACGGGTCGCTCTTTACGCCACCCGCTTCACCTTCGTCTCCACTTCAAGCTCTTCTAACGCCTCACCGGTGTAAACCGCCAGGCGCTGCATCGACGGCAGGATGTCGCGGCAGCCGGTGAAGCCGATGTTGAACTGCCCCGCGTAGCTGACGCTGGTGATGTTCAGCGCCTGGCCGTCCGACAGCAGCGACACCGGGTACATCTGCTCCAGCCGCGCACCGTTGAAATACAGCGGGCGATCCGGCCCCGGCACATTGGAGATGGTCAGGTTGAACATGGGGCGCGTCACGCCGCCCAGGCCCGTCAGCAGCTGCAGCACGTAGGGCGACATATACAGCATGGTGTAGTTGTTGATGCCCGTCTTCGGCAGGCTCTGCAGGTGCACCTTGGCCGCCTGCGTCGAACCGTGGATCGCCTTCAGTCGCTCGATCGGGTCGGCAAGCTCGGTGTGCAGGCTGGAGATGATGAAGCTGATGGCGTTGCCGGAGTGCACGTCATCCGCCGGGCGCACCGACACCGGCAGGCCCGCGGTCAGCGACTTGGCCGGCAACTGGTCCAGCTCGCCCAGGTAGCGGCGCAGCGCGGCGGCGGACAGGCCCAGGAATACGTCGTTCACCGTCACGCCTGCGGCCTTGGCCACCTTCTTCACGCGGTCCAGCGCGTAGTGCTGCGTGGCGAAGCGGCGCTGCGCGGAGACCTTGCCGTTGAGGATCGACTTGGGGCCCTCGAAGGGCAGCACCCAATCCGGGTTCTGGTGCGTGCCAGCCTGGCGCGCGAGATCGCCGAAGGCGCGCGACAGTTCGGGCAGGGACTCGGACTGGCGCTGCAGGCCCAGGCGCAGCTTTTCCATCGGCGTACGGCCAGCCCCGGCGCGCGGCGGGCGTGGGTCGTCGCGGCCGGTGCCGACGCTCCAGGGCGGCGGCAGGTCGCGCGCAGCGGGGTCGAAGGACAGCATCTTGGTCAGCATGCGCATGCCGCCCACGCCGTCCACCAGCGAGTGGTGCACCTTCACGTAGAGCGCAAAGCGGTTGTGCTCCAGGCCCTCGATCAGGTGGCATTCCCACAGCGGGCGGGTGAAATCCATCGGGTGCGAATGCAGGCGCGAGATCAGCACGCCCAGTTCGCGCTCGCCGCCGGGCTTGGGCAGCGCCGAGTGGCGGAAGTGGTAGTCGATGTCGATGTCGCTGGTCTCGCTCCAGGTCGGGAACACCGACTTGAGGCGGGGCGAGGTCAGCTTGAGGTTGAAGGGCGCCGCGAAATGGCGGGTCTGGCGCAGGTTGGCCACGATGTCGCTGAACCAGTTGTCGGGCGCGTTTTCCGGCATCGAGTAGATCGACAGGTTGGCGACATGCATCGGCGTGCGCGCGCTGTCGACGTAGAGCCAGGTCGCATCCAGCGGGTTCAGGGTTTTCATGAGGCTCCTCAGCCAGTTGTCTTCTTTTGTGCGGGGAATGAAAGCACAGATTGGCCGAAGGGCCTACGCCGCGTACGGGGCAGGTTCCGGGCTTTGTGATATTTGAATAAATATTGAATGCAATATTTTATTTAAAATCTCCATACAGCCTTGATTTCCGATATGTCCGGGGACGCAGGTTTCGGCCTATACTTTTGCCCTGTTCTTAAACGCTCGTTTAGCAAACGACTGACGAGCCCTCGAGGAGAAGCACATGAACACTGCGGTGTCCTACCTGCCCGGCATCAGTGCCGCCGAAGCCGATATCAAGCGCGTCTTCGACCGCCAGCGGGCTACCGCACTGCGGCTGCGTACCTCCACGGCCGAGGAGCGCATCGCCAAGATCAAGAAGCTGCGCGACACGCTGCTGGCGCGCTCCGAGGAATTCCACGAGGCCGGCTACAAGGACTTCAAGAAGCCATCGGTGGAAGTGGACCTCACCGAGATCGTCACCGTGGTGGTGGAAGCCAATGACGCCATCCGCCACCTCAAGAAGTGGATGAAGCCCAAGAGCGTGATGCCGACGCCGCTGATGCTCGGCACCAAGGGCTACGTGCAGTACGAGCCCAAGGGCCGCAGCCTGATCATCTCGCCGTGGAACTACCCGGTGAACCTGACCTTCGGCCCGCTGGTCTCGGCGATCGCCGCCGGCTGCACCGCGATCCTGAAGCCCTCGGAAATGACGCCGCACCTGTCGGCGCTGATGGTGAAGATCACCCGCGAGCTGTTCTCCGAGGATGAAGTGGCGATCTTCGAGGGCGACGCCGCGGTGTCCACCGCCCTGCTGGCCCTGCCCTTCGACCACATCTTCTTCACCGGCTCGCCGGCGATCGGCAAGGTGGTGATGGCGGCCGCCGCCAAGCACCTGACCTCGGTGACCCTGGAACTGGGCGGCAAGTCGCCGACCATCGTCGACGCCTCGGCCAACCTGAACCTGGCCGCGCGCAACATCCTCTGGGGCAAGTTCACCAACAACGGCCAGACCTGCATCGCGCCGGACCACATCTTCGTGCACGAATCGGTCAAGGACCAGTTCATCGAGGAATGCCGTGGCGTGATCGCCAATGCCTACGGCACCACCGCGCAGGAGCAGATGAACAGCCCCTACCTGGCGCGCGTGGTCAACCAGCGCCACACCCAGCGCATCGCCGGCCTGCTGAGCGACGCGCAGCAGCGCGGCGCGCGCGTGCTGACCGGCGGCGCGGTGGACGAAGGCGCCTGCTTCATCGCGCCGACGCTGATCGACAACATCCCGGTGGACGCCAAGATCCAGAGCGAGGAAATCTTCGGGCCGCTGCTGCCGATCATCCCCTACCGCAACCTCGACGAGGTCATCCAGCAGATCAACGACCAGCCCAAGCCGCTGGCGCTGTACATCTGGAGCAAGACCGAGGCGAACATCCAGAAGGTGATGAAGAACACCAGCGCCGGCGGCACCTGCATCAACCACACCGTGGTGCAGTTCCTGCACGCCAACCTGCCCTTCGGCGGCGTCAACAACTCCGGCATCGGCAACGGCCACGGCCACTACGGCTTCAAGGCCTTCTCGCACGAGCGTGGCGTGGTCCGCACCCGCATCATGGGCGCCACGCTGTTCTTCCCGCCCCACTCCGCGTTCACACTCAAGATCATCGGCATGATCAAGAAGCTGGCGAAGATCCTCGCCTGATCGGGCCGGGCGTCTTGCAAAAGGCCGGGCAGTTGCCCGGCCTTTTTTGTTGCCCGCGCCCGGCGCCGGGTTTAAGGTCGAAAACTAACCGGTTGGGACGAGGCGACCCCGCCCCCGCCATGTCTCAATCGGATCAAGGCTCCGGGCACGTACCCGGCCCATGAAAGCGAGGAGAACGAACATGTCGATGATGCCCAAGCTGCTGGCGCGCGATCTGGTGGTGGTGGCCGCGACCCTGGCCCTGGTGGCCTGGAGCCACCAGCTGCAGGCCGCCGGCACGGCGCTGCACTGGCCGGTGGCGGTCCTGGGCGGCGCGCTGGTGGCCGTCAGCGGCTACCTGGTGCACGAGTGGGGCCACCTGCTGGGAGCGCTGTCCCGCGGCAGCCGCGTGGAGCTGCCGCCGACGCTGGCCGCGGTGTTCCTGTTCAAGTTCGACAGCGATCGCAACGACCGCCGCCAGTTCCTGGCGATGTCGATGGGCGGCTTCATCGCCTCGATCGTCGTGGTGGCCCTGCTGGCCGTGATCCTGGACCTGGGCTACTGGGCCGACCGCATCGCCATGGGCCTGACCGTGCTCGGCGTGGCCGCCACCTTCATCCTCGAGGTGCCCGGCGCCTGGAAGGTCTACAAGGGCGCCCCGCTGCCGCACGGCGTTGCCTTCGTCGGCGGCGATCACCCCGCATGAGGCGCACGGTGGCGGCCCTGCTGCTGGCGCTGGCCGCTCCGGCGGCCCTGGCCGGCGGCGTCGAGATCGTCAGCCCCGACAGCCTCAACTGGCGCAGCGAACCGGCTGCGCCGGGCGCCATCGTCGCGGTGGTGCATGGCGATCCGAAGACCGGCCCCTACGTGATTCGCGCGCGCTTCGAGCAGGGCGCACGCTCCGCGCCGCATCGCCACCCGGACACCCGCACGATCACCGTGCTGAAGGGGCGCTACTTCTTCGCCACCGGCACGCGCTTCGACCCCAAGGCCCTGGAAGGCTACGGCCCCGGCACGCTGCTGGTGGTGCCGGCGGGCACGCCGCATTTCTCGTCCGCACCCGAGGGCGAGGTCATCGTGCAGGAGAGCGGCGACGGCCCGACCGCGCTGGAGCCGGTGCACGAGGGCCGTTGAGCGCCAGCAGTCGCCGGCCCCGCTCCGCCAGCGCCTCGCGCAGCACCGCAGGCTCGCGCACTTCCACGTCGAACGGCAGGCGCAGCAACTGCCCCGCGAACCATGCCGGCGCATCGGTCTGCGTGTGCAGCCGCGTCTGCGCGCCCTCCGGCACCAGCATGCCCAGCGTGCCATCGAGTTCGGCGGCGACCTGCTCCAGTGGCGCATGCAACAGCACGTCCACGTCCATCGCGCGCGGCAGCGCGACGATGCTCTGTTTCAGCTGCGCCGCGGCATCGAAGTCCGCCGGCCGCGTGAAACGCTGCTCGCGCGGGGCGAGCGCCTCGATGCGATCCAGGCGGAAGGAGCGCAGGCCCTGGCGCAGCTGGCACCAGCCGGAGACGTACCAGCGGCCGCTGCGGTAGACCAGGCCGTAGGCGTCGAACTCGCGCTCGCTGATCTCGCCCGGCTCGCGGCGGTAGCGCAGCCAGACCCGCTGCCCCGCCTGCGCCGCGGCCGCGAGCCGCAGCAGGGTGGCATGGCCCGCCGGCGCGCGGGCATAGGGCAGGTCCAGCGTCACGGTGCCGGCCAGCGCCTGCAGTTGCTGCTGCAGGGCCTGCGGCATCACCCGGCCGAGCTTGGCCTGCAGGCTCTCTACCGCGGGTGCAGCCTCGGCCAGCCCCAGGCTGCGTGCCGCCACCAGGCCCAGCGACAGCGCCAGGGCCTCGTCGTTATTGAACATCATCGGCGGCAGCTTGAAGCCGGAGACCAGCGAATAGCCGCCATGCCGTCCGCGCTCCGCGGTCACCGGCACGCCCAGGTCCTCCAGGGCGCGGATATGGCGGCGCAGGGTGCGCTGATCCACCTCCAGGCGCTGCGCCAGCTCGGGCCCGCTGAGGCGGCCGCGCGCCTGCAGCAGTTCCAGCAGCGCCAGGATGCGGGTGGTGGGTCGGGCCATGCTGAACTTTAACGATAAATCAGGGCGGAATTCATCCTGATTCAGCCCTAGCCTGCGTTTCCCTGATCCAAACCAAGGAAACCGCAAATGGAACCCGCAACCCTTCCCACCCTGTTCTACGGCGTCCCGCAGGGCTGTTCGTTCGGCTCGATCGTGGCGCTGGAATGGCTGGGCGAGCCCTACCGCCTGTGCCGCATCGAGATGCTGGAACAGCCCTGGGACCCGCTCTTTGCGCGCGTGAACCCGCTGATGAAGCCCCCCGCACTGCTGGTGGACGGCGAGACGCTGAGCGAGAGCCTGTCGATCCAGCTGCACCTGGCGGCACGCGGCATCGGCCGGGGCCTGGGCTTCGCGCAGGGCACGCGCGACTACGACCGGCTCACGCGCATGCTGGGCTATCTCAACACCGACTTCTTCGCGTCCTTCGCACCGCTGTGGCTGGCCTACGAAAGCGGCGCGCTGGAACCGCAGCAGGAGCAGTTCCTGCGTGGCATCGGGCGGGACGAGGTGGTGCGGCAGTGCGCCTACCTGGACCGCCTGCTGGCGGACCGGCGCTGGCTGCTGGGCGAGACGCGCAGCCTGGCCGACGCCTACTTCAGCGGCATCGGCCGCTGGGTCGGGTACATGAAGCTGTTCGACACGCAGCGCGAGTATCCGAACCTGCACCGCTACCTGCAGGCCCTGGGCGACGATGCCGGCGTGCGCTTCGCGCGCAACATCGAGAAGGATCCGCACACCGCGCGCGGCACCGCCTTCCGCGGCCACGTCACGCTGCAGGAACTGGAGCCCCTGCTGCCGCGGATTCAGTGCCCGGAAGCGGCGTGATCGATGCTCCGTCCTTTCGCGCCGTTCTCCAGGGCGGCGCGAAAGGATGCCGGCACCGGCGTCTTGCCCATCTGGTGGTTCACCATCACGTAGACCGTGTCGGAGCTGGCGCGCAACGTCTCTTCGCCGGCCAGGCGGAACTCCACGCCGATGGTGAAGGAGGTGTTGCCGATGTGGCGCGTGGCGACGCGGCATTCCAGCACGTCGTCGTAGCGCGAGGGCGCCTTCCACTCGGTGGTCTGCTTCACCAGCTGGAAATCCAGCTCGCTGCTGACCATCTGCTCGCCGTAGCCGATGGCGCGGATGAACTCGGACACCGCCAGGTCCACGTACTCGCCGTAGCGCGCGTTGAACACGACTTTCTGCGCATCGCACTCGCCGTAGCGCACGCGCAGGTAGTAGCGGAAGTCTTGGGACATCGGGGCACTCCAGGGGCCGGCCTGCAAGCTTAGCCCGCGCGGGCAAAAAATGGCCCCGCCGGATTGCTCCACGCGGGGCCCAGCACTCCCCCCTCTTGATCGGTGGCGGCTACGCCGGGCGCCGGACCTCGGCCCGGCGCGGGTGATGGGTTTGCAGCGGGATACGCGCGCCCGGGCCGGACGGCAACTCCGGAGGACAGGACCGCAGGCGCGGGTTCATGGAGATATCGGTCTCTCTGGCGGCGGCGGCTTCATCGTCCGGGGGGAGATGGCAGCCGCTGGCGATTCGTTACTGACTCAGTCGTCAGGTCTGCAGTATTCGCCGGTCTGGCGTGCAGTGGTACGGGTAAATCCGCTCCCATCGCAAAGCAGCATTTTGTTTGTTAATAATTATTGAATAATATTAATTATATTTAATAATTAATTATTCAGCGCGCATGAAAAAGCCGGCCCGAGCGCCGGCTTTTTCACCGCCTTGAGCTCAGGCCAGCCGCACGATGCTGCGCCCGGTGACCTTGCCGGCCACGATCTCGGCGCAGGCGGCGGGCACCTGCTCCAGCGTGACCTCGCGCGGCGCGATCAGGTCGAGCTGCGGCTTCCAGGGGCCGGCGAGCTGCTGCCAGACCTCCAGGCGCCAGGCGCGCGGCATCTGCACGGAATGGATGCCCAGCAGCGATACGCCGCGCAGGATCAGCGGCATCACCGTGGTGTTCAGCTCGTGCGACTGCGCCAGGCCGATGCAGCCGATGTTGCCCCAGGGATTCACGGTGCGCGTGAGGTAGGTCAGCGTCTCGCCGCCGACGTTGTCCACCGCGCCGCCCCAGCGCGCGGATTCCATCGGGCGCTTGCCCAGGTCCAGCGTGTTGCGGTCCACGATCTCGTCGGCGCCCAGGGCCTGCAGGTAGTCCCGCGCGGACTCCGGCTTGCCGGTGATGGCGGCGGTGCGGAAGCCCGCGCGCTTGAACAGCGACAGTGCCACCGAGCCGACGCCACCGGTGGGGCCGGTCACGGCGATGGGGCCCATGTCCGGCGCCTGGTGGTTCTCCAGCATGCGGCGCAGCGCCAGCGCGGCGGTGAAGCCGGCGGTGCCGAGCTGCATCGCCTCCTTCAGCGACAGGCCCGGCGGCAGCGGCACCACCGAGGACGCGGCGACGCGGGCGTATTGCGACAGGCCGCCGTCGTGCAGCTCGCCGATGTCGCAGCCGGTGACCAGCACCTTGTCACCCGCCTTGTAGGCCGGGTCCGTGCTCTCGGCGACCACGCCGGAGAGATCGATGCCGGCCACGCAGGGCATGCGCCGCATGATGCGGCCCTTGCCGGTCACGGCCAGGGCGTCCTTGTAGTTCAGGCTGGAGTAGTGGACCTGGATCACCACCTCGCCGGCAGAGAGGTCCGCCACCGAGATGTCCTCGATCCGGGTCTCGGTGCCCTTGTCCTTCTGGTGGACGCGGATGGCCTTGAAAGTCGTCATGAAGCGGTTCCTGTCGGGGCGGCTATGGGATGATGTGCGGCAATCTTAATGGGGACGGACATGAGCCAGTACACCAAGAATTCCCCGCTGGGCGATGGCGACCTGCTGGCGGACCCCATCGCGCAGCTCGCCGCCTGGCTGGACGACGCCAAGGGCGCCGGCCTGATCGAGCCCACCGCAATGGCACTGGGCACCAGTGTGGACGGCCAGCCCTCGGTGCGCATCGTCCTCTTCAAGGGCTTCGTCGGCGAGGACCTGAGCTTCTACACCAACTACGAGGGCCGCAAGGGCCGCGAGCTGGCGCAGAACCCGCACTGCGCCGCCACCTTCTGGTGGGACCGCCTGGAGCGCCAGGTGCGCATCGAAGGCACGGTGGAGAAGCTGCCGGAGGCGCTGTCGCGCGAATACTTCTACCGCCGCCCGCGCGAATCGCAGATCGGCGCCATGACCTCGCGCCAGAGCGCGGTGGTGGCCAGCCGCGAGGAACTGGACCGCCGCTGGGAGGACAACGCCCAGCGCCTGGCTGGCAGCGAGGTACCCTTCCCCGCGTTCTGGGGCGGCTACCGCCTGATCCCCCGCAGTATCGAGTTCTGGCAGGGCCGCCGCGGCCGCCTGCATGACCGCCTGCTCTATACGAAAAACCAAAACGAGTGGGGCGTCGAGCGTCTCGAACCCTGAAGATAGGGGTATCCCGAACCCAGAGGAGTCCCCCATGAATCCCTTCGACTTCAGCGGCAAGACCGTCTTCGTCTCCGGCGGCACCAGCGGCATCAACCTGGGCATCGCCCATGCCTTCGCCCGTGCCGGCGCCAAGGTGGCGGTGATGTCGCGCTCGCAGGACAAGGTGGACGCCGCGGTCAAGGAACTGCAGGCGCATGGCGGTGAGGTAGCGGGCTATACCGCCGACGTGCGTGAACACGCCAAGGTGGACGAGGTGCTGAAAGCCGTCCATGCAAAGCTCGGTGCCATCGACGTGCTGGTCAGCGGCGCCGCCGGCAACTTCCCCGCGCCGGCCCTGGGCATCTCGCCCAACGGCTTCCGCTCGGTGGTGGAGATCGACCTGCTGGGCAGCTTCCACGTGCTGCGCGCCGCCTTCCCGCTGCTGAAGAAGCCCGGCGCGTCCATCATCCAGATCTCCGCGCCGCAGGCCTACAACCCGATGGAGTTCCAGATGCACGTCTGCGCCGCCAAGGCCGGCGTGGACATGCTGACCCGCGTCGGCGCCATCGAATGGGGCCCGGCCGGCGTACGCATCAACTCCGTGGTGCCCGGCCCCATCGCCGACACCGAGGGCATGACGCGCCTGGCGCCGAACGCCGAGGCCGAGCGGCTGACCAAGGAGTCCGTGCCGATGGGTCGCTACGGCAGCAAGCAGGAGATCGCCGACGCCTGCCTGTGGCTGGCCTCGCCGATGGCGAGCTACGTCACCGGCGTGGTGCTGCCGGTGGACGGCGGCTGGTCGCTGGGCGGGACCAGCGTGGCGAGCGCGGGGATGAAGCAGGCGCTGCGCGCCGCGAAATAGGCGACGAAACAAAGAAAGGCCGGATCGCTCCGGCCTTTCTCCGTTGTCACCCATCCGCGCTCAAGCGTGGACGGTCACGTTCTCCGCCTGCAGCCCCTTCTGCCCCTGCACCACGCTGAACTCCACCTGCTGACCTTCCTGCAGCGTACGGTAGCCGTTGCCCTGGATCTGCCGGAAGTGTACGAACACGTCATCGCCCGCCCCACGCTGGATGAAGCCGTAACCCTTGGCGTTGTCGAACCACTTCACGGTTCCGTTTTCACGATTGGACATAGGTAAAACCCTTCCCCTTGTTATCTCTGTCTCCGGTGCCGCGATCGTTGCGCGGCACACGCACCTGGGCGTTCAGCCCGGATTCACTGTAGCGAATCCATTTTTCGGGGAGCAATCTTGCAGCGCACAATTTCCGGGGCGCTGATCTATCATTCGGCTAAGAAACCCGCCTCACGGACCCTTCATGAACCGTCGCCTCGCCCTGCTCGCCACCGCCAGCCTCGCCGCCCTGATCGTTGCCTGCGCCACCTCGCCGACCGGCCGCACCCAGCTGCGCCTGGTCTCCGACAGCGAGATGGACCAGATGGGCGTCACCGCCTTCCAGCAGATGAAGAGCAAGACGCCGCCGACCCGGGACGCCAAGACCAACGCCTACGTCAACTGCGTGGCCTCGGCGATCACCCGCGAGGTGCCGGGCGGCCGGCAGTGGGAGGTGCAGGTGTTCGACGACAAGCAGGTCAACGCCTTCGCCCTGCCCGGCGGCAAGATCGGCGTCTACACCGGCCTGCTGAAGGTGGCGACCACGCAGGACCAGCTGGCAGCCGTCATCGGCCATGAAGTCTCCCACGTGCTGGCCGGCCACTCGGCCTCGCGTGTCTCCAACCAGATGGCCTCGCAGCTCGGCGTGTCGATCCTCAGCGCGGCCTCCGGCGTGGATGCCAGCATGATCGGCATGGGTGCCAATCTGCTGTTGGTGCTGCCGTTCTCGCGCGGCGACGAAACCGAGGCCGACGTGCTGGGCGAGGAGCTGATGGCCCGCGCCGGCTTCGATCCGCGCCAGTCGGTGGCGCTGTGGCAGAACATGGCCAAGGCCAGCGGTGGCAATGCCCCGCCGCAGTTCATGTCCACCCATCCGGCCAACGAGACCCGCATCCGTGACCTGAACGCGCATCTGGCCAAGGCCGTGCCGCTGTATGAGCAGGCCGTAGCGGCGGGCAAGAAGCCGCGCTGCTCGTAAGGGCAGCAGCAAGCGGGTTCGGCAACGTAGGAGCGGCTGTCAGCCGCGAGCACGGTTCGCTGATTCAGCCGCAGTTCGCGGCCAACGGCCGCTCCTACGATCCATTTCCCTGTAGGAGTCAGCTTGCTGGCGACTGCGAGCGAGAGGTCGCCAGCAAGCTGGCTCCCACAGGCGGAACAAGCCTTGTGGGAGCGGCGCAAGCCGCGATCTTATTCAGGGCCTTCGGGAAAAGCATCGCGGCTCGCGCCGCTCCCGCGAGCACCAGGCCCCGCTCAATTCCCGACGAAGTGACAGGCCACCGCGCGCCCGCGTGAGAGTGACTTCAGCGGCGGCGGCTGGCGCGTGCAGTGCGGGTCGGCGATCGGGCAGCGGGTGGTGAAGACGCAGCCCAGGGGCGGGTTCAGCGGGCTGGGGATTTCTCCGCGCGCCACCAGTTCCTTCTCGCCCAGGTGCTGGCCCGGCACGGCGGCCATCAGGGCCTTGGTGTAGGGATGCAGCGGCTGGGCGAACAGGGTCTCGCGCGGGCCCTGCTCCATGACCTTGCCCAGGTACATCACCAGCACGCGATGGCTGATCAGGCGCACCACCGACAGGTCGTGCGCGATGAACAGCATCGACTGGCCGAATTCCTTCTGCAGGTCGCGCAGCAGGTTGATGATCTGCGCCTGCACCGACACGTCCAGCGCCGACACCGGCTCGTCGCAGATCAGCAGGCGCGGCTGCACCACCAGGGCCCGGGCGATGCCGATGCGCTGGCACTGGCCGCCTGAGAATTCATGCGGGTAGCGGTTGCGGTGCGCGGCCGACAGGCCGACGCGCTCCAGCCACTGCGCCACGCGGCGCTCGCGCTCGGCGGCGTCGATCTCGGGGCACAGCGAACGCAGCGGCTCGGCGATGATGTCGCCCACGGTCCTGCGCGGATCGAGGCTCGCCAGGGGATCCTGGAACACCATCTGGATCTCACGGCGCATGGCGCGCCAGCCGTCGGCGTCCAGGCCCTGCAGCGGCTTGCCGTCGTAGAGGATGCCGCCGGAGGTCACCGGCTGCAGGCCCACCAGGCTGCGCGCCAGCGTGGACTTGCCGCAGCCGGACTCGCCGACGATACCCAGGGTCTCGCCCGGCGCCAGGTCGAAGTTCACTTCCTCCACCGCACGCAGGATGCCGGGCTTGCTCCAGGGCCAGCTGCCGCGCAGCTGGAACTGCACACGCAGGCGGCGGACGGAGAGCAGCGGGGCGGCGGTGGGAGCGAGTACGGCGTTCATTGGGGTCTAGGCTATCGGAACCGGGGCGTTCCGGCACGCCCTGGAAGGGCGGAAGCAGCGTAGGAAAAGCACGCGGGCAAAATGCCGGACGCCGCCTGGCGGGTGCTCAGGCGGCGTCCGGGCCATCACATCCGCGCAGCCGGGGCCTTATTCGAGCAGGGCCCGCAGCATCCACGCCGTCTTTTCATGCAGCTGCATGCGCTGCGTCAGCAGATCGGCGGTGGGCTCGTCGTGGGCGGCGTCGGCCAGGGGGAAGATGCTGCGCGCGGTCTTGACGCAGGCCTCGTGTCCCTCGACCAGCAGCTTCACCATGTCCATGGCGGCCGGCACGCCGTCGGTCTCCTTGATGGAGGACAGGGCGACGTACTGCTTGTAGGTTCCCGGCGCCGGGAACCCCAGGGCGCGGATGCGCTCGGCCACCAGGTCCACCGCCAGGGCGGCCTCGGTGTAGTGGGTTTCGAACATCAGGTGCAGGGTGTTGAACATCGGCCCCGTGACGTTCCAGTGGAAGTTATGGGTCTTGAGGTACAGCGTGTACTCGTCGGCCAGCAGGCGCGACAGGCCGTCGGCGATCGACTTGCGCTGGTCCTTGCCGATACCGATGTCGATCTTCGCCTTCTGCTTCTTTTCCTTGGCCATGGGCCTGCTCCTGTGGGGTTCCTGCATTCTAGTCAGGGGTGGACGAACGGAACCAGTGAATAGTTCCTTCCGCCATGATTGAGCCAGGCTATTACGCCGCGAGCAGCTTGCTCTTGCGGTAATAGCCGAAGATGTCGTTGAGGCTGCGCCGCGGCTTCCAGCCGAAAGTGTCGCGGAACAGGCGGCCGTCGATGATCACCGGGTACTTGAAGTAATTGATCAGGTACGGCGGGAAGAAGGCATTCCAGTTCAGCAGGTTGCTCCACATCTTCGGCAGCACCGGCGGGATCGACGGGATCGGCAGCTTGCTGCAGCCGCTCTGCGTAACGGCCTCCTGGAAGGCCACCCAGTCCTCCGGCGCCACGTTGTAGATGCCCGGCTTGTTCTGCTCGAAGGCCACCACCACGGCGTCGGCCATGTCGTCCACGTGCAGGAACTGCATCATCGGCGAGAAGCCCAGCAACACCGGCGCGATGCCGCGCGACAGCAGCAGCGACATGCTGTTGCGCACGCCCGGACCCAGCACGTTGCAGGGCCGCAGGATGGTGATGTTCAGCTCCGGGTACTTCCACAGGTAGATCTGCGCCAGGCTCTCCAGCTCGACCGAGTCCACCAGGTCCTGCGTCACCTCGCTGGCCTTCAGCGGGGCGTCCTCGTCCAGCAGCGCCGGGTTGTAGGGGCTGGCGCCGTAGACGTAGTAGGTGGAGTGGATCATCACCTGCTTGACGAAGTACTTGCGGCACAGCTCCAGCAGCTTCTTGGTGCCGAGCACATTGGCGTTGTAGCGCCGCTGGCGGTCCTGCTCGTGCGCGAAGAAGCGGCCGATGTGGATCACCGCGTCGATCTTGTGGTTGCGGAAGATGTCCTCGAAGCCGCGCTTGTGCAGGTCCACCTTGTAGGAGGGGATGTTGGCGTCGGTCTCCACCTTCTGGCGGAAATCCACCGCGATCACCTGGTAGCGGCCATGCAGGCGCGCGATGACGCGCTTGGCCAGCGAGCCGGCGGCGCCGGTGACCAGGATGGTCTTCTTGGCCTGTGCGGGACGGGCAGCCATCAGTAAATCTCCTTGCGCTGTTCCAGGCCCAGCGCGATCAGGCGCCGGATCTCGGTCTTCACATCTTCCACCAGGGCGGTGACTTCGTCCTCGCTTTCCATGTTGCACTTGAAATGCATCGGCTTGCCGAAGTTCAGGTGCACTTTCGCCGGCAGCGGGAACGGCGGGGCCACCGGCACATAGGGAATGCCCAGGATCTTGGCCAGCGGCGCGATGTTGGCCACCGCCGGCATGGTCTCCTCGCAGCCGACGATGCCCACCGGGATGATCGGGGTCTTGTGTGTCAGCGCCAGGTGCATGAAGCCGTTGCCGAAGCGCTGCAGCTTGTAGCGGTCCTTGTAGAGCTTGCCGGAGCCGCGCACGCCCTCGGGGAAGACGATGATGACCTCGTCGGACTCCAGCATCTTGGCGCAGTTGAGCGGGTCGCCGATTACCGCGCCGATGGAGTTCAGCAGGTTGCCCAGATAGGGCACCGTGGGGAAGAAGCGCTCGATCATGGCACGCGCGGCGCGCGGGCCATGCGGGTTGGTGGCCAGGGCGGTGCCCAGCAGCACGCCGTCCATGGGCAGCTGCCCGGAATGGTTGCCGATGATCAGCAGGCGGCCATTGGGCGGGATGTTCTCCAGGCCATTGGCGGTGACGCGGAAATAGTGGTCGTAGAGCCACTTGGTGACGCCCAGCGAGACCTTCACCGCGTTCTCGTTGTAGCCCCAGGGGTCGTAGCCGAAGCTGCCCACCGGCTTGGGGATCTTCTCGATCGCCGCCTCCACCTCGGGGGTCACGATCCTGCGGTACAGCGACTCGCCCAGGCTGAAGCCGGCGAGCCCTTTCAGCACATCCTTGATGGCCATCTTTTTCCTTCGTGCCGGCTGGTGCCGGCCTCCCCTGATTTTTCGTTCACACGGTATGCGAAATCCGTGCCCCGGGGAAGGGAGAAATCACACCTTTGGCGGGGTATCTGCCGCGCCGTCGCGCTGCTGCAGTTTCCACAGGCGGGCGTAGGCGCCTCCGGCGGCCAGCAGTTCGGCATGGCTGCCGCGCTCGGCGATGCGGCCATGGTCCAGCAGCAGGATCTGGTCGGCGTCGGTGATGGTGGACAGGCGGTGGGCGATCACCAGCGCGGTGCGCTGGGCCGCCACCTCGCGGATCGCCGACAGGATGGCCTGCTCCGAGCCCGAGTCCAGCGAGGAGGTGGCCTCGTCGAATACCAGGATCGCCGGGTTCTTCAGCAGGGCGCGGGCGATGGCCACGCGCTGCTTCTCGCCGCCAGACAGCTTCAGGCCGCGCTCGCCGACCCGGGTGTCGTAGCCCTCTGGCAGCTGGGCGATGAAGCCCTCCAGGTGCGCCAGCCGCACCACCCGCTCGATCTCTTCCTGGGTGGCGCCGGGCCGGCCGTAGGCCAGGTTGTAGCGCAGGGTGTCATTGAACAGCACCGTATCCTGCGGCACCACGCCGATCAGGCGGCGCAGGCTGTCCTGGCTGATGCCACGGATGTCGTGCCCGCCGATGCGCACCGCACCCTGGTCCGGGTCGTAGAATCGGAACAGCAGGCGCGCCAGCGTGGACTTGCCCGAGCCGCTGGGCCCCACCACCGCGATCTTGCGCCCCGGCGGCACCTCGAAGCTGAGCTCGTGCAGGATCTGGCGCTTGTCGCTGTAGCCGAAGGACACCTTCTCGAAACTCAGCCCCGCCTCGGCCGGCGCCAGGACCAGGTCGGGCGCGTCCGGGGCGTCGGCCACCTTGGGACGCTGCTGCAGCAGGCCGAACATGCGCTGCATGTCGGTCATGGCCCGGCGGATCTCGCGGTAGACGAAGCCCAGGAAATTCAGCGGCACGAACAGCTGGATGATGTAGGCATTCACCGCCACGAAGTCACCCAGGGTCATGGTCCCGGCACCCACCTGCTGGGCCGCCAGCACCATCATCCAGGTCAGGGCCACCGCCACGATCAGGGCCTGGCCGGCGTTCAGCGCTCCCAGCGACAGGCGCTGCTGCTGCTGTGCCGTCTCCCACTTCGCCAGGAAGCGGTCGTACTCGTCGGCCTCGTGCTTCTCGTTGCCGAACAGCTTCACCGTCTCGTAGTTCAGCAGCGAGTCCACCGCTCGGGTGTTGGCGCGCGAGTCCAGGGCGTTGGCCTCGCGCACGTACTGCGTGCGCCATTCCGTGACCACCACCGAGAAGAACACATACAGCGCCACCGAAATCCCGGTGATGAGCGCAAAGCTGGCGCCGTAGTTGAACAGCAGGATCGCCGCCACCAGGCCGATTTCCAGCAGGGTCGGGATGATGTTGAACAGCGTGAAGCGCAGCAGGAAGCTGATGCCGCTGACGCCGCGCTCGATGTCGCGCGACAGCCCGCCGGTGCGGCGCGTCAGATGGAAATCCAGGTCCAGCCGGTGCAGGTGCTGGAACACCTTGAGCGCCGCCCGGCGCATGGCGCGCTCGCTGACACGGCCGAACACCAGGTCGCGCAGCTCGCCGAACAGCGCGGCGGCGAAGCGCATGGCGCCATAGGCCAGCAGCAGCCCCAGGGGCAGCAGGAACAGGCCGCCGTCCTTGATGTCCAGCGAGTCCACCAGGTGCTTGAGGAACATCGGCAGGGCCACGCCCGCCAGCTTGGCCAGCACCAGGAACGCCATGGCCACGGCCACCCGGACGGGGAACTCGGTCAGGTAGGGCCAGAGCGTGCGCAGCACCCGCCAGTCGGTGCTGGGGGCGGGGTCGTCGGGGGTTTCGGCGGCGAGGCGGCGGGACATGAAGAGGGGAGCATGGGGGTTACCCCTCAGTGCTTCAAGGGGCTAGCCAGAAGATTCCCCCATACCGTTCACACCGAGTGCTCGCAAAGCGAGGGTATCGAGGTGCGCACTGCGCGTGCCTCGATATGCGCCGGCACGATCATCCCGAGTGATCCGCCATGGCGGATCGTATCGAGGGACGCGTCCCGTCGGTCCTGAGTGCCGCGCTCTGCGCGGTGTACCGAAGGGCTCGGCATGAACGGTACGGAAAATGCTGCTACTTACACGATGCGCGGATGCTTCCTCTTCTGCTGCTCGGCCTGGCGGATGCGCCGCGCCACACCACCCGCACTGCCCGGCTCGGCCAGCTCGGCGATGTGGAACAGGGCGTCGCCCTCATGCACCAGGGGCATCGACACGCGGCCGATCACCACGCCGGCGGTGCTGCTCAGCACCGGGGCATCCAGCTCGCCCATGGGGTCGCCGATCATGCCCAGCACCTGGCCCTCTTCCACCGGCTCGCCCAGCGACACCTGGGCGCGCAGGATGCCACTGGCGGGCGCACGCACCCAGGAATCGCGGGTGGCCAGCACCGGCTTGATCACCGCCGCGCGCGACTTTCGAGGTGGCGGCGGCAGCATGCCGATGGCCTCCAGCACGTTGAGCACGCCACGGGCGCCGATGCGGATGCTGACCTCGTCGAAGCGCAGTGCCTCGGAAGACTCGTAAAGCAGCACCGGGATGCCCTTCTTGGTGGTGTACTCGCGCAGCGTGCCCTTGGTGGGTTGCGAGTCGAGCACCAGCGGCGCGCCGAAGGCCCGCGCCAGTCGCCGGGTATCCGGGTTGCCGAGGTCGGCGCGGATCTGCGGCAGGTTGGGCCGGTGGATGGCGCCGGTATGCAGGTCGATGCCGTAGTCGGCGCGACCGACGATCTCGCGCAGGAACAGGTTGGCAAGCCGTGCCGCCAGCGAGCCGCGCTCGCTGCCGGGGAAGCTGCGGTTGAGATCGCGCCGGTCGGGCAGGTAGCGAGATTGGTGCAGGAAGGCCAGCGTGTTGACGATGGGCACCGCCAGCAGCGTGCCGCGCAGATGCTCCAGGCGGCTGGACACCAGGAGCCGGCGGATGATCTCCACGCCGATGATCTCGTCGCCGTGCAGGGCCGCGCTGATGAACAGCGTGGGGCCGGGTTCGTGGCCGCGCACGACGCGCACCGGTAGCGTCACCGGGGTGTTGGTGTAGAGATTGGCCACCGGCAGCTGGATGTTGCGGCGCTCGCCGCAGCCGATCCGCTCGCCGCCGATCTCGAAGAGGTCTGCCTTGTCGGCCCTGGTGCTCTTGTTCTTCATGGCACTCCTTTTTCAACGCGGGGACGCCATCGGAAGGCGCCCGGCCGTTCGCCGGCCGTCCGGCGGGCGGCTAGCCGCCCTTGGTGCGGGTCTTGCCCGGCGCCGCGTTCTTCTCGATGAACTCGATGATCTTGCCGGCAATGTCCACGCCGGACGCGGCCTCGATGCCCTCCAGGCCGGGGGAGGAATTCACCTCCATCACCACCGGGCCATGGTTGGAGCGCAGGATGTCCACGCCGGCCACGTTCAGGCCCATGATCTTGGCCGCGCGCACGGCGGTGGACCGCTCCTCCGGCGTGATCTTCACCGCCTGGGCCGTGCCGCCACGGTGCAGGTTGGAGCGGAACTCGCCGGGCTTGGCGGTGCGCATCATCGCCGCCACCACCTTGCCGCCGATGACGAAGCAGCGGATGTCGCTGCCCTTGGCTTCCTCGATGAACTCCTGGGCGAGAAAGTAGGCGTCCAGGCCGCGGAAGGCGTCGATCACCGACTCGGCGGCCTTGTCGGTCTCGGCCAGCACCACGCCCTGGCCCTGGGTGCCCTCGATCAGCTTGATCACCATCGGCGCGCCGCCGACCAGGCCGATCAGGTCGTGGGTGTCGTCCGGCGAGTGGGCGAAGCCGGTGCGCGGCATGCCGATGCCCTTGCGCGCCAGCAGCTGCAGCGCCCGCAGCTTGTCGCGGGCCCGGGTGATGGCCACCGACTCGTTGAGGCAGTAGACGTCCATCATCTCGAACTGGCGCACCACCGCCGTACCGTAGAAGGTCACGGAGGCGCCGATGCGCGGCACGATGGCGTCATAGCCCTGCAGCTTCTGCCCGCGGTAATGGATTTCCGGGGAGTGCGGCAGGATGTTCATGTAGCAGCGCAGCACGTCGATCACGCTGACATCGTGGCCGCGCTGTTCGGCGGCTTCGATCAGGCGGCGGGTCGAGTACAGGCGGCGGTTGCGAGACAGGATGGCGATCTTCATCGGCGCTTGCCCAGCAAATAGGAGGAGGCGGGATCAACCACATAATGCCCTGACAGGGCCGTGCGGCCCAGCAGCAGGCGGAAGCGCATGGTGTCACGCGCCGTCAGCGAGATTTCCACGTCCCAGGTGTCGTGCCCCAGGGTCACCGGCGTGCGGATGAAGGGGCGCAGTTCGCGGTGCCCGCCGGAGTCGGTGACCCAGCGCTCGTCGATCATCTCGGCCTCGCACCAGATCTCGCGTTCGGAGTTCTGCAGCGGGTGCAGGCCGAAGCGCAGGCGCCCCGGCGCCGGCCGCTCGATGGCAAAGGCATGGATCACCGAGCTGCGCGCTCCGGTGTCCATCTTGCCCTTGATCTGGCGCACGCCGAACTCCGGCAGCGCGACCCATTCGCGCCAGCCGAGCATGCGCGGCCGCTGGGCGATCTTGTCGATGCGCAAGCAGGGATCCCGTCGTAAGTGCCTGGAATATGGGCATTAGACAACAAAAAGCGATGCGGCATAGGGAAGATTTACGCTTGAGGCGCACCCGACGCGGGGGGATACTGGCGCCATACCCTTGCTACCGGAGCACGCCATGAGCCAGCCCGCCGAATACCGCAACATGGAACAGTTCTACCCCTACTACCTGCAGGAGCATTCCGACCGCACCTGCCGGCGCCTGCACTTCGTCGGCACCAGCCTGGGCCTGGCCCTGGTGATCTATGCGGTGGCCACGCAGACCTGGTGGCTGATCGCCGCCGCCTTCATCCAGGGCTATGCCTTTGCCTGGGTGGGACATTTCTTCTTCGAGCACAACAAGCCCGCCACCTTCCAGTACCCCTGGCTTTCCTATCTGGGTGACTGGAAGATGTGGTGGCAGATGCTCACCGGAAAAATCAAGATTTGATGCCGGAATAGCGGTAAAATCTCGCCCCGCACTGCGGGGCGTTTTCATTTATCTCCCATGAATCCTGATCTGCACCACTACGAAGTCATCGTGATCGGCGGGGGCCATGCCGGGCGAGCCGGGGCTGTCGTGGG
>JASBRP010000048.1 GCA_030149365.1 Solimonas sp.
CGGAAGCGGACATCCTGCAGTAACGGCTTGCCGTCGGAGCCCGGCTGCTTCGCCGCAATCTCCTTCAGGCGCTTCAGGCGGCGCTTGGAGCGGCCCACCTCGGCGATGTTGGTGCGCTCGTGGCCCAGCAGGTACTTGGCGTAGGTCCAGCCCTTGTTCTCCTCGCCGATCAGGTTGCCCACGGGCACCTCGACGTTCTCGAACCAGACCTCGTTCACCTCGTGTTCGCCGTCGATCATGATGATCGGGCGCACGGTGATGCCCGGCGTCTTCATGTCGATCAGCAGGAAGGAGATGCCCTCCTGCTTGCGCGCCTCCGCATTGGTGCGCACCAGGCAGAAGATCCAGTTGCCGTGGTGGCCCAGCGTGGTCCAGGTCTTCTGGCCGTTGACGATGTACTTGTCGCCGACGCGCTCGGCGCGCGTGCGCAGCGAGGCCAGGTCCGATCCCGAGCCCGGTTCGGAGTAGCCCTGGCACCACCAGTGCTCGCCGCTGCGGATGCGCGGCAGGTAGTACTGCTGCTGCTCCGGGCTGGCAAAGGCCATGATCACGGGGGCGACCATGCGCAGCCCGAAGGGCGAGAGGATCGGCGCGCCGGCGTCGGCGCATTCCTCCTCGAAGATATGCTGCTGGGCGGCGGTCCAGCCGGGGCCGCCGAATTCCTTGGGCCAGTTGGCCGCGATCCAGCCCTGCTCGTGCAGGATCACGTGCCAGCGGTAGTAGTCGTCCTTCACCATGCGCTGGCCTTCCAGCACCTTGCGGCGGATGTCCGGGGGCAGCTTCTTGTCGATGAATGCGCGGACTTCGCCGCGGAAGGCCTCGTCGGCCGCCGTGAAATTCAGGTCCATGGTTCCTCCAGGATGGCGGGGCGCAGCATAGGCCGGAGCCGCCCATGAGGCCAATGAATTGCATGAATCCCCTTTCATCAATGCCGCCGATGGCAAACCCCCGTGTCTCGTGGCCCATGGCCCTGGCGGATAAACAATGAGCCGTTCTTATCAGCAGGGATCAAAATCATTCATTTGAATGATGAAGCTAGGGTCTGTTAACTCTATCGTGATCGCTGTGATGCCCCCAGATTTGCCGCCAGGCAAGGCGCGAGGAGGGCGCTTATCGGGAATAAGTAACCGACGAGCAACGCCGCATGGCGGCAAATCTGGGGGCACCCGGAGGGCGGGACCGTTTTGCCGCAGGGCGTTGTCCCGCCCCGCTTATGTACGTCTAGTACACCGCGCGTGCCGGGACTTAGCCCTGCGGCAAAACGATCTCCGTCACAGCGATCACGATAGAGTTAACAGACCCTGGGCGCTAGCCTTCAGGATTCACGCGACCCCATTCCAACGAGGAGAACCCCCATGTCCGTCTGCGCCACCCGCAGCGAGGGCGATATCGCCGTCATCAGCATGAACAGCCCCCCGGTCAACGGCCTGGGCCTGCCGCTGCGCCAAGGGATCGCCGAGGGCCTCGCGCAGGCTGCCAAGGACCCCGCGATCAAGGCCATCGTGCTGACCGGCACCGCCAAGGCCTTCTCCGGCGGCGCCGACATCCGCGAGTTCAACAGCCCGCTGATGCTGGCCACGCCGAACCTGCATGACCTGATCGCACAGATCGAGGCCCTGGACAAGCCCGTGGTCGCCGCGATCTCCGGCGTCTGCCTCGGCGGCGGCCTGGAGCTGGCGCTGGGTTGCCACTACCGCGTGGCGGTGCCCGACGCGCAGATCGCCCTGCCCGAGGTGAAGCTGGGCCTGCTGCCCGGCGGCGGCGGCACGCAGCGCCTGCCGCGCCTGGTCGGTGTGCAGACCGCGCTGGAGATGGTGGTGAGCGGCGACATGGTGCCGGCCGCCAAGCTCGCCGGCACGAAGCTGTTCGACGAAATGGTGACCGCCGGTGACCTGCTCGCCGGAGCGCTGGCTTTCGCCCGCAAGGTCGCGGGCAACCGCCCGCTGCCGCGCGTGCGCGACCTGCAGTTGAGCCAGCCCGATGCAGCCGCCTTCTTCGCCGCCGCCCGCACGCAGGTGGCCAAGCAGGCCGGACGCCTGCCGGCCCCGCTCAAGTGCCTGGAGTGCATCGAGGCCGCTGCCACCAAGCCCTTCGACGAGGGCATGGAGGTGGAGCGCAAGGGCTTCGAGTTCCTGGTCAACGGTCCCGAGTCGCGCGCGCTGCGCCACGCCTTCTTCGGCGAACGCGCCGCCGCCAAGATCCCGGACATCCCGGACGACACGCCGCTGCGCAAGATCGACAGCGCCGCCGTGATCGGCGCCGGCACCATGGGAGGCGGCATCGCCATGAACTTCGCCAACGTTGGCATCCCGGTGCGCATCCTCGAGGTCAAGCAGGACGCGCTGGACCGTGGTCTGGCCGTGATCCGCAAGAACTACGAGAACCAGGTCAAGAAGGGCAAGCTCACCCAGGAGAAGCTGGACCAGCGCATGGCGCTGATCCAGCCCACGCTGTCCTACGCCGACCTGGGAACGGCCGACATCGTGATAGAGGCCGTGTTCGAGGACATGGATGTCAAGAAGAAGGTCTTCGAGCAGCTCGACGCCGTGATGAAGCCCGGCGCCATCCTGGCTAGCAACACCTCCACGCTGGACCTGGACCGCATCGCCACCTTCACCCAGCGCCCGCAGGATGTCGTCGGCCTGCACTTCTTCTCGCCGGCCAACGTCATGCGCCTGCTGGAAGTGGTGCGCGGCAAGCAGACCGCCAAGGACGTGATGGCCACCGTGATGCAACTGGGCCGCAAGATCCGCAAGCTGCCGGTGGTTGCCGGCGTCTGCGATGGTTTCGTCGGCAACCGCATGATCAACAAGTACAGCGCCGAGGCCCTGGTGCTGCTGGAGGAGGGCGCGCTGCCACAGCAGGTGGACGGCGCCATCGAGAAGCTGGGCTTCGCCATGGGCCCCTTCCGCATGAGCGACCTTGCCGGCAACGACGTGGGCTGGTACATCCGTAAGCGCCACTACGCCGAGCATCCCGACATGCGCCACAGCCTGATCGCCGACCGTATCTGTGAGCTGGGCCGCTACGGCCAGAAGACCGGCAAGGGCTGGTATGCCTACCAGCCGGGCGACCGCAACGCCCACCCGGACGCGGAGGTCGAGAAGATCATCCTCGACGTTTCGAAGGAACTCGGCGTCACCCGCCGCGCGATCCCCGACAGCGAGATCGTCGAGCGCCTGGTCTACGCCCTGGTCAACGAGGGCGCGCGCATCGTCGAAGAGGGCATCGCCCTGCGTGCCTCCGACATCGACATGATGTACCTCAACGGCTACGGCTTCCCGCTGCACCTGGGCGGCCCCATGCTCTACGCCGACATGCAGGGCCTGGACAAGGTCGTCGCACGCTGCCGCGAGTTCGCGAAGAACCCGCTGTCGGCGCCGGGTTTCTGGGAGCCGGCGAAGCTGCTGGCGAAGCTGGCGGGCGAGGGGAAGACGTTCAACTAGGGTGTATGAACCCCTCGCCCGCTTGCGGGAGAGGGGCAGGGGAGAGGGTTTCTGTAAATCCACGCTGGATTGACCCAGCCAAGTTCTACAGACACCCTCTCCCCGTGTTTGCTTGGCTGGAGAGTGACTCAATGTCACTCTCCAGCAGGCAAACACGCCCTCTCCCACAGGTGGGCGAGGGGAGACAAGAAGAGGTACCCATGCACCGCAACGCCGAACTCATCGAAAAGTTCTACCGCGCCTTCGCCGCGCTCGACGCCGACACCATGGCCTCCTGCTACGCGCCCGACGTGGAGTTCCATGACCCGGTCTTCACGCTGCATGGCCGGCGCGAGACCGCTGGCATGTGGTCCATGCTCTGCCAGGTCACCCAGGCCAAGGGCGCGGACGTCTGGAAGCTCGACTACAGCGGCATCCAGGCCGACGACCGCAGTGGCCGCGCCCACTGGGACGCGCACTACCGCTTCTCCGCCACCGGCCGCATGGTGCTCAACCGCATCGACGCCGACTTCACCTTCCGCGACGGCCTGATCGCCACTCACCGCGACCGCTTCGACTTCTGGGCCTGGTCGCGCCAGGCCCTGGGCACCCCCGGGCTGCTGCTGGGCTGGACCCCGCTGTTGAGGAACAAAGTGCAGGCCACGGCCCGCGGTAATCTGGATAACTTCCTGAAAAACAGCTGAAAACAGGCTGTAACGGGGCGAAAAGGGGGTTCCGGTATAATCGGCCTCCCACCCGGCTGTGCCCTTCCGATGTCCAAGAAGCTGTACCTGATTACCTACGGCTGCCAGATGAACGAGTACGACTCGTCCAAGATGGCGGATGTGCTCGCAAAATCACATGGTTACGAGCGCACCCAGAATCCGGACGAGGCCGATCTGCTGCTGTTGAACACCTGCTCCGTGCGCGAGAAGGCGCAGGAGAAGGTGTTCTCCGAACTGGGCCGCTGGAAGGACTGGAAGAAGGCCGATCCGGCCCGCCTGATCGGCGTGGGCGGCTGCGTCGCCAGCCAGGAAGGCGAGGCCATCGCCGCCCGCCAGCCGATGGTGGACATCGTCTTCGGCCCCCAGACCCTGCACCGCCTGCCGGAGCTGCTGGAGACCACCCGCGCCCTGCGCAAGCCGGCCGTGGACGTCAGCTTCCCCGAGATCGAGAAGTTCGACCGCCTGCCGGAGCCCCGCGCCGAGGGCGTCACTGCCTTCGTGTCGATCATGGAAGGCTGTTCCAAGTACTGCACATTCTGCGTGGTGCCCTACACCCGTGGCGAGGAAGTCTCCCGCCCGCTGGACGACGTGCTGCTGGAATGCGCCCAGCTGGCCGGGCAGGGCGTGCGTGAGCTGACCCTGCTGGGCCAGAACGTCAACGCCTACCGCGGCCGCATGGGTGACACCAGCGAAACCTGCGACCTGGCCCTGCTGATCCGCTACGTCGCCCAGATCCCCGGCATCGAGCGCATCCGCTACACCACCTCGCACCCGGCCGAGTTCACGGATTCGCTGATCGAGGCCTATGCCGAGGAGCCCAAGTTGGCGAGCTATTTGCACCTTCCCGTGCAATCCGGCTCCGACCGCATCCTGGGCATGATGAAACGCGGCTACACCCGTGCGCAGTACATCGAGAAAATCCGCCGCATCCGCCAGGCGCGGCCCGGCCTGTCGCTGTCGTCCGACTTCATCGTGGGTTTCCCCACCGAGTCGGAAGACGACTTCATGCGCACCATGGACCTGATCGCCGAGTGCGGCTTCGACTGCGCCTACTCGTTCAACTACAGCCCGCGCCCGGGCACCCCGGCCGCCAACCTGCGCGACACCGTGCCGGCGGAGGAAAAATCACGCCGCCTGCACTTGCTGCAGCAGCGCATCCAGCAGCTTGACGACGCCTTCAAGCAGGGCCTGGTCGGTAGCACCCAGCGCGTACTGGTGGAGAAACAGTCCAAGCGCGGCCGCGGCCAGGTCGCCGGGCGCATCTCGCACAACCGCATGGTCAACTTCGACGGTCCCGAATCCCTGATCGGCCAGTTCGTGGACATCGAGATCACCGAGATGCAGACCAACTCCCTGCGCGGGCGCCTCTGCGCCGAAGCGGTGACGGCATGAAGAAGGCACCGGTGCAGGCGCGGCTCGACCTGGAGCTGCTGCCCGACGAAGCCCAGCGCATCGCCAACCTCAATGGCCCCTTCGACGCCCACCTGCGGCAGATCGAGCTGCGCCTGGGCATCGAGATCCGCAGCCGCGGCAACCGCTTCCAGCTGGTTGGCACGCGCACGGACATCGCCCGCGGCGAAGCCGTGCTGCGTGAGCTGTTCGAGCAGACCGAGGACGACATCGTCACCACAGAGCACGTCCACCTGGCCCTGGCCGAGCACGGCCCGGATCCGGAGCTGGACGCTGCCGCGGCGGAAGAGGAGCGTGCGGCGACCGGCGAAGTGGTGGTGCGCACCAAGCGCGGCGTCGTGCGCGGTCGCAGCCTGCAGCAGAAGGGCTACCTGAAAGCCATCGCCAGCAACGACCTCAACTTCGGCATCGGCCCTGCCGGCACCGGCAAGACCTACCTGGCCGTGGCCAGCGCCGTGCAGGCCCTGGAGCGCGACCGCGTGCGCCGCATCGTGCTGGTGCGCCCGGCGGTGGAAGCCGGCGAGAAGCTCGGCTTCCTGCCGGGCGACATGACCGAGAAGATCAACCCCTACCTGCGTCCGCTCTACGACGCGCTCTACGAGATGATGGGCTTCGAGAAGGTTGCCCGCCTGCTCGAGAAGAGCGTCATCGAGATCGCACCGCTGGCCTTCATGCGCGGCCGCACGCTCAACGAGTCCTTCATCATCCTCGACGAGGCCCAGAACACCTCGGTCGAGCAGATGAAGATGTTCCTCACGCGCATCGGCTTCGGCAGCGTCGCCGTGGTCACCGGCGACATGACCCAGGTGGACCTGCCCAAGCACCAGATGTCCGGCCTGCGCCACGCCGAGCGCGTGCTCGGCACCACGCCGGGCATTTCCTTCACCCGCTTCCAGAAAGAAGACGTGGTGCGTCACCCGCTGGTGCAGGCCATCGTGCACGCCTACGAGCTGTACGAGCTGCAGGAGAACCCGGCGTGACGGCTGACATCAGCATCCAGCGGATGGTCCCCGCCGCCGGCATCCCGGCACCGGCGACACTGCGCGCCTGGGCGCTGGCCGCCCTGGGCCGAGAGAAGGGCGAGCTCAACATCCGCATCGTTGGCGACGAGGAATCGCGCCAGCTGAACCACCAGTACCGCGGCAAGGACAAACCCACCAACGTGCTGTCCTTCCAGGGCGAGCCGGAGCTGGAGAGCCTGCCGGTGCTGGGTGACCTGGTCATTTGCGCGCCGGTAGTCGCGCGCGAGGCCGTGGAGCAGGGCAAGCCGGCACGGGCCCATTGGGCCCACATGGTGATCCATGGCTGCCTGCATCTGCTGGGGCACGATCACGAGCAGGATTCCGAGGCCCTGCGCATGGAAGCACTCGAAACCCGTATCCTGAAGCGACTGGGCTTCTCCAACCCCTATGAACGATAACGACGAACACAGTCCCAAGCCCGATGGCACCGCGCTACAGCGCTGGTGGCGTCGGGTGACCCATAACTTCGGCGGCGGCCCGCAGACCCGCGAGGAACTGCTGGAAGTGCTGCAGGAGGCGCGCGAGAGCGATCTTCTCGACGCCGACGCGCAGGAGATGTTCGAAGGAATCCTGGAAAGCGCCGATACCCAGGTACGTGAAGTGATGGTGCCGCGCGCGCAGCTGGTGACGCTGGAGTCCGACTGGCGCCTGGATAAGATCCTCTCCGTGGTCGTAGAGTCCGGCCACTCGCGCTTTCCCGTCACCGGCGATTCGCGCGACGAGATCCTCGGCATCCTGCTGGCCAAGGACCTGCTCAAGTTTTCCTCGGGGGTCGAAGGCTTCGACCCCGCCACCTTCGACCTGCAGCGCCTGCTGCGCCCGGCCGTGTTCGTGCCGGAGTCCAAGCGTCTCAACGTGCTGCTGAAGGACTTCCGCAAGTCGCGCAACCACATGGCGATGGTCGCCGACGAGTACGGCGGCGTCGCTGGTCTTGTCACCATCGAGGACGTGCTGGAACAGATCGTCGGCGACATCGACGACGAGTACGACGAAGCCGAAGGCGCCCTGATCCTGAAGCAGGACGAGCGCCGCTTCCTGGTCAACGCCCTGACCACCATCGAGAACTTCAACGCCTACTTCGGCATCGAGTTCCCCACCGACGAGTTCGACACCATCGGCGGCCTGGTGCTGCACCGCTTCGGCCACATGCCCAAGCGCGGCGAGAGCGTGCGCATCGAGCGCTTCAACTTCAATGTGCAGCGCGCGGACAGCCGCCGGGTGCACATGTTCCAGGTCACGCTGTCTCCGGCATGAGCACCGCGCCATGTGCACGGCGCAGACTTGCCTTGGCGGCGATCCCGCCTGCGGCGGGTCCTTCGGCGCGTGGCTCGCTGCTTTACATGTTCCAGGTCACGCTGTCTCCGGCATGAAAATTCGGGCTCGACACTCTGGTCATTCTGTGACCAGGTGGTTCAGCGTGACGCTCCTGCTGCTCGCCGCCCTCCTGCAGGGATGCCCTCCGCCGCAGAAATTCGATATCTACAACGACTCCTCGCAGGATCTTGTGGTCCTGTTTACGGATGCCCCAGTCAACTGGCCCCGTGGAACCGTCCTGGAAATCAGGCGCGAAGAGTTCCAGCGCCTGCAGTGGGTACGTGTCTCCCTATCCCCGGAGATGACCAGCCCCGTTCTGGATGTGGCATTCCCCGAAGGGCGCTTTAGGTACTCTGTAGGCAAGGCCTATGCTGTGCCGGCTCCGTACGAGCTGGGGGCAAAGTCGGACATCAAGCGTTTCCAGGTCCGATCTGACAAGCGCCTGTATGCAGTGAGTCCTTCAACGGCCTTCGCCACGTCGATAGATGAACAACCACAGGATTTCCCCCTGGAGCCGGTCGAATTGAGGGACGGACAGTGATGCACAAGTTTTTCCGGGCGTTGCTGCTGGTGCTGATGCCCCTGTACCCCGCCCAGGCCCAGGAGCCTGCCCCCCTGGCGACCGAGCGCCCGGCGCCGCAGATCGTCCTGCTGACCTTCGCTCCGGGTCCGGTCTACTGGCAGCGCTTCGGCCACAACGCCCTGCTGGTGCGCGACATCGCCAACGGCGAGGACCGCGTCTACAACTACGGCATCTTCGACTTCCACCAGAAGAACTTCTTCCTGAACTTCGCCCGGGGCCACATGCAGTACCGGCTCGCGGTGGAGCCGCTGGCCGACACCCTGGCGCAGTACCAGTACGAAGGCCGCTGGGTGCAGGCGCAGGAGCTGAACCTGGACGCCGCGCAGAGCCGCGAGTTGGCCGCATTCCTCGAATGGAACGCCCGGCCCGAGAACGCCGACTACCACTACGATTA
Source organism: Solimonas sp. (assembly GCA_030149365.1). GTDB lineage: Bacteria > Pseudomonadota > Gammaproteobacteria > Nevskiales > Nevskiaceae > Solimonas_A. Next base: position 8,874 of record JASBRP010000048.1, read on the forward strand.
CTTCCTCTCCAACTGCTCCACGCGCGTGCGCGACGCCATCGACCGCGTCACCGGCGGCCAGTTGCGGCGCCAGCTCGCCGGGCAGCCCACCGCGGTCAGCTACCGCTTCGAGGCCACGCGCCTGATCTCGCCGGTGCAGCCGCTGTTCCTGGGCATGGACGCGGTGGTGGGCGCCCGTGGCGACGGCCCCATCGATCGCTGGCAGCAGAGCTTCGTGCCGATGGTGCTGATGGAGTCCGTGCGCAGCGCCCGTCTGACCGCCGCCGACGGCAGCTCCCGCCCGATGATGCGCGGCGAGGCGCGTGTCCTGGCGGGCGGTCTGGATGAGCCCCAGCGTCCGCCCTCACTGCGGGCGCCGATGGCCCTGCTGGGCCTGGGCCTGGCCGCCGTCCTACTATTGCTGGCGCGTTTCCGTGCGGCGGCGGCCGCACGCTGGAGCCTCGCCGGCCTGGCCCTGACGCTGAACCTGGTGGCCGGCCTGGGCGGCTTGGTGCTGCTGGCGATCTGGTTCCTGACCGACCACTGGGTCATGTGGGAGAACCGCAACCTGCTGCTGTTCAGCCCCCTCTGCCTGCTGCTGCTGCCGGCCTGGGCCCGGCAGTTCCGGGCCGCTGCCGTGGCCGGGGCGGGTGCTCGCGGCATTTCCCTGCTGGTGGGGGCGGGCTCGGTTCTTGCCCTGCTGATCCTGCTGCTGCCCGGGGCACAGCAGAACCTGCACTGGATCGCCCTGTGGTTGCCGGTGCATGCGGCGCAGGCCTGGATCCTGCGGCGGCGCTGAGGGAACGCCTGGCCCGCCGGGAGTGTCAGAATCCTGAGTGATGCCGGCCCTGCCCCAAAAGCGGAAAGAAGCAATGACGCAGAACCCCCCCCGGATTCGCTGGTTCCTGTACGCCGTGCTGCTGTTGCTGGCGACGCTGTTGTTGCTGGGCGATTGGAACTGGTTCCGCCCCCTGGTGGAGCGCCAGGCCTCGGCGGCCCTGGGCCGCCCGGTCAGCGTGCGCAACCTGGACGTGGACCTGGGACGCCATCCCCTGATCGTGCTCGACGGCATCGCCGTTGCCAATCCGGAAGGTTTCCCTGCCGACAGCCGCATGGCCAGCGTCGAGCGCCTGGCCATCCGCATCAATCCCTGGCGGCTCTGGCACCGTGAAATCCGCCTGCTCGACATCCAGATCGACAAGCCTGATGCCGACCTGTACCCGGGGCCGGACGGCAAGCCCAACTGGCAGCTATCCCCGGGTGAGAAATCCGAGAAATCCGGCGGCCGCCCCTGGGCCCTGGAGATCGACCGCCTGGAGATCCGCAACGGCCATGCCCGGGTCAAGGAACCGCGCCTGCGCGCCGACTTCGAAATCCGCGTGGGGACCGAGGAAGCGGCCGACGGCGAGCCGCGCCTGCATGCCGAGGCCAGCGGCACCTACAACGCAGCACCGGTCACGGCCAACTTCATTGGCGGCTCGCTGCTGGGCCTGCGCCAGCCGGAGCGGCCGTATCCCGTGCGCCTGAGCGTGGTCAACGGTGCTACGCGGGTCATGCTGAAGGGTACGCTGCTGCAGCCGACCAGGTTTGGCGGCGCGCAGCTGGATTTGCAGCTGAACGGCGACACCCTGGCCGACCTCTATCCCCTGACCGGCGTGCCATTGCCCCCCACCGCGGCCTACAGCCTCCAGGGCCACCTGGACTACGAGCAGGGCCGCGTGCGCTTCCGCGACTTCCATGGCCGCGTCGGCCAGAGCGACCTGTCCGGCACCCTGGCGGTGGACCTCAACGGCGAGCGCCGCCTGGTCATCGCCGACATGCGCTCCAACAAGGTGGTGCTGGCCGATCTCGGCGGCTTCGTCGGCGCCACGCCCGGCGAGGCCGGCGCGGAAACCGAGAGTGAGGAGCAGAAGGCGCAGCGAGCCCAGGCCCAGGCGCGCGAGCGCGTGCTCCCGGACAAGCCGATCAACCTGCCGAAGCTGCGTGCCGCCGATCTCGACATCAAGTACCGCGCCGACCGCATCGAGAGCGATCTGCCCTTCGACGGCCTGTCCGCCCACCTGGTGTCCCGCGAAGGCGAGCTGCAGCTCAAGCCGCTGCAGTTCAAGATCGGCGAAGGCCGCATCGCCGGCAACATCGAGCTCGACGGACGCAGCGACGTGGTGCACGTGGTCGGCGACATCGACTTCCGCCGCATCGACCTGAAGCGCCTGGTGCGCGACAACCCCGCGCTGAACGGCACCGGCCTGATCGGCGGCAGCGCGCGCATCGACAGCTATGGCAACTCCACTGCGCAGATCCTGGGCAGCGGCGACGGCGAGCTCAAGCTCTACATGAACCGCGGCCATCTCAGCGCGCTGCTGGTGAACCTCGCCGGCCTGGAATTCGGCAAGGCCCTGCTGTCCGCCCTGGGCCTGCCTTCGGAGACCGACGTGCGCTGCGCCATCGCCGACCTGGGCATGAAGGAAGGCCTGCTGGAGACGCGACTGTTGCTGGTGGATACCGGCGAGGCCAATATCCTCGGCGACGGCAGCATCAGCCTGCGCGAAGAGACCCTGGACTACCGCATCCACACCAAGCCCAAGCGCATCGGCTTGGCGTCGCTGCGCGCCCCGATCAACATCGGCGGCACGTTTGCCGCCCCACGCATCCGCCCCGACTGGGACCGCCTGGCCATCAAGGGCGGAGCCGCCGTCGCCCTGGCCACCCTGGTTGGTCCCCTGGCAGCACTACTGCCCACCGTGGAGCTGGGCTTGGGCGAAGACAACGACTGCAAGGCCCTGGTCGACGAGCTGAAAGCCGAGGCCGCGAACTTGCCGGCGGAGATGAAGGAAGAGAGTAAGGGCACACCGACCAAGCAGCCGGCCACCTCGCAGTCGAAGAAGATCGAATCGAAGAAGCCGTAGCGTTTTATTCACCCCTCCCGCTGGCGGGAGAGGGCTAGGCGAGGGCATGGACGCCCGAGGTAGGGCAACGCAGGGAGCGGTTGCCGAGTGAGGGTGGTGCTTGGGCGGTACGCACTTGGCCGCAGGGCTAAGGATTCATCCTCACTCCCCATACCCCGGATTCACCCGATCCAGCTTCCGCAGCAATCCCGGCCAGGCCAGCGCGCCGCCCAGCCCTCGCGTCACCATCTGCACCTGCTTCTGGATACCGTCGAGGATCGGCTGCGCAATGGGAATCAGCTCGCCGCCTCCGGACTGCGCGCGCACCTGGATCATGCAGGCCGCCTCGAAGATGTACATCTGCAGGAAGGCATCGGCAATGGTGTTGCCCAGTGTCAGCAGGCCATGGTTGCGCAGCATGTAGAAGACCTTGTCGCCCAGGTCCGCCACCAGGCGCGGCTTCTCGTCCTCGTTCAGCGCCACGCCCTCGTAGTTGTGGTACGCCAGTGACGACAACACGAACAGCGACTGCTGCGAGATCGGCAGCACGCCGTCCTTCTGCGCCGACACCGCCACGCCGTTGAGCGAATGCGTGTGCATCACGCACTGGATGTCATGCCGCGCCGCATGGATCGCGCTGTGGATCGTGAAGCCGGCCGGGTTCACCGGGTGCGGCGAGTCCATCACCTTGCGGCCCTGCAGGTCGATCTTCACCAGCGAGCTGGCGGTGATCTCCTCGAACATGAAGCCGTAGGGGTTGATCAGGAAATGCTCATCCGGCCCCGGCACCCGCGCCGAGATATGGGTGAACACCAGGTCGTCCCAGCCATACAGCGCCACCAGGCGGTAGGCCGCCGCCAGGTTGACCCGCAGTTCCCATTCCTCTGCCGACACCTGCTCGCGTACGCCCTGTGCCATGACCTGCTCCCGGAAGTTTTGATGCCGCCAACTTGCGCCAGACGCGCAGGCTTGGCAAGTTAGAAAAATCACTCCTGACAGGGAAGGCCATGGCCAAGGCAGAGGCGTACTTCACCCCCGAGCTGTTCAAGTTCCTCAAGGCGCTCAAGCGCAACAACAGCCGCGAATGGTTTCACGCCAACAAGGACCGCTACGAGGAGCAGGTGCGCGGCCCGGCGCTGCGCCTGATCGCCGACATGGAGGGCCCCCTGCGCTCGCTGAGCGAGCAGATCGTCGCCAACCCCAAGCCGGTCGGCGGCTCGCTGTTCCGCATCCACCGCGACACGCGCTTCGCCTCCGACAAGACGCCCTACAAGACCCACGTCGGCATTACCTTCTACCATGCCGCCACCAAGGCGATGCAGCGAGGCGATGCCGGCAATGCGGCCATGGGCCGGCTCGACGCGCCGGTGCTCTACCTGCACCTGGAGCCGGGGGAGTGCTTCACCGGCGGCGGCATCTGGCACCCCCAGCCCGACAGCCTCAAGCGCATCCGCAACTACCTGCTCAACAACCCCGCGAGCTGGAAGCAGGCCACCCGCTCCGCGGCCTTCCGCAAGCATTGGGAACTGGGCGGCGACTCGCTGTCACGCCCGCCCAAGGGCTACGACCCGACCCACGAACTGATCGAGGACCTCAAGCGCAAGGACTTCATCGCCAGCACGCCGCTGTCCGATGAGGACATCCTCTCCCCGGGCCTGCCGCAGTTGCTGATGAAGCGCTACAAGGATGTCGTGCCGCTATGTGACTGGCTCTGCGGTGCACTGGACCTCGACTTCTGAAGTGACTGGCTCTCTTGTCTCCCTCTCCCCGTTTGCGGGGGTGATTTGCCGCGCTTTGGCGATGACTAAATGTCATCGCCTGCGGCGAATCACGGGCGGCCATGGATTGCATTTGGCTTACTGGGTCATGACTCAATGTCATGTCCCAGCCCGGCCAAATGCCCCTGGGGATCAATCAAGTAACTGCTGTCTCGCCAAGGATGGCGTCACTATCTTGTCTCCCTCTCCCCGCTTGCGGGGAGAGGGTGGGGGTGAGGGGCGAAGCTTTCATTTGGAAGCGGCAGTAGTAGTGCCGGCGACTACGCCGGTCAGGTGCGGTTGATCTCTGGAGGTTTATTTCGCCCAAGGGCGAGTTACTTCTCTTTGTTGTACGACAAAGAGAAGTAACCAAGAGAAAACGTACCGGTACGGTTCATATTCATAGGTAACAGATTGGTTCACGAACATAGGTAACAGTTTCTAGTCTGGCGGGGCTGATCTGGAGAGAAGCCCATGCCTTGGAAGGAACTCAAACCCATGGACGAGAAGCTGCTGTTCGTATCG
>JASBRP010000056.1 GCA_030149365.1 Solimonas sp.
GGTCGGGCGCGGACGGGGTCGGGCCCACGGGCCATCCATGGCCTGAGGCCCCTCGGCCGGACATCCTGTCCGGCTCGCCCCCTGCGCCCGACCGCCGCGCAGGCACTCGCACAATGGGACCCCGAACATCAAAAGCATTCGCTGCGCTCATCAAGCCTTTTAGAAGGCTTAGTTCAGAACCGATTCAGGCCCTGCTTTCATACTGGAGATGTCATTTTTGAACGGAATCACCAACATGAAGCTTCGCCTTTTCGCCGCCTTGCTGGGCTTGGCCGCCGTGCTGCCTGCGCAGGCAGCAGATCCCCAGGCAACGCTGCGCAAGTTCGTGGACGGCGTGCAGACGCTGACGGCGGACTTCAGCCAGGTGCAGGCCGATGAGGGGGGCAAGGTCACCGGCAGCAGCTCCGGCAAGCTGGCGCTGTCGCGGCCGGGCAAGTTCCGGTGGGCCTATGAGAAGCCCTACAGCCAGCTGATGATCTGCGACGGCAAGCGCATCTGGCTCTACGACCCGGACCTGGCACAGGTCACGGTGCGTTCGGCGGAGCAGGCGCTCAATGGCACGCCGGCGGCACTACTGTCGCAGAAGGCGCTGCTGTCGGACGCCTACACGCTGCAGGACGGCGGCACCGAGAACGGCGCCAGCATCGTGCGCCTGCTGCCCAAGTCCTCCGAGGGTGACTTCAAGTCGATCGAGCTGTGGCTGGCCAATGGTGTGCCGCAGCGCATGCGCTTCCATGACCAGCTCGGCGGGCGTACGGACATCCGCTTCACGGCCATCAAGTCCAACACGAAGCTGGATGCGGCGCAATTCAACTTCACCCCGCCCAAGGGCGTGGAAGTGGTGGACGGAGGCGGATGAGCGCACCGCGCCCCACGGCGGCGGCGCGTAGCGCGCAGCCGGCACAGCCGCTGGCGGAGCGCATGCGCCCGCGCACGCTGGACGAGGTCTTTGGCCAGGATCACCTGCTGGCGCCGGGGGCACCGCTGCGCGTGCTGCTGGAGGCGGGCAGTATTCCCTCGATGGTGTTCTGGGGACCTCCGGGCGTCGGCAAGACCACTCTGGCGCGGCTGCTGGCGCAGCACAGCGACGCGCAGTTCCTGACACTGTCGGCGGTGATGGCGGGGATCAAGGATATCCGCGAGGCGATGGCGGCGGCACAGGCGGAACGGCGTGGCCTGACGCCGCGACGCACACTGCTGTTCATCGACGAGATCCATCGATTCAACAAGGGACAGCAGGATGCGCTGCTGCCGTTCGTGGAGGACGGCACGGTCGTGCTGGTCGGTGCCACCACGGAGAACCCTTCCTTCGAGCTCAATGCGGCACTGCTGTCGCGGTTGCGCGTGTTCGTGCTGCGGGTCCTGGATGAGAAAGCGATCCTGGATCTGCTACGCCGCGCGCTGGCTGACACGGAGCGCGGCCTGGGAGCGGGCGAGGGCGCGATTCCGGAAAGCTGGCTGCAGCGCATTGGCGAGGCCGCTGACGGTGATGCGCGGCGCTCGCTCATCCTGCTGGAGACGGCGGTGGAGCTGTCGCGTGCCGAGGCCTCGCGTGACGACGCCTTGCTGGAGCGGCTGATCGGCCGCGGCTTCCGTCGCTTCGACAAGCAGGGCGAGAACTTCTACGACCAGATTTCGGCCTTGCACAAATCCGTGCGCGGCAGCGATCCGGACGGTGCGTTGTACTGGCTGGCGCGCATGCTCGACGGCGGCGCCGATCCGGGTTATCTCATGCGCCGCGTGACACGCATGGCGGTGGAGGATGTGGGCCTGGCCGATCTGCGTGCACAAGGGCTCTGCCTGGAAGCCTGGGACACCTACGAGCGCCTTGGCAGCCCGGAAGGTGAGCTGGCCATTGCCCAGGCGGTGGTCTACCTCGCCGTGGCGCCCAAGAGCAACGCGGTCTACACGGCCTACAACACGGCGCGGGCAGTGGTGGAGCAGACCGGTACCCTGGAGGTGCCCATGCACATCCGCAATGCACCGACGAAGATGATGAAGAACCTCGGCTACGGCGAGGGCTACCGCTACGATCATGACGAGGCGGGCGGCCATGCCGCCGGCCAGCAGTTCCTGCCGGACCGGCTGCGAGGTACGGAGTTCTACCAGCCGACCCGCCGCGGCTTCGAGATCAAGATCGCCGAGAAGCTCGAGCAGCTGCGGGCAGCAAAGAAAGGCACGAGGCATGAGCCGTAACGAGATCGACGGAATAACCTTTGGTGTGTACTCATGCCTGCGCCGACTCGTGACGCTAAGATCCCCGCGCGATGCGCGGGGGCCCTCCACGCTACTCGCGTCGCTCTCATGAACGCCTGGCTCGCGGTGTTCTTTGGCGGCGGTCTCGGCTGCGTCTGCCGCTTTGCGGTGGTGCGCTGGGCCACGGCGCTCGGTGCCGCGACCTTTCCCTGGGGCACCCTGGCGGTGAACGTCAGCGGCTCGCTGCTGGCGGGCGTGGCCTATGCCCTGCTGGTGGAGCGCTTTGACGCCGCCGCGGAATGGCGCGCGCTGTTCATGACCGGCTTCCTGGGCGGCTTCACCACCTTCTCGGCCTTCTCGCTGGAGACGGTGCGCCTGGCGGAGGAGGGGCAGCTGGCTGCTGCCGCCGCCAATGCCGCCCTGAACCTTGCCCTGTGCCTGGCGGCCTGCGTCCTGGGCATGGTGCTGGTGCGGCGCTACGCCTGAGGGCGGCGTGACCGGTACCGGTAGGCTCCGGAGTTCCCGGCGCCTACAATACGTGCCACAAGAATCACGGACTCCTCCCATGCTCGACCCCAAGCTTCTCCGCAGCCAGACGGAGCAGGTCGCCGCGCAGCTCGCGCGCCGCGGCTTCGCCTTCGACCTCGATCGCTTCAATGCCCTGGAAGCTCGCCGCAAGCAGCTCCAGACCGAGACCGAGCGCCTGCAGTCCGAGCGCAATGCCGGCTCCAAGCGCATCGGCCAGGCCAAGGCCAAGGGTGAGGACGTCACGCCGATCCTGGAGAGCATGGATGCGCTCAAGCGCCAGCTCGGCGACAACGAGCAGGCCCTGGCTGCGTTGCAGACGGAGTTCGAGGACTTCGCGCTGCGCTTGCCGAATCTGCCACACGCCTCCGTGCCGGATGGCAAGGACGAGAACGACAATGTCGAGGTGCGCCGCTGGGGCACGCCGCGCAGCATCGAGAATCCCAAGGATCACGCCGATCTCGGCGAGGCGCTCGGGCAGATGGATTTTGCCGCTGGCGCCAAACTGACCGGCGCGCGCTTCACCGTGCTGCGCAGCGGCCTGGCGCGCCTGCACCGTGGCCTGGTGCAGTTCATGCTCGACGTGCACACGCGAGAGCATGGCTACGAAGAGTTGTATGTCCCGTATATCGTCAATGCCGCCTCCCTGCGCGGCACCGGTCAGTTGCCGAAGTTCGGCGAGGACCTGTTTGCGCTCAAGGGAGAGCAGGACTGGTTCCTGATCCCGACGGCCGAAGTGCCCGTCACCAACCTGCTGCGCGACGAAATCCTGCCGGCGGAAACGCTGCCGCGCCGCTGGGTGGCCCATACGCCCTGCTTCCGTTCGGAAGCCGGTTCGGCCGGTCGCGACACCAAGGGCATGATCCGCCAGCACCAGTTCGAGAAGGTGGAGCTGGTGCATGCCGTGGAGCCCTCGCAGTCCTACGAGACCCTGGAGCAATTGACGCGGCACGCCGAGGCGATCCTGCAGAAGCTGGAGTTGCCGTATCGCGTGCTGGCGCTGTGCACCGGCGACATGGGTGCCGGTGCTGCCAAGACCTACGACATCGAGGTCTGGCTGCCGTCGCAACAGCGCTACCGCGAGATCAGCTCCTGCTCGAACTGCGAGGACTTCCAGGCGCGCCGCATGCTGGCGCGCTATCGCGGTGCCAACGGCAAGCCGGAACTGCTCCACACGCTCAACGGTTCAGGCCTGGCGGTGGGGCGCACCCTCGTGGCCATCCTGGAGAACTACCAGCAGGCGGACGGCTCGGTGGAGATTCCGGTGGCGCTGCGCCCGTATGTGGGTGGCCTTGCGTCCATCAGCGCCTGAATCACGTGAGGGAAGCATCGTCCGGATGCTTCCCCCGCAATGCCGCCCAACAAAAAGCCCGCAGCAAGCTGCGGGCTTCTTGTTGAAGCGGAAGAAACTTACTTCTTGTCTTCCTTCTGCTTCTCTTCCTGGGCATCTTGGCCCTTGCCAGCGGCATCGGCCGCGGCGGCAGCGCCGCTCGGAATGACCACGCTTCCAGAGGACTGGAAACCACCGAGGGTGGTCGGGGCCTTGCCTGCGAAGGCGGCACCAGAGGCAACCGCCAGGGAGGCGGCGAGCAGCAGGTTACGGATGTTCATGTTGAATACCTCGCGGTTAAGCCGGTGTTAGAAGCGGAAGTTGTAGCCGATGGCGCCGCCGAATTCGGTGTCGTCGCCGAACTGCGCGCCCTGGTCTTCGCCGGTCACATTGAGCGCGCCCAGGGTGATCACGAACGGCAGCGAGCGGAACGGCAGGGCGGAGATGCCCAGGTTCAGCGCATTGCCGGTCCAGTCGCTGATCAGCGAGAGCTGCGGGTGCACGTACAGCGCCAGGCCGCCGAAGACGTTGGCGCCGGTGTCGCCGTTGTCGTTGAAGCGGTTGTCGCCGATACCGAGGTTCACGGCCAGCGGCATGCTGCCCACGGTGAAGAACTTGGTGCCCACGGCGTAGACGCTGGAGGTGCCAGCCTTGGCATTGCCCCAACGGCCGACGTTCTCGACGCCGACGGCAAAGGCAGCGTTGCCCGGCAGGTTGGTGTGCAGCTTCACGGCGAAGGCGCCGTCATCACCGAAATCGTTGCGCAGGCTGATGACGTCCACGACGGCTTCGACGCCGATGTACTTGTCGGCATCGCCGAGGCCGACGACCAGGGCGGCGGAGCCGTCTACATCGTCGTTGGTATTGTCGCCCAGCGTCTGGCCGCCGACGCCGATGCCGATGTCACCCCAGCTGGCGCCGAAGCCGATCGGCGAGCCGATCGAGAGACCCGGAGCAGCGGCGGGAGCATTGGTGACGCCGGAAGCAGCGGCGGAAGACTGGGCGGAAGCCGTGCCAGCAGCCAGGGCGCCGGCAACCAGGGCACCAGCAGCGAGGACGGTTTTGACGTTGGTGGAGCGTTCGGAACGCATGTTGTAATCCCCTTGAAATAGCTTAAGACCCGATACGAAGCGTTCCGCAGAGCGGATGCCTGAAAAAATTAAAGCACATTCTCACGGCGAATGCGAGCTTGGCGCCCCCTCCTTTTGGGTTGTACGAACAGAGGCTTAGGAGCTGAACGACCGATGAATGGGCCGCTTGGCAAGGCACCCAAAACGAGCGCCCCCCACGAGGCGCGTGGAGTGTAGGTGTTTTTGCCTTGCGCGCCTGTGAAGCGCGTCATGGTTCCGGCCGATCAGGAGGCCCGGCGACGGAGCACGGTCAAGGCGCCGTCAGCCGCCGGCTGGTAGGCCAGGTCGAAGTCCTCGAAAGCTTTCAGGCAGACCTGGGGGTCCTGGTCCGGGCGCAGCTCAAAGCCGTTGATGCCGCAACGGGCCATGCTGTGCAGCTGGTCGCGCACCACGGCGCCGCCGCTGGCGCGGACCTCGCCCCGGTAGCCGAAGCGGTCGCGCAGCACCCGCGCCTGGGAATAGGCACGGCCGTCGGCAAAGCCCGGGAACTCAAGGTTGATCAGCGGGCGATCGGAAATCTCCGCCCAGATGTCTTCCACGTTGACCGTGTTGGGGATGCGAACCCCCACTTCCAGGCCGGGGCTGCGCAGCTCCGCGGCGTCTTTGCGCCAGCGCTCCAGGCTCACGATGAGCTTGCCCGAGGCGGGCGGGGCGGCGTCGTCGGCCAGCAGGGGGAAGTCGTGCTCGACCAGCTGCTGGTCGCGGATCAGGTGGGTCATGGGAAAGCTCAGGCCGCCACGGCCTCGTCGGCGTAGAGGCGGGTCTTGAAGGGCGTCATGCCGACGCGGCGATAGGTCTGCAGGAAGGTTTCGTCTTCGCTGGAGCGCTGGTCGAGGTAGACCGCGATGATGCGCTCCACCGCCTGCACGATGTGAGCGCGGTCGAAGGACGGGCCGGTGCGGTCGCCCAGCGTGGCGTCGTTCTCGGCGGAGCCGCCGAGCGTCACTTGGTACCACTCCTCGCCCTTCTTGTCGACACCGAGGATGCCGATGTGGCCCACCGTATGGTGGCCGCAACCGTTCATGCAACCCGACATCTTGATCTTCATCTCGCCGATGTCGTAGAGGTCGTCCATCGACTCGAAGGCGTCGGTGATCTCGTCCGACACGCCGATGGAGCCGGCGTTGGCCAGCGAGCAGAAATCCAGGCCCGGGCAGCAGATCAGGTCGGTCAGCAGGCCGATGTTCGGCGTGGCCAGGCCCTGGGCCTTGAGCGCCTTCCAGACCGCGTACACGTCCTGCTGGCGTACCTCGGCCAGAACCAGGTTCTGATCGTGGGTGGAGCGGATCTCGCTGAAGCTGTAGTCGTCGGCGAGCTGTGCCACCAGCTCCATCTGCTCGGCGGTGATATCGCCCGGGGCCACGCCCGGTGCCTTCAGCGACACGAACACGGCCTTGTAGCCCGGTACGCGATGCGCCTTGACGTTGCGCTTCACGAACGCGGCAAAGGCCGAATCCGACGCCACGGCGGCGTCGAAGCTGGTATCGCTCTCTCCGCCGGCCACGTAGGGATGTGCGTCGAAATGCGCGGCGATACGGTCGAAGTCGGCGCGTGTCAGCTTGAGCTCGCCCTCGCGGATCTTGGCCCACTCGGCTTCCACCAGCTCGGTGAACTTGGCCGGGCCGGTTTCCTTGACCAGGATCTTGATGCGCGCCTTGTAGATGTTGTCGCGGCGGCCCAGGCGGTTGTACACGCGCAGGATCGCCTCGAGGTAGGACAGCAGGTCCATCTCGGGCAGGAAGTCGCGGATCTTCGGCGCCACGATCGGTGTACGGCCCAGGCCGCCGCCGGCGTAGATCGAATAGCCCAGTTCGCCCTGCTCATTGCGCACGATGAACACGCCGATGTCGTGCAGGCGCGTCGCCGCACGGTCGGTCTCGGAGGCGCAGAAGGCGATCTTGAACTTGCGCGGCAGCCAGTTGAACTCGGGGTGGAACGTGGCCCACTGGCGGGTGATCTCGCAGTAGGGGCGCGGGTCCACCAGCTCGTCGGCGGCGACGCCGGCCAAGTGGTCCGTGGTGATGTTGCGGATGCAGTTGCCGGAGGTCTGGATGGCGTGCATCTGCACGCTGGCGAGGTCGGCCAGGATGTCCGGCACGGTCTCCAGCTTCGGCCAGTTGTACTGGATGTTCTGGCGCGTGGTGAAGTGGCCGTAGTTCTTGTCGTACTTGCGCGCGATATGGCCCAGCATGCGCATCTGCTTGGCGGAAATCAGCCCATACGGGATGCTGACGCGCAGCATCGGCGCGAAGCGCTGCACGTACAGGCCATTGCGCAGGCGCAGGCTGCGGAACTCGTCATCGGGAAGTTGCCCGGCGAGGAAACGCTCGGTCTGGCCGCGGAACTGTGCAACGCGGTCGTCCACCAGCTGCTGGTCGAAAGAATCGTAACGGTACATGCCTGCCTCAAAAAGCGCGGTAGCGAGCCCAAAATTATAACAGGCTCCTGCTTATGCTCGCTTTCGGTGGCGATCGCCCCTGCCGTCGCTCAGGATTCCGGCAGGGCCGCCGGGTCGATCAGCTGCTGGGTGCGCTGCATGCGTGCGTCGTGGTCGGCGATGCCGGTCAGCTCGTCGACCAGATCATGCGTCAGGTGCTCTGCGAAAACCGACATGAAATCATACATGTAGCGGCGCAGGAACATGCCGCGGCGGAAGCCGATATGGGTCACGCTGGGCTCGAACAGGTGGCTGGCGGCCAGGCGCTTCAGGTCCTTGTCGGCGCGCTCGTCGTAGGCCATGTTGGCGATGATGCCCACGCCCATGTCCAGGCGGACGTAGGTCTTGATGACGTCGGCGTCCACGGCGGTCAGCACCACGTCGGGCTTCAGGCCGCGTGCGGCGAAGGCCTGGTCCAGCTTGGAGCGGCCGGTGAAGCCGAAGGTGTAGGTGACGATGGGGTACTGCGCCACGTCCTTCAGGGTCAGCTTGCGGATCGCCGCCAGGGGGTGGTCAGGCTTGACCAGCACGCAGCGGTTCCACTGGTAGCAGGGCAGCATCACCAGGCTGTCGAAGTGGTGCATGGCCTCGGTGGCGATAGCGAAGTCCGCCTGGCCCTCGGCCGCCATCTTGGCGATCTGCGGCGGCGAGCCCTGGTGCAGGTGCAGGGTGACCTTGGGGTAGAGCTTGCGGAAGCGCTGGATCACCTGGGGCAGGGCATAGCGCGCCTGCGTATGGGTGGTGGCAATGGACAGATCGCCGCGATCGGTATCGCGGAACTCCTCGGCCACGTTCTTGATGTTCTCGGCCTCGGACAGCAGCCGGGCGGTGTAGTCGAGGATGCGCTTGCCGGCCGGGGTGATCTCGGACAGGTGCTTGCCGTTGCGTACGAAGACGTCGACGCCCAGTTCCTCTTCCAGCAGTTTGATCTGCTTGCTGACGCCGGGCTGGGAGGTGAACAGCGCCTCCGCAGCCGCCGTGACGTTGAGGCCACGGCGCGCCACCTCGTGGATGTAGTGCAGCTGGCGGAGCTTCATCGGCGCACCCATATTCGATCTGGAAATAACACTATAGCCAACAATTCTTTCGTGGGCTAAGCCCCCACTGCTAGCTTGCCGCTCCTTTTGGTGGCGATAGCATGCAGGATTGGGCCTTTTCCCTGGCGGGACTCGTGGTGGGCACGGCGGTCGGCGCAACCGGCGTCGGCGGCGGCTCGCTGATGACGCCGATCCTGATCCTGTTCTACGGCATCAGCCCGGCAGTGGCGGTCGGCACCGACCTGCTCTATGCCAGCATCAGCAAGGCCTTCGGCGTGGTGTTGCACGGCCGCAATGGGTCGCTGGACTGGAAGATCGTCGGCTGGCTGTCGGCCGGCAGCGTCCCGGCCGCATTGCTGACACTGCTGTTCCTGCGGGAGCACGGTGCCGACAAGGAGCTGGACCACCTGATCAAGCTGGTGCTGGCCATCGCCGTGCTGGTCACGGCCACGGTTTCGCTGCTGCAGGACCGCTTCTGGCAAGCCCTGCAGCGCCACCAGGGTGGTTTCGTGGAATGGCTGCACGGTGCCGGCCAGCGGCCCATGACCGTGGTCTGCGGCGTGCTGATCGGCGCCCTGGTCACGATCTCCTCGGTCGGCGCCGGCGTCATCGGCATGATGATGCTGCTGATCCTGTATCCGAAGCATTCCCCCATCGGCCTGGTCGGCAGCGACCTGGCGCACGCCGTGCTGATCACCGGCATTGCCGGCATCGGCCATGCCGGCATCGGCACGGTCGACTACAACATGCTGGTGTTCCTGCTGATCGGCGCCCTGCCGGGCATCTGGATCGGCAGCCGCATCGGCTTCAGGCTGTCGGACAAGGCGCTGAAGAAGACCATTGCCGGCCTGCTGATTTTCATCGCGCTGACCATGCTCTGGAAGCTCTTCGCCCACTGACGCGCGTTAAACTGCGCGCATGGAACACTTCCCGATATTCCTGCGCCTGAAACAGGCGCGGGTGCTGGTCATCGGCGGGGGCGAAGTCGCCGCCCGCAAGATCCGCCTGCTGCGCAAGGCAGGTGCCCGGATCGAGGTCGCCGCGCGGGAGCTGAACGCCGAGCTGGCCGAACTGGCCGCCAGCGGCGAGCTGGCCCATGGCGGCACGGAGTTCGACCCGGCCGCCATCACCGGCTGCCGCCTGGTGGTGGCCGCCACCGACGACCTGGCGCTGAACGCCCGCGTTGCCGCCGCCGCAATCGCCGCCAACATCCCGGTCAACGTCGTCGACGACCCCGAGCTGTCCACCTACATCACGCCCTCGATCGTCGAGCGCGCCCCGGTGACGGTGGCCATCGGCACCGGCGGCGCCGCCCCGGTGCTGGCGCGGCGCCTGCGCGAGCGTATCGAAACCCTGCTGCCGGTGGCCTACGGCCGCCTTGGCGAGTTCATGGGTCGGCAGCGGCCGCGGGTGAAGGCTTTGCCGCCCGAGTCGCGCCGCAAGCTCTGGGAAGACTTCCTCGACGGCCCCGGCCCGGAGCGCCTGTTCGTGGGCGACGAGAGCGCCGCCGCCATCGAGCTGGAAAGCCTGCTGCGCGGCGAGCCGCCGCGGGGCGAGGTCTACCTGGTGGGCGCCGGCCCCGGCGATCCCGACCTGCTGACCTTCCGCGCCCTGCGCCTGATGCAGCAGGCCGACGTGGTGCTCTACGACCGCCTGGTATCGCCCGCGATCCTGGACCTGGTGCGGCGTGATGCCGAGCGCCTGTTCGTCGGCAAGAAGCGCAACCTGCACACCGTGCCGCAGGACGAGATCAACGCCGAGCTGGTGCGGCTGGCGGAGCAGGGCAAGCGTGTGCTGCGCCTCAAGGGCGGCGATCCCTTCATCTTCGGCCGCGGCGGCGAGGAAATCGACCAGATCGCCGCGCGCGGCATTCCCTTCCAGGTGGTGCCGGGCATCACCGCGGCCAGCGGCTGCGCCGCCTACGCCGGCATCCCGCTGACCCACCGCGATCATGCCCAGTCCTGCATCTTCGTCACCGGCCATGCCCGTGCCGACGGCACGCTGAACCTGCACTGGGACCAGCTCGCTCGCCGCGGGCAGACCGTGGTGATCTACATGGGCCTGGCGACGCTGCCAGAGCTGTGCCGCCAGTTCATGGCCCACGGCCTGCCGCCGGACTGGCCTGCCGCCATCGTCGAGGACGGCACTTCGCGCCAGCAGCGTGTGCTGGCGGGGACGCTGGCCGACCTGCCGGCCCAGGTCGCCGGCTCGGACGTGAAGGGCGCCACCCTGGTGATCGTGGGCGAGGTCGTGCGCCTGCGCGAACGCCTGCAGTGGTTCAAGGCGGGGCGCTGATATCCGCCTGCGGTGACTTGCGGTAGCGCTGCGGCGACACCGCCTTCCAGCGCTTGAAGGCGCGGATGAAGGTGGAGGGCTCCGAGTAGCCCAGGCGCTCCGCCACCTCCGAGATCGCCAGGTTGGTGCCGCGCAGCAGTTCCTCGGCCAGCGACTGGCGGGTTTCCTCCACCAGGCTCTCGAAGCGCGTGCCCGCCGCTTCCAGGCGGCGCCGCAGCGTGCGGGCGGTTTCCTTGAACTCCGCCGCCACCATGTCCATCGTTGGCATGCGGTTGGGGTCGCGCAGCAGACGCTCACGCACGCGCCCGGCGATGCCGGCCAGCGCCTGGTGGCGCTGCAGCAGGCGCTCGCACTCCGCCTCGAACATGCGGCGCATCGGCAGGTCGGCCTGAGGCAGCTTCCAGTCCAGCATCGTGCGGTGGATGCCGACGCGGTTCTGGCTCTGACCATAGGTGATCGGCCGGCCGAACAATGCCTCGGCCCGCTTATGGTAGGCCGGCGCTGCCAGACGCGTATCGACCTGCGTCAGCGTGAAGCGCGTGGGCAGGATGTCCTTGGCCAGGTTCATCAGCGTCGCGCCGTCGCGTTCCAGCAGGAAGTCGCGCACGTCCGCCGGCAGTTCAGAGTCGTCCGCCAGGATCTGCAGCTCGCTGTCGGACTGGACCAGACGGATGCGGCAGTAGAACGAGGTCAAGCGCAGGTAGCGCAGGCCGAGGTCCACCGCGTACTGCAGCGTCGGGCTGGACAGGATCATGAAGCCCCACACCCCGAAGGTGGTGGGGTGGTAGCGCAGGCCGGCATCCAGGCCCAGCGGCAGCGAGTTGCCCAACCGCTGCAGGATGTTGCGGATCACCTGCAGCTCGTCGTGCGCGGCCACCATGGCGGTGTGGTCCTGCAGCGGGGCCGGGTCGAGCCGCGTCCCGCGCAGGCATTCGGATACGGTCATGCCGTGCTCGGCTGCCACCTCGGTGAGCACGCGCACACTGCAGATATTCCGTGGATAGTCCCAGTAGGCCGACACCGTTGTCCCCAAATGCCTATTTCTGGCTCATTGTGCCATTATCCGCTGGAAGAATTGCCGTTAAGTTTGCGGCCATGGCAGTCCCGCATTGCGTGGTGCCATGAAGAAATATTCAGTTTCTCTCCCAGAGAGCTGAAAATAAATAGAAAAGCCAGTGTGCAGGCGGAGAGATGGGGTTGAACAGACAGACCGAAGACGAGGCTGGCCGGGGCGACTCCGGCTGGCAGGCTGCCCGCCTCGGGCTGGCCGACATCCTGCGGGGCCTGGCCGACTGGCAGCTGCGGCAGATCATCACCACCTCCATGGCGCCGGCTATCTACGTGGTCTGCGTCGGCGCCGTGCTGGCGCTCAACCTGTTCATGGCCCTGCGGGCCTTCCAGCAGTCCCTGGCCGAGGGCCTGGTGTGGCTGCTGCTGATCATGCCCATCACCTCCATCGCCGGCATCGTCATCGTGCGCGTGGTGCTGGAGTCGCTGCTGTCGCTGTTCCGCATCGTGGTGCACATGGAGTCGCTGATGGAGCAGCTCCATACCCTGCGCGGCCAGACCGAATCGATCGCCGACCGTGTCGAGGACCTGCCGCTGCCGCGCATCCAGTTCTGGCGCAGCCGCCGTCGCGACGCCGAGGAAAAGTCCCGTGACCGTGATTGAGCGCGCCCTGCTGCTGGCGCTGCTGCTGCCGGGCCTGGCCGCCGCAGAGGACTGGGAGTCGCAGTGGAAGAACCGCCTCACGCTCGGCGCCGCCATCCGCACCGAGGCGCGTGATCCCGCCCTGGTCGGCAAGTCCAACCTCGACCCGCAGCTCTGCGCCAGCGACGACTGCCTTTCCGCCAGCCCCAACAACACGGCGCCGAACGAGCGCTACATGGCGGCGCCCGGTGCCTTCAATTCGGTCTACGACGAGGGCAACCTCAACTACGACCGCGGCGACCTGATCTCCGCGCCGGTGAAGTGGACCTCGCGTTTCCAGCTGCGCCGCGGTGACCTGCTGATGGAAATCGGCGGCCTGGCGTTCTACGACCCGGTCAATGCCGATCTCGAGGAGTACCACCCCAACCAGATCGTCACCGCGGGCCCGCAGCCGGGGCAGGTCGTGCGCAACAAGCGCTCCAGCAAGACCCGGGAAGAGATCGGCTACGGCTTCCAGCTGCTCGACACCTACATCCAGGATACCTTCGACATCCTCGACCGCCCGGTGGACATCGGTATCGGCCGACAGCGCATCGTCTGGGGCGAGTCCAGCTTCGTCACCCAGGGCAGCCTCAACGTCATCAACCCGCCGGACGTGAACAACCTGACGCGCCCGGGGCAGGACCTGGACGAGGTCTATCGCCCGGTCGGCATGCTGCTGATGCGCGCACCGCTGAACGACGATATCAGCGCCGAGGCCTTCTACCAGCTCGAATGGCGTCCAGTGGGCATTCCACCGCGCGGCTCGTTCTTCTCGTTCTTCAACGCCGGCAACGAGGTGACCGAGAACGAGGGCATCATCGCCCCCTTCGGCAAGTCCCCCTACGATCCGCAGCAGATCGGTACGCCGGCCAACGATGTCTTCGCCCTGGTGACGCAGACCAGCTACACGCTGCGCCGCGCGCCCAACCGCGAGCCCGACGACATGGGCCAGTACGGCATGGCGCTGTACTTCCACCCGGAGTGGCTGGGCGGCTCCGAACTGGGCCTCTACTTCGCCAACTACCACTCGCGTATTCCCATCGCCAGCGCCTATGCGGCGGAAACCAGCTGCACGCGCCGCGAGGGCAACCCCGCCGGCATCGATGCCGTGGACCTGACCAGCTTCATGGCAGCCTGCGGCGTGCCCGGCACGCAGCTGCGCGAGGCGGTGCCGCTGGATACCGCGCGTTACTTCCTGGATTACCCGGAGGACATCAAGCTCTTCGGCCTCAGCTTCAGCAGCCTGGTGGGCGGCGTCGCCGTGCGCGGCGAGCTGGCCTACCGGCCCAACCAGCCGGTACAGGTGGACCTGGAGGACGTGTTGTTCGCCGCGCTGCAGCCCGCGCTGCCGCGCCAGGACATCCCGCTGTTCGGCACCGCCGACACCCTGCCGGGCCTGCTCGCGGCGATCCAGGACCCGGGCAACATCCTCAATGTGGCGGCCGGCGCCACCGGCAACCTGCCGGGCGTCATCAGCGCGCTGCAAGGGCTGCTCACGGCACCGAACCTGCTCGGCACCACGGTGCCGGGCGCACGTACCGGTATCCCTGACTTCCTCACCGCGTATCGCGGCGGCACGCCGGGCGAGATCGAGGCCGGCCAGTACATCCGCGGCTACGAGCGCCTGAAGGTGCTGCAGGGCTCGCTGGGCCTGACCAGCATCTTCGGCAACAGCGCCTTCCTCGGCACTACCGACGCGCTGGTGCTGGCGGAGTTCACCGCCATCGGCGTGCTCAACCTGCCGTCGCGTTCCAGGCTGCAGTTCGAAGGGCCGGGCACCGACACCCACGCCGGCCCCGGCGCGGCCGACACCGGCAATGCGCTGCACATCAACCCGGTGCGCAACACCGCCGGTTATGTCGACGCCTTCTCCTGGGGCTATCGCCTCGGCACCATGCTCCACTACAAGGACGTCGGCATCCAGGGCTTCGACCTGCGGCCCTTCCTGGTCTTCACGCACGACGTCTCCGGCGTCTCTCCGGGTCTGGGAGAGAATTTCCTGGAGGGCCGCAAGCTGGCCGTGCTCGACGTGCGCCTGAGCTACGGCGACTTCGATGCCAGCCTGGCCCAGGCCTTCATGTTCGGCGGCGGCAACCGCAACACGCTGCACGACCGCGACTTCTTCACCGCCAGCATCGGCATGCGCTTCTAGGACATTCCCGTGAGCAAAACCACGATCTTCTTTCTCGCGATCCTGCTGGGCGCCGTCATCGGCGGCGCCATCGCCGGCTGGTGGGTGTTCCGCAACGTCGATGCGCGCCTGATGCTGAGGGACCAGCCCGCCATCATCGTGCTGCCCGAGCCCTTGAGCGTCAGCGCCGACGTGCTCAACGACCTGTCGATCGAGATCGACACCGCCATCACCACCACCGTGCCGGTGGACCAGCGCATCAGCATTCCGGTGGAGGAGACGCTGCGCGTCAACGCCAGCTTCGACAGCGAAATCCCGATCAAGATGAACGTGCCGGTGAAGGACTACATCGTGATCGACCAGTTGCTGGACGTGAACACGGTGGTCAAGGCCGACCTGCTGGGCGACACGCACGACCTGCCACTGCGCGGCAAGATCCCGGTCAAGGCCCGGGTGCCGGTCAACCTCAACATTCCCGTCGACCAGATGGTGCACCTCAAGTTCACCGCGCCGGTGGAGGCCAAGCTCAAGCAGGCGCTGGACGTGCCGCTGAAGGCCGACATCGCCGCCACCATTCCCATCCGCAGCAAGATGGACGTGCCGGTGAAGTCGGCGCTGAAGGCCAACATCACCGTGCCCGACCCGGCGGCGGTGGTGATTACCGAGGCCGACCTGCGCCTGCCGCTGCGCACGCTGCGCCTCAACACGGCCGGTGACGATGCCGCCGCCCCGGCCGCGGCGAAGGAACCGGCGCCGTGATGCGCCTGCTGGCCAAGCTGGGCTTCGGCCTGCTGCTGGCGGTGGGAGGCGCCGCCCTGGGCTTCTGGCTCTACCTGCACCTGGTGGTGCGCCTGACGCTCAGTGACCAGCCGGGCCACGTGCGGCTGCCGCCGCAGGCCCATGTCATCGCCGAGGCCACCAACAAGATCACCATCAAGCTCGACGGCTACATCGACGCCGAGGTGCCGTTCAAGCAGACCCTGGACCTGCCGCTCAAGGGCAACTACGACGCCGACATCAAGCTGGATACCTCGGTGCCGATCCGCATGGTGATCCGCTATCGCGGTGTGGTGCCGGTGGACACCTATGCCGACATCGAAGGCACCACCGACTTCACCTACCAGAACGTCAAGCGCCTGCGTAACGTGAAGTTCAAGGCGCGCATCCCGCTGCGCTTCGAGCAGCCGGTGTCTTTCACCGTGCCGGTGGACACCACCATCCCCCTGAACTACCGCGGCCCCTTGCGCCTGGCACTGGACCAGCGCATCCGCGCGCCGGTGGATACGGTACTGAAGACGCGCCTGAAGGCCGTGCGCGAGATCACCACGCCGATCCTGGCGCGCTTCGGCATGGACGTGCGCTTCCCGCAGGAGCCGGTGCCGGTGATCGTCAAGCACGCGGACCTCGGCTTGCGCGTGAAGGGCCTGCGCCTGGAGCGCATTCCGCAGGATGCGGTGCCGCAGGCGGAGAACCGGGGAGGGGAGTCATGAAGGCATTGGGTGACGGTCACACTGCCCAGAGGGTTGCCGGATTGCTGCGGCGCCTGCCGGGTGCGGACTTCGCCACGGAGCGCTTGCAAGCCGTGGAACGCCAACTGCTGCAGCAACTCAAGCGACGTATGGATCGCCTGGAATCACCCGCATCCATCTCGGTGCTGGCCGTGGCCATGCGCAGCGTCGCGGACCATCCCGCGAGCGGCGCCAGCCTGCAGGACCTGCTGCAGCGCTCCTCCGAGCAGGGGCGCGATGAGGCCCAGGCCGAGTTCTTCGGCTGGGTGACCTCGCAGCTGGTGCCCGACCAGGCGCGCCTGCTGTCCGCCATGTCGGACGGCTCCACGTATCCCGTGATCCACGTGCTGGCGGGCTCGCGCATCGGCCTCACCGCCGAGCCGGTGGTGGAGTGGGTCAGTAACATCGGTCGCAATGCCGGCGTGCAGTGGAACGACACGACACCGGTCTTCATCGGCCGCCTGCGGGCCCTGGGGCTGGTGGAAACCGGCCCCGAGGACGCTGCGCGCCGGGTCCAGTACGAGATGCTGGAAACCGAGCAGGTCGTGCGCGACGGCATCGCACGTCTGCACAAGGGTGGGCTCAAGGGGCATATCGTGCGGCGGGTACTGATGCTGTCGGCGCTCGGGCGTGCGTTCTGGGAAAGCGGTCGCGTCGCCGAGGATCTGACCGGTTCGTTCGCGGGTTCGGTCGGCTAGAAAAAACGAAAAACAGGTACGGGTAGGGGAGAGAGACATGCAAAGCTGGGCAGAAATCGTCGTCGACGTGCAGCAGAATTGGTTCCTGTATGCGTCGATGCCGTTCGTGGCGGCAATCATCGGCTACGTCACCAAGATCGTGGCGATCCGCATGATGTTCGAGCCGATCGAGTTCGTCGGCATCAAGCCGCCCTATCTCGGCTGGCAGGGCATCGTGCCGCGCAAGGCCGCCATCATGGCCAGTATCGCCTGCGACACCATGACGCAGAAGCTGATCAAGCCGGAGGATGTGTTCGACCGCCTGGACCCGGACCGCATCGCCCAGGAGATCGAGAAGCCGCTGCTGGAAGCCGTGGAAGAGATCACGCGCAACGTCGCCGAGCAGTACGCGCCGGGGCTCTGGGAAGCCGCGCCCGAGACGGTCAAGCGCATGATCATCAGCCGCATCCAGGAGGAGGCGCCCGATATCGTTCGGCAGATCATGGTGGACATCAAGTCCAACATCAATTCGGTGTTCGATCTGAAGGACATGGTGGTCAGCAATCTGCTGCGCGACAAGCCGCTGCTGAACCGCATCTTCCTGGAGGCCGGCGCTGGAGAGTTCCGCTTCATCCGCAACTCCGGCCTGTTCTTCGGCTTTGCCATCGGCTGCGTGCAGGCCGTGGTCTGGGCGATCACGCAGAACGTCTGGGTCATGCCGCTGTTCGGCGGCTTCACCGGATGGTTCACCGACTGGCTGGCGCTGAAAATGATCTTCAACCCGAAACACCCCACCAAGTACCTGGGTGGCCTGTTCACCTGGCAGGGCCTGTTCCTCAAGCGCCGCCTGGAAGTCTCCGCCGAGTACGGTCGCCTGATCGCCGCCGAGATCGTCACCCCGCACAACATCATCGACGCCGTGCTGCGCGGCCCGCTGTCGGACCGCCTGTTCGGCATGATCCAGAAGCAGGTGCAGCGCGTGGTCGACGCCCAGTCCGGCGTGGCCAAGCCCTTCGTCGTGCTGGCCGTGGGCAGCTCCAAGTACCAGGAGATGAAGCGCCTGGTTTCGCAGGAGATCATGAAGCGCCTGCCGGACACCATGAAGCACATCGAGAAGTACGCGCATGACGCCATGGACCTCGAACGGACCCTGGCAACTAAGATGCAGGACCTCACCGTCGAGGAATTCGAGAACCTGCTGCACCCGGCCTTCGAGCAGGACGAATGGATCCTGATCACGGTCGGTGCGGTGCTCGGCTTCCTGGTCGGTGAACTGCAGGTACACGTGATGCTGCACTTCGCGGTCCACTGACCGCCGGCAGCAGATTGATCCGCCATTGCCCGGTGATCCCCAAGGCACCGGGCTTCTTTATTCGGTATCGGGAGAGGCGACACATGGCCAAGCTGCTGCGCTCCGCCTGGATGCTCGGCTCGCTGCTCGCGGCGGCCCTGCCGGGCCCTGCCGCCGCCGCGCGCGACGAAGCCGCGCTGCGCAGTTGCCTGGCCGCCAATCTCCCGCAGAAATCGCTGGCGCAGGACATCACCCTGCGCCAGACCGACGCCGGCGGCACCGTGCGCGAGCTGGTCGGCAGCTGGTACTGGCGGCGTGACGCCGAGGGCCACCAGGCCACGCTACGGCTGTCCGCGCCGGCCGACCTGGCCGGTGCCGCCTACCTGTTCGTCACGCGCCAGGGCAAGGAGGACTTCTACGTCTACCTGCCCGCCGTGCGCAAGGTGCGGCAGGTGACCGGCGCCACGGTGGCACAGAGCCTGTTCGGCAGCGGCCTGTCGGCCTTCGACCTCAAGTTCCTGTTCAGCGGTCTGCACGGCGGCAAGCTGACGCGCATCGGCAGCGGCTACAGCGGCGGCCGCGCCGTGGAGCAATGGCGCTTCCTGCCGGCCGGCAACGATCCCGACATCCTCTACGACCGGCTCGACCTGACCATCGACAACGCCTGGTGCCTGCCGCTGAAGGCTGACCTTTACGGCGGCGTGCCATGGAAGAAGCTGGAGGTGGACCCCGCCTCGGTGCGCCAGGTCAACGGCCGCTGGGCCTTAGGGCGCGCCACCCTGACCGACCTGCGCGAGCGCAACACCACCGAAATCCGCCTGCGAAACGACCGGGTCGATGTGCCGCTGGCGCCGGAGCTGTTCCGGCCCAACCGCTTCTACCGGACGCGCTGAAAGGTAGCCTGTTTCAGGCGGTCTGCTCCTGCTCCGCCCGCCGCAAATCCAGTCCCAGCCAGCCCAGGATCGCCACCGGCCCCCAGATGCCGAACAGCTCGATCAGCACGCTGCGGGTCGGCACGCCGAAGCTGCCGTACTCCCAGACGTGATGCACGGCATGCAGTGCCGAAAGCAGCAGCGCCATCATCACCAGCGGCAGCCCCCGCGCGGGGCTCAGCGTCGCCCACAGCAGCGCGGTACCGATGGTCAGGTAGGCGGTGCCCACATCGGTGACGAAATGCGCGCTGTACAGCGCCGCGCGCGCCGGGTTGGCGATGCACAGGTACCACTGCTCGGTGAAGACCACCATCAGCACGCCATTGGCCAGTGAGGTGGCGGCCATGAACATCAGCAGGAAGTAGCGCAGGGGTGGGTGCGGGTGGTGATTCATGCGGAAGCTCGGCAGGGAGGATGGGCTGAAGCCTAAGCCATCCGAGCGCCGCCGCGATTACCTCCCGGGTAGTTGCCGGCCCGCCGGCCCGGCGTGAGCATGGACTCCAGAAACCACCGAGAGGCCTGCCATGATCCCCATGTACATCGTCGCCGCCCTGTTCCTGCTGATGGGCCTGGCGGCCTTCGCCCTGCCACGGCGCTTCCTGCGCAACTTCGACCTGCCGGCCGAGACGCCCACGGCACGCAACGAGATCCAGGCGGTGTACGGTGGCTTCGGCCTGGCGATGGCCCTGGCCCTGGTGGTGCCGCTGTGGCTGCCGGCCCTGCGCGACGGTATCGCCCTGACGGTGGCGCTGGCCCTGGGCGGCATGGCCTTCGGCCGCGTGGTCGGGGCCCTGCGCGAGCGACCGGGGCCCTGGCCGGTGCTGTTCTTCTTCGTGGAAGCGATCGGCGCCGTCGTGTTGCTGGGCGTGCTGCCGGCCGGCAGCCTGTCGGCCTGAGGAGCGATGCCATGATCACGATCGCGACACTGGCGGCGCTGCTGCGCCGGCTGCTGGATCTCGGCGCCGAGGCTTCGGTGATGGAGGAGGGCCTGCAGCTGAGCTGCGGCGGCCTGGGTCTGGCCAGCTACGGCATTCCGGTGGCGCCGGTATGGCTACCGGAAGCCTTGCTGCGCGAGCGGCTGGTGCCGTCGCGACAGCAGGATGATCCCTGGCGCTAGAGCAGAAGCCCGGCGGCGCCCAGCGCCTCGCCGATGGAGCCGCGCGGTGGCCAGTACTGCAGGTGTCCCGGCACGGTGACGCCGATGGCGCCGTAGAGATCCGGCTGTTCACGCACCAGGCATAGCGCCAGGCGGCCGTCCTCGCCGTAGACCAGCACCGCCGGCGTATCGCCGGGGATGCAGGTCCAGCGGTGCCAGTAGCGCAGGAACAGGCGCGGCAGCCGCGCCTTGATGCGCTCGAAGCTGGAAGCGAACTCCGCCAGCTCCTCGGCGCTGAAGCGGCTGGAGGGCGGCGGCATCTGCATCGGTTCGTGCATGCCCATGGCGCCGGCTCAGGCCGCCGCGTGCATCATGCTGCCGTTCTGGCCGTTGCGGTAGATCAGGATGTTGCGGCCCTGGGAGTGCACGAAGCCATCGTTCTTGAGCTTCTTCAGCACGCGGCCGGCCATCTCGCGCGAACAGCCGACATGGCGCGCCAGCTCCTGGCGGCTGATCCGCACCACGATACCGCTGGGGTGGGCTACGGCGTCCGGCTTCTTGCTGAGCTCCAGCAGGGCATGGGTCAGGCGGCCAGCCACGTCCATGAAGGCCAGGTTGGCGACGCGCTGGTTGAGATCGCGCAGGCGGCAGGCCATCTGGCCGGACAGCTCGAACATGATGTCCGGCTGGTCGCGGACGAAGCGGCGGAAGTTCTGGTAGCTGAACTCGGCCACCAGCGCCTGGGTGCGGGTGCGCACCACGGCGCTGCGCAGGTTGTGTTCCGGGAACAGGCCCATCTCGCCGAAGAACTCGCCCGGGTTCAGGTAGGCCAGCACCACCTCGCGGCCTTCGTGGTCCTCCAGCACCACGCTGATGGAGCCCTCCAGGATCAGGTACAGCGAGTGCGGCTCGTCGCCCGCGTGGATGACCGTGTGCTTGGCCGCGAAGCTCTTCTTGTGCGCCTGGCAGATGAATGCCTGAACCGCCGGTTTGTGCAGCATCGCCTTGTTCTCCCTGAGATCCCTGTAAGGAGGAATTCCCGCTCCGGGGAGCGGATTCCGCTGAACCTGCGCCTGGAACCCCGAGGCATCCGAGCCCGCCCAGAACGCCAGATCATCCTGATCCCCGGCCAGGTACGGCACAATTGGCCTGACGGTGTAGTCAGGTTCAAAAGGGGATTAGCCAAATGGCTAATAGTCGCGGGCAGCCGGGAGCGGTAGCGTTGAACGACGCCAATTCATCCAGCCGGAGCGCCACGGACTTGGGCATGTCGCACCTACCCATCGAACTGCGGGAGCGGGACGCCGAGTTGCGTTCCCAGCAGGGCGAATTGGTACTGCTGATGGCCCAGCAGGCGCGGCGCATCCCGCTGCAGCGCTATCTCACCAGCGTGCTGATGGCGGCGCTGCTGTGCTACTACATGTCGCCCCTGCTGCCGCTGCTATGGCTGGGAGTGGTGATCGCGGCCGTAGCCTGGCGCACCCATGTGCTGCTGCGGCTGCCCGAGGACCAGACGAGTTCCGACGACAGCAAGCTGCGGCGGGCCTCGAACCTGTTCCTGCTGACGGGCCTGGTGCAGGCGCTGGTGGTGCTGTTCTTCCCGGTGGTGCCGGTGCTGATCGGTGCCATCGTGACGATCTACATCGTCGGTGTCTGCTCCGCCACGATCCAGGCCACGGCCGGCTACCGCCGCATCTGCCTGCCCTACGTGCTGACCATGATGGTACCGGTGGGCGTGGTCTGGACCCTCACGCCGGTGGCCGACGTCGCGGTCTCGGAGCGCCTGCTGTTCGCCGGCCTGATCCTGATCTACATCACCACCATGCTGAGCCACGCCCGAGGCGTTTCCGGAGTGTTCATGGAGTCCTACGACATCCGCCAGCAGCGCGTGGATCTCAACCGCAAGCTGCGTTCCGCCCTCGGAAACGCCGAAACCGCCAACCGGGCCAAGACGCGCTTCCTGGCATCTGCCAGTCATGATCTGCGCCAGCCGATCCATGCGCTGTCGCTGTTCAGCGGCTCGTTGCTGCTGCGGCCCATGGATGCGCGCACCGCCGCCATTGCCGAGCAGATCGACAAGGCCGTCAAATCGCTGGCAGGCCAGCTCGACGCATTGCTCGACATCTCGCGCCTGGACGCCGGCGTGATCGAGCGCTCCATTTCCAGTGTCGACCTGCCGACGCTGCTGTCGCAGCTGGTGGACGAGTTCCAGCCACAGGCCGACCGCAAGGGCCTGCGGCTGACACTGCAGGGCCTGGATGGCAGCATGGTCCGCACCGATCCGATGCTGCTGCAGCGCATCCTGCGCAACCTGGTCTCCAATGCCATCAAGTACACCGACCAGGGCGGCGTCCACCTGTCGGTGGAGCCGCTGGGCGACAAGCTGCGCATCAGCGTCGCCGACACCGGGCCGGGCATTCCCGAGTCCGAGCAGGAGCGGGTCTTCGAGGAGTTCTACCAGCTCAACAATCCGGAGCGTGACCGCAGCAAGGGCCTGGGCCTGGGCCTGGCGATCGTGCGCCGCCTGACCGAGCTGCTGGATATCGACCTGAAGCTGGCGTCCACCCCGGGTAACGGCAGCCGCTTCTCGGTGGATATCCCGGTGACACGCAATCCGGGCATGCCGGCGCTGGACGAAGCGGTGCCGGCCGGGCCGCTCTGGCGCCATGTCCAGGTGCTGGTAATCGACGACGAGGAGGCCATCCGCCTGGGCATGCAGACGCTGCTCGAGGAGATGGGCTTCACCGTCGAAACTGCCGCTTCCACCGACGCGGCGCTCGACAAGGCGCTGGGCTTCACCCCGTCGATCGTGCTGGCCGATTTCCGCCTGCGCGGCGACGACAACGGCGTCCGCACGATCCGCGCCCTGCGCCAGACCTGGCCCGAGTTGCCGGCCCTGCTGATCAGCGGCGACACCGCCCCCGACCGCCTGCGCGAGGCCCGCGATGCTGGCGTCGAATTGCTGCACAAGCCGGTCAATGCCATGACCCTGCGGGAATCCATCCTCAAGGCCGTCAACGAGTGACGCGACCGCGGCCGGCACCGGGGGATCAGTCCAGCCGGTGGCTGTCGCGTGAATTCGCCGAACTGCTGTCCGATCCCGACAAATGCCATCGCACGCCGTCCCGGGAGCCCTCCTACGACCTGGTCATCGTCGGTAGCGGCTACGGCGGTGCCGTTGCTGCAGCCGAGCTCGCGGGTTGTACGCAAGATGGCCGCCCCCTGAAGGTCTGCGTGCTGGAGCGTGGCCGCGAATACCTGCCCGGCGCCTTCCCATCTCAGCTGGCCGATCTGCCAACGCAGTTGCGGGGCAGCTTCGGTGGCCGCAGCAAGGGTGGCGAAGGCCTGTTCGATATCCGTGCCGGGCGTGACCTCGGCGTACTGGTCGCCAACGGCCTGGGCGGTGGCTCGCTGATCAATGCTGGCGTCATGGAGGTTCCGCGGCGCGAGGTGTTCGATGCCCGCTGGCCCCATGCATTGCAAGGCCGCTCTGCCCTGGACGAGTGCTACGCCCAGGCCAAGCAACTGCTCGGCGCCTCGCGCGGTGCCGAGGACAACCGCATCGGCCTGCATGCGACGCTGCAGGACGAGCCATTGGCCAAGACCCGCGTGCTCTCAGTCATGGGGCAGGGCGCCATGCGTGAGGCCGCGGTGACGGTGGCGATGCAGGATGGCATCAACGCCGAAGGCGTGGCCATGAAAGCCTGCAAGCTCTGCGGCGACTGTGCCACCGGCTGCAACTACGGCGCCAAGGAATCGCTCGACACCAACCTGCTGGTACGTGCCGCCCGGCATCACGCCGACATCTGGTGCGGTGCCACCGTGCTGCGGCTGCAGCGGCCGGCAGAAGATGTCGACTGCTGGAGCCTGGAGCTGGCGCATACCGACGCCAAGCTACGCCTGCAGGATGCCGGCCCGCGCTGGCTGACGGCGCGCCGGGTGATCCTGGCGGCGGGCGCCCTGGGCTCCAGCGAAATCCTGCTGCGTACCCAGAGGCGCAGCGCACGCACGCTGTTCTCGCCGATGCTCGGCCAGCGCTTCTCCGGCAATGGCGACCTCATCGCCTTCGGCTATGGATATGGCCCCAAGGCCCGGGCCAATGCCGTGGCCGACGAGGACCAGCCGCCGCTGCAGCGGCGTGTCGGGCCGACGATCACCGGGATTATCGATACCGGCATCGAGGCACGGCCCGGCGTTGCCGCGCAGCACATCGTGGTGGAGGAACTGGCGGTGCCCGGCTCCCTGCGTCGGGCCGCGGAAGAATCCATCACCACCGCGCATACGCTGCACGAGCTCGGCTGTTTCGATGGCAGCCGGCATCGCGAAGGGCACCCGGCCGATGATCCCTTCGCGGTGCAGCGCGAGCGAATCCGCCACATGTCGATATTCGCCGCGATGGGTGACGACGGAGCCGACGGCAGCCTGCAGCTGCAGGGCGAGGTCGATGCGCAGACCAGCGACGGCCACGTCTCCGTGGTCTGGCCGGGTCTTCCGCAGCGGCCGCTGTTCGAAGCCCAGTTGCAGCGCATCGATGCCCTGCGTGCCGCGGCAGGTTTCGATGGGCGCACGATGCCCAACCCGCTATGGCGCTTCCTGCCGGATTCGATGGGCTTCCTGGTGCAGGACGCGCGCGGGCCGGTGGTCAGTGTTCACCCCCTCGGCGGCTGCGCGATGGCCGACGACGTTACCCGCGGCGTTGTGGATGACTGTGGCCGCGTATTCGATCCGGAGCGCCAGGGCCTGGCCGAGGCCTGGCATCCGGGCCTGGTCGTGCTCGACGGTGCCATCCTCAGCTCGGCACTGGGTACCAATCCGGGCCTGACGATTGCCGCCGTGGCCCTGCGCGCCGTGCGCGCCCTGCGGCAGCAGTGGGGTTGGGCGTTGCCGCCACCCGCCGTGCCGCAGGCCATCAGCCGTCCTCACATGGGTGATGTCGAGCAGGCGATCATCCAACGTGCCACGCTGCCGCGCGAAGGCACCAAGGTCGCCGTCTGCGAGCGTCTCGCCGGCCCGATGGGGCTGCGCGATATCCATGGCCTGGACCGTGACTGCTGGGTGGAGCTGACGCTGGACTACCAGCCCCTGCGCCTGGCAGGTCTGTTCCGGCCCGACGAGGAGGGCCGACTGAGCGGCGCCAGGCTCGATGTCGGTGGCCAGAGCCCGGCGGAGCTGCGCATCTTTCCGCTGCGCGAGTGGCAGGCGCTGCAGTCACAGGCCCTATCCCGCGAGGAGCGGCAGCGGCAGGAGCGGCAGCTGGCGCGTGTCTACCGCGTGCAGGGAACGCTCACCGTGATGGAACGCGAGGCCAGCGGCTTGGTTCGCCGCACCGCGCGGGGTACCTGGGCCTGGTGGCGCAACCGCGGCCTGCGCGACAGCGTGTTGGGCCTTGTGGCCTGGGCGCGCAATGCCATCGCCGGAGAATCCAGCCAGGGCCCCGGCGTGCTGGAACGGATCTGGGGCATGCTCAAGCTCGCCAGCCGTGCCGGCGAATGCCGCCGTTTCGATTACCGGCTGAAGATCGTCGAAGACCTCACGCCCGCGGATGTGCAGGCGGGTTTCCAGCCACCAGCGACCTTGCTGGGTGGCGACATCCTCGGCCACAAGCACATCACCTATGCCCGGCCCAGCAATCCCTGGCGCCAGCTGCAAGAGCTCAGCCTGACACAGGTTGGCAGGTCACTGGCCGGTCCCGCCCTGCTGACGCTGGACCCGCAGTACCTGGCGTCGCGCGGCCGCCCGTTGATGCGTATCGAGAAGCAGGATTGCCACGTCGAAGCCCTGATGGATTTCGTCTCGCTAGGCGGCTACTTCCTGCGACTGCTTTTGACGATCCACGTCTGGAACCTGCGCAAGCCGGATACGCCGCGACACCGGGCGCTGCAGCGTCTGCCGGGCAAGCTGCCAGGACTGCCGGCGCCGGAAATCCACTGGCTGGAAATGGGCGAGGCCGACGGCATACCGCTGCGCCTGCGCCTGGCGCGCTACCGTCGTGATCCAGTGGTCGCCGTTGGTGCCACCACGCCGTCGCCAGTCCTGCTGATCCACGGCTACAGCGCCAGCGGCACCAGCTATGCGCACCCCGTGCTCGAGCCCGGCCTCGCGGCCCGCCTGGCTGAAAGTGGCCGCGACGTCTGGGTCGTTGACCTGCGCAGCAGCGCCGGCCTGCCGACGGCCGGCCTTCCCTGGACCTTCGAGCAGGTGGCGCTCAACGACATTCCCGCCGCGGTGGACTACATCTGGTGGCGCAGTGGCCAGCGACCACTGGATGTCGTCGCCCACTGCATGGGGGCGGTGATGCTGAGCCAGGCCGTCCTGTCCGCCGGAATGACAGCCGTGGAGGTCGAGCGGCTGCTACGTCCGCGTGGCCCATCCACCGACAGCGGCGCAGACCGCTACGCCGTGGAGCGTCGCGTCATGCCCCAACGGCTGCGCCGTGTCGTCCTGTCGCAGAACGGCCCGGTGATGGTGATGAGCCAGCAGAACATCTTCCGTGGCTACGTCATGTCCTACCTGGAGCAGCTGTTCGGGCCGCTGCGCTATGACTTCCGTCCCGGGCCGGAGCAGGGCCTGGGCATGGAGCTGCTGGATCGCTTCCTCGGCAGCCTGCCGTATCCCGACGAGGAACTGCGACGGGAGAATCCGGTGCTGCCTTGCCGCACCGAATATCTCGCCTCGCGCCATCGCATGGACGCGATCTATGGGCGTACCTTCTCCCTGGGTTCACTGAGTCGCAAAGTCCTGGACCATATCGACGACCTGTTCGGCCCCCTGAACCTGGACACCGTGGCGCAGGTCATCCATTTCACCCAGCACCAGACCATTACCGATCGCAGCGGACGCAACCGCTTCGTTTCGCGCGAGGCACTGCAGGCGCATTGGCGTTTCAGGACACTGGTGCTGCACGGGCAGGACAACGGCCTGGCCGATGTCGCGACGGCGCACCGTGCGGAGGCGGTACTGCGCGATGCCGGCTGCGAGGTCGAGAAGCGCATCCTGCCCGGCATGGGGCACCAGGACAGCCTGATCGGCCACCGGGCAGGGGAGACCTGCGCCCATATCCTGAAATTCCTGGACGCCCCCGAAGAGACGCGAGCCCTGCCTCGTGCGGAGCAGCGCCCCTATGTCGCCGAAGCGCCCTGGCTGGGGCCGATGCTCCAACGCCAGCCACAAGGCGCATGGAAGCTTGGCCTGGGCGCCAGCCCCCAGCTGGGCCGTCCGGAGGCCTTGTGCCTGCTGCCGGTGGAGCGCGATGCCCAGGGGCACTGGCGCTATGGCGACCTGATGCGCAGGCTGGGCCTCGGCCCGGAGGACATCCTGTTGCCGCTGACCGAGCTCGACACCGACTGGTTCGCGCAGGAGCTGCCGGGGTGGATAAAGGACGATACTGCGTGGCAACTGCTGGTGCTGCCGCTCTATCCCCAGCCGCCTTGCATGAACCAGCAGGCCTTCGATCCGGCCGACAGCAATGCCGCCCGGAAGCTGTGGCAGGAGCGTGCCCCTGTAGCGAGCGAGGACATCGCTGCCACGGCGATGGCCGATGCCATCGAGAAGGCCGTCGAGCAGATCAACCTCACGGCATCGCCGAGCCCAGCGGGGCTGGTGCAATTGCCTGCATCGTCTGCCACCCTTGGCCTGAGGCTGGCGCTGGGCAGTTGCGGCTATCCGCCGGGCATCCTCAACGAGCGCTGCCCGGCGCAGCCCTGGGAACTGCTCAACGACCGCCTGGACGGTGACGAGCCGCCGCAGTTGCTGGTCCTGACCGGCGACCAGATCTATGCCGATGCCACTGCCGGCCTGTTCGATCCGATCCTGGCGGACGATCGCTATCGCAAACCCTACGAAGCCTGGCTGCGCCACCGCAGCGTACGCCGTGCCCTGGGACGGGTTCCGGTGGTCTGCCTGCCCGACGACCATGAACTCGATGACAACTGGGAGCCCCTGCCGCCGGATGCGCCGGAACAGCTGCGGCAGCGCAACCAGGAAACCCTGGAGCGCGGGCTGAAGTACTTCCTGCGCTACCAGCGCCTGTGCTGGACCCGCACGACCGAGGAGATCCTGGCCGAGCCACTGTGGCGCAAGTTCGAGGCGCAGGGCATTCCGGTCTTCCTGCTCGATACCCGCAGCCGTCGCCAGGGTCGGCATGGCGACAGCGGTATCGGTGCGCAAGGACTGCTGGGAGTCGAACAATGGAACGCTTTGCGCCGCTGGCTGCTGGATGGCCCCCGCGACCGGCCGAGGCTGATCGTGTCCCCAGCCGTACTGCTGCCGCGTCATCGTTATGCCATGCCGGCGCGTCTGGCCTTCGGCCAGCAGGATGCGGGCTCGCGGGCCTGTCGCCGTTCCGACGGCTGGGACGGCTACCCGGAAACCCTGTTGTCGCTCCTCGAGCTGATCGGCGAGCACCGGCTGCGCGGCCTGGTGTTCCTGTCCGGCGATGAGCATCTGGGCTTGTTCACCACCGCCCGTTTGCGCCGGCCGGGCGCTGCGGAAGAGATTGTCCTGCACTCCATCCATACCGCTGGACTCAACGCGCCGTATCGCTTCGCCAACGCCGATGCCGCCGAACTGGCCCAGGCCGAGGTCCTGCGCTTCGAGGGCATGAGCGGAAGCTGGGAGTGCGAGATCGACACTCGCGTCTATGGCGGTGCCGGATTCACGCAGCTGTCACTGCAGCCGGAGTCTCCTGGGCGCTGGCAACTGCATTGCGAATTCAGCACCGACGAATCGCTTGCACAGCCGCCGGAGCGGCGAGTCCGCGAAACGCTAGATCTTTAGCCCGAGCCGCGCCGCGGTAAACACCGCCTCGGTGCGGTTACGCACGCCCAGTGCGCGGAACGACGCGGACAGGTGCGCCTTGACCGTCGCCTCGGACACGTCCATCTCGCGGGCGATCACCTTGTTGGCCTTGCCCTGCATCGCCAGCCTGAGCGTCTCCACCTGTCGCGGCGTCAGCTCGGCCAGAGGATCACCCGGCTGCTGCGTCGTGGTGGTCGGCGAGGCGGCACCCAGCAGCGCATGCGGCGGCAGGTAGGTGCCGCCGGCCAGCACCAGGCGCAGCGCCGCCATCATCACCGCGTGGCTGGAGGTCTTGGGGATGAAGCCTGCGGCGCCTTCATCGATGGCCTGCACGATCAGCGCCGGATTCTCTTCGGCGGACAGCACCACGATGGCCGGCTGCTCGAAATGCGCGCGCAGGGCGCGCAATGCCTCGAAGCCCTGCGTGCCCGGCAGGTGGAAATCGAGCAGGATCACATCCAGCGGCGAGCCGGACGGGTGGGCCAGGGCGGCGGCACAGCTCGGGGCTTCGGCGAAGACGACGTCCTCGGCCAGGTTGGCCAGCAGCAGCTTGATGCCTTCGCGGAACAGCTCGTGGTCATCGACCAGCAGGATCTTCAACGTCGCCCTCCATGGACGGCGTCCATTGTCCGGGCGCGGCGTGCAATTTGCCAGCCTTGGCCGCGCCGGACTTCGGTTCGGGGTTTCAGGTGATCACACTCGGCGCCTTGCGGCCGGTCAGCTCGCCGATGCGCATCAGGCGGTCGGCCAGGTTGACCAGCGGCGCCAGCGCGTCACGGGTTTCCCAGTTCAATGCGCTTTCGCTCGTTTCGTAGCGCTCCAGGTACACGCGCAGCGTCGCACCCTTGGTGCCGGTGCCGGACAGCCGCAGGATGATGCGCGCTGCATCACCAAAGATCACGCGCAGGCCCTGGTTCACGGCGATGCTGTTGTCCACCGGATCGCGGTAGCTGAATTCGTCGGCCTCGCTGATCGTGTAGTCGCCGAGGCTGCGCCCCGGCAGCTCGGCCAGCTGGTTGGCCAGTGCCTGCATCACGCTGTCGGCGGCGGGGCCGGGCAGCTCATCGTAGTCATGGCGCGCGTAGTAGTGCCGACCGAAGCGCTTCCAGTGCCGCTGCGCGATCTCCTTCACCGACAGGCCGGTCACGGCCAGCACGTTGAGCCAGGCCAGTACCGCCCAGACGCCATCCTTCTCGCGGGCATGGACGCTGCTGGTGCCAAAGCTTTCCTCGCCGCAGAGCGTCAGCTTGCCGGCATCCAGCAGGTTGGCGAAGAACTTCCAGCCGGTCGGCGTTTCGTAGAGGGGAATCGCCAGCGCGCTCGCCACCTTGTCGGCGGCGCGGCAGGTCGGCATGGAGCGCGCCAGGCCGACCAGGCCGCGGCGGTAGCCGGGCAGTTCGTGCAGGTGTGCCGCCAGCATCGCCAGCGAGTCCCCCGGCGAGATGAAGATGTCCTTGCCGAGGATCATGTTGCGGTCGCCGTCGCCGTCGCTGGCCGCCGCCAGGTCGGGGCCGTTGGCGCTGAAGGCCAGGTCCACCAGCGGCTTGGCGTAGATCAGGTTCGGGTCCGGATGGCCGCCGCCGAAGTCCTCCAGCGGGCTGGCGTTCTGCACGCTCAGCAACGGCGCGCCGAGCTGCTCCACGAAGATGCGCTCGGCATACGGGCCGGTCACGGCGTGCATCGCGTCGAAGCGCAGCGTGTGTCCCTGCTTGAACCAGTCGCGGATGCGGTCGAAGTCGAACAGCTCCTGCATCAGCTGCGAGTAGTCGTCGACGCAGTCAATCACTTCGATCTCGGTGCTGCCCAGCGTCTGCAGCCCACGACGATCCAGGTCCACCTGGCCGCCCTCGTGCGCCCGGTAGCGCGTGAGTTGCTTGCTGGTCTCGTAGATGCGGTTGGTGAGGCCCTCGCTGGCCTGCCCGCCGCCGGCCACGTTGAACTTGATGCCGAAGTCGCCGTCTGGCCCTGCCGGGTTGTGGCTGGCGGTGAACAGCAGCCCACCTTGGGCGCCGCGCTTGCGGATGAGGTGAGAGGCGGCCGGCGTCGACAGCAGTCCACCCTGGCCGATGACGATGCGCGCCACGCCGTTGCCGGTGGCCACGGCGCAGGCGGTCTGGATCGCCGTGCGGTTGTAATAGCGGCCGTCGCCCCCAATGATCAGGGTGCCGCCGCGCAGTTCCTGCACGCAGTCGAAGACCGATTGCAGGAAGTTCTCGAGATAGTGCGGCTGCTGGAAGACCGCGACTTTCTTGCGCAGTCCCGCCGTGCCGGATTTCTGGTCGAGGTAGGGTTTGGTGGAGATTTCTCGGATCGCCATGATGCTCTCCTTTGTTCTGTTTGTCCCAGTCGTGAGCCCTATCTTATAGTCACCACATGCAAGCCTCCACTGGCCATGGTTACGTCTGTCCCTGCTGCGGCAAGTCGCGGCGGCTGGCGCATCTGCTCGATTTGTACGAACGCAACTACCACCTGCTGGAGCGGCTGATCCCGGAGCTGGAACTGCCGTTCGACGAAGCCGTCTCGCGTAGCCAGAGCGACCTGCCGCTGCATCTGCGCGTGACCGATCGCGACCGCTACACGGTCAGCTTCAAGCTGTCATACGAATTCATGGACCCGGATGGCGTGCGCCGCCAGCCGGACCTGTGGGTGCGCGTCTATCGCGACGCCGCCGTGGCCGAGGCCCTGGCCTGCAGCCAGCGGCCGCCCTGGGATGCCACCGAGGAGGGTGATCCCAAGGCGGGTCAGTTCCTCAGCGCGCAATGGCAGCGCAATCTCACGCTGGGCAAGTGGCTGGAGTATCTGCTGGAGCACGGCCACGGCTTCAGCCTGGCGGCGCGTCCGCGCATCCTGCCTGCCGCCGCGCTCTGATCCTGCCGCGGTTCGCAGGCCAGGTCACACGGCTCCGGCCTTCTTCAGCAGTTCCGCAATCTTCTCCGCCATCTGCCGGTAGCCCTGGGCATTGGGATGGATCTGGTCCGACTTCAGGCTGCGGTCGCCCAGTACCTCGGCGATGACCCGGTCCTCGATCGGCAGGCGATGCTCCTGCGCCAGCGCCGCATAGCCAGGCTCCGCCTTCAACGACAGCAGCTTGGGCTCCGGCACGCCCAGCAGGATCAGGGGAATGCCGCGTCCGCGGATTTCCTGGATCATGGCACTGAGGTTGGCGCGCATCTGGGCACGGTCCATCTGCCGCAGCATGTCGTTGCCGCCCAGGCAGAGGATCACCAGCCCCGGTTCGGTTTCGTCCAGCACGGCGGGCAGGCGTTCGCGTCCCTCGGCGCTGGTCTCGCCCGGCACGCCCGCGTTGACCACCTTGCGGCCGATCAGCTCCGTCAGCGCGGCCGGATAACTCTGGCGTGGACTGGCGCCGGTGCCATAGGTCAGGCTGTCGCCGAAGGCCAGCACCACCGCGTCCGCCGGCAGGGCCGGTAGCTTGGGCGTCTTGTCGCCGCAGGCGCCGAGCAGCAGCAAGGCTTGCAGCAGCAGCAGGCCGCCCGCCAGACTGCGGAAATCGACCATCCCCTTACGAAAGCCACTACGGAAGCCACGCATGATCTACGCCCTCGATGGACGGGAGCCCCAGTTTAAGGGGGATTGCTGGGTTGCACCCAACGCCACCCTGATCGGCGCGGTGACGCTGGAGCACAACGCCAGCGTCTGGTTCAATGCCGTGCTGCGCGGCGATTGCGACGAGATCGTGATCGGCGAGAACAGCAATGTCCAGGACGGCTCGGTGTTGCATACCGATCCCGGCATCCGCCTGACCATCGGCCGCGACTGCACTATCGGCCACCTGGTGATGCTGCACGGCTGCGAGATCGGCGACAACTCGCTGGTCGGCATCGGCTCGGTGATCCTCAATCGCGTGAAGATCGGGCGCAACAGCATCGTCGGTGCCAAGTCGCTGATCCCGGAAGGCAAGACCTTCCCGGACAACTCGCTGATCATGGGTTCGCCGGCCAAGGTGGTGCGCGAACTGGGCGAGCAGGAGGCGGCGTTCCTCAAACTGCAGGCGCAGCACTACGTGCAGAACGCGCAGCGCTACAAGGCCAAGCTGCAGACGGTAAGGGCCGGCTGATCCCGCGCTCTCCAGCGACCTTAGTCGCTGCCGTCTTTCGGATAGAGGTAGTGACGCAGCTTGCCCAGCCCAGGGCCGGCATCGCGCCAGTGCTCGATCTCCAGCGCCACCTGCAGCACCGCGCAGGTCGGCACCTCGTCGAAGGGGCAGGGCGCCAGCAATCCCGCCAGCTGGCTGAAGCCGGGGTTGTGGCCGAACAGCATCACATGGCGGTCGGAGTCATCGAGCTGGGTCAGGATCTGCACCAGCGTCGCCGGTGACGCCTCGTAGATACGCGGCTGCAGCTGGATCTCCTCGCGACCCAGGCCAAAGGCATCGGCGAAGACGTGTGCGGTGGTGATCGCTCGCAGCGCCGGGCTCGACACCAGCCGGTCCGGCATGCCCAGCAGCCGGCGTGCACGCTGTGCCATCGCCGGTGCATCGCGCCGCCCGCGATCGTTCAGCGGGCGCTCGAAGTCGCTCAGCTCTTCATAGTCCCAGGAGGACTTGGCATGACGCACCAGGCTCAGCAGTCGCATTGTCTTCCTCTAAGGCTTCGGTGGCTGACCGCAAGCGTATCGCAAGCCGGCGCGCAGGCGTCACCGTATTCCTACGGAGAGCCTGAACTCAGGTAGATGTCGAACCGCGCCTGCGTGCCGCGCTGTTCCAGCGAAGGCTTGCGGGCGGCCATCCAGGGCGCGTGCAGCGGCCGCTTCACCGCCACGCGCAGGCGCGCCGCCTGCAGTGCCGGCTCCAGCAGGGCGTCGGCATCCGGGTCGGCGCCGGCCAGGTCGCGGAAGATCTGCATCTCCTTCTGCGGCAGGGCGGTCTTGCCGCTGTGCGGGTACATCGGGTCCAGGTAGACGCTGTCCCAGCGGCCCTCGCACAGGATCGTAGCGGCGTCTCCGCGGCGCAGTTCGATCCGCGCCGCCGCCGGAGCCAGCGCCGGATCGGCCTGGGCACGCCGGTGTGCGTCGGCCAGCAGCTCGGCGATCTGCGGCTGGCGCTCCACCAGCGTCACGCGGGCGCCCAGGGACGCCAGCGTGAAGGCATCGCGGCCCAGGCCGCCGGTGGCATCCAGGATTTCGAGATCGGGCCGCTTGGCCAGGCCCAGCGCGCGGGCCAGCAGCTGCTTGCGTCCACCGGCGATACGCCGGCGCTGTTCGGCGCTGCCCCAGTCGATCCAGATCGCGCCGTAGTCCGGGCGGTGCAGGGCGCGCAGCTCCAGGCGGCCCTGATTCTCCTGCAACGCAAACGAAAAACCCCGGGCATCGCTGCCCAGGGCTTGTTCGGCACTGATCGCAGGATCAGAGCTTGGAGGCATCGAAGAAGCTGGCCATGCGCTGCGCCAGCATCAGGTCGCCGTCGACCTGCAGCTTGCCGGTCATGAACGCGGTCATGCCGTTGAGCTCGCCCTTCATCAGTGCGATCAGGTCGTCGTCTTCCATGGTGATGGTCAGGTCGGCGTTGCCGGCGGTGCCGTCGTTGGCCGTGCAGGTGCCGTTGTTGATCACGACATTGACCGGCTTGGAGCAGACGAAGTTGATCGTGCAGTTGGTGCCCGAGGCTTCGGCGGCATTGAACGCGGACGGCAGCTTCTTGAGGAAGTCGGCAGCGGACATGGTGTTCTCCAGAGTGTGGTAATTGTAAGGACCCGGATCGTAAACCCGGCGCGCCGGTCTGGCAATTTCAGATCGGATAGCGGCGGACAAGGCGCATTACTGGCGCGATTCCAGGGTGCCGCACAAGTGTTTCAGGAGTCTTTCGGCGAGGGCATCGTCCAGCAGGACGATATTGACGCTGTTGCGGTAGATCCGCTCTTGCGCGCGCAGCTCATCAATGCGCGTATCGTCATGCTCCGGCCGCAGCAGCAGGAAGTCCTGCCCCTCGCGCAGGCCGGGCTCCAGCCGCTTGAAGGCGCGGAAGGCGGCGCCCTTGGGTTGGCCGGTGGCCTCGTCCAGCTCACGGAAGGTCTTCAAAGGGGCTTCAGTCCGGCGTCATCAGCAGGAAATGCGCGCGCGCGACCGCCACCGGCCGCTCCTGCGACTTCTGCCAGCAGCGGATCGTGGCCTGCGCCACGCGGCTGCCCATGCGGCCGATCTCGCAGTCGGCGTACAGCTCCTCCGTACGTGCCGGCAGCAGGTAGTCGATCGAGAAATCGATGCTCTTGGGCACGCGCGCGGTGTCCATCTGGTAGAGCAGGTGCAGCATCGCGGCGTTCTCCATGAAGGCCGCGGTGATGCCGCCGTGCAGGGCCGGAAGGCGCGGGTTGCCGACCAGGTTCTCGCGGAAGGGCAGGGTCGCGCGCGGCTTGCCCTCGTGCAGCGACAACTGCACGCCCAGGTACTTCGCGTAGGGCACGGTGGCGACCAGCATGGAGAAGTCGCCGTCCTCTCGGGCCAGGCGGCGGGCCTCGCTGAAGGGATCGACGACAGGCTGGGCCAAGGGATCGCTCATGCGCGGGCCTCCGGCTTCCAGGGCTTGCCGGTCGAGGAGCGCATGAACGCCGACTGGCTGATCGCCACCGGTTGCTCGCGGTCGTCCTGCCACACCGTGGCGCGCACGAAGGCGATATGCGTCGTCATGCGGAAGCACTCGGCGCGGCAATACAGGTCCTTGTCGCGCAGGGCCGGGCGCAGGTAGTCCATGCGCAGGTCCAGGGTGGCGATGGTTTCCGGCACCGGCGTCGCGGCCAGCACGGCCAGGCCACAGCTGCTGTCCACCAATACCGTGATCGGTCCGGTATGCAGTACGCCGCGGATCGGGTCGCCGACCCATTCCTCGCGGAAGGGCAGGCGCAGTTCCACGCCCTCCGGCGAGCCCCGGACCAGGCTCAGTCCGCACTCGCGCATGTGCGGGATGTAGCCCAGGAAGGCCGCCGCGATGGTTTCCAGGTTCTGCGTGCTCATGCCGCGATTGTAGGGGAAGGGGGTAAACTCGCGAACAGAAACGAATTTCCGGTAATCACGATGACCGACTGGGAGTCGCGCCTGCGCCGCGCGCTGGCCGACACGTCCGAGCAGCCGCCGCGGCCCATGTCGCGCCTGGAACTGCCGCTGAACATGGACAAGCTGCTGCTGACGCCGGCACTGCTGAAATCGCTGCGCCCGGCCGCCGTGCTGGCGCCGGTGATCCGGCGCCAGCACGGTTTGACCATGATGCTCACGGTGCGCTCCGACCGCCTGCGCTCGCACAAGGGGCAGATCAGCTTCCCCGGCGGGCGCCGCGACGAGGGCGATGCCAGTGCCGCCGCCAACGCCCTGCGCGAGGCCGAGGAGGAAGTGGGCCTGCCGCCGGCCAGCGTCGAGGTATTGGGCTACCTGGACGACTACCCGACCATGACCCGCTACCTGGTCACTCCGGTCGTCGGCATCGTCAGCGGCGAGCCCGAGATCCGGCCCTGCGAGGACGAGGTGGCGGAGGTGTTCGAGGCGCCGCTGGATTTCGTGCTGGATCTGCGCAATTTCGAGCACAAGCTGCTGTCCCGCGAGGGGCTCAACGTGCCGTTCTTCGAGCTCAACTTCGGCCGCCACCGCATCTGGGGCGCCACCGCCGGCATGCTGTGGAACCTGGCCAACAAGGTGGCGGAGACCCCATGAGCACCAATCCCCTGAGCGAAGCATTGCGCCTGCAGCTGGAAGCCGCCGAACTGGAGTTCGACTGGCGCCACCTGGACGAGCTCTGGGACAAGCTGGCGGAGGAGGTCGGCGAGCTGAAGGAGGCGGCGGGTCAGGGACGCGACCGTTCCGAGGACGAGCTCGGCGACCTGCTGTTCATGGCCGTGAACCTGGCGCGTCACCTGGGCGTGGATGCCGAGCGCGCCCTGGCCCGCACCAACGCCAAGTTCGAACGCCGCTTCGGCCATGTGCTGAAGCACCTGGCGGAGCTGCCGCCGCCGGGCGACCCGCGTCGGCTCGACGAGATGGAAAAATACTGGCAGGAAGCCAAGCGCCTGGAACGGTCCGCGGAGGTACAATAGCGGCCCGGAATTTCCTGTAGGAGCCAGCTTGCTGGCGACACGGGTTTCCCTGCGCCCTTCTACCGTAGCGTCGCCAGCAAGCTGGCTCCTACA
The DNA here is from genome assembly GCA_030149365.1 of Solimonas sp. GTDB lineage: Bacteria > Pseudomonadota > Gammaproteobacteria > Nevskiales > Nevskiaceae > Solimonas_A. The sequence continues at coordinate 37,203 of JASBRP010000056.1, forward strand.
AAACGCAAGACCGTCCGATGAATGCTTCCCCCGTTCGCATCGCCATCCTCGGCGCCAGTGGCCGCATGGGCCGCGCCGTGATCCAGGCCGCCGCCGCCTCGTCGCGGGCGAAACTGGGCGCCGCGCTGGAGCGCGAGGGCTGCCCCGAGGCCGGGCAGGACGCCGGCCAACTCGCCGGGCTGGCCGCCAACGGCGTCAGGATCGTCACCCAGCCGGCCCAGGCCGTGGCTGACTTCGACGTGCTGATCGACTTCACCCGCCCGGAAGCCACCGTGGCGCTGCTGCCGTTCTGCATCGAGCACGGCAAGGCCCTGGTGATCGGCACCACCGGCTTCACCCCGGAGCAGCAGGCCGCGGTGGATGCCGCCGCCCAGCGCATCCCGGTGCTCAAGGCCGGCAACTTCAGCATCGGCGTCAACCTCTGCCTGAAGCTGCTGGAAGATGCCGCCCGCGTGCTGGCCGAGGACTTCGACATCGAGGTGGTGGAAGCCCATCACCGCCACAAGGTGGATGCCCCCAGCGGTACCGCCCTGATGATGGGCGAGGCCGCCGCCCGCGGCGCCGGACGTGACCTCAAGTACTGCGCGGTCTACGAGCGCTACGGCCATACCGGCGCCCGCGAGCGCCAGACCATCGGCTTCTCCACCGTGCGTGGCGGCGACGTGGTCGGCGACCACACGGTCATGTTCCTGGGCGAGGGCGAGCGCGTGGAGATCACGCACAAGGCCAGCTCGCGGGCGATCTTTGCCAAGGGCGCGGTGCATGCCGCCAGCTGGCTGGCCGGCCGCCAGCCGGGTCTCTACTCGATGCGGGATGTCCTGGCCTGAACAGCCTCCGGGCGCCATAAAGGGGCGCGGCACGGCCTCCAACCCGGAAGGCCGTTTCGAGACCCGTGCGCGCGAGGATTTCGACGACGGCTGGCTGCTGGACGAGCCCGAACAGCCGCGGCCGGATACCACGGTCACGCCGGAAGCCTCGAAAAGCATCATCACCCGCAACCAGTCGCCTGACATCGGCTTCGAGCAGTCGATCAACCCCTACCGCGGCTGCGAGCATGGCTGCATCTATTGCTACGCCCGCCCGGCGCATGCCTACCTGAACCTGTCGCCGGGCCTGGATTTCGAGACCCGGCTGTTCTACAAGCCCGACGCCGCCCGGCTGCTGGAAGAGGAACTGCGCAAGCCCGGCTACCGCTGCTCGCCGATCGCCCTGGGCTCCAATACCGACCCCTACCAGCCGGTGGAGCGGGAATACGGCGTCATGCGCTCGATACTGGAGGTGCTGCAGCGCTGCCGGCACCCCCTGACCATCGTCACCAAGGGCGCCGCCCTGATCGAGCGCGACATCCCGCTGCTGGCGGACATGGCCCGGGACAACCTGGTGGAGGTGGCCATTTCCATCACCAGCCTGCAGCCAGAGCTGAAACGGGCCCTGGAGCCCCGCACCGCCGGCCCCCAGGCCCGCCTGAGGATCGTCCGCCAGCTGGCCGACGCCGGCATCCCGGTGATGGTCCTGGTGGCCCCGGTGATCCCCTTCGTCAACGACGCCGAGATCGAGCAGATCCTGCAGGCCTCGCACGAGGCCGGGGCGCGGGAGGCCTCCTACATCATGCTGCGCCTGCCGCACGAGGTGAAAGGCCTGTTCCGGGAGTGGCTGCAGGTTCACTACCCGCAGCGGGCGGAGCACGTCATGAGCCTGGTACAGCAGATGCGGGGCGGCAAGGACAACGACCCGCGCTTCGGCAAGCGCATGACCGGGGAGGGGGAGTACGCCCAGGTCATCGCCCAGCGCTTCAAGGTCGCCACCGCCCGGCTGGGGCTGGGCCGCGGACGCCGGCTGAAGCTCGATACGGCGCTGTTCAGGCCGCCGCCGCCCCCGCCGCCGGACAAGGGCCAGATGGGCTTCGGCTTCTGACAGGGTCCGCCGGCGCTGCGTTTTCACCGAAAGTCCGGCGCCGCGGCAGACCTTTAAATTATTTTCACCTAAAACGCTGAAAAGCCATGGACGTTGTGCACTGCACACACTAGAATTCGCGCCTAATCCACGACGGGGGCCAAAAGCCCCCGTTTTAGTGTCCGTCCCAAGGATTAGGCCAGCTCTATGACCCCTTCCAAACCGGCTCTGCTCGCACTCGCCGACGGATCTGTTTTTCACGGTATCTCCATCGGCGTTGACGGGCAGACCGTTGGCGAAGTGGTTTTCAATACCGCAATGACGGGATATCAGGAAATCCTGACCGATCCGTCATATCGCGAGCAGATCGTCACCCTCACGTACCCCCATATCGGCAACGTCGGCACCAACGACGAAGACGCCGAATCGGAAAAGGTGCAACTCGCCGGCCTGGTGCTGCGCGAAGTGCCGCGCCGCCACAGCAACTTCCGCTCGACCCAGGACTTCAGCGAATACCTGAAGGCCCAGAAGGTCGTCGCCATCGCCGGCATCGACACCCGCCGCCTGACGCGCCTGCTGCGCGACAAGGGCGCCCAGAACGGCTGCATCCTGGCCGGCCGCAAGATCTCGGAGAAGACCGCGCTCAAGCTGGCGCGCGAGTTCCCGGGCCTCAAGGGCATGGACCTGGCCAAGGTCGTCTCGGTGAGCAAGTCCTACCCCTGGACCACCGGCTCCTGGGAGCTGGAGACCAACCGCGAAACCACGCTGAAGAGCGAGAAGTTCCATGTCGTGGTCTACGACTTCGGCATCAAGCGCAACATCCTGCGCATGCTGGTGGACCGCGGCTGCCGCATCACCGTGGTGCCGGCCCAGACCAAGGCGGCCGAGGTGCTCAAGCTCAAGCCTGACGGCGTGATGCTGTCCAACGGCCCCGGCGACCCCGAGCCCTGCGACTACGCCATCGCCGCCTCGCGCGAGTTCATCGCCAGGAAGCTGCCGCTGTTCGGCATCTGCCTGGGCCACCAGATCCTGGGCCTGGCCGCCGGTGCCAAGACGCTGAAGATGAAGTTCGGCCACCACGGTGCCAACCACCCGGTGCAGGACCTGGAGGACGGCACGGTGATGATCACCAGCCAGAACCACGGCTTCGCGGTGGACGAGGCCACGCTGCCGGCCAATGTCGTTGCCACGCACCGCTCGCTGTTCGACGGCTCGCTGCAGGGCATCCGCCTGACCGACGCGCCGGCCTTCAGCTTCCAGGGCCACCCCGAAGCCAGCCCCGGTCCGCATGACGTCAGCGTCCTGTTCGACCGTTTCATCAAGATGATGGCCGCCTGAGTCTGCGAAGAAGCCATGCCAAAACGTAACGACATCAAGAGCATCCTGATCATCGGCGCCGGTCCCATCGTGATCGGCCAGGCCTGCGAGTTCGACTACTCCGGCGCCCAGGCCTGCAAGGCGCTGCGTCAGGAGGGCTACAAGGTCATCCTGGTCAACTCCAATCCGGCCACGATCATGACCGACCCGGAGATGGCCGATGCCACCTACATCGAGCCGATCCGCTGGGAGACCGTCGCCCGCATCATCGAGAAGGAGCGCCCGGACGCGGTGCTGCCGACCATGGGCGGCCAGACCGCGTTGAACTGCGCCCTGGATCTCGACAAGCACGGCGTGCTGAAGAAGTTCGGCGTGCAGATGATCGGCGCCTCGCCGACCGCCATCGACCTCGCCGAAGACCGCCAGAAGTTCCGCGATGCCATGACCGAGATCGGCCTGGGATCGGCGCGCTCGGGCGTGGCCCACACCTGGGAAGAGGCGAAGAAGATCCAGCTGGAGGTCGGCTTCCCGGCGATCATCCGCCCGAGCTTCACGCTGGGCGGCACCGGCGGCGGCATCGCCTACAACCAGGAAGAGTTCGAGGAGATCGTCACCCGCGGCCTCGACCTCTCGCCGACCACCGAAGTCCTCATCGAGGAATCGCTGCTCGGCTGGAAAGAGTACGAGATGGAGGTGGTCCGCGACCGCAAGGACAACTGCATCATCGTCTGCTCGATCGAGAACTTCGATCCGATGGGCGTGCACACCGGCGACTCGATTACCGTCGCGCCGGCGCAGACGCTCACCGACAAGGAATACCAGATCATGCGCAACGCCTCGCTGGCGGTGCTGCGCAAGATCGGCGTGGAGACCGGTGGCTCCAACGTGCAGTTCTCGATCAACCCGAAAGACGGGCGCATGATCGTGATCGAGATGAACCCGCGCGTGTCGCGGTCCTCGGCGCTGGCCTCCAAGGCCACGGGCTTCCCCATCGCCAAGATCGCCGCCAAGCTGGCCGTCGGCTACACGCTGGACGAGTTGCGCAACGAGATCACCGGCGGCGTCACCCCGGCCTCGTTCGAGCCGAGCATCGATTACGTCGTCACCAAGATCCCGCGCTTCACCTTCGAGAAGTTCCCGCAGGCCGATTCGCGTCTCACCACGCAGATGAAGTCGGTGGGCGAGGTCATGGCCATCGGCCGCAACTTCCAGGAGTCGCTGCTGAAGGCCATGCGCGGCCTGGAAGTGGGCAGCGACGGCTTCGAGCCGCAGGTGCCGGACTACGAGGCCGTCAGCCTCAGTCGCATCCGCGATGAGCTGGCCACCCCGCGCGCCAAGCGCCTGTGGTTCGTCGGTGATGCCTTCCGCTCCGGCATGAGCGTGGAAGACGTGTTCAAGCTGTCCAAGATCGACCCCTGGTTCCTGGAGCAGATCGAAGAGATCATCCAGACCGAGGCGGAGATCGCCGAGCAGAAGATCAGCACCGTCGAGGAAGCCGACCTGCGCCGCTACAAGCGCCTGGGCTTCTCCGACCGCCGCATCGCCAAGCTGATCGGCGTCAAGGAAGAATCCGTGCGCAAGCGCCGCCACAAGCTCGGCGTGCGCCCGGTGTACAAGCGCGTCGATACCTGCGCGGCCGAGTTCCCGTCGTCCACCGCCTACCTGTACTCCAGCTACGACGAGGAGTGCGAGGCACAGACCTCCAGCCGCGAGAAGATCGTGGTGCTCGGCGGCGGCCCCAACCGTATCGGCCAGGGCATCGAGTTCGACTACTGCTGCGTGCACGCGTCCCTGGCCCTCCGTGAGGATGGCTACGAGACGATCATGATCAACTGCAACCCGGAGACCGTGTCGACCGACTACGACACCTCCGACCGTCTCTACTTCGAACCGCTGACCTTCGAAGACGTGATGGAGATCATTGACCTCGAGAAGCCCAAGGGCGTGATCGTGCAGTTCGGTGGCCAGACGCCGCTGAAGCTGGCGCGCCAGCTCGAGGCCGCCGGCGCGCCGATCATCGGCACCACGCCGGACGCCATCGACCTCGCCGAGGACCGCGAGCGCTTCCAGAAGCTGGTCGAGAAGCTCAAGCTGCTGCAGCCGCCCAACGGCACCGCCACCTCCGAGAAGCAGGCCCTGGCCGTGGCCAACAAGGTCGGCTACCCGCTGGTGGTGCGCCCGTCCTACGTGCTGGGCGGCCGCGCCATGGAAATCGTCCATGACGACGCCGACCTCAAGCGCTACATGACCGAGGCCGTGCCGGTCTCCAACGATTCGCCGGTGCTGCTCGACCGTTTCCTCAACGACGCCATCGAGGTGGACGTCGACGCCCTGTCCGACGGCAAGGACGTGGTGATCGGCGGCGTCATGGAGCACGTGGAAGAGGCCGGCGTGCATTCCGGCGACTCCGCCTGCTCGCTGCCGCCGTATTCGCTGCCGAAGAAGATCGTCGACGAGATCCGCAACCAGATCTTCAAGCTGGCCAAGGCGCTCAACGTGGTCGGCCTGATGAACGCCCAGTTCGCGGTGCAGGACGGCAAGGTCTACCTGCTGGAAGTGAACCCGCGTGCCTCGCGCACCAGCCCCTTCGTGTCCAAGGCCACCGGCCGCCCGCTGGCCAAGATCGCCGCGCGCTGCATGGCCGGCCAGTCGTTGAAGAGCCAGGGCATCACCGAAGAGCTGATCCCGAAGTACTACTCCGTCAAGGAGTCGGTGTTCCCGTTCAACAAGTTCCCCTCGGTGGACCCGCTGCTGGGCCCCGAGATGCGCTCCACCGGCGAGGTGATGGGCGTGGGCGCTTCCTTCGGCGAGGCCTTCAACAAGTCGCTGCTGGCGGCCGGGCAGGTGGTGCCTTCCAAGGGCACGGCCTTCATCTCGGTGCGCGACCGCGACAAGAAGAAGGCCGTGGAACTGGCGCGCATCCTCAGCGGGCATGGTTTCAAGGTCGTGGCTACCCATGGTACGGCGGCGCTGGTGCAGAAGGCTGGCATCCCCTGCGAGGGCGTGAACAAGGTCAAGGAAGGCCGTCCGCACTGCGTGGACATGATCAAGAACGGCGGCATCCAGTTCATCGCCAACACCACCGAAGGCAAGATCTCGATCGAGGAGTCCCGCTCCATCCGCGGTGCCGCGATCCAGCACAAGGTCTGCTACTTCACCACCATCGCCGGTGCGCTGGCGGCGGCGGTGGCGATGGAACATCTCAATGAGCTGGAGGTCAACAGGCTGCAGGCGCTGCACGCGACCCTGTAAGTCTGAGGCCTGTATCCAGGTGCCCGGGGTTTTGGGTATCTTTGATTGAATCCGGACAGAACCTGCCGCCCCGAGGAGGGGCGGTGGGTCTGCTTTTGCTTTTGGTAACGTCTTAGAAACGTCTTAGAGAAGAGATTCGGAAAATGAGCATGACACCGATGACGGCGCGCGGCGCCGAAAAGCTGCAGGAAGAACTCCGCTATCGCAAGAGCGAGCTACGGCCCAAGATCATCGAATCCATCGACGAGGCCCGCAAGCAGGGCGACCTGCGCGAGAACGCGGAATTCCACGCCGCCCGCGAGCAGCACGGCTTCAACGAGGGCCGCATCCAGGAGATCGAGGGCAAGCTGTCCATGGCCCAGGTCATCGACGTCACCAAGCTGCCGGCCTCCGGCAAGGTCATCTTCGGCACCACCGTGGACCTGTCCGACGTCGACAGCGGCGACGAGCTGAAGTACCAGATCGTGGGCGAGGACGAGGCCGACGCCAAGATCGGCCTGATCTCGCTCAATTCCCCCATCGCCAAGGCCCTGATCGGCAAGAAGGAGGGCGACATGGTGGCGGTCGCCACCCCGGCCGGCACCCGCGAGTTCGAAATCATCGCGGTGCACTACATTTGAAGGCCGGGAATCTTGAAAGCCGGGAATCGGGAATCGAGAATCGGGAATCGTAACGGCGGCTTGGCTTCTACGATTCCCGATTCCCCATTCCCCATTCCCGAGCGCAGCCCATGAGCCAGAAACGCCGCCCCAGTTCCGCCCGCTGGCTTGCCGAGCACAAGGCCGACACCTACGTGCAGGAGGCGCGCCGCCTGGGCTACCGCTCGCGGGCGGTGTTCAAGCTCAAGGAAATCCAGGAAAAGGACCGCATCCTCAAGCAGGGGCAGGTGGTCGTGGACCTGGGCTCCGCCCCCGGCGGCTGGAGCCAGCTGGCCCGCCCCTTGCTTGGCCCCTCGGGCCGCCTGCTGGCCCTGGACATCCTGGAAATGGAGCCGCTGCCGGACGTGGAGTTCATCCTGGGCGACTTCCGCGAGGAATCCGTGCTGCACCAGCTGGAGGCGGCGATCGGAACCCGGGCGGTAGACCTTGTTTTGTCGGATATGGCCCCCAACCTGAGTGGAATAGCTTCTGCGGACCAAGTCGGGAGCATCCATCTTTGCGAGCTGGCGCTGGATTTTGCCAAGGCCCACCTGAAACCAAAGGGCGTCCTGCTGGTCAAGATTTTCCAGGGGGAAGGCTTCGATGCCTACCTCAGGGCGATGCGCGAAGCCTTTGAATCGGTAACGATTCGCAAGCCCAAGGCCTCGCGGCCGCGCAGTAGTGAGGTTTATCTGCTGGCGCGGGGGTACAGGGCGTAGTAACGTGCGGTTGCGGCAACCGTTGCGGTAACGGGAATCAAGGATAAAGCTTTGAACGATCTGGCCAAAAATCTGTTGCTCTGGGTGGTGATCCTCATCGTACTGATGACGGTCTTCCAGAGCTTCTCGTCCCGCAGCCGGGCCCAGCCCGAGTTGCAGTATTCGGAGTTCATCAACCAGGTCAAGGAAGGCAACGTCGCCGACGTCGTCATCGAAGGCCAGATCATCCGCGGCGAACTCAAGGGCGGCTCGCGCTTCACCACGGTCAGCCCCGAGACCGACAACAAGGCCATGGTCGGCCAGCTGCTGGACAGCAACGTCAAGTTCACCGGCTCCCTGCCCAAGGAAACCCCGCTGCTGCTGCAGTTGCTGATGAACGCCTTCCCGATCCTGCTGCTGATCGCGGTCTGGGTGTACTTCATGCGCCAGATGCAGGGCGGTGGTGGCGGTCGTGGCGCCATGTCCTTCGGCAAGTCGCGTGCCCGCATGCTCAACGCCGACCAGGTCAAGATCACCTTCGCCGACGTTGCCGGCGTCGAGGAAGCCAAGCAGGAAGTGGGCGAGCTGGTCGACTTCCTGCGCGATCCGGCCAAGTTCCAGAAGCTGGGCGGCAAGATTCCGCGCGGCGTGCTGATGGTGGGCTCGCCGGGTACCGGCAAGACCCTGCTGGCCAAGGCCATTGCCGGCGAGGCCGGCGTGCCGTTCTTCACGATCTCCGGCTCCGACTTCGTCGAGATGTTCGTCGGTGTCGGCGCCAGCCGCGTGCGCGACATGTTCGAGCAGGCCAAGAAGCACGCGCCCTGCATCATCTTCATCGACGAAATCGACGCCGTGGGCCGTCACCGTGGCGCCGGCCTGGGCGGCGGTCATGACGAGCGCGAACAGACCCTGAACCAGCTGCTAGTGGAGATGGACGGCTTCGAGGGCAGCGAGGGCGTCATCGTCATCGCCGCCACCAACCGTCCGGACGTGCTGGATCCGGCGCTGCTGCGCCCGGGCCGCTTCGACCGCCAGGTGGTCGTGCCGCTGCCGGACGTGCGTGGCCGCGAGCAGATCCTCAAGGTCCACATGCGCGCCGTGCCGCTGGCCGACAACGTCAAGCCGGAGATCATCGCGCGCGCCACGCCGGGCTTCTCGGGTGCGGACCTGGCCAACCTGGTCAACGAGGCCGCGCTGTTCGCTGCCCGTGCCAACAAGCGCCTGGTCGACCACATTGATTTCGAGAAGGCCAAGGACAAGATCATGATGGGCGCCGAGCGCCGCAGCATGGTCATGTCCGAACAGGAGAAACAGCTCACCGCCTACCACGAGGCCGGCCACGCCATCGTCGGCCTGTCGGTGCCGGACCATGACCCGGTCTACAAGGTCACGATCATCCCACGCGGCCGTGCCCTGGGCGTGACCATGTTCCTGCCGGAAGAGGACCGCTACAGCGAGAGCAAGCAGGCCCTCAACTCGCGCATCTGCACCCTGTTCGGCGGCCGTATCGCCGAGGAAGTGATCTTTGGTGCCGACAAGGTCACCACCGGTGCTTCCAACGACATCGAGCGCGCCACCGCCATCGCCCGCAACATGGTCACCAAGTGGGGCCTGTCGGAGCGCCTGGGCCCGCTGTCCTACAGCGAGGACAACGGCGAGGTGTTCCTGGGCAAGAGCGTGACGCAGACCAAGCATGTTTCCGACAACACGGCCTCCGTGATCGACCAGGAAATCCGCGAGGTCATCGACCGCAACTACAAGCTGGCCAAGGACATCATCGAGGGCAACCTCGACAAGCTGCACGCCATGTCCGAGGCGCTGATCAAGTACGAGACCATCGACGCGGCGCAGCTGGCCCGCATCATGGCCGGCCAGGATGCCGGAGAGCCGGAAAGCTGGAGCGACGGCAGCGGCCGTCCGCCCGATGCCCCGCGCTCCCCTCCGGAGCGTCCGGCCAAGCCGGGGCCGGCGAGCAAGCCGGCCAGCATCGGCTGAGTTGAAGACGGGGCGCGGCGACGCGCCCCGTCTTTTTGCTTCCATGTTCCTCCAGTTACCCCGGCGGCGACTGGCGCTGGATGCGCCGGTCGTGATGGGCATCCTCAACGTCACCCCGGACTCCTTCTCCGACGGCGGGCTCCATGCCACGCGCGAGCGGGCCCTGGCCCGCGCCCGGCAGATGGTGGGCGAGGGTGCCGCCATCATCGACATCGGCGGCGAATCCACCCGCCCGGGCGCGGCCCCGGTCGGCGAAGCCGAGGAGCTGGACCGGGTCGTGCCGGTGATCGAGCAACTGTCGCGCGAGCTGGACGTGGTCGTGTCGATCGACACCGCCAAGCCTGGCGTGATGCGCGAAGCCTGCCGCGCTGGTGCTGAAATCATCAATGACATCAATGCGCTGCGAGCCGAATCTGCTGTAGAGGTGGCCGCTGCGGCCGGTGCCGCGGTGTGCCTGATGCACATGCAGGGCGAGCCCCGCACCATGCAGCAGGACCCGCGCTACGGCGACGTGGTCGCCGAGGTCCGCCAGTTCCTGCAGGAGCGCATGCAGGCCTGCCTGGCGGCCGGCATTGCCCGCGACGCCATCAGCCTGGATCCGGGCTTCGGCTTCGGCAAGCGGCTGGAGCATAACCTCTCGCTGCTGGGCCGGCTGGACGCCTTCGCCGACCTGGAACGCCCCCTATTGGTGGGCTTGTCGCGCAAGTCCATGTTCGGACAATTGCTGGGGCAGCCGGTCGAAGGCCGGCTGGCTGGCAGCCTGGCCGCGGCGGTACTGGCGGCCTGGCAGGGAGCCCATATCCTGCGCGTCCATGACGTAGGTCCTACCGTAGAAGCGCTGAAGGTCGCACAATCCGTCAGACAGGCTGGCAATAACAGCCGGAACACCCCGGATCGAACATCGGGCTAGAGAGATAACGATATGAGCCGCAAATATTTTGGAACGGACGGTGTCCGTGGGCGTGTCGGCGAGAAGCCGTTGACTCCTGATTTCATGCTAAAGCTGGGTTGGGCCGCCGGCAAGGTGCTGGGTGGCAAGCCGGGCCGCCAGGTCCTGATCGGCAAGGACACGCGCCGTTCGGGCTACCTGTTCGAGTCGGCCCTGGAGGCCGGCTTCTCCGCCGCCGGCATGGACGTGGGCCTGCTGGGCCCGCTGCCGACGCCGGGTGTCTCGGTGCTCACCAAGAATCTCGGGGCCTGCGCGGGCGTGGTCATCTCCGCCTCGCACAACCCGCACTACGACAACGGCGTGAAGTTCTTCGGGCCAGACGGCGGCAAGCTCAGCGACGAGGTCGAACTGCGCATCGAGGCGCTGCTGGACGAGGAGATGGGCTGCGTCGCACCGGAGCAGGTGGGCGCCGCGCGCCGCATCGCCCGCTCGGTGGAGCAGTACGTCAGCCACTGCCTGATCGCCTACCGCGGCCCGCGCCTGGACGGCATGAAGATCGTGCTGGACTGCGCCAACGGCGCCGGCTACCAGACCGCACCGGAAACCCTGCAGCGCCTCGGTGTGCAGGTCATCGCCATCCACGCCAAGCCGGACGGCTTCAACATCAACGAAGGCTGCGGCTCCACGCATCTCGAGTCGCTGCAGAAGGCCGTCGTCGAGCACGGTGCCGATCTCGGCATCGCCCTGGACGGCGACGCGGATCGCTGCCTGATGGTGGATCACCAGGGGCGCGTCGTCGATGGCGACGAGATCCTCTTCATCCTCGCCAATGATCGCCTGCGCCAGCACCTGCTGCAGGGGCCGGTGGTGGGTACGCTGATGAGCAACCTGGGCCTGCAGAATGCTTTGCAGGACAAGGGTGTGGATTTCCACCGCGCCAAGGTCGGCGACCGCTACGTGCTGGAGATGCTGCGCGCCAAGGGCGGCGTGCTCGGCGGCGAGACCTCCGGCCATACGCTGTGCCTGGATCGCAGTGCCACCGGCGACGGCACCGTCACCGCGCTGCAGGTGCTGGAGGTTCTGGCCCAGACCGGGCGCACGCTGCAGGAGCTGGCCTCGGGCATGCAGAAGTATCCGCAGGTGCTGATCAATGTGCCGGTCACCGGCAAGGCGGCGCCGGTGCTGGAAGCGGCCGACGTCAAGGCTTCGGTCAAGTCGGCCGAGGCCACCCTGGGCCAGCGCGGTCGCGTCCTGCTGCGGGCCTCGGGCACCGAGCCGCTGGTCCGCGTGATGGTGGAAGCCGACGCCCAGGACCTGGCCGACAGCAGCGCCCGCATGATCGCCGACCGGGTGCGGCAAGCGGCCAGCAGCATCGCCGCCGCCGCCTGAGGACACGAACAAGCCCGAGCGCAGCCTGGCCGATTTCCTGCATCCCCGGTGCTCGCCGTACCTCAATACGGCTCGGCTCCTCGATGCGGGCTCAGGCCTGCTCGCCGTGGTTTCTTCGCATCCTCAGGGGATGATCCTCTAAAATCCACGATTCACCGAACAAGACACCAATTCAGGGGAACACGATGAGCCGCCGTTACATGGTTGCCGGCAACTGGAAGATGAATGGCAACCGCGCCGAGAACGCCGCGCTGCTGGACGGCCTGCTGGCCGGTGCCGGCGCCAATGCCAAGGTGGAAATCCTGGTCTGCCCGCCGTTTCCCTACCTGGATTCCGTGGGGACCCGCCTGCAGGGCTCGGCCGTGCAGCTGGGCGCCCAGAACCTGAGCGAGCAGGACAAGGCTGGCGCCTTCACCGGCGAAGTGCAGGGCGCGATGCTGCAGGACATCGGCTGTGGCCATGTCCTGGTCGGCCACTCCGAGCGCCGCGCGCTCTACGGCGAGACCGATGCCCTGGTGGCGCAGAAATACCAGGCCGCCCAGAAGGCCGGCCTGGTGCCCGTGCTCTGCGTCGGCGAAACCCTGGCCGAGCGCGAAGCCGGGCAGACCGAGGCCGTGCTGGCGCGCCAGCTGGCGGCGGTGCTGGACCTCTGCGGCGCCGACAGCTTCGCCAAGGCCGTCGTTGCCTACGAGCCGGTCTGGGCGATTGGCACCGGCAAGACCGCCTCGCCGCAGCAGGCCCAGGACGCGCACGCCTTCATCCGTGGTCAATTGCGCGGCCGTAGTGCTAATATTGCTGATTCCACGCGGATTCTTTACGGCGGCAGCGTCAAGGCGGACAACGCCCAGGCGCTCTTCGCCAATCCGGATGTCGATGGCGGCCTGATCGGTGGCGCCTCGCTGAAGGCCGCGGATTTCCTGGCGATCTGCGCTGCGGCGCAGTCCCTGAGCTAGCAAAGGGTTCTCGAGTACATGCATACGTTCCTGGTCATCCTGCAGGTGCTGGTCGGCATCGGCCTGGTCGGTCTGATCCTGCTGCAGCACGGCAAGGGCGCCGACGCCGGCGCCGCTTTCGGCAGCGGCGCTTCGGGCACCGTCTTCGGCTCGCGCGGCTCGGCGAACTTCCTGTCGCGCGCCACCGCGTACCTGGCGACGGTGTTCTTCATCGCCAGCCTGGCCCTGGCCTACCTGGTCCACGGCACCAAGGAAGCCAGCTCGGTGGTCGATTCGGTCACGACCGAAGCCCCGGCCGCGGCTCCCGCGCCGGTCGTTCCGGCTCCGGATGCCCCTGCAACGGCCCCGGCTGCCGAGCCCGCCGCTCCGGCAGCGCCGGTCGTGCCGGAATAAGCAGAAATACGGCGACAATTTCGAGACAAACTCGAAAAGGGGCGCTACAATCCGCGCCCCTCGACGGACCATAGCAACATCGTGATCTGTCGGCGGTTTTGGTAAGCAGTGCCCACGTGGTGGAATTGGTAGACACACTACCTTGAGGTGGTAACGGCGAGAGCCATGGGAGTTCGAGTCTCTCCGTGGGCACCACCCCAAAAGCAGGACTCCGGAAGCAATCGTCCGGAGGCAGTCCGGGCCTTCAAAATGCAGGCTCAAGACAGCGCAAAGTGGTTGATTGATCAGCGGTAACAGACTACAATGGTCGTCTGTCTGGTGCGGGGTGGAGCAGTCTGGCAGCTCGTCGGGCTCATAACCCGAAGGTCGTAGGTTCAAATCCTGCCCCCGCTACCAATTTAAGATTTTGTAGGCTCCGACATGGCCCCTTGTGGGCCATTTTCATTTCTGAAGATTTTCTGAAAATGACCGTGTTGCGCGAGAGATTGGTGCAGATGCTGGAACCCGTCGTGGAATCGATGGGTTACGAGCTCGTGCTGCTCGAGTACAGCCCGAACAGCCACAATGCCTTGCTGCGCCTGTTCATCGACAGCGCCAACGGCATCGGCCTGGAAGATTGTGAAAAGGTCAGCCGTGAAGTGGCTGCCCAGTTGGATGTCGAAGACCCCATCAGCACCCAGTATTCGCTGGAAGTCTCCTCACCTGGCCTCGACCGTCCGCTGGCCAAGGCGGCGCATTTCGAGCGCTTCATGAACGAGCAGGCGCGCGTCCAGTTGCTGGCCCCCAAGAACGGACGCCGCCGCTTCGTCGGCTGGATCCGTGCAGCGGGTGACAAGGGCGTGACCCTTGAAACCGACCAGGGCCTTGTCGATATCGAATATTCCGAGATGGAACGGGCGCGTCTCGTTCCTGACTATGACCGGGAGTAGTAGCGCGTGAACAAGAACATTCTCTTGATGGTAGACGTGGTCTCCAACGAGAAGGGCGTCGAGAAGGAAATGATTTTCCTGGCCCTCGAGGCCGCGCTCGCTTCCGCCGGCAAGGAGAAGTACGGCGATGAATCCGAGCTGCGCGTCGCCATCGACCGCACCACCGGCGAGTACGACACCTACCGCCGCTGGGCCGTCCTGGAGGACGACAGCGAGGACTTCGAGTACCCCGAGCGCCAGATCAAGCTGACCTACGCGCAGAAGGAAAAGGATGACGCCCAGCCCGGCGATGTCATCGAGCGCAAGGTCGAGTCCGTGGACTTCGGCCGCATCGGCGCGCAGAAGGCCAAGCAGGTCATCGTGCAGAAGGTGCGCGAAGCCGAGCGTTCCCAGATCGTGGCGGCCTACAAGTCCCGCGTCGGTGAGCTGATCACCGGCCTGGTCAAGCGCATCGAGCGCGGCAACGTCATCCTGGACCTGGGCGGCAACGCCGAGGCCATCGTGCTGCGCGACCAGCTGATCCCGCGCGAGCCGGTGCGTCCGGGCGACCGCATGCGCGGCTATCTCTACGAGGTCAGCCCGCAGGTCCGCGGCCCGCAGCTGTTCCTGTCGCGCACCTCGCCGCAGTACCTGATGGAGCTGTTCAACCTCGAAGTGCCGGAAATCGCCCAGGGCCTGATCGAGCTCAAGGGTGCCGCACGCGATCCGGGCCTGCGCGCCAAGATCGCGGTGCAGGCCAAGGACAAGCGCATCGACCCGGTCGGCGCCTGCGTCGGCATGCGCGGTTCGCGCGTGCAGAGCGTGTCCAACGAACTCGCCGGCGAGCGCGTCGACATCGTGCCCTGGGACGACAACATCGCCCAGTTCGTCATCAACGCCATGGCCCCGGCCGAAGTCGAGACCATCGTCGTCGACGAGGAATCCCACGCCATGACCATCGGCGTGTCGGAAGACAAGCTGGCCCAGGCCATCGGCCGCGGTGGCCAGAACGTGCGCCTGGCCTCCGAGCTGACCGGCTGGTCCCTCAACGTCATGACCGCGGCCGAGGCCGAGGCCAAGAAGGAGCAGGAGAACCTGGGCGTACTGCAGGTCTTCATGGACAGCCTCGACGTCGATGCGGAAGTGGCCGGCGTGCTGGTGCAGGAAGGCTTCACCTCGCTCGAGGAAATCGCCTACGTGCCGACCGAAGAGCTGCTGCAGATCGACGAGTTCGACGAAGCCATCGTCGAGGAACTGCGCAACCGCGCCCGCGACGTGCTGCTGACCAAGGCGATCGCCAAGGCCGAGCGTGCCGCCGGCGCCACCCCCGCCGAGGACCTGCTGTCGCTGAACGGCATCGACGAGGACACCGCGTACGCCCTGGCCGAAGCCGGCGTCGCCAACTGCGAGGCCCTCGCGGACCTCGCCACCGATGAATTGCTGGAAATGTTGCCCGACCTGGGCGACGAGCGGGCCTCCGCGCTGATCATGGCGGCGCGTACCAAGGCTTACGCCTGAGGCTGCCTGCGCAAGGCGAAGGAACACTATGTCGATAAACGTCACGGTTCAGGATTTTGCCAACGAGTTGAAGCGGCCTGTCGCCGAGCTGCTGGTGCAGTTCAGCGAGGCAGGCGTGTCGGTGACCGACGCGCAGTCTTCCATCTCCCCCGAGAACAAGGTGGCGCTGCTGGCCTACCTGCGCCAGAAGGCGCCGGGTGGCGGTGGCGGCACGCTGGGCACTCGCGGCAGCAGCAGCATCACGCTCAAGCGCAAGGAAACCACCGAGCTCAAGCTCGGTGGCGGCCGTGGCGCGCCGACCAAGACGGTCAGCATCGAGGTTCGCAAGAAGCGCACCTACGTCAAGGATGACCTGATGGAGGGCGGCGCAGAAGCCGTTGCCGCTGCTGCGCCCGCTGCTGTCGAGCCGGAACAGCCGCTGGATGAAGAAGCCATCCGTGCCGCCGAGGAAGCCGCGCAGCGCGTTGCCGCCGACAAGGCTGCCGCTGCCGAGCGGGCTGCCGAGTTGGCCGCCCAGCGCGCCCAGGAAGACCTGGAGCGCCAGCAGGCCGTCGCGGAAGAAGAACGCAAGCGTGCCGAGGCCGAAGCCAGCGCGCGCGAGGCTCGTGAGACCCACGAGCGTCGCATGAAGGAAGACCCGCTGTACCGTGCCAAGTACGAGGCCGAGTCCTCGCGCAACCGCGCCGCGGAGAACGTGCGCCGTGCCGCCGAGGCCGCGCGCCTGGCCGCCCTGGCGCCGCCGCCCGCGCCGGCCCCGGTCGCCGCGCCGCGCCGCCCGGCTGCCGCCGCTGCGACCCCGGCACCCGGTACCGCCGCCGCGCCCGCACCCGGCGCCGATCGTGGCGGCCGCCGCGACGACCGTCACCACCGCACCGAGCTGCACCTGGCCGAAGGCAAGGGCGGCAAGCGCGACAACAAGAAGAGCAAGAAGCCCACCGGCCGCATCCGCGTCGACAATGCCCACGGCTTCGAGAAGCCGGTGGCGCCGATCCTGCGCGAGGTCGAGGTGCCGGAGGCGATCACCGTCGGTGAGCTGGCCAACCGCATGGCGGTCAAGGCTACCGAGCTGATCAAGGTCATGATGAAGAACGGCGTCATGGCCACCATCAACCAGACGCTCGACCAGGACACCGCGGTGCTGATGGTCGAGGAAATGGGCCACACCGCCCGCACCGTCAAGGCCAGCGACTTCGAGGACAGCCTCGAGCAGGCCGTGACCGGCAGCGACCAGGACGGAGTCGAGGGCACGCCGCGTCCGCCGGTGGTCACCATCATGGGCCACGTCGACCACGGCAAGACCTCGCTGCTGGATCACATCCGCAAGACCCGCGTCGCCGCGGGCGAAGCGGGTGGCATCACGCAGCACATCGGCGCGTATCACGTGGAAACGCCGAAGGGCATCGTCACCTTCCTCGATACCCCGGGCCATGCCGCGTTCACCAAGATGCGCGCCCGTGGTGCCCAGGTGACCGACATCGTCATCCTCGTGGTGGCGGCGGACGACGGCGTCATGCCGCAGACCCGTGAAGCGATCCAGCACGCCAAGTCGGCCAAGGCGCCGATGATCGTGGCCGTGACCAAGATCGACAAGCCGGATGCGGACCTCGATCGCGTCAAGAACGAGCTGACCAAGTACGAAGTCGTGGCGGAAGAGTGGGGCGGTGACACCCAGATCGTCGGCGTGTCCGCCTTCACCGGCCAGGGCATCGACGAACTGCTGGACGCGATCCTGGTCCAGGCCGAAATCCTCGAGCTGACCGCGCCGATCGATGCGCCCGCCCGCGGCAACATCCTCGAATCCTCAGTGGAGAAGGGCCGTGGCCCGGTCGCCACCGTGCTGGTGCGCGCCGGTACCCTGAAGCAGGGCGACGTGATCCTCAGCGGCCCGCATTTCGGCCGTGTGCGTGCGATGTTCGACGAAGCAGGCCGTCCGGTGAAGGAAGCCGGCCCGTCCATCCCGGTCCAGGTCCTCGGCCTGTCCGGCGCGCCGGATGCCGGCGACGACGTGGTCGTGGTGGCCGACGAGCGCAAGGCCCGCGAGCTGGCGATCGTGCGTGAGCAGAAGCTGCGCGAGCAGCGCCTGGCGCAGTCGCAGGCCGTACGCATGGAGCAGGTCTTTGCCCGCATGGGCGAGGGCGAGCAGAAGTCGCTCAACATCATGGTCAAGGCCGACGTACAGGGTTCCGCCGAAGCCATTACCGAAGCGCTGCGCAAGATCCCGAGCGAAGAGGTCAAGGTCAACGTACTGTCGACCACCATCGGCGGCATCAACGAGTCCGATGTCGACCTCGCGCTGGCCTCCAAGGCCATCATCATCGGCTTCAACGTCCGTGCCGACGCCGGCGCGCGCAAGCACATCCAGGATACGGGCGTGGACGTGCGCTACTACTCGATCATCTACGAGATCATGGACGACGTCTCCGACGCCATCTCGGGCCTGCTGGGCACCGAGACGCGCGAACAGATCGTCGGCATCGCGCAGGTGCGCGACGTGTTCCGCAGCTCCAAGTTCGGCGCCATCGCCGGCTGTCTGGTCATCGACGGCCAGGTGCAGAAGAGCCTGCCGATCCGCGTGCTGCGCAACCAGACCGTCATCTACGAAGGCACGCTGGAATCGCTGCGCCGCTTCAAGGACGACGTCGCCAAGGTCGAGGCCGGCACCGAGTGCGGTATCGGCGTCAAGGACTACAACGACGTCAAGGTCGGCGACCAGATCGAGTGCTTCCAGCGCATCGAAGTGGTCCGCAAGGTCAAGGCTGCCGCCTAACCGTGCCCAGGGAATATCCGCGCAAGCTACGCGTCAACACCCAGCTGCAGGCCGAGCTGTCGCAGTTGATCCGTAGCGAGCTGTCGGATCCCCGGGTGGCGGGGGTTACCGTGACCAGCGTCGACGTGGCGCCGGACATGCGCGAGGCCAAGGTCATGGTCAGCCTGTTCGGCTCCGACGAGCAGCTCAAGGACGCCTTGAAGGGGCTCAGCAGTGCCGCGGGCAAGCTGCGCCACGGCCTGTCGAAGCGCATGCTCATGCGCACCGTACCCAACCTGCGCTTCGCGCCCGACCTGGCGCTGCGCGCCGGCGACCAGGTCAGCGGCCTGATCCGCAGCGTGATCGAGGCCGACCAGCAGCACGCCCGCGACCGCGGTGAAGAGCCGGGCAGCCCGACCCCGGCGGCCCCGGACGAAGAGGGCAACTAGCCCTGCGTCACATGAAACCCCGGATCCCACGGCGTCCGGTCAACGGCATCCTGCTGTTCGACAAGCCGCTGGGTCTTTCCTCCAATGACGCACTACAGCGCGTCAAGCGCCTGTTCCGTGCGGAGAAGGCCGGCCACACCGGCAGCCTCGATCCCCTTGCCAGCGGCATGCTGCCGATCTGCTTCGGCCAGGCCACCAAGCTTTGCGGCCAGCTGCTGGAGTCCGACAAGCGCTATGTCGCGCGCCTGCGCCTGGGCGAGAAGACCACCACCGGCGACGCCGAGGGCGAGGTGATCGCCACCAGCGACGCCTCCGGACTGACCCGCGAGATGCTGGAAGCGGCGATCCCGGCCTTCACCGGGCCCATTTCCCAGGTGCCGCCGATGTACTCGGCGCTCAAGCACCAGGGCCAGCGGCTCTACGAACTGGCCCGCGAAGGCGTCGAGATCGAGCGCCAGCCGCGCGAGGTCACCATCCACGAGCTGCGCCTGACCGCCTTTGGCGGCGGCGAGTGCGAGCTGGACGTGCGCTGCTCCAAGGGCACCTACATCCGTACCCTGGCCGAGGACCTGGCCGCCGCCGTCGGGCATTGTGCCCACCTGGTGGGCCTGTACCGCGTCACGGTGGAGCCTTTCGAGGGCGCGCCGCTGGCCTGGGATGCCCTGGAGGCCCTGGCGGTGCAGGGCGAAGCCGCCCTGGACGCCTGCCTGCTGGACACCGCGGCGGCCGTGCGCGGCTGGCCCCAGGTCCGGGTCGAGGACGCCCGGGCCCAGTACCTGAGCAATGGCCAGCCCGTACGGGTGGCCGGAGCGCCGACGCAGGGGCGGGTGGCGGTACTGGACGAGGCCGGCCGCCTGCTGTGCCTGGCCGAGATCGACGGCAACGGCCTGGTGGCACCGCGCCGCTGGCTGGCCGTGCCGGTGGCCGGCCCGTAGCGCCCCCGCCGGTCGGCTGGGTGAAAAATGCCGCAGGAACCGCTTGTTAGGCTGTGCCCCGGGCCGCTATAATCCGGCGCTTTACGACAGACGATTTTAGAGTTGGAGCAAGAGTCAATGACGTTGACCGTTGAACAGAAGGCCGAAGTGGTGAAGAAGTTTGCCCGCGGCCAGGGTGATACCGGCTCGCCGGAAGTCCAGGTTGCCCTGCTGACCGAGCGCATCAACAGCCTCGCTCCGCACTTCGACCAGAACAAGAAGGACAACCACTCCCGCCGTGGCCTTCTCAAGATGGTGAACCAGCGCCGCCAGATGCTGGACTATCTGAAGAGCAAGGATGAGCCCCGCTACAGCAAGCTCATCGCCGAGCTGGGCCTGCGCCGCTAACAAGCGGCGTTTTTGCTTTCTGGAGATGCGGCCGGTGCGACCGCTCTCCGACGGATTGAAATCCACGCGGCCCGCTCGAAATTTCGGCGGGCCGCCTAGTTAACGAGGACATGCCCATGGCGATCTCCGCCTATCCTGCAGCGCCCGTCACCAAGACGTTCCGCTACGGCAATCACACCGTCAGCCTCCAGACCGCCCACATGGCCCGCCAGGCCACCGGCGCCGTCGTCGTCAACATCGACGACACCGTCGTGCTGGTCACCGTGGTCGCCAAGAAAGAAGCCAAGCCGGAGCAGGATTTCTTCCCGCTCACGGTCGACTACATGGAGAAGTTCTACGCCGGCGGCCGCATCCCGGGTGGCTTCTTCAAGCGTGAAGGCCGTCCGACCGAGAAGGAAACCCTGACCTCGCGCCTGATCGACCGCCCGATCCGCCCGCTGTTCCCGGAAGGCTATTACAACGAGATCCAGCTGATCGCCCAGGTCGTCTCGCTGAACCCGGAAGTGGACGGTGACATCCCGGCCCTGATCGGCGCTTCCGCCGCCCTGGCGCTGTCCGGCGTGCCCTTCCAGGGCCCGATCGGCGCCGCCCGCGTCGGTTACAAGAACGGCAACTACATCCTCAACCCGAACGTCTCCGAGCTGGTGGATTCCGAGCTCGACCTCGTCGTCGCCGGCACCAAGGACGCCGTGCTGATGGTGGAGTCCGAGGCCGACATGCTGTCCGAGCAGGTCATGCTCGGCGCCGTGCTGTTCGGTCACGAGCAGATGCAGGCCGCCATCACCGCGATCAACGAATTCGTTGCCGAAGCCGGCAAGCCGAAGTGGGACTGGAAGGCGGGCGACCGCTCCGCCGTCAAGGCCTTCGTCGCGCCCTTCGAGGGCAAGATCGCCGAAGCCTACGGCTTCACCGACAAGCAGGTCCGCTACGGCAAGCTCGACGAAGTGGCCAAGGCCGCCAAGGCCGCGCGTCCGGTCGACGGCAGCCTGACCGACAACCAGATCAAGTACGAACTGGACGAGCTCAAGGCCAAGATCGTGCGTAACCGCATCCTCGATGGCCACCCGCGCATCGACGGCCGCGACAAGGTCACCGTGCGTCCGCTGTCGATCAACGTCGGTACGCTGCCGCGCACCCACGGTTCTGCCGTGTTCACCCGTGGCGAGACCCAGGCCCTGGCCGTGGTCACGCTGGGTACCGGCAAGGACTACCAGATCATGGACGCCATCAGCGGCGAGTGGCATGAGCACTTCATGTTCCACTACAACTTCCCTCCGTACTCGGTGGGCGAGACCGGCCGTCTGAACTCCCCGAAGCGCCGCGAGATCGGCCACGGTCGCCTGGCCAAGCGCGGCGTCGCCGCCGTGATGCCGGACCTGCAGAAGGAATTCCCGTACGTGGTGCGCGTGGTTTCGGAAATCACCGAATCCAACGGCTCCTCGTCGATGGCCTCGGTCTGCGGCTCCAGCCTTGCGTTGATGGACGCCGGCGTGCCGATCAAGGCACCGGTGGCCGGTGTCGCCATGGGCCTGATCCTGGAAGAAGGCCGCTGGGCGGTGCTCACCGACATCCTCGGTGACGAAGACCACCTCGGCGACATGGACTTCAAGGTCGCCGGCACGCAGGACGGCATCACCGCCCTGCAGATGGACATCAAGGTCGCCGGCATCACCGGCGAGATCATGGCCCAGGCCCTCAAGCAGGCGAAGGACGCCCGCCTGACGATCCTGAACCAGATGAACGAAGTGATCGCCAAGCCGCGCACCGAGCTGTCGATGCACGCGCCGCGCATCACCGTGATCAAGATCCACCCGGACAAGATCCGCGAGGTCATCGGCAAGGGCGGCGCCACCATCCAGGCGATCACCCGCGAGACCGGCACCTCGATCGACATCGATGACGACGGCACCATCAAGGTCGCCGCCGTTGACGGCAAGGCTGCCGAAGCCGCGATCGCGCGCATCAACGCGCTGACCCGCGACGTCGAAGTCGGCACGATCTACGAAGGCAAGGTCGCCAAGATCATGGACTTCGGCGCGTTCGTGACGATCACCCCGGGCAAGGACGGCCTGGTCCACATTTCGCAGCTCTCCGACAAGCGGGTCGAGAAGGTGGAAGACGTCGTCAAGGAAGGCCAGATCGTCAAGGTCAAGGTCCTCGAGGTCAGCAAGGACGGCAAGATCCGCTTGTCCATGAAGTCCTTGGACGTGGATGCCCAGGCCTGATCAGCTTGATTTGTGCGCTGCGATGAACGCACAATAATTGTAGTGGCAGCTTGTGGCGCACCGAGAGGTGCGCCACAAGTCTTTCTGGAGAGGGGGAAACGCGCCGATTACAACCATAATGACGGCGCAAAATATAAAAACTGAGTGGCTTAAGCAGCGGTTTGAAAATGGCGGTCCATAAAAAAACCCCCGGGGGGACCGGGGGCAAGGTGCGAGAAAGGCGCTAGGCCTTTCTGGAGGAGACCGTTCAGACCCGGCAGCGCAACCCGTTGCCGGGTTTTTTGTTGTCTGCCGTTCTATGTTGCAGTGCAGTATAGGTATGGTTAGCGTGCTTGTCAATAAATTTAACGAAAATTTAATAACAGGCTAATCAATCACTTAATGCAAAAATACAGCTGTCTTTTTGTGCACTGCAACGTAGCTTGGGAACAAAAAAGCCGCCTGCCCCGGATGGGGTAGGCGGCTTCGTTCAGGACCTTACTCGGAGGGCGGCAGCTCTTCGCCGTTCTCGTCGATGCCGGCGCGGCGCTTGATCAGCTTGGCCTTGGTCGAGAGGTTCTTCAGGAACTCACGGCGCACAGAGCGCCAGATCGGCACCTGCTTGTCGGCCATTTCCTTGAGTACGTGCAGCGGCTGCTGAGCCTGGCCCAGCATGTTGCGCAGCTGGTCGGTGAACTGGCTCTGCTGGTCCTGGAACAACTGGGCCGAGAGTTCCAGGTAACGGCTGATGCTGGTCTGCATCGGGTCGCCGTAATAGCGGATGATCGACTCCAGCAGGTCGTTGGTGAAGATCGGGTTGCCGCCTTCTTCCTGCTCGGCGATCACCTGCAGCAGGATGCTGCGGGTGATGTCGTCGTGGGTTCGTTTGTCCTCCACCCGGAACTTGGCACCCTGCAGCACCAGCAGCCGGATTTCTTCCAGCGTGATGTAGCGGCTGATGTGCGTGTCATAGAGACGACGGTTCGGGTACTTCTTGATGATGCGGATGTCGGACATGTCGCTCTGGCTGGATTTTGCTGCACTGCGTTTGCTGCATAGCATCATGCCAGAATGGTCAATTAGTCTCCACCTTGCGAGGTGGCGCCGCGATCAGCGCCTCGGGGCGCCAGTGGGCCAGGCCCCAGGCGAGGATTTCCGCCGGTGCTGCGCCCTGCAGTGAGGACGGCGGTTCCTGCCGCAGGGCCTGCAGGCAGTGCCACAGGTTGGGGCCGGCTTCGTCGGCCCGCAGCGGCGCTGCATGATTCTGCTTGCTGAGCTTGAGGCCATCGTCGCCCAGCAGCAGCGGCCCGTGGGCATAGGCGGGCGCTTGCCAGCCCAGCCGCTGTGTCAGCAGGCGCTGGCGGAACGTCGAACCCAGCAGGTCGGAGCCCCGCACCACCTCGGTGATGCCCTGGCGCTGCTCGTCCACCGCGCAGGCCAGCTGGTAGCCGGTCATCCCGTCGCTGCGTCGCAGCACGAAATCGCCGACCTCGGATTCCACTTGCCGTCGCTGCTCGCCCTGCCACCGGTCCGTGAAATGCAGCAGGCCTTCACCAACTCGCAGGCGCAGGGCCAGCGGCCGGCCGCGAGGTGGCGGGTGAAGGTGGCAGTGGCGGTCATAGACCGGGCCATCGGGGCCGGGCAGGGAGGTCTCCTGCAGCCGTGCGCGCGTGCAGGAGCAGGGGTAGGTGAGCCCCGCGGTGGACAGGTTTTCCAGGGCCTCGTCGTACTCCGCCTGGCAGGCGGTCTGGTAGCGCGGTTCGCCGTCCCAGACCAGGCCATGGGCTTCCAATTGCTGCAGGATGACGGTGTCCATGCCGGCCGGGCAGCGTGGCCGGTCCAGGTCGTCGATGCGCAGCAACCAGCGGCCGCCATGCGCGCGCGCCTGCAACCAACTGGCCGCCGCCGTCAGCAGCGAGCCCAGGTGCAAGGGGCCGCTCGGCGTCGGTGCAAAACGCCCGACGTAGGGTTTGTCGGGGTTTCCATCGGCCGTAGGGCCCCTGTCGTCGGTGGAATGCTGCATCTGTAAAGCCCGGGTCTACAGTAGATAGCACTGTGATGTGCATAACGGAAAGTGTGATGAAAGTGCGGAGAATCACACAATATGTTCGAAATCATGCTACAGTAATCTCAGTGTCAACAGTTGCAGGACACCATGGAATCCGAGCCTTGCCAAAGTAGTTGCCGTAACGTCGGAGCGGTCTCATGACGTTACGGGCCGTACTGTTCGATGTGGACGGCACCCTCGCCGACACCGAGGCCCTGGGCCATCGCCCGGCCTACAACCGCGCCTTCCGCGAGTTGGGGCTGCAGTTCCGCTGGGGCCCCAAGCTCTACCGCCGCCTGCTGAAGCAGCCCGGTGGCCGCGAGCGCCTCAAGTACTTCTTCGAATCCGAGCGTCCCCCCCTGGGCGAGCACCAGGCCGAGGCCGACGCCAACATGGACGCCTGGGTTTCCCGCGTCCATGAACTGAAATCCCGCCACTTCAAGCGCTACATGCGCCACGGCCGCGTGCCGCTGCGCGCGGGCATCGCCCGCATCATGCGCGAGGCGCGCGAGGCCGGCGTGCAACTGGCCATCGTCACCAACGCCAGCCGCAAGACCCTGCACCCGGTGCTGCGTTACAGCATGGGGCCGGAGCTGGCGGCCGAGATCGCCGTGATCGCCAGCGGCGAGGAAGTGCGCAACAAGAAGCCCGCGCCGGATCTCTACCGCCTGGCCATGCAGCGTCTCGGCGTGACGCCGGAAGAGTGTGTGGTGCTGGAGGATTCGGAGATGGGCCTGGAAGCCGCCGCCGCCGCGGGCCTGGCCGCCGTGGTCACGGTCAATTCCGACACCGTCGCGCAGGATTTCACCGAAGCCTCGCTGGTGGTTAGCAGCCTGGGCGAGCCGGGCGCGCCGACACGCGTGATCCGCGGCGAGCTTGGCGAGTATCCCTGGGTGACGCTGGACACGCTGCGCCGCATCTGCGACGCGCGCCTGGCGCCGCCGGCGCCGGTCGCACTCACCGTGATGCGGCACGCCCAGGCCGCCTGAGCGCTTCATCCCATTCCAACTGGCGGCGCCCTATACTCCCTCGAAAATTCAAGGGAGCGGCAATCCGTGCGACGCTGGAATGGCTGGGGCGACGACGCCGAGCATAACCCCCTGGGCGAAGATGCCCTGGCGTTCCTGCAGGAGCGCGTCGGCGAGACGCAGCCCAACCGCGATGCCACGCAGGACGAAGCATTGGCGAGAGTCCCTGCCAGCCGCCTGCCGCATTCCACCGTGTTCAGCACCGATGCGCGCCTGCGCATGCTGCGCGCGCGCGGCCAGAGCTTCCCCGACTGGGTGGCGATGAAGAGCGGCCGCTTCGGCCCGGTGGCCGACGGCGTCGCGCTGCCTTCCACTCACGAAGAAGCCGCCCAGGCCCTGGCCGAGGCGCAGCGCCTGGGCGCCCTGGTGATTCCCTACGGCGGCGGCACCAGTGTCGCGGGACACCTGGACGTGCCGGCCGGCGATCGCCCAGTGGTCAACATCTCGCTGGAGCGCATGAACCGCCTGGTCGACGTGGACGCCGAATGCCAGCTGGCGCGTATCGGCGCGGGCACGCCGGGGCCGATGGTCGAAGCGCAACTGGCGCGCTATGGCTTCCTGCTCGGGCACTTCCCGCAGTCCTATGAATACTCCACGGTCGGTGGCTGGGTGGTGACCCGGTCTTCCGGCCAGCAGTCCTACCGTTACGGCCGCATCGAGCAGATGTTCGCCGCCGGGCGTCTGGCGACGCCGCGCGGCGAGCTGCGCGTCGGCGGCCATCCGGCGTCTTCCGCCGGGCCGGACCTGCGCGAGGCCGTGCTCGGTTCGGAAGGGCGCTTCGGCCTGCTGACCGACGTCACCCTGCGCGTGCGCCCGCTGCCGCAGCAGGAGAGCTTCCACTCGGTGTTTTTCCCGAGCTGGGACGCTGGCCTGCAGGCCGTGCGCGCCATCACGCAGGCGGACGTGCCGCTGTCGATGCTGCGCCTGTCCAACGAGGTGGAGACCGAGACCCAGCTGCGCCTGGCCGGCCACCCCGAGATGATCAAGTGGCTGCAGCGCTACCTCGGTGTGCGGGGCATCGGCCCGGGCCAGTGCATGCTGGTCTTCGGCGTCACCGGCAGCCTGGCCGAGACCCGGCGCATGCGCCGCGACGCGCTGGCCCTGGCCAAGCGTCATCGTGGCGTGCATGTCGGCAAGACCATCGGCAAGGGCTGGGCCAAGAACCGCTTCCGTGGCCCCTACCTGCGCAACTCGCTGTGGGAGGCCGGCTACTCGGCCGACACGGTCGAGACCGCCATCAACTGGAACCGTGCCACGCCGATGATGCGCGCCATCGAGCAGGCGGCACGCGAGGTGCTGGGCGAGCAGAACGAACGCGTCCACGCCTTCACCCACCTGTCGCACGTCTACCGCCAGGGTTGCAGCATCTACTCCACCTTCGTGTTCCGCTCCACCGGCACGCCGGAGGCGGACCATGAACGCTGGCGCAAGCTCAAGACGCGGCTGTCGGAAACCATCGTCGCCCAGGGCGGCACCATCAGCCACCAGCACGGCGTCGGCAGCGACCACGCACCCTACCTGCCGGCCGAGAAGGGCGAGCTGGGCATGGACCTGATCCGTGCCATGGCCCGCGAGTTCGATCCGGCCGGCATCATGAACCCCGGGAAGCTGTTCGCATGAAACTCTCGCGCACCGGCTTTGCCGTGGTCTACCAATGGCGCATCAAGGCCGGCATGGGCGCCGAGTTCCGCGCCGCCTGGGAAGATCTCACCGCCTGGATGGAGCAGCGCTACGGCGCCCTCGGCGCGCGCCTGCACCGCACCGACAACGGCAACTTCGTCGCGTACACGCAGTGGCCCGACCAGCGGGCCTGGGAGAAGTCCTGCACCCTGCAGGAGGAGGGCGCCGAGCAGAAGGCGGCCGCCGAGCCGGACGAGGGTGACGAGATCTCGCAGCGCCTGCTCGCAACGGTCGAGGAAGCCTGGTCGCCGATGTTCCTGAGCACGGTTTCCGATCGCCTGGTCCCCGAGCAGACGCAGCTGGACCTGCCGCGTGACAGCAAGCATTGAAGGCTTGTCCGCCTCCTACGATCTGGCGATCGTCGGTGGCGGCATCACCGGCGCCGGCCTGTTCGGCGAGGCGCTGCGCACCGGCGCACGCGTGTTGCTGGTGGATCAGGGTGACTTCGCCTCCGGCACCTCTGCCTGGTCCTCCAAGCTGGTGCACGGCGGCCTGCGTTATCTCAAGGAGGGCCAATGGCGGCTGACGCTGGAATCCGTGCGCGAGCGCCAGCGCCTGCTCGCCGATGCGCCGGGCCTGGTCGAGACGCAGCCCTTCCTGATGCCGCTTTACCGCGGGGCCCGGCCCGGGCGCGGCGTCATGCGCGCGGGCCTGGCGGTCTATGACCTGATGGCGGGCCGGCTGGCCTCGCGCTGGGTGCCGCGCGACGAACTGCTGCAGCTGGAGCCGGGCCTGCGCCGCGAGAACCTGCTGGGAGCCATGGCCTACGAGGACGCGCGCACCGATGACACGCGTCTGGTGCTGCGCCAGATTCTGGAGGGCATCGCTGCCGGCGGTACCGCCCTGAACTACACCCGCGCCGAATTGCGCCAGGACGGCGGCCGCGTATGCGGCCTGCGCCTGCGCGATGTCGAGACGGGAGCCGAGCGCGACATCGACGCCGGCATGGTGATCAACGCCGCGGGTTGCTGGGCCGGCGCGCTGCCGGGAGCGCCGGCGGGGGCTCCGTTGCTGCGGCCGCTGCGCGGCAGCCATTTCGTGTTTCCCGCCGCGCGGCTGCCGCTCACCCGCGCCGTGTCCTGGCTGCACCCGCGTGATCGCCGGCCGGTCTTCGCCTATCCCTGGGAGGGTGCGGTGCTGCTCGGCACCACCGACCTGGACCACGAAGGCGCGCTGGATCGCCCCGGCATGAGCACCGCCGAGTCCGCCTATCTCATCGAGGCGCTGGACGCGCAGTTCCCCACGCTGGGCCTCAAGGCGCGCGATGCGATCTCGGTCTATGCCGGCGTGCGCCCGGTGGTCGCCAGCGGCAGCGGCGATCCCTCCGCCGCCTCGCGCGAGTCCGCGTTGTGGAGCAGCCCGGGCCTGGTGGGCATCACCGGCGGCAAGCTCACCACCTTCCGCGTCACCGCGCGCCAGGCCCTGGCCGAGGCGGCGAAACAGCTGCCGAAGCTGGCACCGGCGCAGGATGCCCCGGTGTTCCCCGCACCGGCCGGTGGCGGCAGCCAGCGCCTGCAGGGGCGCCTGGGTGCCACCGTGGTCGCGCGCATCGCCCGCGAGTTCCCACGCGAGGCCATGCAGGCCATCGGTGGTACGCCCTTTACCTGGGCCGAGCTGCGCTGGGCCGCGCGAGCCGAGCAGGTCCGCCATCTCGATGACCTGCTGCTGCGCCGTACCCGCCTGGGCCTGCTGCTGCCGCGCGGCGGCAAGGACCAGCTGGAGCGCATCGGCGTTGTCTGCCGCGAAGAACTCGGCTGGGACGCGCCACGCTGGCAGTCCGAGCGCGCGGCCTGGCTGGAGCGCTGGCAGTCGCAGCACGCCCCGCGATGACCGAAGCCCGCCTGCTCTCCATCGACGTCGGCACGCAGAGCGTGCGCGCCATCGTGTTCGACGCCCAGGGCCGCCTGCTGGCCAAGGCGCAGCAGGTGTTCGAGCCCACCTACCACTCGCCGCAGCCCGGCTGGGCCGAGCAGGACCCGGAGCTCTACTGGCAAAGCATCGCGGCCTGCTGTCGGCGCCTCTGGGAGCAGGGCAGCGTCAAGCCGGAACAGATCAGCGGCCTCTCGCTGACCACGCAACGCGCCACCGTGGTCTGCCTGGACGCCGCCGGCCAGCCCTTGCGCCCGGCGATCCTGTGGCTGGACCAGCGCCGCTGTGACCAGCCGCCGCCGATGGGCCCTGTGTGGAACACCCTGTTCGGCCTGGCCGGCGCCACCGACCTGATCGCGCACCTGCAGGGCCAGGCCGAGGCCAACTGGCTGGCGCAGCACGAGCCGCAGCTGTGGCGCGACACCGCCAAATTCCTGCTGCTGTCCGGCTGGCTCAGCTATCGGCTGACCGGCGAATACCTGGACTCCGTTGGCTCGCAGGTCGGCTTCATTCCCTTCGACTACAAGCGCCTGGACTGGGCCAGCCCGCGTGACTTCAAGTGGAAGGCCCTGGCCATCCGGCCGGAGCAGTTGCCGCGCCTGGTGCCTCCGGGTGCTCCGATGGGGCGGCTGTCGGCCGCCGCCGCCGCGGAGCTGGGCCTGCCTGCCAAGGTGCCGGTGATCGCCGCCGCCGCCGACAAGGCCTGCGAGGTGCTGGGCTGTGGCGTGCTGGAGCCGGACGTCGGGCAACTGTCCTTCGGCACCACGGCCACCATCAACACTACGCAGTCACGCTACATCGAGGTGCAGCGCATGCTGCCCCCCTGGCCGGCGGGCCTGCCGCAGGCCTACAACACCGAGATCCAGATCTTCCGCGGCTTCTGGATGGTGAGCTGGTTCCGGCGCGAGTTCGGCATGCGCGAAGAGTCGCTGGCCAAGGAACGCGGTGTTGCGGTCGAATCGCTATTCGATGAACTGGTGAAGACCGTGCCGCCGGGTTCCATGGGCCTGATGCTGCAGCCCTACTGGACCCCGGGCGTGCGCGAGCCGGGGCCGGAGGCCAAGGGCGCCATCATCGGTTTCGGTGACGTGCACACCCGCGCGCACGTCTACCGCGCGATCCTCGAAGGCCTGGTCTACGGCCTGCGTGCCGGCCGAGAGCAGATCGAACGCCGCACCGGCCGCCCGCTGCGCCTGCTGCGCGTGGCCGGCGGTGGCTCGCAGTCCGACGAGGCCCTGCAGATCACGGCCGACGTCTTCAACCTGCCGGCCGAGCGCCCGGAGCACTACGAGACTTCCGCGCTGGGTGCCGCGATCAGCTGTGCCGTGGGCCTGGGCCTGCACCCGGACTATCCGGCAGCGGTGGCGGCGATGGCACGCATCGGCCGCCGCTTCGAGCCGCGGCCCGAGGTGGTAAAGACCTACGACGCGTTGTACCGCGAGATTTACCGAGGCATGTATCCGCGGCTGCAGCCGCTGTACCGCAAGATCCGCAAGATCACCGGCTACCCGGCCTGATAGCGCATACCCGTAGGAGCGGCCGTTGGCCGCGAACGCGTTTCTGGCGGTGACCGTTGCTCGCGGCCAGCGGCCGCTCCTACGGAGGGCTGAGCGGATAGGCCCAGCCGAGCAAGGTCATGGCGCGGATGTAGGAGCCAGCGTGCTGGCGACCTCCAGCCTCCAGTCGCCAGCAAGCTGGCTCCTACAGGCAAGGCCCCTCAGGCTTTTCTGAGCAGCCGATAGATCACCAGCAGCAGCACCGCGCCCAGCGTCGCCACCAGGACGCCCTGGATGGTGAAACCGTTGAAGCTGGCAATGCCCAGCTGCGTACCGACCCAGCCGCCGACGAAAGCGCCGCCGACGCCCAGCAGGATGGTGATGATGAAGCCACCCGGGTCCTTGCCCGGCAGCAGCCACTTGGCCAGCACGCCCGCGATCAGGCCCAGCACGATCCACGACAGGATGCCCATCATTCATTCCCCTTCAAGTGAGACAGTGCCCCGATTGTGGGCATGCAAAATGAACGGTGGCTGTCTGTCGGCTAGTCGCAGTGTTCCTGTACCGCCGCCTTGGCCTCGGCGCGCTGCTGGTCGATCTGCTGGGGGCTGAGGTAGCTGCGCTCGCCCTTGGAGTCGGCGGAGTAGTACCTACCGGTACCCTGCATCCGGGCGCTCTGCCGCCGGGCCTGTTCGCAGCGCTGCAGCCGCTGACGCTCAGCCGTCGCCGCCTGCTGCTGCTCGCGAGCCTGTTCGCCGGGACTCTGCCCGGCCGCCTCCAGCGCCTTGAGGTGCGGGCTGGAGCCGGGCGAGGGCGGCGGCGGGGCCACTTGGCCATATTGCCCCTGGGCCGGCGGGGTCTGGCTGTAGTGGACACGACCGTCCGCGTCGACCCAGCGGTAGGCCTGGGCCCCGGCCAGGGCCGGGGCCAGCAGCAGGCAGAGGGCGAGGGTGGTCCGCCGCATGTCTCAGGGCGTCTGGCCGGCGCCGGTGGGGTCCACGTGCCAGGCCGAAGGAGGCAGCGTGCCGTTCCAGCCCTTCTTGCGGTGCTCGGCGGTGACATGGGTGTAGATGCCGCCGCGGACGTTGAACACCGCCGTCAGGCGCATGTAGCGGGGCTTGGTGGCCTTCACCAGGTCGTCCAGGATCTGGTTGGTCACGGCCTCGTGGAAGCAGCCCTCGTCGCGGAAGCTCCAGATGTACATCTTCAGGGCCTTGAGCTCCACGCAGGCCTTGTCCGCCACGTACTCCAGGTACAGGGTGCCGAAGTCCGGCTGGCCGGTCTTGGGGCAGAGGCAGGTGAACTCCGGGATGCGCATGCGGATGGTGAAATCGCGCTGCGGGGCCGGATTGGGAAAGGTTTCGAGGGTCTTGCTGGGCAGGCTGGGCATGTTCGAAGGGGTTCCACGGGGCTTTTGGGGCCCTGTTCCGGCCAAAACCGGGGAAAATGACGTTTCCGGGGCTGCACCCCGGTCGCAATAATTTACACTAGAGCCTTCGTTTCATAACCCACTAGAAAAGGCCCCCAGAGGGCCGGCCCGATCATTCCATGCGACTTTCTGGCATCAAACTCGCCGGGTTCAAATCCTTTGTCGATCCGTCGAGCCTGCCCCTGCCGACGAACCTGACCGGCGTCGTCGGTCCCAACGGCTGCGGCAAGTCCAACATCATCGACGCGGTGCGCTGGGTGCTGGGCGAAACCAGCATGAAGAACCTGCGCGGCGCCGACTCCGAGGACGTGATCTTCAACGGCTCCAAGTCGCGCAAGCCCGTGGGCCGCGCCATGGTCGAGCTGGTGTTCGACAACTCCGACGGCCAGGTCGCCGGCCCCTATGCCGCCTACGCCGAGATTTCCGTCCGTCGCGAACTGACCCGCGACGGCAGCTCGCAGTACTTCCTCAACGGCCGCAAGTGCCTCAAGCGCGACGTCACAGACCTGTTCCTGGGTACCGGCCTCGGCGGCAAGAACCAGTACGCCATCATCGAGCAGGGCATGGTCTCGACCATGATCACCGCCAAGCCCGAGGAACTGCGCCAGTGGCTGGAAGAAGCCGCCGGTATCTCCAAGTACAAGGACCGCCGCAAGGAAACCGAGTCGCGCATCCGCGGCACGCGCGAGAACCTGGCGCGCCTCAACGACCTGCGCTCGGAGATCACGCAGCGCCTGGAAGTGCTGGGCAAGCAGGCCGCCAACGCCGAGAAGTACAAGGAATTCAAGGGCAGCGAGCGCCAGCTGCGCGCCGAGATCCTGGCCCTGCGCATCCGCACGCTGCAGCAGCAGTCCGCCGGCCACGAGGCCGCCATCGGCGAGCTGGAGCAAGCCCTGGAAGCCGCGCGCCTGCGCGTCAGCGAGCTGTCCGACGCCCGTATCGCCGCCGAGATCGAGCAGCGCGTGCTGGCGCAGAAGCTGGGTGACGAGCAGAGCCAGGTTTACGAGGCCGAGGCCGGCCTCGCGCGCCAGGAGCAGAGCCTCAACCACGCGCGCCAGCTGCAGCAGATGAAGATGCGCGAGCTGGAGCAGCTCGCCCGCCAGGTGGCGGAGCTGGAGCAGCGCCAGCAGCGTGAGCAGCAGCGCCTGCAGGACTCCGCACGCCAGACCGCCGAGCTGGAAGACCAGGCCCAGCAGGCCGAGGCCCAGGAAGAGCAGGCGCAGTCCAGCCTGATCGAATCCGACGACGACGCCAACGCCGAGCAGAAGCGCTGGGACAGCTTTGCCCAGGACGCCGAAACGCCGCTGATGCAGACCGAGGCGGAGCGCGTGCGCGTGCAGCAGTTGGAGCGCGCACGCTTCCAGGCCGACGAGCGCTACAAGCGCCTGGAGGCCGAGCACGGCGCCATCAACCTCGGCCCGATCCAGGCCAGCCTGGCCGACGCCGACAACGAGCTGCGCCTGCTGGGCGAGGAGATCGAGGTGGCGCAGGAGCGCCTGCAGACCCTCGACACCGACCTGCAGACGCTGCGCGAAGACCGCACCCAGACCGAGAACGCGCTGCACGAATCGCGGCAGATCCTGCAGAGCGCGCGCGGCCGGGTGTCCTCGCTGGAGACGCTGCAGCAGGCCGCCCTGCGCCAGGACGACGCCGAGCTGAACCAGTGGCTGCGCCAGCAGCAGCTGGCCGAGGCCCCCCGCCTGGCCAGTGCCCTGCAGGTGGAAGGCGGCTGGGAAGCCGCCGTGGAGCAGGTGTTGGAAGGCCTGCTGCAGGCACCGCTGCTGCCGGACTTCGCCGCGCGCCTGCGCGGCATGGGCGAGGCGCCCAAGGCCGGTATCGCCCTGATCAACCAGGCCGGCGGCAGCGCCAGCGTGGGCCTGGGCGCCAAGGTCAGCGGCCCGCAGGCCGTGCTGGACCTGCTGTCCACCGTGCAGGTCGCCCACAACCCGGGCGAGGCCGAGGCCATGGCCCAGACCCTGGGCCCGGCCGAGTCGGTCATCACGCCGGATGGCGTCTGGCGCGGCCGCAACTGGATCCGCTACCCCAAGCGTGGCGAGGGCAACAGCGGTGTGATCGCCCGCGGCCAGCTGCTCAAGCAGCTCAAGGCCCAGGTCGAGGAGCAGACCGCTGCCGTGCAGGAGCACGAGGCCCGCCTTGGCGAGCTGCACCAGCGCATCCGTACCCTGGAGACCGAGCGCCGCGAGCTGTCCGGCAAGTTCGACCAGTCGCGCAACCGCCAGGCGCAGAAGATGGCCTTCCGCCAGGCCCAGGCCGTGCGCCTGGAGCAGGCCCAGGGCCGCCAGTCCGCCCTGGGGCAGGAGCTGGAGGCACTGCGCGAGCAGCGCGAGCTGCAGAACAACGAGCTGGAGGAATCCCGTACCCGCCTGGTGTCGCTGGAGGACGTGGCGCAGCAGCTGCGCAACCAGCGCGCCGAGATGCAGCAGACCCTGGCCCGCAAGCGCGACCTGGTGCAGCGGGCCCGCGTGGTGCTGCAGCAGACCCAGGCGGCGCGCAACCAGATCCAGGTGCGCATCGCCAGCCAGGCCTCGTCGGTCGCCGCCCTGGAGCAGAGCATCCAGGACCTGGCGGTCAACCGCGAGCGCCTGATCGAGCGCAAGGCCGAGGAAGAAGCCCGCGCCGGCGAGCTGGACGCGCCGCTGGCCGAGCAGGTCGAGGGTGTGGAGGCTGCGCGCGCCGGAGTGGAAGCCGCCCGCGAGAAGCTGCGCGAGGTGCGCCTGCAGGTCGAGCAGATGGACAAGTCGCTCACCGAGACCATCCAGGTGTCCCGCAACGCCGAAGGCGCCAAGGACGAGGCGCTGGAGAAGCTGCAGCAGGCCAAGCTGGAATTCGAGAACCTGCGCGCCCACCGCGAAAGCCTGGACGAGCAGTTCGTGGAGACCGGCTTCAACCGCGAGGAATTGTTTGCCGGCCTGGCCGAAGAGGCCGAGCTGCAGGGCTGGGAAGAGAAGCTGGCTTCCATCCTGCGCCGCATCGACCGCCTGGGCGCCATCAACCTGGCCGCCATCCAGGAGCTGGAAGAAGCACAGCAGCGTTCACAGTACCTGGCCGACCAGCACGCCGACCTCCACGGCGCCCTGGAGACCCTGGAAGAGGCGATCCGCAAGATGGACGCCGAGACCAAGGAACTGTTCAAGCAGACCTTCGACAAGGTCGACACCGTCTTCCGCGACCGCTTCCCCAAGCTGTTCGGCGGTGGCGAGGCCTACTTGGAACTGACCGGCGACGACCTGCTCGACGCCGGCGTGCGCGTCATGGCCCGCCCGCCGGGCAAGCGCAACAGCTCCATCCAGCTGCTGTCGGGCGGCGAGAAGGCGATGACCGCGGTGGCCCTGCTGCTGGCCCTGTTCCAGCTCAACCCCGCGCCGTTCTGCCTCATGGACGAAGTCGACGCCCCGCTGGACGACGCCAACGTCGGCCGCTTCTGCGAAATCGTCCGCGAGATGTCGCAAGGCGTTCAGTTCATTATCATTACCCATAACAAGATCACCATGGAGCTGGCCAAACAGCTGCACGGCGTGACCATGCAGGAGCCGGGCGTCTCGCGCCTGGTGAGCGTGGATATCGACCAGGCAGTGGAAATGACGTCCAGCAACCCAGCCGAGACCGAGAAAGCCGAATGAGCGTGTTGCAGTGGGCACTGCTGATCGTGGGAGCGGCCGCCGTCATCGCGGTCTATGTCATCAGCCGGCGCAGCAGCCGCCTGCCCAAGGACTGGGAGCCGCCGTCCGGCCGGGGTAGCGTGCCGCGCGGAGGCGTGCCGGGGCTGCCGGGCAAGCCGGGCGCCGACCAGATGGACATGTTCGCCCAGGGTTCCCGGGGCGGCGAGTTCGACGAATTCGGCGTGGGCAAGCCGCGCAAGCGCACCGAGCAGGACCTGTTCGGCGAGCCCGAGGCCGCGCCTGCCGCCGCCGCACCGGTGGAAGAGAAGATCGTCACCCTGCTGATCGCCGAGCGCGAGGGCACGGCCATCTTCGGCCCCAAGATCCATCTCGCCTTGCAGGCCCAGGGCCTGCAGTACGGTGAGCACCGCATCTATCACCGCCTGCAGGGCGGCAAGGCCGTGTTCTCGGTAGCCAGCCTGGTCAAGCCGGGCCTGCTGGACCCCGCCGAGCAGCAGGGCTTCTCCACGCCGGGCCTGACCGTGTTCATGCTGCTGCCGGGGCCGGCCAAGCCGGGCGCCGCGCTGCAGGACATGATCTCCACCGCCCAGTCGCTGGCCAATGCCCTGAACGCCGAGGTCTTCGACGCCAGCCGCCAGCCGCTGACGCCCGATAACGCTCGCACGCTGAAGGCGGACGTCGGCGCCTGGGCGCAGCGCAACGGCGTCGCCCTGTAAAGAGAACTTCCCGTGAGCGAAGGACCGCTCCAGCGCGCCGCCGAACTGCGGCGCCTGCTGCAGGAACACAATCACCGCTACTACGTCCTCGACGATCCCAGCGTCTCGGACGCCGAGTACGACGGCCTGTTCCGCGAGTTGCAGGAACTGGAAGCGGCGCATCCGGAGTTGCGCACGCCGGATTCGCCGACGCAGCGCGTCGGCGGCGTTGCCAGCAGCGCCTTCTCCCAGGTACGCCACCGCGTGCCGATGCTCTCGCTCAACAACTGCTTCAGCGAAGAGGAACTGGGCGACTTTGACCGCCGCGTGCGCGAGGGGCTGGGCCGTTCCACGGTCGCCTACGCCGCCGAGCCCAAGCTCGATGGCCTGGCCGTGAGCCTGGTCTACGAGGACGGCCTGTTCGTGCGCGGCGCCACCCGTGGCGACGGCGAGACCGGCGAGGACATCAGCGACAACCTGCGCACCATCAAGCGCATCCCGTTGCGCCTGCGCGGCGACAGTCGCGGCACGGTGGAGGTCCGCGGCGAGGTCTACCTGCCGCATGAAGGTTTCCGCCGCATGAACGAGGAGGCCGCCGCCGCCGGCGAGAAGCTCTACGTCAATCCACGCAACGCCGCCGCCGGCAGCCTGCGCCAGCTTGATTCCACCGTCACTGCAAAGCGTCCGCTGGCGTTCTACGCCTACGGCGTCGCCCAGGGCCAGCCACCGGCCGTGCGCACGCACATGGACATGCTGCAGCAGCTGCGCGAGTGGGGCTTCCCGGTGTCGGAGCTGGTGCGCCGCGTCGAAGGCGCTGCTGGCTGCCTGGCCTACTACCGCGAGATTGGCGACCAGCGCGCCGCGCTGCCCTTCGATATCGACGGCGTGGTCTACAAGCTGGACGATCTCGCCGGGCGCGAGGAGTTGGGCTTCGTCTCGCGCGCACCGCGCTGGGCGGTGGCCCACAAGTATCCCGCCGAAGAGGCGCAGACGCTGCTGGAGAACGTCGACTTCCAGGTCGGTCGCACCGGCGTGCTGACCCCCACCGCGCGCCTGCGCACGGTCTTCGTCGGCGGCGCCAATGTGTCCAACGCCACGCTGCACAACATGGACGAGGTGGCGCGCAAGGACGTGCACATCGGCGACACCGTGATCGTGCGCCGCGCCGGCGACGTGATCCCCGAGGTCAAGGAAGTGGTGCTGGCCCTGCGCCCGGCCGACGTGCGCCCCGTGCTGATGCCGGCCACGTGCCCGGTCTGCGGCTCCGAGGTGCGGCGCGATCCGGAAGGCGTGGCCTACCGCTGCATCGGCCGCCTGGTCTGCAAGGCCCAGCTCAAGCAGGCCCTGCAGCACTTCGTCTCGCGCAAGGCGGCGGACATCGACGGCATCGGCGAAGCGCTGATCTCCGACCTGGTGGACCGCGAGCGCCTGCGCACGCCGGCCGACCTGTTCACGCTCGCTGTGGCCGACATCGCCGTGCTGTACAAGTCTGCCGAGGTGGCGCCGGCCAAGATGATCGAGGCCATCGCCGCGCGCCGCGAGCTGGCGCTGCCGCGCCTGGTCTATGCGCTGGGTATTCCGTCGGTGGGCGAAACCACCGCCAAGGACCTGGCCAAGCACCTCGGCAGCTTTGCGCGCATCCGCGAGGCGTTGCCCGAGGTGCTGACGCTGGTGGAAGGCGTCGGCATTGCTGCCGCCGAGGAGATCCGCTCCTTCTTCGCCGATCCGCACAACGCCGAGGCGGTGGATGCGCTGCTGGTACAGGTCACCATCACCGGAGAGCATCCGGTGTCCGCGGAGATCGCCGACCGCTGCTCGCTGGGCCTGCTACTGGCGCAGCAGCAGGTCAAGGGCCTGGGCCCGGTGAAGGCCGACAAGCTCACCTCGAACCTGGACAGCGTCGCCGGCCTGCTGGCGCGCATCGACGACGCCGGCGCACTGAGCTCGCTGCTGGACGAGAAGACTGCCGTCGCGGTGCAGGCGCATTTCGCCGACGCGGACCGGCGCCAGCACCTGCTGGGCCTGGAGGCCCAGTTCCTCGGCTTCGGCCTGATCGGTGCCGACGCTCCACGCGCCGCCGCGGCCGGCGGCCCGCTGTCCGGCAAGACCTTCGTCATCACCGGCACCTTGCCGGTGGGCCGTGACGAGGCCGCGGCGCAGATCGAGGCGGCCGGCGGCAAGGTCAGCGGCTCGGTCTCCGCCAAGACCGACTTCCTGCTGGCCGGCGAGGCCGCCGGCTCCAAGCTGGCCAAGGCCGAGAAGCTGGGCGTCACCGTGCTGGACTATGCCGCCCTGCAGGGCATGCTCAAAGGAGAAGGCCCTTGATGGAACTGGACACCGCCCGCCTGCTGCGTGCCCTGGCGGCTCAGCCCTGGCCCTCCACCTTCATCATCCTCGGCGCGGCGGCGCTGCTGGTCGTCGTGATGCACGTGCTGGCCCGCGGCCTCAACGACGGCCGCTACCCCTGGCAGCAACGCCTGCGCGCACGCCTCGGCATTCCGGCCGACAAGAAGTTCCACGAGATCCGCTGGCTGCTACTGGCCGCGCACTTCTTCCTGTGGCAGTTCGTCGCCTACCTGCTGATGCATGCCTGGGGCTGGCACGACGAGAGCGAAGAGCTGCTGAAGACGCTGTTCTCCAAGGGCTTCATGGTGGGAGGCGTGCGCATCGTCATCGGCAAGCTGCTGGCCGGCATGCTGATGTTCGTGGCGCTGTTCACCTTCACCCGCTGGCTGCGTCGCAAGCTCGAGCGTGACTGGCTGGTACAGGCCGGCGTGGAACCGAGCACGCGCGACACCGTAGCCACGCTGTTCGGCTACATCACCTTCATCATCGCCTTGCTGGTCGGCCTGTCCTACGCCGGCCTGGACCTGAGCAAGCTGGCCATCGTCGCCGGTGCGCTGTCGGTGGGTATTGGTTTTGGCCTGCAGAACATCGTCAGCAACTTCGTGTCAGGCCTGATCCTGCTGTTCGAGCGCCCCATCCGCACCGGCGACTTCATCAATGTCAGCGGCAGCGAGGGCATCGTGCGCAAGATGCGCATCCGCGCCACCGAGATCGAGACCGGTGATCGCGAGACGATCATCATGCCCAACTCCAACCTGCTGTCGAACCCGGTGCGCAACCGCAGCCTGCGGACGCGCATGGGCCGCGTGGTGCTGAACGTCGGCGTCGCCTACGGCAGCGACCCGGAGCAGGTCCGCAAGGTCCTGAAGGAAGTGGCCGCCAAGCACCCCGCGATCCGCGGCGAGGGCGCGGTGCTGTTCACCAACTTCGGCGCCAGCTCGCTGGACTTCGAACTGTCCGCGCCGATCATCGACAGCGACGCCAAGGGTGGGGTGGCCAGCGACCTGCGCTTCGCCATCGTTGCTGCGTTCGCCAAGGCCGGCATCGAGATGCCGTTCCCGCAGCAGGACGTCTACATCCGTTCGCTGCCGGAGGGCGCGCTGTCGCCGCGACCGGCTGCGGAAGGCAGCGAAGGGTCTTCAGGCAGCGGAAGCTGATTCCGCCGGCGTCCGCGCGCTGATCGCCAGCGCATGAATGTCGGTCTGCATCATCTCGCCTAGCGCCGCATACACCTGGCGATGCCGCGCCACCGGACTCTGCCCGGCAAAGGCGTCGGAAACGATCTTGACCCTGAAGTGACCACGCCCGGTGGCCGCACCGGCATGGCCGGCATGCAGGTGGCTCTCATCCTCAACCACCAGTTCGGTCGGCGCGAAGGCCCCGGCCAGGCACTCGCGGATGCGTTCGATGCGGCTCACGGCAGCGCCTGGATGAAGGGCGTGACCTCGACGCGCAGGTAGACACCGGCGGCGAGGTAGGGGTCGGCCTCGGCCCAGGCCTGCGCGGCCTCCAGGCTGGCGAACTCGGCGACGATCAGGCTGCCGTGAAAGCCGGCCTGCGGGGCGTCCCCGGCATCGGCCTTGGGGCGCGGGCCGGCCAGCACCAGGCGGCCTTCGGCCAGCAGCAGCTTGAGGCGCTCGACGTGGGCGGGGCGGGTGGCCTGGCGGCCGGCAAGGCTGTCGGGCGCGTCCACGCCCCAGATCGCGTAGAGCATCAGTTCTGTTCCTTCGGTTCCTGCAGGTAGCGGCCCAGGAAGGGCGCATGCGCCAGCATGAACACGAACATCAGGATCAGCGTGCCCGGAAATTTGAACAGCATCCAGGTGTCGTAGCTGAAGTTCTTCGCCACCCAGATGTTGAGCACGGCGCTGAAGGCAAAGTACACCACCCAGGCGATGTTGACCTTGCGCCACACCGGCTCCGGCAGCGGCACGGACTTCTCGCCCATGCGCTGCAGCAGCACCTTGTCGCCGATCACGTGGCTGCCGGCCAGCGCCAGCGCGAAGATGCCGTAGACCAGCGTCGGCTTGTACTGGATGAAGGTGTCGTTGTGCAGGTAGATCGTCAGGCCGCCCAGCGCCAGCGCCACCAGGGCGGTGATGAAGTGCGCCTTGTGCAGCTTCTTCTCGGCAAACCAGTAGAAGATCACCAGTCCGAACAGCGACACGATCAGGGCGATCGTCGCGGCATAGACGTCGTAGAGGAAGTAGGCGCCGAGGAACACCAGCGCGGGCAGGGAGTCGAGCAGGAATTTCATGTGGGCATTGTAGCCCGGTAGAATGTCGCGATGTCCGCACAATGGCTCGAGGTCCACCCCCAGAATCCGCAGAAGCGCCTGCTGGCGCTGGCCGCGCAGCGCCTGCGCGAGGGCGCGGTGATCGCCTGGCCCACGGACTCCTGCTATGCCCTGGGCTGCCACCTGGACGACCGCGACGCCGCCGAGCGCCTGCGCCGCATCCGCGACTTCGACCGTCACCACCAGTTCACCCTGGTCTGCCGCGACCTGTCCGAGATTGCCACCTACGCCCGTGTCGACAACCAGCAGTTCCGCCTGCTCAAGTCGCTGACCCCCGGCCCCTATACCTTCATCCTGGACGCCACCAAGGAGCTTCCCAAGCGCATCGCGCACGAGAAGCGCAAGACCGTGGGCATCCGCGTGCCGGAGCATGCCGTCGCCCAGGCCCTGCTGGAA
The DNA here is from genome assembly GCA_030149365.1 of Solimonas sp. GTDB lineage: Bacteria > Pseudomonadota > Gammaproteobacteria > Nevskiales > Nevskiaceae > Solimonas_A. Next base: position 78,689 of record JASBRP010000056.1, read on the forward strand.
ACCCTGGGCGAGCCGCTGATCTCCTGCACTTTGCAGTTCCCGGACGCGGACGGCCCGGTCAGCGATCCCCAGGAGGTGCGCCAGCGCCTGGCCCGCGAGGTGGACCTGGTGCTGGATGCCGGTAACTGCGGCACCGACCCGACCACCGTGCTGGACCTGACCGGGGGCGGCGTCCAGCTGATGCGCCAGGGCAAGGGCGACGTCTCCCGTCTGGGCCTGTGAATTCAGGTTCATAGGGCGGCTTCCCGTATAATCCGGCGATGCCTGTCGAATTCAGCCTGGTCCAGACCATCGCCATCTGGGCCCTCCCGGTCCTTTTCGCGATCACGCTGCACGAAGTAGCCCATGGCTACGCCGCGCGGCGCCTGGGTGACCCCACGGCCGCGTCGCAGGGCCGTCTTAGCCTCAATCCCATCAAGCATGTAGACCCGGTAGGCACCGTGGTGGTGCCGATCGTGCTGTTGTTGCTGAGCAAGCTCATGGGCGGCGGCTTCCTGTTCGGCTGGGCCAAGCCGGTGCCGGTGGACTACCGCCGCCTGCGCAACCCGCGCCGCGACATGGCCCTGGTGGCCGCCGCCGGCCCGCTGGCCAACCTGGCCATGGCCATCGGCTGGGGCCTGCTGCTGAAGCTGGCGCTGGCCATGAACGCCGACCAGGGCCTGTGGCTGGGCCTGCGCTACATGGCGGTGGCGGGTATCGTGGTCAACCTGGTGCTGATGGTGCTGAACCTGCTGCCCTTGCCGCCGCTGGACGGCGGTCGCGTGCTGGCGGGCCTGCTGCCGCTGCCCTTGGCATATCGCTATGCCAAGCTGGAACCCTACGGGCTGCTGATCGTGATCGGCTTGCTCGCCACCGGTCTGCTCTCGAAAATCATGTACTGGCCGCTGACAATCTCGGAAGGATTGCTCTACAAGCTGCTGGGCCTCAACTCTGCCTTGCTCTACTGACCGTGACCGCCTCCAAACCCATCGTCCTCTCCGGCATCCAGCCCTCCGGCCGCCTGACGCTCGGCAACTACCTCGGCGCGCTGAAGAACTGGGTGCCGCTGTCGGAGCGCTACGACTGCTACTACATGCTGGTGGACCTGCACGCCATCACCGTGCGCCAGGACCCCAAGGTCCTGCGCGAGCGCTGCTACGAGTTCCTGGCGCTGTACATCGCCTGCGGCCTGGAGCCGGAGAAGAACACGCTGTTCGTGCAGAGCCACGTGCCGGCGCACGCACGCCTGGGCTGGATCCTCAACTGCTACACGCAGATGGGCGAGCTCAACCGCATGACGCAGTTCAAGGACAAGTCGGCCAAGCACGCCGACAACATCAACGCAGGCCTGTTCGACTACCCGGTGCTGATGGCGGCCGACATCCTGCTCTACCAGGCGCAGCAGGTGCCGGTGGGTGACGACCAGAAGCAGCACCTGGAACTGACGCGCGACGTCGCCATGCGCTTCAACAACCTCTACGGCAACGTCTTCACCGTGCCGGAGCCGATGATCCCGCCGGTGGGCGCGCGCATCATGGGCCTGCAGGAGCCGACCTCCAAGATGAGCAAGTCCGGCGACGCCGAGACCGACGCCATCTACCTGCTGGACGGCCCCGACGTGATCACCCGCAAGATCAAGCGCGCGGTCACCGACCTGGGCAGCGAGATCCGCCACGACATCGCCGAGAAACCCGGTGTGTCCAACCTGATGTCGATCCTCTCCGCCATCCGCGGCGAATCTTTCGCCGACATCCAGGCGCGCTACGTCGGCAAGGGCTACGGCCACTTCAAGACCGAGGTGGCCGAAGCCGTGGTGGAATGCCTCAAGCCCGTGCAGGAGCGCTATGCCGCCGTGCGCGAGGACATCGACGGCCTGCGCCGCGTGCTGCGTGCCGGTGCCGACGCCGCCAGCCAGCGCGCCGACGCCACGCTGCAGCGCGTGCATGACGTGCTGGGGTTCATCCCGGAATGAACGAGACCGTCGCCACCGAGGAAGTCCCCGCCGCGGAGCTCGCCGCGGCCGAGACGTCGAAGATGCCCAAGATCCATGGCCAGGCCATGGAGAAGCTGCCCGAGGATCTGTACATCCCGCCGGACGCGCTGGAGGTGTTCCTCGACGCCTTCGAAGGCCCTCTGGACTTGCTGCTGTACCTGATCCGGCGGCAGAACCTCAACATCCTCGACATCCCGGTACTGCAGATCACCAAGCAGTACGTGCAGTACATCAGCCTGATGCACGAGATGAAGCTGGAGCTGGCGGCCGAGTACCTGGTCATGGCCGCCCTGCTGGCCGAGATCAAGTCGCGCCTGCTGCTGCCACGCCCGCCGCCGGACGAGGCGGAGGAAGAGGGCGACCCGCGCATGGAGCTGGTGCGCCGCCTGCAGGAATACGAGCGTTTCAAGAGCGCCGGCGAGAGCCTGGAGAAGCTGCCGCGCGTCGGCCGCGACCTGTTCATGGCCCAGGCGCGCCCGGAGGTCATCCCGCAGGTCTCGCGCCTGCCGCAGCCGACGCTGCGCGACCTGCTGATGGCCTTCCGCGACGTGATGGACCGGGCCAAGCTGTTCACCCACCACCATATCTCGCGCGAGCCGCTGTCGGTGCGCGAGCGCATGTCGCACATCCTGTCGCTGGTGCGCGGCGGGCCGATGCGCCTGGAAGACCTGGTCGATCCCGACGAGGGGCGGCTGGGCGTGGTGGTGTGCTTCCTGGCGATCCTGGAGCTGACCAAGTCGGCCATGCTCGACATCGTGCAGGACGGGCCGTTCTCGCCGCTGATGGTGGAGCCGGCCAAGCCGCGCCCCTCGCTGGAAGACGATGAAGGACAAGAGGCGCTCGGCGCAGCCGACAACGCCGGGGAAGACGCATGAACAACGAAGAAAACACCGAAGACGTCACCGAGCAAGTCACAGGGGAAGTCACCGGGCAGTCCGCAGAGCCGGCCGCCCAGGACGTCCCGCCGGAAGCCGCCGCCAAGACCCAGGTCGCCGAGCCCGAGCAGTCCGCCCTGCTGGCCAGCGACTCCGCGCTGCAGATGGTCAACATCCTCGAGGCGCTGCTGCTGGCCTCCGAGTTGCCGCTGTCGCTGGAGCAGCTGCATCGCCTGCTGGGTCCGGACCTGGGTGTGGCCAAGAAGGACGTCCGTGCCGGCCTCGACGCGCTGGCCCAGTCGCTGGAAGGCCGTGCCTGCGAGCTGTCGGAAGTCGCCAGCGGTTTCCGCATCCAGGTGCGCAAGACCCACGCCGAGTGGGTCAGCCGGCTGTGGCAGGAGAAGCCGCCGCGCATGTCGCGCGCCTTGCTCGAGACGCTGGCCATCATCTGCTACCGCCAGCCGGTGACGCGCGGCGAGGTCGAGGAAATCCGCGGCGTGGCGCTGTCGCCCAACATCATCCGCACCCTGCTGGATCGGGGCTGGATCCGCGAGCTGGGCGTCAAGGAAGTGCCGGGCCGCCCCTCGCTGTTCGGCACCACGCACCAGATGCTGGACGACCTCAACATCAAGTCGCTGGACGACCTGCCGTCGCTGCCCGAGATCAAGGATCCCGCGCAGCTCGAAGCCGCACTGTCGCGCCTGGGCGAAGGCCTGCCGGGCGCCACCGCGGCGCTGCCCGCGCCGGAGGGCGAAGAGGGAGAGCTGGCTGCGGAGCCGGAAGCCATCGCTACCGAACCCGCAAGCGAAGAAGCTGCGGCGGAGGAAGTCGTCGTGGAAGAAGCGCCCTGCGAAGAGGACACGCTGATCGAGCCTGATGCCGAAGAGAACGCAGCGTCGGCAGCCGACGAGCCGGACGCGCCAGGCGATGAGCCGCCCAACGAAGCCTCCGACGAGACGAAACTCCCTTGAAGAAGCCTCCCAGAGCACCTCGCAAGCCGTCGTCGAGGACCTCCTCGTCGTTCTCCAAGCCTTCGTCGCGGAGTTCGGATTCCCGGTCTTCGGAGAAGCCCGCGTCGCGATCCTCGTCGCGACCGTCCTCGGCACGTCCTGCTTCGAAGTCATCGTTCCCGAAGCCCTCGTCGTCCCGACCTCCTGCGCGGTCTCCGCGTCCGGCCCCGAAGCCGGCCCCACGCGCTGCTGACGGCGCGCCCATTCGCCCGGCGGCTACGACTACAGCTGCAGCGCCCTCGGCCCCGGGCGCGGGCGAGCGTATCCAGAAGGCCCTGGCCACTGCCGGCGTCGCCTCGCGTCGCGAGATCGAGTCGATGATCGCCGAGGGCCGCATTCAGGTGAACGGCCAGCCGGCCCGCGCCGGCCAGGCCGTGTCGCCGGCCGACCGCATTACGCTCGACGGCAAGCCGCTGCGCCTGTCGGCCAACGTGGAGCCTCCGCGCGTGCTGCTGTTCAAGAAGCAAGCCGGCGAGATGGTGACGCGCGACGACCCGGAAGGGCGCCGCACGGTATTCCGCAAGCTGCCCAAGCTGGACAGCGGCCGCTGGATCGCCGTGGGCCGCCTCGACATCAACACCTCCGGCCTGCTGCTGCTGACCAACCATGGTGAGCTGGCGCGGCGCCTGACCCATCCCAGCTTCGAGGTGCCGCGGCGTTACGCGGTGCGCGTGCTGGGCGAGATCACCCCCGATGTCTTGCAGCGACTGCGCACCGGCGTGACGCTGGATGACGGCGAAGCGCGTTTCGAATCCATCGCTCCCGGCGTCAACGAAGACGGCCACAGTGCCAACCAGTGGTACGAGGTGATGCTGCGCGAGGGCCGCAATCGTGAGGTGCGGCGCCTGTTCGAATCACAGAAGCTGCAGGTCAGCCGCCTGATCCGCGTCAGCTACGGCCCGTTGGAACTGGGCCGCGGCATTCGCAGCGGCGGCTATCGCGAGGCTACTCAGGAAGAACTGCTGGCACTGATGTCGGCTGTCGGCCTGGAGGCAGAGGCCGTGGTGGCCAAGCCTGGCAAGTCCGAGCGCAAACGCCTTATCGACGAGGAAGACGACACCGAGGTGCCTTTTCGGGCCAAGAAGCTGTCGCGGCTTGAGAACAAGAAGAAGCAGTCCTGGGCGGCGCAGCCGTCATCGCGCGGGCCGGCAGGTGGCGGCGCCCGGAAGCCGGCGCCGAAGAAGCGCAAGCGCTGAGTCCAACTGTCTGCTGTTGTGGGAGCGACGCAAGCCGCGATCTCCTGAAAGAACGAGATCGCGACTTGCGTCGCTCCCACAGAGAAGAATTCTAGAAAGCCTTGCCGCTGGTGCCGCGGCTGTCCGGCCCCATCAGCCACAGCAGCTGCGGGGTCACGCTGTCCGGCAGCGGCAGGCTGTCCAGCACCTCGCCCGGGTAGCCCTTCTGGCGCAGCCCGGTGCGCAGCGGCGGCGGGCAGAAGGTGTTGAAACGCAGTTGCGGGCGATCCGCCGTTTCCAGCGCCCACACCTGCGAGAGATTCTCCAGGCCGGCCTTGGCCACGCCATACGCCGCGTGGAAGGGCCGGGCCTCGCGTCCGCCACGGTCGCTGCAGAACACCACCGACGCGTCCGGGCTCTTCTCCAGCAGCGGCAGGCACTGGCTGGTGATGGCGAAGGCGGCGGTGAGGTTCACCTGCAGGTTCTCGATCCACTCGCGCGGCTCCACGTCCTGCAGGCGCGCAAAGGCCTTGAAGTGGACGGCGCAGTGCAGCACGCCGTCGAGCCGGCCGAACTCGCGGCCCAGCGTGTTGGCGAGCTCGCCATGGTCGTTCCAGTTGGCGCCGCCCAGGTTCATCGGATAGATCGCCGGGGCAGGGCCGCCGGCCTTCTCGATCGCGTCGTAGGTCGCTTCCAGCTTCTTCACCGTGCGTCCCAGCAGCACCACGGTGGCGCCGTGGCGCGCAAACGCCAGGGCAGCGGCCTTGCCCAGGCCTTCGCCGGCACCGGTGACGAGGATGAAGCGGTCTTGCAGCAGGCCCGCGGCGGGCTGGTAGTTTTCAGGCAGCATCGAAGAATCGTTGTGGGATGTAAGAAGAGAAAGGATCAGGCTTCGCCGAGCCAGCGTTCGACATCCTCGGGACGCATGCGCGCGCGCACCGCCTGGCCCTCGAGATAGGCGACCTCGCGGGTCCTGGCCAGCGCCAGCATTTCGGCATTGTCGAGGTTGCCCAGGGTGATGCCCTGGCGCAGGTGTCGCAGAACGTTCAGCAGCGCGTCGAAGGCCTCGCGCATCGGTGCTTCGGTCAGCGCGCGCTGTAGCGGCAGCGGCGACAGGCGCACCTCGTTCACCGGGAAATACAGCGAGGTCATGGCCGAGCTGCCCGGCTGGCCGGCGCCGGTAACGCAGAAGCCCACGCCGGCACCGCGCAGGCTCGCCAGCTGGCTGCGGGCATGGGCACCGCCTTCCACGAGCGCGGCTTCGGTCACTTCCAGTGTCAGTGCCGTGGCCGGCAGGTCGTGCGAGCCGAGCAGGCGCGTCACCATGTCGGCCAGCGCAAGCTGGCGCAGCGCCGCATCGGGAATCCGCACCACCAGGCCAAGACCGGGCCGGCCCATGCCACGCCACTGCGCCAGACGCGCCAGGCCCTCGCGGAACTGCCACAGCGTCAGCGAATGCACCAGGCTCAGGCGATCCGGCAGGTTGAGGAACTCTGACTCCTCCAGCCGGCCCTGGCGCGGATGGGTCCAGTAGGGCACCAGCCGCAGGCGCGGCGGCAGCTCTGCCTGCAGCGGCTGCTGCAGCATGTAGTCGTCGGCCAGGCCGTCGTTGTAGAGCGCGGCATGCAGCTCGGCGATGCGGCGCGGGCGGGCACTGCGGGCGTCGTCCAGGTCCGGTTCATAGACCCGGTAGTCGCGCTGGTCGCCGGCGGCGGCGTACTTGGCGATCTCGGCGTGGCGGATCAGCGTCTCGGCGTCCTCGCCGTGCTCCGGCGCCAGGGCGATACCTACGCTGACGCGCAGCCCCAGGCTCTGGCGCCCGACGCTCACCGGCGTGTCGAGGGCGAACTGCAGGCGGCTGGCGAAGCGCCGCGCCTCGGCCTCGTCGCTGACCTGCGGCAGCAGGATGCCGAAATCGTCGTGGCCGAAATGCGCCAGCACGTCGTTCTCGCCGAGTACGCTCTTGAGGCGCTCGGTGAGCTGGTTGATCAGTGCATACGAGGCGTCGCGTCCCTGCGACTGCTCCGTCTCGTGATACTGCTCGCTCGCGAGCGTCATCACCGCCACCGGCAGGCCATGCACGCGGCGCCGCGTCAGCGCGCGGCCGATCAGGCTGATGAAGGAATGCCGGTTGGGCAGGCCCAGGGTGTGGCCTTCCACCGGCGAGCGTTCCAGCTCGTGCTGCAGGATCGTGGTCTGCTCGCGCAGCGCTGCGGTCTCGTCCAGCAGCAGGGCGCCGGCCTGGTAGGACAGCACGTTGCCGATGTACTGGCCCCAGACCAGGAAGATCAACGGCATGGCGTCCAGCAGCCACAGCGCCGGGTTCTCGCCGTGGATCCGCAGCAGCTTGTCCCCGTCGATGTCGCCGTAGGCGGCGCGGGCCGCCAGCAGCGTCGCGGCGATGATGGCCAGCAGGGCGATACCCAGGCCGTACCAGGCATAGCGGTTGGTCTTGCTGCGCAGCAGGCTGGCGGCGGCGTTCAGGCCCTCGAGGCGCCTGTCCTGTCCCAGCGGTCGATTCTGCGCAGTATTCATAGCCAGCGAGTCAGTTCTCCCGGCGTGCGCAGGATCGCGTCCGCCCCCCAGCCCTGGATCGGGCCGCCTTCGCCAAGATACCCCCAATCGGCGGCGATCGTCCGCATGCCGGCCGCCCGGCCGGCGTCGATGTCGCGCCGGTCGTCGCCTACGTAGACGCAGTCGGCCGCCGCCAGGCCCAGGATTTCGCAGGCCTTGTGGATCGAATCCGGGGCCGGCTTGGGCTTGGCCACCTCGTCGGCGCTGATCGTCACCGCGGAGCGGCTATCCAGGCCCAGCTCGGCCATCAGCGGCCGGGTCAGCCAGGCCGGCTTGTTGGTGACCACGCCCCACAGCACGCCCTGGCGCTCCATCTCGCGTAGCGCCTCGTCCATCTCCGGGAACAGGCGCGACTCGTGGCTCAGGTTGGCGCGGTAGTACTCCAGGAACGCATCCCGGTGTTTCGGGAAGTCCACATGGTCGGCCGCGATGCCCAGGGCCTTGCCCAACAGGCCGCGGGCGCCCGCGGAGGCCACCGGCCGGTAGTCCGCCAGCGGCAGCGGTGCCAGGCCTAGCGAGCCGCGGACGAAATTGGCGGCGTGGCCGAGATCAGGTGCGGTATCGACGAGCGTGCCGTCGAGGTCGAACAGGAAGGCCCTGATGGGCCCGGGAACCGGGAACCGGGAATCGGGAATGGTAGAAGACATGTCTTTAACGATTCCCGATTCTCAATTCCCGATTCCCGGTTTCACGCAATACATGAAGTAGTTGACGTCGATGTCGTTGCCCATCGTCGCGCTCTTGAGCAGCGGGTTGTAGCGCATGCCCTTGATCTCGCGCGTCTCCAGGCCTGCGGCGCGCGCCCAGGAATCCAGCTCCGAGGGGCGGATGAACTTGGCGTAGTCGTGCGTGCCGCGCGGCACCAGGTTCAGCAGGTACTCCGCGCCGACGATGGCCAGCGCGAAGGACTTGGGATTGCGGTTTATGGTGGAGAACACCAGCGTGCCGCCGGGCTTGGCCAGGCGCGCGCAGGCCGCGATCACCGATTCCGGCGAGGGCACGTGCTCCAGCATCTCCATGCAGCAGACCAGGTCGAAGCTGCCCGGCATCTCGCGCGCCAGTTCCTCGGCGGGGATGTGGCGGTATTCCGCCTTCACGCCGGACTCCAGGCCATGCAGGCGCGCCACTTCCAGCGCCTCCTCGGCCATGTCGATGCCCAGGGTGTCGGCGCCGGCCTTGGCCAGGCCCTCGGTCAGCAGGCCGCCGCCGCAGCCCACGTCGAGCGCGCGCTTGCCCTTGAGGCCGCCGGCGCAGGCTTCGATGTAACGCAGCCGCGGCGGGTTGATGTGGTGCAGCGCGCCCATCTCGCCGCGCGGGTCCCACCAGCGCGAGGCCAGCCGGTCGAAGTTGGCGATTTCGCGCTTGTCGACGTTCGTGTTCATGGCTTGATCTTCTGTCTCCATTCCTGCGCGCGGGCGATGATGGCCGCCTCGTCCAGCGCCAGCAGCTGCCGCTCGCGCATCAGGGCGCGGCCGGCGACGTAACTATGGGTGACCTGGTCGCGGCCGGCGGCATAGGCCAGCTGCGACTGCACGTTGTAGACCGGCTGCGTCGCCGCGGCCGACAGGTCCACCGCGATGAAGTCGGCGGACTTGCCTGGCACCAGCGAGCCGGTAACGCCGTCGATGCCCATCGCCCGGGCGCCGCCCAGCGTCGCCATGTGCAGGGCCTGCGCCGCGGGCAGGGTGCGCGCGTCGCCGGACACGGCCTTGGCCAGCAGCGCCGCGGTGCGCAGCTCGCCCAGCAGGTCCAGGTCGTTGTTGCTGGCGGCGCCGTCGGTGCCCAGCGCCACGTTGACGCCCGCCGCCAGCAGCTTGCCCACCGGCGCGAAGCCGCTGGCCAGCTTGAGGTTGGACTCCGGGCAGTGCGCCACGTGCACGCCGAACTCGGCGGCCTCGGCGATCTCCTGGTCGGTGAGCTGGGTCATGTGCACGGCGATGAAGTCCGGCCCCAGCAGTTCCAGTTCCTTGAGTCGCTGCCAGGGGCGCTTGCCGCTGGCCTGCAGCGCCATCTCCACTTCGCCCGCCGTCTCGTGCACGTGCATGTGCATGACGGTGCCCAGCTCGGTGGCGTACTTGCGAACCTCCAGCAGCGGTTTGTCGGACACGGTGTAGGGCGCGTGCGGCGCGAACACCGTGCGCAGCAGCGGGTTGCCGCGCACCGAGTCATGCACCTCCAGGCCCTTGTGCAGATACTCGTCCGGTCCGCTGGCCCAGGCGCTGGGGAAGTCGATCATGATCAGGCCGATCGTGGCCCGCATGCCGGACTCCGCCGCCACCTGCGCGCTGGCGTCCGGGAAGAAATACATGTCGTTGAAGCTGGTGGTGCCGCCGCGGATCATCTCGCAGCAGGCCAGCCGCAGGCCGTCCACGCAGAACTGGCGGTTGGCATGAGCGCCCTCGGCCGGCCAGATATGGTTCTGCAGCCAGTCCATCAGCGGCAGGTCGTCGGCGATGCCGCGCAGCAGCGTCATGGCCGAATGCGTGTGGATGTTGACCAGGCCGGGCATGACGGCGTGAGCCGGCAGCTCCAGGACCTCGGCCGCCCGGATCGCACGGGCCTCGGCGGCCGGCAGGATCTGGGCGATACGGCCGTCGCGCACGACCAGGGCATGATGCTCCAGCACCGTGCCGGCGGGTTCGACGGTCACCAGCCAGCGGGGAAAGACCAGCAGGTCGGCTGTCTGCATAGCGGACTCGCAATGGGAAGGGGGTAGAATCGCCGCCCATTCTACCTTGCCCGCGGAGCCTTCCGATGTCCGGTGCCGTACTTCCCATCGTCTGGGCCGACCCCGTCCTGCGCCTGCTGGACCAGCGCGTGCTGCCGCACGAACTGTCCTATCTCGACTGCCAGAGCGCCGAGGACGTCGCCAGCGCCATCCACGGCATGGCCGTGCGCGGCGCGCCGGCCATCGGCATCGCCGCCGCCTACGCCCTGGCCGCGGCCGTCCGCCGCGACTGCGAGGCCGACCGCGTCGCGGGCGTATTCGCCAGCCACGTCGAGGCGCTCGGCGAACGGCTGATCGC
>JASBRP010000058.1 GCA_030149365.1 Solimonas sp.
GGGCTCGTCCTTTGGGCGTCAGTCGGGCATTCTCGTGGCTGTTCATCCGGCTCCCTGCTGATGGGGTTGAAGTCTCGACAACCTCAGATTCCCATCAACACAGCCGGATGAACAACCTATCGAACCTTCACACCTAGGGAAGCACTTGTTTAGTTGCCGTTCGCCCTGAGCCCGTCGAAGGGTGGGCGGCAACTCATTGACGGACCTGGCGGGAAGTCGGCCCATGCTTCGATCCTTCGACAGGCTCAGGACTTCAGCACGAACGGACTTCTTCAGCGCTTCCCCGGTGCACTTGTAGGAGCGGCCGTTGGCCGCGAAGGGCGGCCATCAGGCTAGCCACCTCGCATCGCCAGCGACGCGCCCCTCAGTAGAGCTCGTCGATCGCGCGCAGTACGTCGGAGCGGGAAATCTGCCCGACCAGCTGGTCGTTCTCCTTCACCGGGAAGCGCTTGAACGGCGCGTCGACGAAGCGGCTGGCGATGTCCAGCAGGCTGTCGTCGGCGTCGACCGTGGACGGGTCGCGGGACATGAAGTCGTCCACCAGGCCGGCGGGCACGCCCTCGTGTCCGGCCACCAGGGCCATCTTGAGGCAGTCCTTCTCCGACAGCATGCCGACCAGCTTGCCGTCGCGGTCCACCACGGGGGCGCCGGAGATACGGTGCTTGACGATCTGGTGGATCGCACTGAGCACCTCGGTATCCGGCGTGAAGGTCACCAGGTTGCGCGCCATGTAATCGCGGACCCGCTTGGAAGCCAGCTGCTGCGACATGTTTCCCCTCCCAGGGCTTTTCCCGATTATGCACCTGCCGGGCGGCAGTGGAAGTGAAAAACTACCGCTTGGGGCAACTGTTGTAATCTGCTTGTCTCTGAACGCCTTTTTCGCCGGAGATGCGATGTCCCGCCGCCCCCTTGCCACCCTGGCCCTGGCCGCCCTGCTGCTCGCCGGCTGCTCCCGGGTCACCCCCGAGAACTACGAACGCGTCGAGGCCGGCATGAGCCGCGGCGATGTCCACGCCATCCTGGGCAAGCCCGACGAGGTTTCCGGCGGCGGCCTGGGCGGGATTTCCGTCTCCACCGAGACCTGGAAGGGCAGCAAGCACGTCGTCAGCGTCAGCTACGGCGGCGATACGGTGGTGATCAAGCACATCGACGCGGTGCAGCCCTGATGTCGCGGATCCTCGATGCGGTGACCGGTGTGCTGGTCCATGACGGCGAGGTGCTGATCATGCGCCGCCAGCCCTGGCTGTCGGCCTTCCCCGGCTTCAACGCCTTTCCCGGCGGCAAGATCGACAAGACCGACGGCGAGCACCCGCCGGCCTGCCGCTCGCTGGCCGGCGTCGCGCCGCGCGAGGCCGAGGCGCTGGCGCGCGAGCTGCTCGAGGAACTCGGCTGGGACCTGACCGCGGCCTGCAATGCCGGCGAGGTAGCCGGCGCCTGCCTGCTGGGCACGGCGCTGACGCCGCCGGTGTTCCCGGTGCGTTTCAACACCCATTTCTACCGCGTGGACCTGCGCGAGCGGCCCTCGCTCACCATCGACAGCAACGAGGTGGCAGAAGCCTACTGGGCACGGCCGGCGGACCTGATCCAGCGCTACGAAGCGGGCGAGATGCTGATCGCCCCACCCTCGCTGGAAACCCTGAAGGCCCTGGCGGCCGACATCGGCGCCACCACAGTGGAGCGCCTGCATTTCGACTTCCGCGGCAACGACGAGCTGCCGATGGTGGAGCAGGTCTGCGGCGTGCGGCATGTCTGGGTGCGCTCGCACACGATCCCGCCGGCACAGCACACCAATGCCTTCATCCTCGGCGACATGCAGTCGCACCGCGTGCTGGTGGATCCCTCCCCGGCCGACGACGAGGAGATGGAAAAGCTGCTGGCGATGACGCAGCGCTACGGCGTGCACGAGATCTTCCTGACCCATCATCATCACGACCATCGCGAACGCGCGGACGTGATGGCGCGGCGCCTGCAGATTCCCATCGGCATGTCCGACGACACCCGCGGCCGCATCTGGGACCGCACCGAGGGACGCTTCTTCGAAGGCTTGCCGACGATCAACCTGTACCGCGACGGCGACGTGCTGTGCCGCTGGCTGGGTCAGCCGGTGCGCGTGCTGGAAGTGCCGGGCCACGACCAGGGCCAGCTGGCGCTAATGCCGGACAACCGCGCCTGGTGCCTGGTAGGCGACCTGATCCAGGGCCTGGGCACGGTGGTGATCGCCAAGCCCGAAGGCCACATGGGCCGCTACTTCGAGTCGCTGCGCCGCATCATCGCGCTGGACCCCAAGGTCATCGTGCCCTCGCATGGCACCGCGCTGGGCACGGTCTACCGCCTGGCGGAAACGCTGAAGCACCGCGAGGCCCGCGAGCTGCAGATCCTGGGTCTGCACGAGCAGGGGCGCAGCGTGGAAGAGATGCTGCCGATCGTCTATGCCGGCGTCGACAAGGCGCTATGGCCGTTGGCGCGCATGAACATCGAGGGGCACCTGGACAAGCTGCGCGAGGAAGGCCGCCTGGCGGCCTAGCCTCGCCCAGTGATGCCTATTCGGCGTTGATCTGCTGGTCCAGCTGCGACTTGCGCGCGTCGTTGGCGTCGAGCGCGCCATCCACCTTGTCGGCGATGGCGCTGCCGGAGTAGCCGATGGCCTCGGTGTTGCGGATGCCGCGGGTCTCTTCGCGGCCCTGGGGCTCGTGATCGGCCACCGGCTCTTCGGGTTTGCTGCAGGCGCCGAGCAGCAGGGCCGCTCCCAGGATGGCGATGCTTGCTTTCATGATGGTCCCCTCTTGCGTCCGGCTGGTCCGCGGATTCTAGACCTGCCGGCTGTCGGAAACCTTACTTCTTCAGCAGCATCTGCAGCTTGAGCTCGCCGTCGTCGATCTGCTGGACCTTCACCGGGATGTAGCCGCGGTCCGGGGACACCCAGAAGCGCAGGGAGTCGCCGGGCTTCTCGTCGACACGCTCCACCAGCAGGGTGTCGAAGCTGCCGGCCGGGGTCTGCAGCTTTTCCTTGCCGGCCAGGACGAAGCGATAGGCCTTGATGCGGCGGTGGTCCACCACCTTCACTTCCAGCGGCGGCGGCTTGTCCTGGCCGGCGTGCTGGATCACCCACTGGCGCACGGCCAGCTGGATCACGAAGCGGTCGTAGGTGTCGTCCGGCAGCTCGCGCATGCTGACCTCGCCACCCTTGATGGTCTTGACCTGGTGCGCGGCCCAGTCGAAGTCCAGCGTGAAGCCGTCCTTGGCGCGCTTGTCGTTGGCGTAGACGAAACGCTTGGGCACGATGCGGCCGTCCACAACGCAGAATTCGCTGGTCTCCTTGGGCGCACCGTAGGTCCAGCGCACGATCGCCATCGGCTTGGTGACCGACTCGTAGCGGTAGCAGCCGCCCTGCAGCGGCGACAGCGCGATGGTGCCCTCGCCCAGGCCGATGGAGCCCCAGGAGACGTCGTACAGGTCCGAGCGCGGCGTGAACACCGTGGGAGCCGCCTGCGCGGACAGCGCGGCAGCCAGCAGTACCAGCCCCGTCAGCAGCTTGTTCATCGGAACTCCGTCTCCAGGTCATCGAGCTTCCGCGGCGCGGCCAGGGGCCTGCCGTCGGACCAGACCCGGCCGTCGCGCAGTTCAAGCGTGTCGCGAGCCATCCAGGCCACCGCCTGAGGATAGATCTTCAGTTCGATGTCCTGCATGACACGCTCGGCCAGGGTCTCGGATGTATCTTGAGCCGTGACACTGAATTGGCCCTGAATGATGGCCGGGCCGCCGTCCAGCTCCTCGGTGACGAAGTGCACCGTGGCGCCATGCTCCCGGTCGCCGGCCTCCACCACCTTCTGGTGGGTCTTCAGGCCCGGGTGGCGCGGCAGCAGGGAGGGATGGATGTTGATCATGCGCCCCAGGAAGCGCCGCACGAAGGCGGCGCCCACCACGCGCATGAAGCCGGCCATCACCACGATGTCCGGGCGGTGGCTCTCGATGAGCTCCGCCAAGGCGTCGTCGAAGGCCTCGCGGCTGGGGAAGTCCGCATGCGGCAGCGCCTGGGCCGCCACGCCGGCGGCGCGCGCGCGCTCCAGGCCATAGGCATCGGCCCGGTTGCTGATGACGGCAACGATCCGGGCGCCGAGGCGCCCGTCGGTGCCGGCGTCCAGCAATGCCTGCAGGTTGCGCCCGCCGCCCGAGATCAGGACGACGACGCGCTTCACGCGAAGCGCACGTCCTGCTTGCCGCGGACGATCTCGCCCATCAGAAAGGGCTTGAGGCGGTCCTTGCGCAGCTGCGCCAGCGCCTTGTCGGCCTGCAGGCGCGGCACCACCATCACGAAGCCGACGCCGCAGTTGAACACGCGCCACATCTCTTCCTGCTCGACCTTACCCTGGGCCTGCAGCCAGTCGAACACTTCCGGGCGGGTCCAGCTCTGGGTGTCGACCACGGCGGCGGTCTTCTTGGGGAAGCAGCGCGGCAGGTTGCCAACGATGCCGCCACCGGTGATGTGCGACATGCCGCGCACGTCGATGCCGGAGGCCAGCAGCTTCAGCACCGGCTTGACGTAGATGCTGGTGGGCGCCATCAGCGCGTCCTCCAGCGTGCCCTTGCCCAGCGGCTGGTCCAGCTTGGCCTTGCTCACCGCCAGGATCTTGCGCACCAGCGAGTAGCCGTTGGAGTGCGGGCCGGAGGACGGCAGGCCGATCAGCACGTCGCCGGGCTTGATCTTGGCTCCGTCGATGATCTTCTTCTTCTCGACCACGGCCACGGTGAAGCCGGCCAGGTCGAAGTCGCCGCCGTTGTACAGGCCCGGCATCTCGGCGGTCTCGCCGCCCACCAGGGCGCAGCCGGCCAGCTTGCAGCCCTGGGCGATGCCCTTGATGACCTGCGCCGCGACGCGGTTGTCGAGCTTGCCGGTGGCGTAGTAGTCCAGGAAGAACAGCGGTTCAGCGCCGTTGACCAGGACGTCGTTGACGCACATGCCGACGAGGTCCTGGCCCAGGCCCTGCACGCGGCCGGTCTCGATACCCAGCTTGAGCTTGGTGCCGACGCCGTCGGTGCCGCTGACCAGCACGGGGTTCTTGTACTTCTTGGGGATCGACACCAGGGCGCCGAAGCCACCGACGCCGCCCAGTACCTCGGGGCGGTGGGTGGATTTGACGATTTTCTTGATGTCATCCACCAGCGCGTCGCCGGCGTCGATGTCCACACCGGCGTCGCGGTAGGTCAGCGGGGTCTTGGCAGCCATAAAGCCTTGGAATTCTCGGAAGAGTGCGGGAACGGCTGCTATTCTACCTTCACGGCTCCCCTTATGGCCTCCTGCGATACCCCCATGCGCCTGTTTCTGCTCGTTTTGATGCTGCTGCCCACCCTGGCCCTGGCCCAGGCGCCCGCAGACGGCTACCTCGGCCGCGTGGCCGTGGCGGACCAGTCCGAGGCCACACGCGCGGCCGCGCTGGGCGAGGCCCTGACCCAGGTGCTGGAACGCGCCGGCGGCCAGCCCCTGGCCGGCCAGCCCCGGTTGCAGTCCACGCTGGCACGGGCGCCCCGACTGCTGCAGCGCTACAGCTATGCACGCGACCCCGCCAGCGGCCAGCTGATGCTGGTGGCCGGTTTCGATGCGCGCGGAGTGGACTCCGCCCTGCATGCCGCCGGCCTGCCGATCTGGGGCCAGACCACGGTTGCCACCGAGGAGGTGGCCCTGAGCATCGGCGAACTGCAGGGCATCGGCGACTACAGCCGCGCCCTGGCGGCGCTGCGCGGCCTGCCCGGTGTTCGGGGCGTGGCGGTGCTCGGCGCGGATCATGGTCGCCTGCAGCTGCGCGCCCGGGTCGAGGGCGGCGCGGCGGCGCTGGCCGCCGGCAGCCCCCTGCTACAGCGCCAGGCTGACGCCGACGGCGCCCTGGTGTACCGCCTGATGCCGACGGCCACGGCCACCCCATGAGCCAGAACCCGGATTCCGGCACGGCGGAGGGTTACGTCCGCTTCCAGTTGCGCGAACACTGGCCCTGGCTGCTGGTCGGGGCCGGCCTGCTGCTGCTGATGGTGATGCTCAGCCCGATCCTGATGCCCTTCGTGGTGGGCGCGGGCCTGGCCTATATCGGCGACCCCATCGTCGACCGCCTGCAGCGCCTGCGCCTGTCGCGCACCGCCGCGGTCTGCGTGGTGTTCACGGTGCTGACCCTGGTCGGGCTGCTGGCCCTGCTGCTGCTGGCGCCGATGATCTATCACCAGTTCCTGGCCCTGCTGCGCAACATCCCCGACTGGCTGGTGTGGATACAGAACCAGGCCCTGCCACGACTGGGCGTGGCCCTGCCCGCCGGCGTGCAGTTGGACGCCGAGGGCCTGAAGGCCATCATCACCGAGCACTGGAGCGAGGCCGGCGGCTTCGCGCAGGCCGCCTGGGAGCGCGTCTCCCAGTCCGGCAAGCTGCTGGTGATCACCATCGCCAACCTGCTGCTGATCCCGGTGGTGAGCTTCTACCTGCTGCGCGACTGGGACGACCTGATCGCCTGGATCCGCGGCGTGATCCCACCGCGCTACCTGCCGCGCCTCGGCCAGATGGCCGGCGAAGCCGACGACGTGCTGGGCGCCTTCATCCGCGGCCAGCTGCTGGTGATGGCGGCGCAGGCCGTGTTCTACGCCATCGCGCTGCGGCTGGTCGGCCTGGAGCTCGCCCTGGTGGTCGGCATCATCATCGGCCTGATCAGCTTCATCCCTTATCTCGGCAGCATCGTCGGCCTGCTGATCGCGGTGATCGCGATGCTGGTGCAGACCCAGGATCCGTCCTCGCTGATCTGGGTGGTCGTGATCTTCGGTGTCGGCCAGTTCCTGGAGGGCAACGTGCTGACGCCCTGGCTGGTGGGTGATCGCATCGGCCTGCATCCGGTCACCGTGATCTTCGCGGTGATGGCCGGCGGCCAGCTGTTCGGCTTCGTCGGCGTGCTGCTGGCACTGCCGGTGGCTGCCGTGCTGGCGGTGATGATGCGGCACACCAAGCAGCAATGGCTGACCAGCCCGCTGTACCGCGCCGGGGCGCCGCAGCAACCGCTCGTGCCGCCTGCCCAGCCGCCCGCCTCTGACGAGCCGACCAGCCCGCTGCCATGATCGGCGCGCAACTGCCGCTGGCCGTGCAATTGCGCGAATCGGCCAGCTTCGAGAGCTATTACCCCGGCCCCAACGGCGAAGCCGTGCAGGCGCTGCAGGCGCTGACCGTGCCCGTGCTGCTCTACGGCCCGCCCGGCAGCGGTCGCAGCCATCTGCTACAGGCTGCCACGCGCCGCCACCGCGCCGCCTACCTGCCGCTGGCGGAGCTGGAAGAGCACGGCCCCTCCCTGCTCGAAGGCCTGGAGACCGCGCCCGCGGTCTGCATCGACGACCTGGAGCGCGTCAGTCCGCAGCGCGACTGGTGCATCGCCCTGCTGCGGCTGATCGATCAGTTGCGCGCCCGCAATGCCGGCTACGCCTTTGCCGCCGACGCCCCGCCGGAACGCCTGGAACTGGCGCTGCCCGACCTGCGTACCCGCCTGGGCGCCTGTAGTCGTTTCGGCCTGAAGCCGCTGCGCGACGACGACCGCCGCGAGCTGCTGCGCGAGCGCGCCAAGGCACGCGGCCTGGAGATGCCGGAGGAAGTGGCGCGCTGGCTGCTCAACCACCGCTCGCGCGACATCCCCAGCCTGCTGGAAGCCCTGGAGCGCCTGGATCGCGAGGCTCTGGCGGCGAAGCGGCGGTTGACGTTGCCGTTCGTGCAGTCGGTTCTGGACGCCTGACACCTGATTAGGGCAGCAGCGTGCAGTCGCCGCCTCACACAGCTAAGGGATCGATCACATTCATTTAACATAGAACTTGCAGTCAGTTGGCGCAGATGCTCGCTGCATTTATGGAGCGCATGAATGACGAAATGTCCACTTTGCGAAGAACGAGAAGGAACTATTGACGGACACGTCATCCCCCGCTGGGCCTTCGAGCTCGCCAAGGGAGATCAGCCCTCCATGTCCTTGGTCGGCAACCCCAACAAGCCCAGAAGCAGGTCGCCAATCGGCATCTACGATCCTGATCGCTTCTGCACCGACTGTGAATCTCTTAGCAGTACTGCTGAGAGCTACGCCGAAGAGGTGTTTGGGCGATTTCCTGATGGTTGGACTGAAGAGAAAGATGTAAATGGCAATCGAATCGGATGGGTTCTTCCAAGTGCCGATATCAAACTCCTTCGCCTTTTCTTCATTCAACTTCTTCTCAAGGCACACTTCACCCTCAGACCTGAATTCAAGGATGTAGCGCTTGGTCCATATGCGCAGCGCGCACGTGATATTTTCCAAGCGTGGGAAGCTCCCGATAGCCCGGATGATTTCGCAGTTGTGGTGGCAAAATTCAGCCCTAGCATCAAGCATCGAGATGCCGAGCTATCGATCATGCTTCCGGTTAGACACTCATTCGAGGGTCGAAATATCTACTGCTTCAATATGGCCGGATTTTCGATCTACATAAAGGTGGATCGACGACCTTTTGACTCAACGACAACCGTTCTGCAATTGGGCAGCGATGGAAATAGAGTGAATGCTCCACTTCTGGATTTCGATCAAGCTCCGGCCGGCCTAAATCATGTCTACCGAGCTGTTGCACGATCTATGGCGGCTAAGCATCGAATGAGCAAGAGATAGTAAGCGCAAGGGCAGCACCCACTCTAAACGTATAATCTGCTACACCAAGCCATCTCAGGGGAGATGGTGCTCGCCCCTGGAAGGCAGGATGCGCTGTGCTTTCCCGCCCTACTGGACTGGACGCCCGAAGCGTCGCTCCGTTCACGCGATCCGATGATCGCGCGACATGAAATTCCTGATTGGTTTGCTGGTGAAAAACCTGCTCCGCCGGGCCGTCTCCGGAGAGATGGCGCGCGCCACGTGCCAGACCTAGCCTTGCGGCCAGCCGTTGTCTCCGCGGGCGCCTCGTGCAGGCACGCCCGTTGCGCTACGCGGTCTCCCCTGGTGGAGGGGCCCGGCGGGCAGCAATACCGTGTTGTTAATGAGCACCGACAGCAGGTGTGACCCGGGACTCGTTCGCGGATGCGCTAGCAGAGCCCTACTGGGTTAGCCCGGCAATCGTTCTACTGCGGGGAAGCGGGGGAGCGGGTCGCAGGGGCCGGGTGGGTGAGATCGTTCCCGGTATGCGGCGGGCCTCGGTCGTGTGATCACGTGAGGCGTTGGCTCGATGTGAATAGTTTGCGCGCTCTTCGGCGGAACTCATAACGGAGTTCCGTTTTTCTTTGCGGGGCTGGTTAACGGATCGCGTTCACCCTTCGACGGGCTCAGGGCGAACGACTTGGGTTAATAGCTTCATGTTCCCCCTCTCGGCAACTGCTCCTGCGTTGCCCTACCTCGGGCATCCATGCCCTCGTCCCCTGCCCCTCTCCCGCGAGGGGAGAGGGAGAACACTCGCTGATCTTGGATGGCTTGTACGCTTGAATGAGCGCAGCGAATGCTTTTGACGTTCGGGCCCCTTCCAGAAGCGCCCGCCTGGTGGTCGGGCGCAGGGTCGAGCCGGACAGGATGTCCGGCCGAGGGGCCTCAGGCCATGGATGGCCTGTGGGCCCGACC
>JASBRP010000069.1 GCA_030149365.1 Solimonas sp.
ATGCCCGAGGTAGGGCAACGCATGGAGCAGTTGCCGAGGGAGAGGGTTTCTGTAAATCGTGAAGGGCTAACCCAGCTACGATTTACAGAAACCCTCTCCCGCCCTCCGGGCACCCTCTCCCGCGGGCGGGAGAGGGGACAGATGCAAGGCCTCAAGCCTCCAGCAACATCCCCTCCGGCGCCGGTTCCGCCACGCGCTCACCCACCGTGGCCTCCACCGCCATGCCGTGCGCCATCACGTTGTCGATCTGGTCCGGGAAGCGCGGCGGCAGGGCCAGGGCGTTCTCCTCGGTGAAGGTCACCATCTGGTAGCCGAGCACGTCCGGCGAGTCCGACGTGAGCTTGTCCTGCCACCACCATTCGAAAATCGCGCGATCCGGCTTGAGGCTGACGAGCCCGTAGCCGTGGTCCACCCACTCGATGAAGCGGCAGTTGTTGTTGCCAACCAGCAGCGCCAGCTCCAGCAGGCGCGCGGCGGTGACGTTGATGGCGGGATTGCTGCCGGAGCCCAGGGCGTTGGCGATCAGCTCGTCGGCGCCGCCGCGGCCCATGGAGCTGGGGGCAAATTCCACGCCCACCGAATCCGCGCGCAGGTTCACGCCCGGCAGGTTGCCGGTGAGTGCGCGGCCCCAGCCGGCGAGCAGGTTCTCTGGCGTCGAGCCGCTGCGCAGGTTCGGCGCGGCCAGGCCCAGGCCGGGTGGCAGCAGCGTGCTGGTCTCCACCAGGTCCGAGGCCCAGTTGCCGTGCACGTCGCCGGAGACGAAGACGTTGTTGCGCACGCGCGTTTCCGCCGGGTTGGCGCCGCGCAGGTAGCCGAACAGCGCGGCGCGCTCGGCACCGTAGTCGGTCCAGCGCGAGATGCCGAGCTTGGGCAGCGGCACCCCCTCCACTACGTCGGGCGTATCGGCAGGGGCGATCCAGGTCTGGTTGTTGACCAGGCGCCAGGTCACGCCGCGCTGTGCGGAGGCCAGCATCTCGCCGGTGAACCACTCGAACTGGCGGCGCCCGAACAGGCTCGGCTCGCCCTCCGGCAGGTGCGAGGCGTCCATCTCGAGGCCGTAGCCGGGCAGGCCGATCTGCGTATCCACGCCGTAGAGGTCCAGCAGCGGGCCGTAGGGCAGCGCGCGGTAGACCAGCTTCGCTTCTGGCGGCTCGGGATAGCTGCCGTCTTCCACCAGCAGGAAGCGGCCGCTGCCGTCGGCCAGCACCGGGCGCGAGGGCGTCCACTCCCAGAAGGCGCGCGTGGTGTCGGCCAGCGTGGCGGTGGAGGTGTTGCCGTCGATGTCGGTGGGCAGCTCGTTGCCGAAGCCCTCGTCGATATCGTGGTTGTCCCAGACGATGAACCAGGGATGCTGCTGGTGCGCGCGCAGCAGATGAGGCTCGCTGCGCCACAGCGCGTAGCGGCGGCGGATCTCGGCCAGGTTGAGCCAGTCGCGGTAGTCCACGTCGGCGGTGTCGGCACGGCCACGGCGGGCGCGCACGGTCTCGTCCTCGTCGACGAAATCGTAGATGTAGTCGCCGCAGTGGATCACCAGGTCCAGGTCGTTGCGCGCGGCCAGATGCCCCAGGCCGCTCCAGTAGCTGGACCAGTAGCTGGAGCAGGCCAGCACGGCCACGCGGACCTCGCTGACCATCTCCGCCGGCGCGGTGCGCGTGCGGCCGGTGATGGAGTAAGCGCCCAGCGCCTCGAAGCGGTAGTAGTAGGTGGTGGCGGGCGCCAGGCCGGTGACGTCCACCTTCACGGTCCAGTCGCGCGCGGCGATGGCGGCCTGCGTGCCGCTGCGCAGCACGTTGCGCATCTGCGGGTCGCTGGCGATGCGCCAGGTCACGGCCACGCCGCCGCTGCGGGGGGTCACCTCGGTGATGCGCGTCCACAGGATCACCCGGTCGGACAGCGGGTCGCCGCTGGCTACGCCGTGGGCAAAGGGCAGCAGGCTGCCGGTGGGGAAGTCGAAGTCGGCCGGGGGCACGGTGCCGGGCGTGAGTTCGCCGCCGCCGCCGCCGGCCATCGGGTCGCTGTTGCCGCAGCCGGCCAGGCTGGTGGCGCCCAGGCCCAGGCTGGCCGTGCCGGCCTGCTTCAGGAATTCGCGTCTGGTCCCCATGCCTCTCCCCGGAGTTTTTTCTTCGTGGGCGTATACCAGACGCCGCTTGCAGGCGTGTAACATCGCCGCCCGCTTAGAGGGAATTTCCCATGTCCGAACTGCTGCTGTCGCCCGCCGAAGCCCGCGTGCTGGCCTCCCTGGTGGAGAAATCCGTCACCACGCCGCAGTACTACCCCATGACCGTCAACGCGATCATGCTGGCCGGCAACCAGAAGAGCTCACGCAGCCCGGTGATGAACCTCAGCGAGGGCGAGGTCGGCAACGCGCTGAACCGGCTGGAGGAGCTGAAGCTGGTGGGGCGCGACAGCTTCAGCGGCCGGGTGCAGAAATACCGGCACAGTTTCAGCACACAACTGCTGCTCAAGCCGCAGACCGCGGCGATCCTGGCCACGCTGATGCTGCGCGGGCCCCAGACCCTGGCCGAGTTGCGCGCCAATGCCTCCGGGCTCGGCGGCCCCGTTGAGGGCGAGGCCCTGGCGGCGGCGCTCAATGACCTGGCCGACCGTGCCCATCCCATGGTGGTCCTGCTGCCGCGCGCGGCGGGCCAGAAAGAGGCGCGCTACGCACACACCTTGTGCGGCGATGCCGGCGGCACCGAGTGGGCGGAGCCGGAGGTCCCGGCCACCCGCGCCGAGCCCGGCGCAACGGCGGCGCTGGAAGCCCGCATCCAGGCCCTGGAAGCCCGGGTACTGTTGCTGGAAGACCTTCTTAAATAAGGACTTGCCGCTGCCGGCCGGACAGGGCAGGCGCTTTGCGGGGCCGTGAACCGGACGATCGTCCGATTTGTGCACGGTTTTTGCGAAGACCGTTACAGGGCCCAAGCCGGGCCCGGTACAGGAAGACAGTCATGAACCCCGAAACGATCTACGTGAAGACGGAGAAAGGACGGGAGGAGATCCGTAGCCGAGGCGCTGGATTGTCACAGGCGCTCCGCATCCTGCTGATTGCAACCGACGGCGAGAAGCCGGTCGCCAAGCTGGCCCGCCTGCATCCGGCCGGCGCCGGCGCCCTGGACCTGATGGCAGAGCTACAGGCCTTCGGCTTCGTCGAGCCGCTGACGGCGGGCATGGCCAAGCCTGCGCCGGTCAGGCGTCCGACGATGGCGGCTCCGTCGACGGCTTCGGCTTTTGGGCTGCCGGAGGCGCAGAAGTACGTGATGTCGCTGCGGTAGAGACAGACTTCGCCGCCTTGGCGGCGCGCTTGTCGCGTAGCACCACCACGTTGTTGCCTCGGCGTTCGAGATCGAACAGGCCACTGGCCTCGATCAGATCGCCGAGGTAGCGATAACCGTAGTTCCGGGGATCGAACGAGCCCTGGTTCTTCAGCAATCCGCCAACAGTACCCTGGTGGGCCCAGCCGTCTTCTCCGGCGGCCGCTTCCACGGCATTGCGCAGCAGGGTCACCAGCTTGTTGTCCTGCCGCAGTTGGGTCGTGTTCTTCTTCGCAGGCACCGCCTTCGGTGCATCGGCATCGGCGACATTGCTCTCCTCGCCCAGGTTTTCCAGGTAGAGGAATTTCGAGCAGGCCGCGACGAAAGGCTCGGGGGTCTTCTTCTCGCCGAACCCGTAGACCTCCAGGCCGCGTTCCCGGATGCGCATCACCAGCGGCGTGAAGTCGCTGTCGGAGGAGACGATGGCGAAGGCCTGCAGCTCGGTGGTGTACATCAGGTCCATCGCCTCGATCACGATCGAGACGTCCGTGGCGTTCTTGCCCTTGGTCAGGTCGAACTGCTGCACCGGGCGGATCGCGTACTCGTGCAGCTGGTCGGCCCAGCGCTTCAGGCCCGGCTTGGTCCAGTTGCCATAGGCGCGGCGCACGTTGGCGACACCGTACTTGGCCAGCTCGGCCAGTATCACGTCGATCTTCGCGGCCGGCGCGTTGTCGGCGTCGATCAATAGGGCAATGCGTGCAGGGGTCTCGGCCACGGTCTGTCTCCGGCGTCAGTGCCCATGATCGCATGCCTTGGCAAGGCCCATGCTTGGTAAACCCCGCATGCCGGCCTATCGCATCACGCTGAATGCCAGGACCTGGGTCTTCGAGGATCTGCGGGCGCTCATGGCTTGCGCCTCGCCGCGTCGCTCCGGCGACGAACTGGCGGGCCTGGCGGCGCAGGGCGACGAGCAGCGCGTCGCCGCGCGCCACGTGCTGGCGGATCTGCCGTTGCGGGTGTTCCTGGAGCAGCCGCTGGTGCCCTACGAGACCGACGAGGTCACGCGCCTGATCCTGGACACGCACGCTGCTGCCGCCTTTGCGCCGGTGGCGGGGTTCAGCGTCGGCCAGTTCCGTGACTGGCTGCTGTCCTACGCCGCGACCACCGAAGCCCTGGCCGCACTGGCGCCGGGGCTGACGCCGGAGATGGTGGCGGCGGTCAGCAAGCTGATGCGCAACCAGGACCTGATCGCGGTGGCTGCCAAGTGCCGCGTGGTCACCGCGTTCCGCACTACCCTCGGCCTGCCGGGACGCCTGGCCTGCCGCCTGCAGCCCAACCACCCCACCGACGATCCGCTGGGCATCGCCGCCTCGATCCTCGACGGCCTGCTGTTCGGCATGGGCGATGCCGTGATCGGCATCAATCCCGCCAGCGACTCGGTGCCCGACACCATCCGCCTGCTGCAGATGCTGGACGAGCTGCGCCTGCGCTACGACATCCCGATGCAGTCCTGCGTGCTGGCGCATGTCACCAACAGCCTGCGCGCCATCGAGCGCGGCGCGCCGCTGGACCTGGTGTTCCAGTCCGTTGCCGGCAGCGAGGCCGCCAACCGCGGCTTCGGCGTGGACCTGGCCTTACTGCGCGAGGGCATGGATGCCGCGCAGTCGCTAAAGCGTGGCACGGTGGGTGGCAACGTCATGTACTTCGAGACCGGGCAGGGCAGCGCGCTGTCGGCCAACGCGCATCACGGCGTGGACCAGCAGACCATGGAGGTGCGCGCCTATGCGGTGGCGCGCGAGTTCTCGCCGCTGCTGGTGAATACCGTGGTCGGCTTCATCGGGCCGGAGTATCTCTACGACAGCAAGCAGATCATCCGTGCCGGCCTGGAGGATCATTGCTGCGGCAAGCTCATGGGCCTGCCGATGGGCGTGGACGTCTGCTACACCAATCATGCCGAGGCCGACCAGGACGACATGGACACGCTGATGACGCTGCTGGCCAATGCCGGCGTGAACTTCGTCATTGCCGTGCCGGGGGCGGACGACGTGATGCTGGGCTACCAGAGCCTGTCCTGGCATGACGTGCTGGGCCTGCGGCATCTGCTGGAGCTGCGCCCGGCACCCGAGTTCGAGGCCTGGCTGCAGCGCATGGAACTGCTCGACGCGCAGGGCCGGCTGGCGCCGCCCGACGCAGGCCTGATGCAGCGGATGCTGGCGTGACCGACGACATCGCCCCCGATCCCTACGCCCGCCTGCGCGCCGCCACGCCGGCCCGCATCGGCCTGGGCCGCAGCGGTGATGGCCTGCCGACGCGGGCGGTGCTGGAGTTCCAGGCCGCGCACAGCCGTGCGCGCGATGCCGTGCATGGCCGCGCGGACTTCGACACGCTGGCCGCCGCACTGGCGCCGCTGCCCTCGCTGCGCGTGCGCAGCCGCGTGGAGGACCGCGCGCAGTACCTGCGCCGGCCGGACCTGGGGCGGCGCCTGCGCGAAAGCGATCTCGCCCTGTTGCCGCGCGGCGATTGGGACCTGGCCTTCGTGATCGCGGACGGGCTCTCCGCCGAGGCCGTGAACCGCCACGCCGCCGCGCTGGTGCACGAGACCCTGCACCGCCTGCCGGGCTGGCGCGCTGCGCCGGTGGTGCTGGCGGAGCAGGCGCGGGTGGCGCTGGGTGACGAGGTGGGCGAGGCGCTGGGGGCGAGGCTGGTCGCGGTGCTGGTGGGCGAGCGGCCGGGGTTGTCGGTGGCGGACTCGCTGGGCGTGTACCTCACCTGGGAGCCGCGCGCCGGCCGCGCGGACTCGGAGCGCAACTGCATTTCCAATATCCATGCGAATGGGCTGTCGGTGGCGCGGGCGGCGGATACGCTGGCGTGGCTGCTGGATGAGGCACAGAGCCGGCGGGTGACGGGTGTGGGGCTGAAGCTGGAGGCGTTGAGCCCGCCTGAGTCCCCTCGCCCGCTTGCGGGAGAGGGGGAGGGGAGAGGGTTTCTGTAAAGCCATCCGCTATCCCCGTCTTCGAGTTCTACAGAACCCTCTCCGGCCCTTCGGGCACCCTCTCCCGCAAGCGGGCGAGGGGACAGCAAAGCCGCAGGCCGATCAGGGATAATGCGCCCCCCATGGCCCGCCCCTACGACCTTGTCGCCACCGCCCTCGCCGAGCAGCGTGATTCGCTGCTGGCCCGGGACTACGTGCGCTTCGCCAAGCTGGTGGAGCGGGCGCAGCGTGGCGGCAAGATGGACGTGGCGCGCCTGCAGCAGGACGTGGACAAGGCCAAGGAGCGGGTGGAGCAGCGCAAGCTGCTGGTGCCGGCGGACCTGAACTATCCGGAAGAGCTGCCGGTGGTGCAGGCCAAGGCCGAGCTGCTGGAGGCGATCCGCGATCACCAGGTGGTGGTGGTCTGCGGCGAGACCGGCTCGGGCAAGACCACGCAGCTGCCCAAGCTCTGCCTGGAGCTGGGCCGCGGTACGCGCGGGCTGATCGGGCACACGCAGCCGCGCCGGCTGGCCGCGCGTAGTGTCGCCAACCGCATCGCAGCGGAACTGCGCGGCAACCTCGGCGACACGGTGGGCTACGAGACGCGCTTTGATCGCCGCGTGTCGGAGCGCTCGCTGGTCAAGCTGATGACCGACGGCATCCTGCTGGCCGAGCTGGGTCGCGATCACCTGCTGACCAACTACGACACCATCATCATCGACGAGGCGCACGAGCGCAGCCTCAACATCGATTTCCTGCTGGGCTGGCTCAAGCGCATCCTGCCGCAGCGGCCGGACCTGAAGATCGTCGTCACCTCGGCGACACTGGACCCGGAGCGCCTGTCGCGGCATTTCAACGGCGCGCCGATCAAGCTGGTCTCGGGGCGCACCTATCCGGTGGAGCAGCGCTACCGTGCGCTGCCCGACGACGGCGATCTCGAAGGCGGCATCGCCAGCGCCATCGAGGAGCTGTGGCGGCCGACGCCCAAGGGCGATGTGCTGGTGTTCCTGCCGGGCGAGCGCGAGATCCGCGATGCGGACCGCGTGCTGGCGGGCCGTTTCCCGCGCGCCGAGGTGCTGCCGCTGTACTCGCGCCTGGCGGCGCAGGCGCAGGACAAGGTGTTCTCCCAGGGCAAGCAGCCGCGCATCGTGCTGGCCACCAACGTGGCGGAAACCTCGGTCACCGTGCCGGGCATCCGCTACGTGGTGGATACCGGCACCGCCCGCCTCAACCGCTTCTCGCCGCGCACCGGCGTGCAGCAATTGCAGATCGAGCCGGTGTCGCAGGCCGCGGCCAACCAGCGCGCCGGCCGCTGCGGCCGACTGGGCCCCGGCATCTGCGTCCGCCTCTATGCGGAAGACGACTTCGCGGCGCGCCCGGCCTTCACCGATCCAGAGATCAAGCGCGCCAACCTGGCGGGCGTGATCCTCAGCATGATCGCGCTGGGCCTGGGCGAGGTGGACGATTTCCCCTGGGTGGACGCGCCGGATTCGCGCAATGTCAGCGATGCTTATCGCCTGCTGCAGACGCTCGGCGCTCTGGACGACTGGCGCAAGCTGACGCCGCTGGGCGAGGAGCTGGCGCGCCTGCCGCTGGACCCGCGCGTGGCGCGCATCGCCCTGGCCGGGCGCGGCAAGCCGCAGGCCGACGCGATCTGCGTGCTGGCGGCGGCCATGTCGGTGCAGGACCCGCACGAGGTGCCGCCGGATGCACAGGACGCGGCGCGCAGCGCACACAAGAGCTGGCAGAACCCGAAGTCGGACTTCCTGACGCTGCTCAACCTCTGGCAACGCTGGAAGACCTGGAGCGACGAGTCCTCCAACCGCCAGCTGCGCCGCGTCTGCCGCGAGAACTTCGTGAATTTCCTGCGTATGGAGGAATGGGAGCAGGTCTACCGCCAGCTGCGCGACATGCTCGGCATCAAGGGCGAGCCGGCGCGGTTGAAGCCGCAGGACCTGGACGCGTTGTATCCGCAGCTGCACGAGGCGCTGCTGGCCGGCCTGATCGACCATATCGGCCTCAAGCTGCCCGAGAAGGGCGAATACCAGGGGCCGCGCAATCGCCGCTTCCGTATCCACCCCGGCTCGGCGCTGGCCAAGAAGGGCCCACAGTGGCTGATGAGCGCGCAGCTGGCGCAGACCAGCCAGCTGTTCGCGCGCACCAATGCCTCGGTGGAGCCGGAGTGGCTGGAGCGCGTCGGCGCGCACCTGATCAAGCGCAACGTGCTGCATCCGGAATGGAACTCCGAGCGCGGCGAGGTCACCGCCACCGAGCACGTCAGCCTGCTGGGCCTGCCGCTGCTGACACGCCAGCGCAACTACGGCGCCACCAACCCGGTGGAGGCACGCGCCATCTTCGTGCGCGAGGCGCTGCTGCGCGGCGAGATGTCGCGCAAGCCCTCGTTCCTGGAGCAGAACCTGGCGCTGATCGAAGAGGTGCAGGACAAGGAGGCGCGCCTGCGCCGGCCGGACCTGCTGGCCAACGACGAGCAGCTGGAGCGCTTCTACCTGGAGCGCCTGCCGGAGAACATCTGCACCACGCGGCAGTTGAAGGACTGGCTGCGCCACGACCCCAAGGCGCAGACGCAGATGCGCATGCAGGAGTCGGACGTGCTGCGCCCCGGCGCGGACGCCAACGTGGAATCGCAGTTCCCGGATCACCTGGACATCGTCGGCCAGCGCCTGGGCCTGAGCTATTCGCACGAGCCGGGCGAAGAGCATGACGGCGTCACCTTCCACGTGCCGCTGGCGGCCGTGCACACGCTGCCCGAGCACGTCTTCGACTGGCTGGTGCCGGGCCTGCGCACGGCCAAGATCGAAGGCCTGATCCGCACGCTGCCCAATGCGCTGCGGCGCTACTGCACGCCGGCGGCGGAATACGCCCGCGCGCTGGCGGAGCGCTTCGAGCCGCCGCCGGAGCGCCCCATCGTCGAGGCCATGGCCGAGGCGCTGAAGTCCATGACCGGTGCGGCGATCACGCCGGACTCCTTCGCGCCCGACAAGCTGGAGTCGCACCTGGTGCCGCGGCTGCAGCTGGAGGACGCGCAGGGCAAGCTGCTGGGCACCGGCAACACGCTGGCGTCGCTGCAGGGCCGCTTCGCCGGGCAGGCGCGCCAGGCCCTGAACACGGCGGCCACGCGCGACGACACGCTCAAGCAGTGGAAGCGCGACAACCTCGGCGACTGGGATTTCGAGAAGCTGCCGGAGACGGTGCCGATGGCGGGTGCCAAGGCCTGGCCGGCGCTGCAGGCCGAGGGCGAGAAGGCCAACCTGCGGTTGTTCGAATCGCCCGAGGCGGCGGCCGAGGCGCATCGCGCCGGCACGCGCACGCTGCTGCTGGCGCGCATGCCGGACCGCACGCGCGACCTGCTCAAGGCGGTGAAGAGCAAGCTCGGCCTGCAACTGATGAGCCTGAAGCTGGCACCGGAGGCGGTGGCCGACGCGCTGGCGCGCCGCGCCGCCGACCACGTGCTGCTGTCGGAGCCGATCCGCGACAAGGCCGGCTTCCAGCAGGCGCTGGAGAAGCGCGGCGCCTTCAGCATCGAGGCCTACAAGCGGCTGGACGAGCTGGCGGCCTGGCTGGGCACGGCGGCGGAGCTGCGCAAGAAGCTCGATGCCCTGGGCAACCGCTGGCCGGTGCCG
This sequence comes from Solimonas sp., assembly GCA_030149365.1. GTDB lineage: Bacteria > Pseudomonadota > Gammaproteobacteria > Nevskiales > Nevskiaceae > Solimonas_A. The sequence continues at coordinate 9,864 of JASBRP010000069.1, forward strand.
CTGGCGGACCTGCGCCAGCAGCTCAACAGCTTGTTTTCGGAAGGTTTCCTGGACGCGATCCCGGAGCCGCAGTGGGCGCGCGTGGCGGTCTACCTGCGGGCCTTCGGTGTCCGCCTGGACCGCCTGCAGAACAAGCCGGCCCGCGACGAGGAGCTGACCCGGCAGGTACAGCCCCTGGTCGCCAAGCTGCCCGGCCCCTTCCATGCCGCCCGCTGGATGTTGGAGGAGTGGCGTATCACCTTGTTTGCACAGGAATTGAAGGCCCTGGGCTCGCCCAGCGCGGCCCGTGTCACGGCCCTGGCCACTGGATCACCCTGACCTCTTGGGTGGGGTCGAAGTGCAGCATTTGTGCTACTTTTCCTACGGACTGTCAGCATAGAATGACAGCGGGGCCCGGTCCGCAAGAGACCAGGGCCGGGGCTGTACAGGGAGACCCCGGCTTAAAGTTATGGAAAACATGGCCGCTACCCGGATAACCGCGACGTCCAGGCCATGCGCATCGACCTATCCACCACTGCCGCGTTGCACCCCAGCGCCAGCCGCTTGAATCCCGGCGGGCTGCCGGCGTTCGCGCTGGCCATGGACATGCCCACGCTCAAGGTTCCGGTGCTGCAGCTGTCGCAGGCGCCCCTGCCACCGCAGCCGCCGATGGGCACCGTGCTGATGCAGATGCTGGGCCAGCCGCCGCCGGCCCACTGGCAGCTGCGCGCGCTCGACCCCACCAGCTACGCGCCGACCCAACCCGATCCGGAAATACCGCAGACCCTGTCGCTGGAACTGCAGCTGGTCAGTGCCGACGGCCACGCCTTGCCGGCGCGGCTGGTGCTGTCGATCTTCGCCCTGGCTCGCGAGCAGGCGCCCGGCCTGGTCGAAGCGCTGCGCCGGCACGACAGCTCGGTGATGCCGGGGCCGATCCTGGAGCGTACGGCGGCGGAGCTGGCGGGCTCGCGCCACGGCTTCGAATGGACCACCGACGGCCGCGCCATGTGGCAGGCACAGGCCCTGGCGATGCGTGGCTGGCTGCAGATCCGCCCGCGCGAGTTGCCGCGCAAGCCGGGCTCGCTGCTGCAGGGGCAGGCCGATCCGGAAGAGTTCGAGCCCGAAGCGCTGCCGCAGGCTCCGCCGCAGCCGATGCACGATGACGGTGCGCCCACCGTGGGCGTGGGCGAGTGGTTGTGGCTCAGCGCCAGGGGCTTTGGCAGCTGGCTGAAGACCTACTGGTAGCGCGAGGCTGTAAAATACCGGCCTGCCCGCGCACCGCGGCGTCCGGAATCCACTCGTGTCCAAGAACATCCCCGCCGACGAGCGCCTGATCGCCGCGCTCGACGTTCCCGCCGCCCCCGAAGCCCGCGCGCTGGTCCAGCGCCTCGGCGACTCGGTGCGTTTCTACAAGATCGGCATGGAGCTGCTGATGGCGCCGGGCTTCTTCGAGCTGCTGGACTGGCTCAAGGCCCAGGACAAGAAGGTCTTCGTGGACCTGAAGTTCTTCGACATCCCCGAAACCGTGGCGCGCGCGGTGAAGAACCTGAGCGAGCGCGGCGCCGATTTCTGCACCATCCACGGCAACCAGTCGATCATGGAAGCCGCCGCCAAGGCCAAGTCCGGCAACACCAAGGTGCTGGCCGTGACGGCGCTGACCAGCCTGGACCAGGGCGACCTGAACGACCTGGGCTTTGCGGTGGACGTGGCCGAGCTGGTGCTGTCGCGCGCGCGCCGCTCGCTGCAGGCCGGCTGCGACGGCGTGGTGTCCTCGGGCCTGGAAGTGGAGCGCCTGCGCCGCGAGGCCCCGCGCGAGCTGATCTGCGTGACCCCCGGCATCCGCCCGGTGGAAAACCGCGTGGAAGCCGACCAGAAGCGCATCATGACTCCCGCCGCCGCGATCCGCGCCGGCGCCGACTACCTCGTGGTGGGTCGCCCGATCCGCGACGCCGCCGACCCGCGCGCCATGGCGCAGGCCATCCAGACCGAAATTGCCGAGGCTCTCCGTGCAGCTTGATAACGATCGTTTCCTGCGGGCCCTGAAGCGCCAGCCGGTGGACCGCACCCCGGTGTGGATGATGCGCCAGGCCGGCCGCTACCTGCCGGAGTACCGCGAGTCGCGCAAGAAGGCCAAGGACTTCATGGCGCTGTGCCGCAACCCGGAGCTGTGCTGCGAGGTCACGCTGCAGCCGCTGGCGCGCTACCCGCTGGACGCGGCGATCCTGTTCTCCGACATCCTGACCATTCCCGACGCAATGGGCCTGGGCCTGCGCTTCGTCGAGGGCGAAGGCCCGGTGTTCGACCGCCCGGTGCGCGATGCCCACGCGATCGAGGCCATCGGCGTGCCGGACCCGGAAGGCGAGCTGCGCTATGTGACGGACGCGGTGCGCACCATCCGCGGCGCGCTGGGAACCAGGCTGCCGCTGATCGGCTTCGCCGGCAGCCCCTGGACCCTGGCCACCTACATGGTGGAAGGCGCCGGCGGCTCCGACTACGCCAACATCAAGCGCATGGCCTTCGACGCGCCGGAGATGCTGGACAGCCTGCTGGCCAAGCTCTCGGCCAGCGTCAGCATCTACCTGGAAGCGCAGATCGCCGCCGGCGTGAATGCCGTCATGGTGTTCGACACCTGGGGCGGCGTGCTGAGCCCGGGCCTGTACGAGCGCTTCTCGCTGCAGCCGATGCAGCGCATCGTGGCGCACCTCAAGCGCGTGGCGCCGCAGATCCCGGTGATCCTGTTCACCAAGAACGGCGGACAACACCTGGAGCGCATGGCGGCCACCGGCTGCGACGCGCTGGGCGTGGACTGGACCACGGACCTGTCGGTGGCGCGTGCGCGCGTCGGCGACAAGGTGGCGCTGCAGGGCAACATGGACCCGCTGTCGCTGTTCGCGCGGCCGGAACGCATCGAGGCGGAAGTTGCCCGGATTCTGGAAGACTTTGGTCACGGTTCGGGGCACGTATTCAACCTGGGCCACGGTATCCTGCCGCAGACGCCGCCGGAACATGCCGGGGCGATGATCGAGGCGGTGCGCCAGCTGAGCCCGGCGTACCACAAGTAGCGTTCAAGCAGCGTTCAGCCTGGGGTCAGCGGCGTCGATAAAGCTTGTCGGCCATTGATTTCGACATCGTGAGAATCGGCGGATGTTCTCGATCCTGCTACCCGGGTACCTGGTCGGCATCATCAAGTTCTCGATGATGCTGGCCGTGCTGCTGTTCTGGTTCGCGGCGATGCTGCCGGGCCTGGCGCTCAAGCTGGTGCCGGTGCATGCCGTGCAGCGCGCCGCCAGCCGCTACTGTGTGTGGATCGCCACGCAGTGGGTCGGCAGCAACCACCTGCTGTACCGCTTCATCCATCCGCTGCAGTGGGACATCGACGTGCGCGGCCGCCTGGAGCCGGGCAAGAGCTACCTGCTGGTCAGCAACCACCAGAGCTGGGCCGACATCCTGGTGCTGTTCGACCTGCTGCACGGCCGCACACCGTTCGCACGCTTCTTCATGAAGCAGCAACTGCTCTTCGTGCCGATCATCGGCCTGGTGTGCTGGGCCATGGACTTCCCCTTCATGAAGCGCCACTCGCGCGAGGCCATCGCCGCCAACCCGGCGCTGCGCGGGCAGGACCTGGAGGCCACGCGCCGCGCCTGCGAGGTCTACCGCAGCGAGCCGGTGACGGTGGTGAATTTCCTCGAAGGCACCCGCTTCACCGAGGCCAAGCGCCAGGCCAGCGGCTCGCCCTACAAGCACCTGCTCAAGCCCAAGGCCGCAGGGCTGTCGTTCACCCTCAACGCGATGGGCGAGCAGTTCGCCGGCATCGTGGACGTGACCATCGCCTACCAGCCCGCCACCAAGGGCCTGATCTGGAGCTGGCTCTGCGGCGAGCAGGACCAGTTGGCGATGCACGTCGACCTGCTGCCGCTGCCGGCGGAGCTGCTGCACGGGGACTACGACGGCGACGCGGAATTCCGCGCGCGCTTCCAGGCCTGGGTCAACGGCCTGTGGCAGCGCAAGGACGCGCGCCTGGAGCGCATGCTGGCGGACCGGCCGGAGATGTCGCAGCGGCCGGCGGCACCGGCGTAAGCCAAGTCACTCGTAGGAGCGGCCGTTGGCCGCGATCCTTGAAGGCGCCAGCTTGCTGGCGACGCGGCGCAACCACCGGCAAATCAGTACGACCGACCGTCCTTGTGCGCGAACTGCCAGCCGCCGTCGGGGCCGATCACGGCCGCGAGGTCGTCGTCCGGATAGCTCACCGAATCGCCGCGCGTGCGGTCGCCCACTTCCAGGTACACCACCAGCTCGTCGCCGCGGTTCACCAGGTGGTGCGCGTTGTTGCTGCCGGCGCGGAAGCCCGAGCACATCCCCGGCTCCAGCTGCGTCTCACCCTCGTCGGTGACCAGCACCGGGCGGCCCTCGAGGATGTAGATGAACTCGTCCTGGCGCGAGTGGCTATGGCGCAGGGCCGAGATCGCGCCCGGCTGCAGGCGCGTCAGGTTGACGCCAAAGTTGCGCAGGCCAAAAGCCTCGCCCAGGGCACGCTTCTGCCGGCCCGAGACGCGCGAGGCGAAGGGTTCCGGATAGTTGCTGGGCTTGGCGCGCGGGGCGACGTCGGTGGCGGCGATAGCCGCCGGATTGTGTTCGGTACTCATGCTGATCCTCTTCCCTGCGCGCATTTTACCTGCACGCAGGGGGCATCAGCTCACCCCCAAAGGGTAGTTGTTGCGACCTAAGGAACCTCTGAAGAAGTCCGTTCATGCTGAAGTCCTGAGCCTGTCGAAGGATCGAAGCATGGGCGGACTTCCCGCCAGGTCCGCCAATCAGTTGCCGCCCACCCTTCGACAGGCTCAGGGCGAGCGGCAACTAAATCAGAGCTTCCCCCAAGGCGCCTTCAGGCCCCGCGCCGGCACCCGGACGTGCCCGCCACGCGCGAGCGGAAGTACAGCGCGATCAACTCGAAGATGCCCAGGGGTGCCAGCTTCACCAACAGGGTGTCGGTCAGGTACTCGCCGCGCGGGTCGCGCTGGCGCGTGACCCGGCGCAGCCGGCGGTGGGCTTCCAGGTGCAGCTTCGGGCAGTCGGTGACCTGATCGTGCGCCGCGGTGTAGTGGCGGTAGGCCTGTTCCGGCTGGCCGGAAGCCAGCGCCGCATCGCCGTCGCGCCAGAGGCTTTGCGCCGAAGCGGCGCGCTGCGCGACGGGTTCCATCAGCGGCCGCTCAGGCAGGCGTTGAGGTCGCCGTTGAGCAGGTCCACCTTGGAGCGGTCCTCGATGCTGCTGCGCTGGTACTTGTCGCGGTCGGTGCGGGTCAGCGCCAGCTCCTTGGCGAGGTTGCGGGCGTCGGCGGCGGAGCTGTCGCGGGCCTGCTGGGCGGCCGAGAGCTCGGCGCGCAGACGGGCCAGCTCCGCGTCCTTGGCGGCGGCAGCCGGCACGTCCTCGCTGACCTGGGCATGGCGCTGCAGGCTGGTGACGCGCGCCTGCAGGGCATCGCGCTGCTGGCGCAGCACCTCGGCTTCTTCGCGGGCGGCATCGGCGGCGGCCTGCGTGGAGTCGATCTGGTCGCGCAGGCCGTTGGACAGTTCCTGCACATCGGCCAGCTGCTGTTTGAGCTTGGCCGGGTCGTTGGTGGCTTCGAACACCGGGCCGCGCGGCGGCGCGTCCATCGGCTCCTCGGCGAAGGCCGGGGCGGCGGCGAGTACGAGGGCGGCGAGCAACAGGCGGGACGGGGTACGCATGGGCGATCCTGTGGGCAGACGGATCGCCGAAGGGTAGCGGATGGGGGCGGGCGGCGCGACTGCCGCCGCGCCGTTCAGCCCGCGCGCAAAGCCTTCAGCACGCCGGCGGTTTCCGGGCGGACGCCGCGCCACAGGGCGAAGCTCACCGCGGCCTGTTCCACCAGCATGCCGAGGCCGTCGGCGATGCGCGCCGCACCCTGGGCGCGGGCCCAGGCGGCGAAGGGTTCGTGGGCCGGGCCGTAGCTGAGGTCGTAGCAGGCGCCGCCCGGTGCCAGCAGCTGGCCCGGCATCTTCGGCATGAAACCCTGGTGTCCGGTGGAGACGGCGTTGACGATCACGTCGTAGAGGTCGCCCTTCAGCGCGGCGTGCGTACGCGGCGTGATGTGGCCCTGCGGCTTGAACTGCTCGGCGATCTCTTCCGGCTTCCAGGGGTTGCGGCTGGACAGCACCAGCTCGGCGGGCTTCTCGGCCAGCAGCGGCTGCAGGATGCCGCGCGCGGCGCCACCGGCGCCGATCACCAGCACGCGCTTGCCGGCCAGCTCGATGCCGCAGTTGCGGCGCAGGTCGGTGACGAATCCCTCGCCGTCGCTGTTGTCGCCCTGCCAGCCGTCTTCGGTTCGCAGCAGCGTGTTCACGGCGCCGGCCAGCTGGGCGCGCTCGCTGACCTGGCTGCAGAGCTTGGCCACCGCCAGCTTGTGCGGCAGCGTGACGTTGAGGCCGCGGTAGCCCTCGGCGTGGAGTTGCCCCAGGCGTTCGGCCAGCGCGGCGGGCGCGATCTCGATGGCCTCGTAGCCCAGGGACTGTCCCGTGGCCTCGGCGAAGCGGCCGTGGATGAAGGGAGACTTGCTGTGGCTGACGGGAGAGCCGATGACGGCGTAACGATCCATGGAGAAGACAGGCTGGCGGTGCGGCCGGCGGGCCGGGGGCGGCAGTTTGCCCGAAGCCCCGGCGCGGGGAAACCAGCCGGCTTCCGCCGGGGTCCGCGGGCAGCCCGCGGACACGGCCCTGAGGTAGGATCGGAGCCAGACTCACCGGGGACCCTGAATCGCCACTCGTACCGGCCGCATCGCGCGCCGGCGACCCGCCGCATGACCGACCTTTCACGTACCGCCCCCGAACCCAGGATGCCCGGCGCCGGCAAGGGCGGGGTGCTGCCCGAAGGCACGCGCCTGATGGAGTACGAGATCCGCCGCGTGCTGGGCAAGCCCGGCGGCTTCGGCGTGACCTACCTGGCGCTGGACACCAACCTCGACCACGAGGTGGCGATCAAGGAATACCTGCCGGTGGAGTTCGCCCTGCGCATGGCCGACGGCCAGATCGCCGTGCGCTCCGAGGAAGACGCCGCCGCCTTCGACTGGGGCCGCCGCTGTTTCCTCAACGAGGCGCGGCTGCTGGCGCGCTTCAACCATCCCAACGTGGTGCAGGTGCACCGCCTGTTCGAGGCCAACGGCACCGCCTACATCGTCATGGACTATGTCCGCGGCCGCTCGCTGGCCGAGGAGCTGCGCGGCACCGTGGTCGCGGAGCAGGCGCGCCTGGAGGCGCTGCTGCTGCCGCTGCTCGACGGCCTGCAGAACGTGCACGCCACCGGCGTCCTGCACCGTGACCTCAAGCCGGAAAACATCCTGCTGCGCGACGACCAGACCCCGGTGCTGATCGACTTCGGCGCCGCGCGCGGCGAGCTGGGCAGCCACAGCCGTTCCATGCTCAACGTGCTCACCGCCGGCTATGCCCCGGTGGAGCAGTATTCGCAGAAGGGCAACCAGGGCCCCTGGAGCGACATCTATGCCCTGGGCGGCGTGATCTACCGCGCGCTTACCGGGCACAAGCCGCCGGACGCGGTGGACCGCCTCGGCCAGGACCCGTTGCAGCCGCTGGAGAACCTCGTCACGCAGGGCTTCGACGCCAACTTCCTGCGCGCGGTGGACTGGGCGCTGCGCGTGCCGATCGCCGAGCGTCCGCAGACCGTGGCCGACTGGCGCCGCGCGCTCACCGGCCAGACCCTGGTGGCGCCGCGAGCGGCGCCCGCCACCGGCCTGGCCGCCTCACCGGTGGACCTGGACGTCACCCAGGACCCCACCGCCGTGCTGGAAGACCCGGATGACGAGCGCACGCAGCCGCTGGCGGCGCAGCAGGCGGCGCGGGTGCCGGCGTCCATGCTGCTGCCGTCGCGGGCCTGGCCGGCTTGGCTGCCGCGCGCGGCGACGGCCGCCGTGCTGCTGCTGGCCCTGCTCGCCACGGCGCTGTATTTCAGCCCCGGCAAGGCGCCGCCGGCGCCGTCATCGGCCCAGGCGCCTGCCGAACCCGCCGGACCGCCGCCGCTGGCGGTGACCGAGATCCCCCTGGAGCCGGAGCCCGCGCCGGCCACCTGGGATGCACCCGCGCCCACACCACCGCCGCTGCGGATTGCGCCGGCCGCACCGAAGGAAAAGAAGACTTCTCCCGCTGCGGCCGCCGCGCCGACACATCCGGCGCCTGCTCCCGAGTTGACCGACATGCTGCCGCCGCTGAACTACCTGCGCCAGCAGGCCGGCGTGCCGCTGCTGAACTGGGCCCAGCCCAACGTGCGCGCGGCGCAGCATTGGGCGGAGCAACTGGCCGGCGAGGGCTGCAAGCCGCGCGTGAATGCCGACCCGGCCTGGCGCGCGCAGTACCGCGACACGCTGTTCCATGCCTACGCCACCGCGCCCTACGAGGGCTGGCGCCGCACGCCGGGGCAGGTGGTGGCGCGCTGGAACGAGGGCAGCCGCCACTACAGTCGAGAGAGCGGCCGCTGCCTGGAAGCGCGCGACGGCTGCGGGCAGTACGCGCAACTGGTGGACCCGCAGCTGCGCAAGGTCGGCTGCGCGCGGGCGCGCTGCGAGACGGCGGAAGTGTGGGTGTGTACGTACTCGGTGCCGCCGGCGAACTAGGCTGTTTCGCATTCCGTAGGGTGGGCGACCAGGAGCAGGCGCCTCCAGGCGAGCGCAGCGTGCCGACCAACGTCGGGTGCCGATGGTGGGCACGCTGCGCTTAGCCCACCCTACGTGGCTACCGCATCACCCCGGAAAACACCGCGCCCGCATGCGCGCACAGTAGGCCGCCAGGTTCGGGTAGCGCCGCGAGGCCTCGTTGAGCGGCGTCTTCATCGCCGGTTCGCAGATGTTGCCCAGGAAGCCATAGGCCGTAGCGTCGAAGCTGGTCGGCTCCGTGCCGAAGAAGAACGGCTGCTCGCCGAGCAGCTCCGACAGCGCCCGCAGGTCGGCTTCGGCTCGGGCGTAGATGTCGGCCTGAGGATGGCGACCCATGCCGTGGCCCCAGGCATCGCGGCGGATCTGGCCGCGGATCATGCGCGTGACCAGCGCGCGCACCGGCGCCGGCACCTTGCCGAAGAAGATCGGCCAGAACTGGTCCCAGCCCCGCGGGTCGATCCAGCGCGAGTAGACCAGGCCCCAATAGGTGTTCTCTTCCAGCATGCGGCGCATGGCATGGGCCTGGCCGCGCTGCTGCGGGCTGAGCTTGGCGTCGAGGTCGATGCCGTGCTTCTGCGACAGGCGCTGGATGATGCGCTCGGAGTCGCAGATGGTCTCGCCGTCGTCCACCACCACCGGCAGCTTGCCCACGGGCGCCTTGCGCGGGTCCGGCTGCCACTTCACCTCGTAGGGCAGGCCGGCCAGCCGCAGCCAGGTCTCCAGCTTCATGCAGAACGGCGAGATGTTGGGCATGCCCAGCCCGGTGGGAAACTGGTGTAGCTCGATCGCCATGGTTCCGCTCCTTGGAACTGCTCGTTGGGGTTTACTCGGCCAGCCAGATCGCCGCCTGCTTGGAGTAATAGCTGAGAATAATGTCAGCGCCTGCACGGCGGAAGCACAGCAGTGCTTCCAGCATCGCCTTGCGCTCGTCCAGCCAGCCGTTCTGCGCGGCGGCCTTGAGCATCGCGTACTCGCCGCTGACCTGGTAGGCCGCCACCGGCACCGCGAACTCGTCCTTCACGCGGCGGATGATGTCCAGGTAGGGCATGCCCGGCTTCACCATCACGATGTCGGCGCCTTCCTGCAGGTCCAGCGCCACTTCGCGGATGGCTTCGTCGGTGTTGGCCGGATCCATCTGGTAGGTCTCCTTGCCGCCCTTGCCCAGGTTGGCCTGCGAGCCCACGGCCTCGCGGAAGGGGCCGTAGAAGGCGCTGGCGTACTTGGCGGCGTAGGCCATGATCATGGTGTTGTGGCGGTGGTCGCGCTCCAGCACCTGGCGGATATGGTTGACGCGGCCGTCCATCATGTCGGACGGCGCCACGATGTCGGCCCCGGAGCGCGAGTACAGCAGCGCCTGGCGCCGCAGGATCTCGCAGGTGGCCTCGTTGTCGACGTAGCCCTGGGCATTGAGCACGCCGTCATGACCATGGCTGGTATAGGGGTCCAGCGCCACGTCGGCGATCACGCCGATCTCGGGTACCGCGTCCTTCACCGCCTTGATCGAGCGCACCATCAGGCTGTCGGCGTTCAGCGCCTCGGCGCCGTCGTCGCTCTTCTTGTCCGGCGGCGTCACCGGGAAGAGAGCCACGGCCGGCACGCCCAGCTTCACCAGCTCGCGGCATTCGGTCACCAGTTGCTCCAGCGTCAGGCGGGTGATGCCGGGCATGGAGCCCACCGGGCCGGCCAGCGCCCCCTCGGCCACGAACAGCGGCTGGATCAGGTTGGCCGGGGTCAGCGCGGTCTCGCGCACCATGGAGCGGATGAACGGGGCCTGGCGCGTGCGGCGCAGGCGGGTGGCGGGATACTGGCCTGGGGTCACGGTGGATTCCGGTGGATCGGGGCGGGAGGGCCCTGGAGTAATTATACCGGCCCCCCGGGGAGGTCCGGCGATTCGGCTATGATCCCGGCAGACCGCAAGATTCATTCCGCCTGCCCGCATGGCCCGAACCGAACCCGCCGACAACCTGGAGTCACTGCTGCGTGCCACCGCCGGCGGCGATGCCCTGGCGTTCCGGCGGCTGTACGAGGCCAGCTCCCCGCATCTGTTCGGCCTGCTGATGCGTATGCTTCAGCGTCGGGACTGGGCGGAGGAAGCCTTGCAGGATTGCTACATCAAGATCTGGCAGAAGGCGGACACCTACGCCCCTGAAAAGGGCCAGCCGCTGACCTGGCTGATGACCGTGGCGCGCTACCGCGCCCTGGACCTGCTGCGCGTCCGCCGGCCCGAGGTGGAGATGCCGGAGGAGGAGGACGCCCCGCCGATGACCTTTGCCGACGGCGCCGCGGAGGACCCGCAGCTGCGCGCCGTGGAGCGCGAGGGCATCCGCCGCCTCAACGATTGCATGACCGGCCTGGCGCCGGAGCAGCGCCGCAGCGTGCTGCTGGCCTACTACGAGGGCTACACCCACCAGGAACTGGCCGCGTCGCTGAAGGCGCCGCTGGGCACGGTGAAGAGCTGGGTGCGTCGCGGCCTGCAGCGCCTGCGCGAGTGCCTGGAAGCCTAGGCCGATGAAATACCAGAGCCCCAAGCTGCGCCAGATGCTCGCCGCCGAGTACGTGCTCGGCACGCTGCGCGGCGCCGCACGCCGCCGCTTCGAGCGCCTGCTGAAGAAGGACCCGGCGCTGGTCAAGGAACTGCGCTACTGGGAGCGCCGCCTGGCGCCGCTGCAGCGCAGCTTCAAGCCGGTGGTGCCGCGCGAGATCGTCTGGGCCGAGATCGAGCAGCGCATCCAGGCCGCCCGCGTGGTGGCGCTGCCGGTGGCACGCTCCGTCACCGAGGACCGTGGCCGGCTGGGCTTCTGGCGCACGCTGTCGGCCGCCGCCTCGCTGGCGGCGGTGGGCCTGGGCTACGCGCTCTGGCTGCAGCTGCAGCAGGCGCCGCAGGTGATCGAGCAGGTGCGCACGGTGCAGGTGATCCAGCCCATGCCCTACGTCGCCATGCTGCAGCCCGCCAACGTGCCGGCGCAGTGGATCGTGGTGGTGACGCCGGCCCGCCGCAGCCTCAAGGTCAGCGCCGCCGGTACTTACCCGCACGACCTGGACACGCAGAGCCTGCAGCTCTGGGTGCTGGACGACGCCGGCCAGCCGCATCCCATGGGCCTGATGCCGGAAGGCAGCAGCGCCGACCTGCCGCTGCCCGAAATGAAGATGCCGCAGAAGCCGGTGATCGCCGTCAGCGTCGAGCCCAAGGGCGGCTCGCCCACCGGCCTGCCGACCGGCCCCGTGGTCAGTACCGCGCCGCTGTTGCAGCTGTAACAAATCCCCGGTTTCCTGGGCCTGCCGGGCTCGGCTACTCTTGAGGGCCGGGTAGGAGATTGCATGCGCATCGGCATCGCCATCGACGTCAGCACCGACGTGTCCCACGAGTTCCTCGTGGAGAACCGTATCCAGGTGTTGCCCAGCACGATCCACATGGGCGACAGCAGCGTGGTCTATGGCCGCGAGCCCGAGCGCAGCCGCGCATTCTATGAAGAGCACCTGGACGAACGCGCGCTGGATGCCGAGACCTCCGCCTTCAGCGTGCGCGAGATCGAGGAATTGTTCCTGCGCCGCCTGGTGCTGGACTACGACTACGTCTTCCTGATCACGCTGACCGCGGCGCGCAGCCAGACCTACGAGAACGCCCACAAGGCCGCGTTCGCGATCCTGCAGAGCTACGCGCCGATCCGTCGCGAGCACCGCGTGGAAGGCCCCTTCGGCATCCGCGTGGTGGATTCGCAGAGCCTGTTCACCGGGCCCGGCGTGCTGGCCTGGGAAGCGGCGCGCCTGGTGAAGCAGGGGCACACGCCGCAGGACATCCGCATGCAGCTGGATGACCTCACGCCCTACATCCATTCCTACGTCGTGCCGCAGGACCTCTACTACCTGCGCACGCGCGCCGCGCGCCGCGGCGACCAGTCGGTGGGCTTGCTGGCCTACATGCTGGGCCAGACGCTGGATATCAAGCCGATCATCCAGGCCGTGCGCGGACAGACGCAGGCGGTGGCCAAGGTGCGCCATTTCGAATCGGCGGTGGAGCGGCTGTTCCACCACGCCATCGGTCGCATCGAGTCCGGCTTGCTGGTGCCGCTGGTCAACGTCTCCTACGGCGGCAATCCCTCGCTGGTCTACGACATGCCGGGCTACACCGCCCTGCAGCGCACCGCCGAGCGCTACGGCGTGACGCTGATGCTGTCGATGATGGCGCCGGCCACCGCGGTGAACGTCGGCGTCGGTGCCCTGTCGCTGGCGTATTGCGGCGATGCCGGCGAGTTGACGGAGCTGTAGGCGAGCCCGCGCCGGCCGAAAGTGTGACCGGCTTCGCAGCCGCATCCCACGGCGATCTTCGACACGTCGATCGGCGCTGTAGGCATTTTCCGTATCGGATGTCCCCTGACGCCGAATGATGGTTTCCGGTGAACTGCCGCACATAGCGGCGCAGGGGTCCCGCAGAAAATGGCGCATCACTATTAAATAGAGGGTGCCCGTGATGAAACCGTTTCTTCCCGCGCTGCGATTAGGCGCTACCGTGTTGTGCCTCGGCATGGCGCCCAGCGCCCATGCCGGCCTGCTCGACAACCTGCTGGAGGCGCTCAAGCCCAAGCCGGTGGTCAGCTTCGAAGCCGCCAGCTCCTCGGTCACCGAGGGCGGCGCCCGCAGCATCAATCTCAAGCTGTCGCGCAGCAGCACGCGTGAAGTGTCGCTGTCGTACACGCGCGGCGGCAGTGCCGCCGCCGCCGACTACGGCGCAACGCCCGCCACCATCCAGTTCGCGCCCGGCCAGACGCTGAAGACCATCAGCGTCACCACCGTGGACGACACCCAGGTAGAAGGCGCCGAGACCCTGGTGCTGACGCTGGGCACGCCCGGCTACGGCAAGCTCGGCACGCCGGCGCAGCACACCCTGACCATCGCCGACAACGACGTCGCCCCGCCGACGCTGAGCTTCTCCGCCGCCACCGCCAGTGGCAGCGAGGCGCAGGCCAGCACGGTTGACGTGGTGCTCTCTGCGGCCAGCACGCAGACCGTCAGTGTTAGCTACAGCACCGCGGGCACCGCCGCGCGCCCCGGCGACTGGCAGGTGGCGCCCAGCGGGACACTGACGTTCTCGCCCGGCCAGACGCGCAAGACGCTGACCATCACGCCGGTGGACGACACCCAGGTGGAATCCGCCGAGACCGCGATCCTGACGCTGGCCTCGCCTGTCAACGCCATGCTCGGCAGCCCGGCCGCTCACACCCGCACGATCCTGGACAACGACGCCCCGCCCGCCTCCGGCAAGTGGGTCACCGGTTACTACGTCGGCTACGCCCGTGACCTGTATCCGATCAACGTGGTGGACTTCAGCGCCATGACACACATCGTCATCGGCCGCGTGCGGCCCCGCGCCGACGGCACGCTGGTGACCGACTTCGACATCGACGCCGTGGAAGGCCCGCGCTGGGCCAAGCAGGTGGTGGCCGCCGCCCATGCCGCCGGCACCAAGGCCATCGTGATGCTCGGTGGTGCCGGTGAGTACGACGGCTTCGTCGGCGCCGCGTCCAACGCCAACCGCGCTCGCTTCGTCGCCAACCTGGTGGCGCTGGCCAATGAGTACGGCTTCGACGGCTACGACATCGACTGGGAGCCGATAGAGGTCCAGGACCAGCCCAACGTGAAGAAGCTGGCGCAGGACCTGCGCGCCGCCGCGCCGGGCAAGCTGCTGACCATTCCCATCGGCTGGATCAACAACAACTTCCCGGAGCAGGCCGAGCCCTGGTACGCCGAGATCGCGCCGCTGTTCGACCAGATCAACCTCATGAGCTACGGCATGGCCTCGGGCTTCTGGGGCTGGAACACCTGGCACAGCTCGGCGATCTACGGCGAGACCGGCATGACGCCCACCTCCATCGACTCCACCGTGCGTCACTGGCTGCGCGTCGGCGTGCCGGCGGCCAAGCTCGGTATCGGCATCGGCTTCTACGGCTCCTGCTGGCGCGGCGTGACGCAGCCCTATCAGTCCACCGAGGGCGTGGACACCGGCGGCCTGCCGATCAACGGCAACGACGACAACGACATGAGCTACACCAACATCATGACGCTGTACTACAACGCCTCCGCCAAGCGCTGGCACGAGGCCGCCAAGGCCCCGTACCTGAGCTCCAGCACCCGCCTGGGCCCGCAGCGCTGCAACTTCATCTCGTATGAAGACCCGCAATCCATCGCCGAGAAGGCGGTGTACGTGAAGCAGAACGGCCTGGGCGGCACCATCGTGTGGACCATCAACCAGGGTTATCTGCCGAATGCGTCGGCGGGGCAGCGCGATCCGCTGATGCAGGCGCTGAAGCTGGGGTTCCGTTCGCCCTGATCAGCGAACGATCAACCGTCATACCGGCTTTCGCCGGTATGACGGGCTGAGGTCAGCCGCCGAGCTTGCTGTCGAACCAGGCCAGCAGCTCGGCGGTGACTTCATCCCGGCAGGTGTCGTTCAGCAGCTCATGCCGGCCGCCATCCCAGATGCGCACGCCCACGTCGGCCAGGCCCGCCTTGCGGTAATGCGCTTCCAGCGCGCGCGGACCCTTCTCGCCCTGGCAGGCGGGATCGTCGTCACCGGCGATCACCAGCACCGGCAAATCCTTCGGAACGCGCGCCAGCCGGCTTTGATCGCCGAGCCGGCCCCCCATCTGCATCAGTGAGATCCAGAGTGCCGCGCTGCAACGAAAGCCGCAGCGCGCGTCGCGCACGTACAGATCCACCTCCGCCGCGTCGCGCGACAGCCAGTCGAACGGCGTGCGTGCCGGCTTGAAGCGGCGATTGAAGTCCTTGAACGTCAGTTGTTCGGCCAGCGCGCTGCGATGGCGGCCGCCGAACCAGCTCGCCTCCACGCGCAGCAGCGTGAGGCCGATGGCCCGCAGCGGGCCGAGGTCGCCGCTGGTGGCGGAGAACACCGCGCCGGCCAGGTCGCGGCCGTGCTCCACGACATAGTCCTGCAACAGGAAGGAGCCCATGCTATGGCCGAACATGAAATGCGGCAGGCGCTGCAGCTCCTGCTCCGCCAGTGCACGCACGCCGTTGATGGCCGACAGGGTCCTGTTCCAGCCGTCCCGGTCGGCGAAGTGACCCAGCTCGTCGGCATTGCGCACGCTGCGGCCATGGCCGGGCAGGTCCTGCGCGTAGACGGCATAGCCGGCAGCGACGAGGGCCTGGGCGTAGCGCTCGTAGCGCGCGCCATGCTCGGCCATGCCGTGGACGATCTGCACCACGGCGCGCGCGCGCGCCGGCAGCCAGCGGTGCACGCAGGCCTGGGTACCGTCAGGCAGACGGTGCTGGAAGGTTTCGCGTTTCATCAGGAGTTCCCCGGCGCATGCTCACACATCGCCGGGCAGGGGACAAACTGAACCATTCCTCGCTGTCATATGACGCCAGGCCCTAAGCTGGCGGCATGATCGTCGGCCTGATTTCCGATACCCACGGCCTGCTGCGCCCCCAGGCGCTGGAGGCCCTGCGCGGCTGTGGCCTGATCCTGCACGCCGGCGACATCGGCGAGGGCGTGCTGGCGCCGCTCCAGGCCCTGGCCCCGGTACAGGCGGTCCGTGGAAACAATGATTTGCACGGGGCTGAGGCGGCCGAGCCGGAGACCCGGCTGGTGGAGATCGCCGGCCGCCGCCTGTACCTGATCCATGACCTCAAGGAACTGCGGATCGATCCCGCGGCCGAGCGGATCGACGCGGTGATCAGCGGCCACTCGCACCGGCCGAAGATCGAGACCCGCCATGGGGTGCTCTACCTCAACCCCGGCAGCGCCGGACCGCGGCGCTTCAGTTTGCCGATTGCGCTGGCGAAGCTGCGGATCGAGGGTGGGGAGATGACGGCGGAGATGGTGACGCTGGCTTGAATCGTAGGGTGGGCTAAGCGACAGCGTGCCCACCAATGCAGGCCAACGATGGTGGGCACGCTGCGCTCGCCTGGAGGCGCCTACTTTTGGTAGCCCACCCTACGGTCAGGGCTCGGGCGAATCTGCCGCCGCATGCTTCTCGCCCGCTCTAGGCTGCGGCTCCCGCACGAAACCCAGCAGCTTCGGCGCCTTGGCCCGGTCCAGGCGTTCCAGCGGCAGGTTCGTTCCTGGCAGGTGCAGCACCAGCGCGGTGGCCTGGCCGGAGGGCAGGGCCAGGGCCTCGGCGAGGCGGTCCTCGTCCACCGGGCCGGCGGCCGAGCCCAGCCGGGGCAAGGCCCAGTCCAGCTCGTTGTCCGGCAGCGCCGCCGGGCCGTATTCCGTCAGCAGCAGGATCGAGCCCTCCTCGTCGAGGAAGGCGCGGCTGGGCTGCTTCACGCGCTGGCCGGTATGGACCTTCAGGCCTTCGCCGCCGTCGCAGGTCCACAGCACGTAGGGTGCGGTGTCCAGGCGCACGTAGCCGCGCTGCGGGCCGTTCTGGAAATACCAGCGGCCGTACTCGTCGGCGCCGTAGTTGCGGCCGATGGTCTCCAGGATCTGCGGGCGCGAGATCGGCTCGCCGCGGATCAGCCAGCGGCCACGGCGGTCCAGGCCGAGCCAGCCGAACAGGGCCGGCACGTTGGGCCAGCGGGCGAGGGCGCGCAGCACCCAGTCTTCCATCGGGGCATGGCCGGGTATGGACGGGGTCGTGGTCATGGGCGCAGGGTAGCGCCTCCGCCGGAACCTTTCGACCGTGTACAGGCCTTAGATGACAGCAAAAACCGGGGAACGCCCATGAAAACGCCGCTTCTAGTGCTCGCCGCCGTCCTGGCCCTGTCCGCCTGCGCCACCGTCACGCCCTACCAGCCGCTGGATGGCGGCCTGGGCTATGCCGAGCAGAAGCTGGAGAACAACCGCTATCGCGTGCGCTTCACCGGCAGCGGCAAGACGCCGCGGACCACGGTGGAGAACTACCTGATGTACCGCGCGGCGGAGCTGACCCTGCAGAACGGCTACGGCTACTTCGTGGTGGCGGGCCGCGACACCGAGACGGCGCCGTCGCGCAGCGGCAGCGGGGGCGGCGTCAGCTTCGGCTTCGGGTCCGGTGGCTATTCCGGCGTCGGCATCGGCCTGGGCACCGTGATCGGCGGCGACGAACCCTCGCTGGCGCAGATGGACGTGCTGATGTTCGCCGGCAAGAAGCCGGCCGACCGGCCGGACGCCTTCGACGCGCGCGAGGTGCAGGCCAACCTGGAGGCGGGCATCCAGCGCCCGGCACCGGGCAAATAGGCGATCATGGCGGGCCCCCCACCCGCCACAGGATCTTCAAGCATGGTGCTCACCGGCCCGCAGCTGCAGGCCTTCCGCGATCTCGCGGCCGTCACCCCCGGCATCGACGTCGACGTCTACCAGCAGCATGGCAAGGATCCGCTGGACCCGGTGATCGGCCTCGGCCGCGCCGACGCCCGCATCGGCTTCTTCGGCCGCGATCCCGGCCGCGACGAGGTGCAGCATGGCGAGCCGTTCATCGGCGCCGGCGGGCAGCACGTGCGCCGCGCGCTGTATCGTCGCCTGCACGGCGGCAAGCCGCTGCCGGACTTCGAGGCCTCGCGCGTCGTCGGCCGCGGTTTTTACTGGGCCAACACCGTCCCCTACAAGCCGCTGGGCAACAAGGCCTGGTCCACCAAGGTGAAGCAGCGCTTCCACCCGCTGATGCGCGAGCTGCTGGTGGGCCACTGGCGCGGCGACCGCATCATCACCCTGGGCCGCGAGGCCTTCCTGTGGTTCGGCATCGGCCAGAGCAAGGTCGAGCGCGAGCGCCTGGAGGCCTTCTGGGAGAGCGAGCGCCGCTTCGAGGACTCGGTGGCGGTGACGCTGTCCACCGACGACGGCCGTTCGCGCGAGTTCACCATCTACCCGCTACCGCATCCGTCGCCGCTCAATGCCACCTGGTATGCGCGCTTCCCCGGGCTGCTCGATGCGCGCCTGGCGCAGCTCGACGTGCGCGCCGACAACCTGGCCTTGCCCTGAGTGAATTCCTGCCCCGGCCGGAGGTCCCACTGACATGAAACCCGTACTCTCGGTCCTGGACCTGGCTCCCGTGCCCGCCGGCGGCAGTGCCGCCGAGGCCCTGCGCCGCACGGCGGAACTGGCGCGCCTGGCCGAGCTGCTCGGCTACGTGCGCTACTGGTTCGCCGAGCACCACAGCATGCCGAGCGTGGCCAGCTCCGCGCCGGAAATCCTGATCGGCCATGTCGCCGCCGCCACGGAGAAGATCCGCGTGGGCTCGGGCGGCATCATGCTGCCCAACCATCCGCCGCTGCGCGTGGCGGAGAATTTCCGCACGCTGGAAGCCCTGTTCCCCGGCCGCATCGACCTGGGCCTGGGCCGCGCGCCGGGCTCGGACTACGCCGCCAGCCGCGCGCTGCGCGCGGTGGACGGCGTGCGCTTCCCGGCGCTGCTGTCGGAGCTGCTGGCCTACTGCGGCCAGTCCGAGTTCGGCTCCGACCATCCCTCGCGCAACGTGCTGGCCATGCCGGAGCAGGTGCCGCTGCCGCCGGTGTGGATCCTCGGCTCCAGCGGCGCCAGCGCCCAGCTCTCCGGCATGGCCGGCATGGGCTATGCCTTCGCCAGCCATTTCAGCACGGCCCCGGCGGCGCCGGCCTTCAACCGCTACCGCGACAGCTTCGAGCCCTCGGCGCAGTTCCCGCGGCCGCACGCGATCCTCGGCGTGGCGGCGGTCTGCGCGCCAACCGCGGAGGAGGCCGATCGCCTCGCCAGCACCATGGACCTGGCCTGGCTGCGCATCCACCGCGGCGAGTTCCTGCCGCTGCCGAGCCCGGAAGAAGCCCTGGCCTATCCCTACAGCCAGGACGAGCGCGTGGTGGTGCGCGATCTGCGCAAGCGCAGCATCGTTGGCGATCCCGCGGCCGTGCGGGCGCGCATCGAGGAGATGGCGCGCGATGCCGGGGCGGACGAGGTGATGGTGGTCAGCAACATGCACGGCCATGCCGAGCGCATGCGCAGCTACGAGCTGATCGCGCAGGCTTTCAGCGCCTGAGCATTGCGTGGGAGCGACGCGAGTCGCGACCCTTGCTCCGGCGTCGCCGTCAGGCGACGCCGGCGTCCGCGTCGCTCACCACCGGCCGGCTTTCCCGCGTGGCGCGCATGCTGCGGCCCGGCTCGCTGGCATCCACGATCTCGATATGGTCCTCGTGCACCGCCTGGATGGTGGCGGCGAAGGGCATGCCCATGAAGCGTGGCACGCGATAGCTGACCGTATCGCCGACCTTGAAGGTGGCGGGGTCGAAGTTGAACTCGAAGGGGCAGGCTTCCTGCGTCATGGCATGGCTCCCGGGCCGCGGCGTGGCCGGATTGTGCGCCAGGAGGGGGTTTGCCGCCCTACCCGGAGCGCGGGAGCGGCCTTCGCAGAGTTGAAGCAAGGTTCATACTAGAATGGCCCTTCCAAGGTGGCGAGTCGACTCTTAAGTGTTTTTTGACATTCTGGTGGTGGTGGGGCTGGTGCTGCTCAATGGCGTGCTGGCCATGTCCGAGCTGGCGGTGGTCTCTTCGCGCAAGGCGCGCCTGCAGGCGATGCAGCAGCAGGGGATCTCCGGAGCGCGCACCGCACTGGAATTGCAGGAACGCCCGGGTCGCTTCCTCAGCACCGTGCAGATCGGCATCACCCTGGTCGGGGTCTTCGCCGGCGCCTACTCCGGCGCCGTGCTGGCCGAGCCGCTGGGGGTCTACTTCATGGAGAAGGGCGTGTCGGCCGAATACGCCAACGACATCGCCCTGGGCCTGGTCGTGGCCACCATCACCTACATGTCCCTGATCATCGGCGAGCTGGTGCCCAAGCAGGTGGCGCTGCGCTATCCCGAGCGCGTGGCCGTGCTGGTGGCGCCGCCGATGCGGATGCTGTCGCGCTTTGCCGCGCCGCTGGTCTGGGTGCTGGAGAAATCCAGCGCGCTGTTCCTGAGCCTGTTGCCCAAGCGCCGCGAGGGCGAGGGACGCATCACCGACGAGGAAATCCACGCGCTGGTGGAAGAGGCCGCGTCCAGCGGCGTCGTCCGCCCCGAGGAGCAGACCATGATCGCCGGCGTCATGCGCCTGGGCGATCGCAGCGTGCGCGCGCTGATGACCCCGCGCAACCAGCTCGACTGGCTGGATCTGGACGAGCCGCTGGAAGCGCAGCACGCCACGCTGCGCGCCAGCAGCCACACCAAGCTGGTAGCCGCTCGCGGCGACATCGATCACTTCGTCGGCCTGGTCTCGGCCAAGCGCCTGATCGACACCATGCTCGACGGCGCCGACGAGATCGAGCCGGCCAAGTACGTGGTCGAGGCGCTGGTGGTGCCGGACAGCCTGGATGCCGTGGACGCCATGCGCGAGCTGCGCGACACGCCGCTGCACGCCGCCATCGTGGTCGACGAGTTCGGCAGCCTGCAGGGCCTGATCACCGTCACCGACGTGCTGTCCGCCATTGCCGGTGAATTCCATCGCGGCGACGAGCCGCGCCCCGGCGTGGCGCGGCAGGACGACGGCAGCTGGCTGGTCGACGGCAAGCTGTCGGTGGACGAGATGGGCGCGCTGCTGAGCATGCGCCTGCCCGAGGACCGCGAATACGAGACTGCCGCCGGCCTGGTGCTGGCTGTGCTGGGCCATATCCCGCGCCTGGGTGAGACGGCACGCATGGGCGACTGGCGCTTCGAGGTCACGGCACTGGATGGCCGCCGCATCGACAAGCTGCGCGTCTGCTTCGACGATTCCGAGGCCGAGGAATAGGACGTGTCGCGGTCGCTGCGGCCGCGGTAGCGCCGGCGATTGCTGGCGCCGCATGCCCGGCGCGAGCTCAGCGTGGGGCCGCCTTGGGCGCCACCTCGTCGGTCCACACCTTGAAGCGCTTCAGTTCGTGCTTGCCGTAGGTGGTAGTGATGGCGACGTCGGCGGCATCGCGCCCGCGGGCAATGAGCACGCGGCCGATGCGGGGCTGGTTGTTGCGGGGATCGAAGGTGTACCAGCGCCCTCCCAGGAAGACCTCCATCGAGCCGGCAAAGTCCATCGGCGCATCCACCGCCGGTACGCCGATGTCGCCCAGGTAGCTGGTGCAGTAGCGCGCCGGGATGTTGAGGCAGCGGCACAGCGCGATGGCCAGGTGCGCATAGTCGCGGCACACCCCCTGCCGCTCGTTGTAGGCCTCCCAAGCGGTCTTGGTGGGACGGGCATACTCGTAGCCGAACGTCAGGTGTTCGTGTACGAAGTCGCAGATCGCCTGCACGCGGTCCCAGCCGGGCGTGGTTTGTCCGAACCGCTCCCAGGCGATATCCGCCAGCAGGTCGGTTTCGCAGTAGCGGCTGCCCAGCAGGTAGACCAGGGTTTCCTCCGGCAACTGCTCGACAGGATGCTGCTGCGCGCCGCGCACCACCGGCTCGGCGATGCCGCGGTCGTTGATCAGTGCGTCTGCATGCAGCCGGAACTCGCCGGCCGGGGCGACCAGGCGGCTGCACCAGTTGCCGAAGCCGTCGCGGTACATCGTCACCGGCACCGCCGGCTCGGTACGCAGGTGATCGGGGATGATCAGGTCCGAGACGCGCGTGTAGTGCACGTGAAGCGTGACGATCATGGGGGTGGGTTGGGGACACTGGTAGACCAGGTCGTAGCCGAGCTTGATTTGCATGGGCGGGGTCCGGCGAGGAGGGGGCGGATCCGCGAGGAGTTCGTCAGGGCGGACTACGAATGCAGCAACGGCTCTTCCAGCATACGCAGGCAGCGTGCCAGGCGTAGCGCCCAGCCCCGTTGTCCGGCGGGGTCCCCGATCAGGTCCTGGCGGATTTCCAGTTCCACGTGGGGCAAACCGCCACGCTCGCCGTACTCGGGAATGCCGTAGTCGCTGGCGTCATCGACCGTGTATGGCTGGTTGTCGCCCACACAGAGTCGTGCATCCTGCCTCAGCAGGTCGCGCAGGGCGTGCGCCATGCGTGCGTCCCGGTGATACAGCACGCCCAGGTGCCAAGGGCGGGACTGGCCCAGGTACACGGGGGTGAAGCTGTGCATCGCCAGCAGCAACGTGGGCTGGCCGCGCCGCCGACGCGCATCCAGCTGTCCGCGGATGCAGGCATGGTAGGGCTCGAAGATCTCGCGCCGCCGCTGCCGCGCCTGTGCCGCGGGGACCAAGCGGTTGCCGGGGATCGGCGTGGCCTCGCTGAGTATGGGAATGGACTCCGGACTCTCCGGCGGGCGGTTGCAGTCGATCACCAGGCGCGAGTAGGGCTGCAGCACCAGGGTGGCGTCGAGCAGCCCCGCCAGTTGTGTCGCCACCGACGCCACGCCGATATCCCAGCCGATGTGGCGGCGCAGCTCGCGTGGTTCCAGGCCGAGCTGCCCGAGTCGCCGGGGAATCCGCAGGCCGGCGTGGTCGCAGGTGAGGAAGTAGGGCGAGCGGGCGGACGGAGAGGGCCTTTCGATCCGCCACGGTGGCGGCTCGTCCCGGGCGAGCAGGGTGTCGCGGGAGAGGGGTGACATGGCGCTAGTGGCAGGAGGCGAGCCCCATGCTACACGCCCCCGGCGATGAGGGTCGCCGATGGCTTCTAGAGGCTCGACCCCGGCGGCGGCAACGGCTCGTCGCCTTCCGCCGGCGGTCGCGACAGGTCGGTTTCGATGAAGCGCCGCGTCATCTCGGCCGGGTCCATCGCCGGCGGTTCGAAGTACGACATGCGGTACTTCAGCAGGCGATTGCCGGTGGCGGTGAGATAGGTCAGCGATTGCATGTCGCGGCCGTGCACGCGGAAGCGGTAGGACACGGTGCGGAACGGCTTGCCGGCAATCACCACGTCCTGCACCGGCCCGATCTGCAGGCGGCTGTAGCGCCCCTGCGCCGCCATCTGCTTCACGTCCGCCACGGTCGACAGGAAGTGCGGGTTGAACGCCGGGTCGCCCAGGCCGTTTTGCCAGCGCTGGCGCAGGTCGTAGCGGTAGACGTCGATGAATCCCGCCGGCCCCTCGTACTTGCGGCTGGAGCCCAGGCCCGGCGCTTCCTGCTCGTAGGAATAGGCGCTGACCTGCATCCAGCCCGGCGCCGCAGCCGGTGCCTGCGGGCGCAGCGGCGCGGCCTGGCAGCCGGCCAGCAGGGCGGTGAGCAGCAGGACGGCGCGAAGCGACATGGCAGTATCGGCGGCAGGAAATCCTGCTGCCGATACTGCCAGCGCCGCGGCAAACCGCAAGCGCCACAAGCCGCCCAGCCTCAGTGCGGCAGCGTCACCGCCGTCACGCCGCGCGGGCCGCAGTAGACCGACTCGGTCTCTTCCAGGTTGAGCACGCGGCCCCGGGCTTCGCCCGGCGGCAGCGGCAGCGTCTGCGGCTTGCCGATGACGAAGCCGGTCTGGCCGGCGTGGGCGATGTCATAGACCTCCAGCAGCGGCGCGGGCCCGGAGCGGCCCGAAGCCACCCACAGCCGGTGGCCGTCGCGCGACAAGCCCAGCTCGGCATCCGGCCGGGCGGCGATGCGGTCCAGTTCCAGGCCGGCGGCGTCGGCGATGACGATGTGCTGTTCGTAGAGCCGGGCCCAGCGCTCGCCGGTCAAATCGCTTACGGTCTGCAGCGGCGCGGCGGCCTGGCCGGCGAGCAGGCCCAGGCTGCCGGATAGTGCGTAGCCGCCCGTTTCGCTGAGTGCGCCGGTGGCCGGTTCGTACTGCAGCACGCGGCCGCCGGCCTGCGCTTCGCTGCCGACCACGTACAGCGCGGTGCCGTCGTCCGCGGCCAGGCCCTGCGTGATGTCGGCGCCGGGCAGCGCCGGGACCGTGCGGCGCGTCGCCGCCAGGGTGGAGGGGTCCAGGTGGCGCAACGAGTCGGGCCCCAGCGCCAGCAGCTCGCGGCCGCCGTTGGGCAATACCAGCATGAGAGGCGTTTCCAGGCCCGGCGGCGCCAGGCGATGGCGCCACTGGCCGCCGTCGTGGCGCAGCTGCGCCAGCGGGATGCCGGGCTGGCCCGGCGCGGCGTAGTTGCAGGCCTGGCGCTCGGCATCGAGCAGGCCGTATGCGAGGGGTTGTTCTGGCAGCGCTTGCGGCGGCCGTGCCGCGCCGGCGGTGACATAGCTGAAGGGCGCCTGCACCACCAGCAGCGCACTGCTGCCCACGTTCGTGCCAGGCACCGACAGGCGTAGCGGGTAGCGGCCGGGCGGCAGTGCCGGCAGGTCCACCCACAGCTGCGTCGGCGAGCGGCGCTCCAGGGCCGTGATCTCTTGCGTGCCCACCTGCAGCCCCTGGATGTCCAGCTGGTCGAAGTAGGCGCCGGAAAGCACCAGGCGCGAGGCGTGCCCGGCCGGCAGCAGGTACGGCGCCGCGCTGCGCAGGAAGGGGCGGTCCAGCGTCAGCTCCACCGGGATGCGCACCGGCGACACGCCGTCGGCGGCGGACTCGATCACGATGGTGGTGGAGTAGTTGCCGTTGGGCAGGTCGGCGATGGCGTCTTCGTTGAGGCGGTACTCGAGCTGCGAGGCATCGCCGGTCTGGCCCTCGGCCTGCGACAGCTGCAGCCACGGCGCCGGCTCCTCCAGCGAGGCGCTCCAGGGCACGTCGCGCTCCGGATCACGCGAGCCGACGTCCACCCGGCGCGTCTGCCCCGCCGCAGGGGCCGACTCACTGACGCCGAAGGCCGCGGGCGCTTCCACCGACAGCAGCGGCAGCACGGTGTACTCGATGCCGACTTCGCGGTGCTCGCCCTGCGCGCCCACCTGGAAGCTCAGCGTGGCGCTGTGGTAACGCAGCGCGCCATCAGCGCGCGGCCGCTGCGCGGTAAAGCCGAGCTGCAGCGTGGCGGGCAGGCGGCCGCCGCCGGCCGGCGTCACCGCCAGCCAGCCCTCCTGCGCGCCCTGGTAGTCCACGCGGCTGCTCCAGGAGGCGCTGCCGCCGTGGTAGTCCAGCCGCAGGGCCTGCGGCGGCGGGCTGCGGCCCTCCACCGTTTCCACCCGCACCCGCCCGGGCGTCACCGGGATGCCGACGACGTATTCCACCGGGATGGTGACCGGGCTGCCGGGATACTGCCGCGTGCAGTCCGCGTCGGCGCAGGCACGCAGCACGATGCTGTCGCGGTGCACGCCCTCGCCCAGGCTCAGCGGGTGGCGCGGGATCACCTGGCCGCTGGCCTGCAGGCCGTCGAGGCGCGGCAGGTCCACGCCGGCGATGGCGATCTCGCCGTGCTCGATGCTCAGGAACAGGGGGCTGGCCTGGCGGCTCATGGCGCCGCTGATGACGGCAGCGGGCGGCGTGGCGCCGTCGGCGGGGGCGTGGAAGCGGATCGCGCGGGTTTCCAGGGCCAGGCGCGGGGCATCGCTGCCCAGGTCCTTGGCGAGGTCGGCATCACCGTTGCCGGCACCGCTGCCGCAGGCGGCGAGCAGCGTGGCGGCCAGCAGCGAGGCCGGTGCGGCGGCACGTGAAAGCATGGTGATGATCCCCGAAAATCCTGTGTGAAGCGCCCCGCGCCCTGCGGCAGCGGCGCGGCATTCTAGACCCGCCTGGCCCCCCGGGGTTCCCCGGCGGTTGCTTCCGGCCCCCGGCTTGCTACGCTTCCGGGCCCATGCCGCCCTCCGGAGCCCCATCCATGACCGCCCTTCTCGCCATCGACCAGGGCACGACCAGCACCCGCGCCATCGTGTTCGACCGGCAGGGCCGCAAGCTGGGTGTCTCGCAGCAGGAACTGCCGCAGTCCTATCCGCAGCCGGGCTGGGTGGAGCACGACGCCCTGCGCATCTGGCAGGACACCCTGGCCTGCGTAAAGGGCGCGCTGGCCGACGCCAGGCTCGCGGCCAAGGACATCGCCGCCATCGGCATCACCAACCAGCGCGAGACCACCGTGGTCTGGGAGCGCGCCAGCGGCCAGCCGATCCACCCTGCCATCGTCTGGCAGGACCGCCGCACCAGCGACTTCTGCAAGCAGCACGCCGAGCGCTCCAACGGGCTGTCGGACAAGACCGGCCTGCTGCTGGACCCGTATTTCTCCGCCACCAAGATCGCCTGGATCCTGGACCAGGTGCCGGGCGCGCGCGCCCGTGCCGAGGCCGGCGAGCTGGCCTTCGGCACCATCGACTCCTGGCTGCTGTGGAACCTCAGCGGCGGCCAGCTGCACGCCACCGACGCCACCAACGCTTCGCGTACCGCGCTGTTCAACATCCGCACGCAGGACTGGGACGAGGAACTGCTGGCCTTCTTCAAGGTGCCGCGTGCGCTGCTGCCGGAGGTGCGTGACAGCGCCGCCGACTACGGCAGCACCTTGCCGGAGCTGTTCGGCGGCGCGATCCGCATCGGCGGCATCGCCGGTGACCAGCAGGCCGCCACCGTCGGCCAGGCCTGCTTCTCGCCGGGCATGATCAAGTCCACCTACGGCACCGGCTGCTTCATGGTGCTCAACACCGGCGGCGAGTTCGTGCGCTCGCGCAACCGCCTGCTGTCCACCGTGGCCTACCGCCTCAACGGCCAGACCACCTACGCGCTGGAAGGCGCGATCTTCGTCGCCGGCGCCGCGGTGCAATGGCTGCGCGACGCCATGCAGCTGATCCGCGGTGCGGCCGAGACCGAGGCCCTGGCCAAGTCGATCCCCGACACCCAGGGCGTGTACCTGGTGCCGGCCTTCACCGGCCTGGGCGCGCCCTACTGGGACCCGCAGGCCCGCGGCGCCGTGCTGGGCTTGACGCGTGACTCCGGTATCGCGCATATCGTGCGCGCCGCGCTGGAGTCGGTCTGCTACCAGACGCGCGACCTGATGAATGCCATGGCGCAGGACTCGATCGTGCCCACCGAGCTGCGCGTGGACGGCGGCATGGTGGTCAACGACTGGCTGACGCAGTTCCTCAGCGACATGCTGAAGATCCCCGTGATCCGCCCGCAGACGGTGGAGACCACCGCGCTCGGCGCCGCCTTCCTCGCCGGCCTGCAGGTCGGCGTGTACCAGTCGCTGGACGAGATCTCCGCGCTGTGGGGCGTGGAGCGACGCTTCGCGCCGGCGCTGGACGTGAACAAGGCCGACCAGCTCTACGCCGGCTGGCTGGATGCCGTGCAGCGCGTGAAGTGCAGCTGAGATGAGCGCCCCGGCAGGCGGCCAGGGTCGCGCGGCGTTGTAGGCCCCACTGCTGTGGCTGCCCGGCACCACGTAGGGCCGGGCGGGGCACCGTCAGCTCGCCTCGAACACGCCTTCGATCTCCACCTCGAGATCGCGGCGGCAGATTTCGCCGTGCAGCACGGACAGCGGCAGCGGCGTGCCCAGCAGGGCTTCCGCCAGCGCACGCAGCGACGCGGCCTGCGCGGCATCGCGCACATACAGGCGCAGCGCCCGCGGCTGCCAGCGCAGCGCCGGCTCGGCGGCAAAGTGCTTCCGCTGCGCTTCCGCCAGCAGTGCCCGCAGGTTCTCCACCGTCTCGCGCAACTGCGCGGGCGCGTCGTAGGGGTGCTGCGTGGCATGGCCGACCACGCTGGCGGTGCCGGAGACCAGCAACAGGCGATCCAGCAGCGTGGCGCGCGCAAAGCTCGGCGCGCGCGGGCTGTATTCGCGCGGGTAGCGGTAGGCGCTGACCTGGCGAGGATTCTCCACCGGGATGCCCGGGCGCTTGCCGGCCAGGAACCCGACCTGCAGGCCGGGCTCGAACGTACCGATCACGGTGGCCGCTGGCAGCTGCTGCTCGAAGCCCGGCGCGGCGATGGCGTCGTAGCGGCCGACGCAGAAGCGCCGATAGCGCTCGTCGTCGCCGTCGCCGCCGGTCACTTCATGGAAGTAGTTCCACAGGCGCAGCGCATGCGGGTAGCCGCGCTCGCGCAGCAGCCGCAGCAGGCGCCCGTAGGCGAGGTAGCCGGCGCGCTCCATGTCCACCGACTGCGCCGCCGGCACGCTGAGCAGGCCGAACAGGTAGTCGCCGCTGCGGCGCAGCTGCAGGCCCGGCTCCGCCGCCAGGGTCTCCACCGGCCCTCCGGCCAGCCAGTCCTCGGTGGCATCGCCCGCCAGCAGCTGCAGCGGGAAGCGCAGGCGCTCGGCCGCGCCGCTGCCGTCACGGCCGAATTCCAGGCGCGCCAGCAGCTCGGCCGGGGTGGCGGCGGGCAGCAGGATGGGGGCGGGGGTGGAGGACATGGCGAGGATCACGCAGACATGGCGTGATTAAATATTGTATTTAATTGCAAAAACGGATGATTTAGGCGTCGTGCCATTCCGGGGCGCTAAAGATACCGGCGCTTCCGGAAGATATACAGCAGCGCGAGGCCCATCACGAGCAGGAACAGCAGCATCGCCTCGAAGCCGTAGCGCGCTCCCGCCCAGGGAATGTGCTCGAAGTTCATGCCGTAGATGCCGGTGATCAGCGTCAGCGGGAAGAAGATCGCCGACAGCACGGTCAGGAACTGCACGATGCGGTTGGTGCGGCCGGTGGCGATGGCGAAGTGCAGCTGCACCGCCGCCTCGATGTCGCGCTCCTGGCCCGAGGCATGGTTGAGCACGCGGTTCACGTGTTCCACCAGGTCGCGGATCTTCACCTCGTCGTGCGGGCTGCAGTCGAGGAAGGAGTTGCGGCGCCAGGAGTCCAGGGCCTCCAGCTGGCTTTCGGCCAGCGCCTCCATCTGCCGCGCCACGCGGCGGCCGCGCAGCAGGGCGCGCCAGTCGCTCATGCGGCTGTCCGGGTCCAGCAGCTCGTCCTGCAGCACCGAGAAGCGCTGTTCCATCGGTTCGCGCACCTTCAGGTAGCGGTCCACCATCACGTCGAGCACGGCATGGGCCAGGCTCAGCACCGACTCCGCGCTCCGCATGCGGCCATCGCGGATGCGCTGCTGCACGATCTGGATGCTGACGTTGTCCTCCGCCCGCACCGTGATCAGCACGCGGCGGAACAGGAAGAACGCGGCGGTGCGCGTCTCCATCGGAAACGGATCGTCATTGGGCCCCAGGCCCTGGAACACGAGCATGTCGTACTCCGAGGTGCCGTCGAAGAACGACGGGTGGTAGGGGTTCATGCTGTCGCTGACGTGCTGCGGCTCGATCGCCACGCCCACCACCGGCTCGGCCCAGCACTCCCAGCCCTCGGCCTCGTCACGCAGGAAGTCGGCCCAGATCAGGCCGGTCTCCGGCAGGGGCGCATCCGGCGGCAGGATGCGGGGCGGCTCGCCGTTGTTGAAGTGGAAGATCTGCATTCCACGAAAATAGCAGGATGAAGAGATGCAGTCAGCGCCACGTTTCCCCTCTCCCTCCGGGAGAGGGGTAGGGGTGAGGGTCGGGGCTTGCGGAAATGCACTGCCGACGGGTTTGCCAGTGGCGGTCCCTCACCCCCACCCCTCTCCCGGGGGGAGAGGGGTGCAGGAAGCTCAATGTCCCGACATCGGCCTCACCAGCTCCCGCTCGTCCTCGCCGAACAGCACCTCCAGGTAATCCTCCTGCGCCTTCAACCCGCGCCTTACCAGGCGCTCGCGCCCGCCCGGCAGCAGCCGGTGCGCCAGGTGCCAGCCCAGCCTGGGCCCGATGGTCAGCAGCGGGTACCAGGGCAGCACGCCCTCCGGCAGGCCCAGCGCGTCCATGCCACGGCGGCCGACGAAGGCGCGGGCGATGGACAGGTGCTTGGCGCGGTTCCAGCGGCCCTGCAGCCAGGCCAGGCGACGGTAGCGGCGCTGCAGCGGCTCGTCCGCCAGCGGGCGGCCGAGCTGGCGGCTGCTCTCGTCCGGCGGGGCCTGCGCCAGCAGGTTCTGGTACAGCGCGATGCGCCCGGCCTGCTCGCCGTCGCCCAGCCAGTGTTCGTCGATGCCCATCAGCCAGCCGATGTACTTCCACAGGTGCATCGCGGCGCGGCCCTCGCGCGCCGTCAGCGGCACGCCCAGCAGGCGCTGGCCGAACAGGAAGATCACGCTGAAGGCCAGGTAGGTGGCGTGCATGTCGCCCTGGTTCACCGGCAGGCCGTGGTGCAGTGCGTCCCACTCCGGGTGGCGCTGCAGGTGGCGGCGCACCATGGCGTGGATCAGTCGCACCTGCAGCGTGCTGCGCCAGCCCGGCGCGCCGCGCTCCATGCCGCCGGGGCGGGTGGCGTCGATCCACCACTGGGTGGTCTCGGCCACGCGGCGCTGCGCGCCCTTCTGCAGGGCGCCGGTCAGCACCAGCGTGCGGTTGATGGCGCCGGCCTGGTAGCCGGCCATCAGGCCGAAGTCGCGCAGCACGTCCATGCCGGTGAGGCCGGAGATGCCGCAGGCCCGCGCGCCCTCGGCCAGCAGCGCCGGATTCACCCAGGCCGGGCGGGTTTCCACCGCGGCGAAGAAGCGGCGCAGCGGCTCCGGCGCGTCGGGCAGGGCGGCGATGCCCTGGTCCACCGCGCGATCGAACAGCGGCTTGGTCTGGCGCAGGCCCTCGGCGGCCATCCAGTCCACCAGCCGGTCCATCGCCGGGTCGCCCTGGTTCAGGGATTCGCCGATGGCCTGCCACTGTGCCGGGCTGGGCTCGGGGTTGCCGCGGATCAGCCAGCGCAGCGGACCGGCCATGCGGCGGCCGGTCTTCAGGTCGGCGCCGTGGCGGCGCGGGATGGCGGGGCGGGCGGAGCCTTCGGCCATGGCAGGGTCTCGCAGGTTTGCCGGGGAGTGGCGATGGACTAACCTATTGCGAGCAGTTACTCGCATTCAACTCGCGTCAGGAGGGGCCATGAGGAAGCGGCCGATACAGCAGCGTTCGCGCGACATGGTGGCCACCCTGCTGGACGCGGCCTCGCGGGTGATCGTGGAGCGCGGCCTGGACAACCTCACCACCAACCACGTGGCCGAGGCGGCCGGCGTCAGCATCGGCTCGCTGTACCAGTATTTCGACGACAAGGACGCCTTGGTCGAGGCCCTGCTGCAACGCCACGCCTCGGAGCTGCTGGCGGTGGTGGACGGGCGGCTGCGCGCGATGATCGACGCCGATGCCCGCGACATCACGCGCGGCATCCTCGAGGCGGTGTTCGACGTGGTGGAGAACGACCCCTGCCGCCGCGAGCTGACGCGGCACTGGGACCGGCTGCGCACGCGAAGCACCTTCCGCGCGCTGGAGCAGCACATGACCGAGGCCTGCCGCGTCTACCTGCTGCGCCACCACGAGCAGTACCAGGTGGAGAACCTGCCGGCGGCGCTGTTCGTGGCGATCAACTCGCTGCACTACACCGTGGCCTACTACCTGAGCCTGGACCGTCCGGTGCTGCAGCGCGCCGAGATCATCGGCGCGCTGGCCGACATGCTGGGCGCCTACCTGCAGGCGGGCGCGAAGAAGGGCGCAAAAAAGAAGGCCGCCCGGAGGCGGCCTTCTTCAACAGCGGTGCAGCGCTCTTAGGCGAGCAGCTCTTCGATCGCGGCGCGCTCTTCGCGCAGCTCGTTCTCGGTGATCGTCATGCGGCCGCGCGAGAACTCGTCCACGCTCAGGCCCTGCACGATCTCGTACTGGCCGTTCTTGCAGATGCAGGGGTAGCCGTAGACGATGCCCGGCTTGATGCCGTAGCTGCCGTCCGAGGGCACGCCCATGGACACCCACTTGCCGTTGGAGCCCAGGGCCCAGTCGTGCATGTGGTCAACGGCGGCCGAGGCGGCCGAGGCGGCCGACGACAGGCCACGCGCCTTGATGATGGCGGCGCCGCGCTGCTGCACGACCGGGATGAAGTCCTTCTCGATCCAGTTCTGGTCGACCAGGTCCTTGGCAGCCTTGCCACCGACGGTGGTGTGGCTGATGTCGGGGGACTGGGTGGAGCTGTGGTTGCCCCAGATGATGACCTTCTCGATGTTGTTGCCGTGCACGCCGGTCTTGGTGGCGAGCTGGCTGACGGCGCGGTTGTGGTCCAGGCGCACCATGGCGTGGATCTGCTTCGGATCCAGGCCGCCCTTGGCAGCGGCGGTGGCCGCGATCAGGGCATTGGTGTTGGCCGGGTTGCCGACGACCAGCGCGCGCACGTCCTTGGAGGCCTTGGCGGCCAGGGCCTTGCCCTGGGGGCCGAAGATGCCGCCGTTGGCGGTCAGCAGGTCCTTGCGCTCCATGCCGGGGCCGCGCGGGCGGGCGCCAACGAGCAGGGCGTAATCGGTGCCTTCGAAGCCCGACATCGGGTCGGAGTGGATCTCGACGCTGTGCACCAGCGGGAAGGCGCAGTCATCGACTTCCATCACCGTGCCCTTCAGCTTTTCCAGCACTTCCGGCACCGGCACTTCGAGCAGCTGCGGGATGACCGGCTGGTCCGGGCCCAGCAGGGAGCCGGAGGCGACGCGGAAAATGAGCGAGTAGGCGATCTGGCCGGCGGCGCCGGTGATGGCGACCTTGACGGGCTTCTTCATCGGTAAAAACTCCCTGGATTCAGGACGGGCGGGGCAAAGGGGCGGCAATTTTAGCCGGTTTCGGCCCGCCCCGGCTCAAATGTGACCAAACCCTGCCCAACCCTAGCCCAGCACCTGCCGCGGCGGGGTGCGCAGCACCCCGCGCAGCGACAGCCAGCCCATGCCCGCCACCAGCAGCATGCCGGCGCCGGCGCCGATGCCCCAGAGTGCCGGCCGCAGACCGTAGGGGATGTCGAAGACCCCCGCCGCCAGTCCCCAGGCCACGCCCTGCGCCACGATCGCCGCCACCAGGCCGGCCAGCAGGCCCAGCAGCGCGTATTCCGCCAGCAGGCCCTTGGTGATGGTGGCGCTGCGGGCGCCCAGGGTGCGCAGCAGCGCGGTCTCGCGCACGCGCTCGGCGCGGGTGCCCTCGATGGCGGCCAGCAGCACGGTGAGCCCGGCCAGCAGCGTGAACAGGAAGATGAATTCCACCGCGCGCACCACGCGGTCGACGATGCCGCGCACCTGCTTCATCGCCGCCTCGATGTCGAGCACGGTGACGTTGGGGAACTGCGCCACCAGCTCGCGCAGCAGCACGCGCCGCTCCGGCGGCAGGTAGAAGCTGCCGATGTACTGGCCGTTGACGTCGCTGATCACGTCCGGCGGCACCAGCAGGAAGAAATTGGGGCGGAAGCTGCCCCAGTCCACCTTGCGGAAGCTGCGTACGGTCAGCTCCACCGGCGTGCCGGCGAAGTCCAGCGTCATGCGGTCGCCGAGCTTCAGCCCCAGGCGCTCGACGGCGTAGTCGGTGGCCGAGATCCAGGGCTGGCCCCGCCCGGCCTCGCCCCACCACTCGCCTTCGAGCAACTGGTTGTCGTCGTTCAGCGTGGTGGACCAGGACAGGTTGAAGTCGCGGTTGATCCAGCGTTGCGTCTCCGGATCGGAGAACGAATCCGCCGTGACCGGCGTGCCGTTGAGCGCGGTCAGGCGCGCGCGCGCCATCGGCCAGAGCTTGATGTCGGCGTAGCCGCGCTCGGTGAAGAACTGCTGCAGCGCATCGCGCTGCGCCGGCTGGATGTTGATCAGGAACTGGTTCGGCGTGTCCGGCGGCAGCTTGTCCTGCCAGCTCACCAGCAGGTCCTGGCGCACCACCGACACCAGCAGCAGGGCCAGCAGCGCCAGGCCCAGCGCCACCACCTGCGCCACCGTGGCGCCGCGGCGCCGTGCGATGTTGCCCAGGCCGAAACGCCAGGAGCTGCCCACCGCACGCTTCAGCGGCGCCAGCGCCAGCACCAGCAGCCAGGCCAGCAGGGCCAGCAGCGCCAGCGCCACGCCGGCACCCACCAGCACCGCGGCGGCCAGCTTGGGGTCGCCGGTCTGCAGCCACAGCAGGGCGACCACGGTGGCGCTGGCGGCGAGCCAGATGGCGCCGGTCAGCACGCCGCCGCCGGCGTTGCGCTGGAACACGCGCAGCGGCGGCACCGAGCGCGCCTGCAGCACCGGCGGCGCGGCGAAGCCCAGCAGCATCAGCAGGCCCAGGCCCCAGGCCAGCAGCAGCGGCTGCAGCGAGGGCGCCGGCAGGGCGATCTGCACCAGCTCGCCGAGCAACTGTGCCACCACCTCCTGTGCCGCCAATCCCAGCAAGGCACCGGCCAGGCCGCCGACCAGGCCCAGCAGGAACAGTTGCAGCAGCAGCGCGCGGCCGAGGAAGCCGTTGCGCGCGCCCAGGCACTTGAGCAGGGCCACTTCGTCGCGCAGCTTGCCACCATGCTGGTGCGCGCACAGCGCCACGGCGGCGGCGGCCAGCAGCGTCGCCGCCAGCACCGCGATGTCGAGGAACTGGCCGGCGCGATCCAGCGCGTTGCGGATCTCCGGACGCGCCTCCTGCGGCGAGATGCGCCGCACGCCCTCGGGCAGCGCCATGGTGCGCAGCGTGTCGAGTTGCTGTGTCGGGCCGGCGGCCATCAGCGTGTACTGCGCGCGTGCGCCGGGGCCGGTGAGGCCGGTGGCGGCGAGATCGGCGTGGTTGATCATCAGCCGCGGCGCCAGGTCGGAGAAGCCGTTGCCGCGATCCGGCTCGCTCTCCAGCACGGCGACGATGCGCAAATGCGAGCTGCCGGCCTGCACGCTGTCGCCGGGCTTCAGGCCCAGCTCCTGCCACAGGCGCGCATCGGCCCAGGCCTCGCCCGGGGCCGGGATGCCCTGCGCCGGTCGCGCGGGGTCGAAGGGCAGGTCGGACAAACGCAATTCGCCACGCAGCGGGTAGCCGTCGGCCACCGCCTTGATCGAGGCCAGCGCGGTGGACTCTCCATTGAGCACCACGCTGGGGAACTGCACGAAAGAGCTGGTGCGCGCGCCGCTGGCGGTGACCTGCTGCAGCAGCGTGTCCGGCAACAGGTTGCGTGAACTGAACAGCAGATCGGCGCCCAGCGTGTCGCCGGTCTGGCTGTCGATGGCGCTGCGCACGCGGTCGGTGAACAGGCCGACGGCGGACAGCGCCGCGACGGCGATCGCCAGCGCCAGCGTGAGGATCAGCAGCTCGCCGCTCTTCCAGCCACGCCGCAGGCGGCGCAGGGCGAAGCCGAAGGCCGGGCTCATGCGTGTGCCCCCGGCTTGGTTGTACGGCCCGCAGCGGCCATACTCCGGGCCTGACGAGTCCTTGCGGGGCCGCGCCCAGCCGCCGTCCCGCCCCATTCCTGCCGATGCAACGACGCTACGAACTCGACACCCTGCGCGGGCTGCTGCTGATCCTGATGACGCTGACCCACCTGCCGACGCGGCTGTCCGCGTACAGCAGCCAGGCTTTCGGCTTCGTCTCGGCGGCCGAGGGTTTCGTGTTCCTGTCGGGCCTGGTCGCGGGCATGGTCTATTGGCGCGCCCTGGACTGGCGCGGCGAGGACTGGATGCGGACGCGGTTGCGCGAGCGCGCCTCCGAACTGTATCGCTGGCATCTGCTGTTGCTGCTGTTCCTGTTCACCGTGGGTGCGGCGATCGGCTACTACGGTGGCCGCCCGATGCTGCGCAACCTGCTGAGCTTCTACTTCGACCAGCCGACCGCGGCGCTGTGGGCCGCGCCGCTGCTGCTGTACCAGCCGCCGCTGCTGGACATCCTGCCGACCTACATCGTGCAGCTGCTGCTGACGCCGTTCTGGCTGGTGCAGGCGCGGCGCCACGGCTGGGGCCGCGTACTGCTGCTCAGCAGCCTGGTCTGGGTGTTCGCGCAATGCGGCGGGCGCGCGCTGCTGCTGGACGGTTTCAACCATCTCACCGGCGACAGCGTGCCCTCGCTGCCCCTGCCGGCGCTGGGCTTCTTCGACGACTTCGCCTGGCAGTTGCTGTGGGTGTTCGGCCTGTGGACCGGCTACCTGGCGGTGAGCGGGCAACTGGCCGCGCAGCTGCCGCGGCGCAGCCTGCGCCTGGCTGCCGTGGGCTCCGCGCTGATCTACCTGGCCTGGTATCACCGCCTGCTGGAGCCGCTGCTGCCGATGGAGCTGCTGCGCCTGCAGCACCCGGTGCTGTTCGACAAGGTGCTGCTCGGCCCGATGCGCCTGGCCAATTTCGCCGTGCTGGCGGTCAGCACCGGCCTGGCCCTGCCATTGCTGGCGCGGCTGCTGCGCCGCGTTGGCGGCGCCGTGCTGGGGCTGCTGGGCCGCGCCTCGCTGCGGGTGTTCGCTGCGCACCTGTTCCTGGCGCTGCTGGCCTTCGGCCTGGTGGGCGCCGACGAGCATCCGCTCGACGGCCTGACCGAGAGCCTGATGCTGGCCGGAACCTTCGGCGTGATGCTGTGGGTGGCACTGCACCAGCACCGCGGGCGCAGCGAGCCCTGAGCGCCGCTTCACGTCAGTCATTCAGGCGCCCCTCGCGCAGCGTCAGCGTGCGGCCGCAGCGTGCCGCCAGCGCCGGGTCGTGCGTCACCAGGATCAGCGTGGTGCCGTGCGCGCGGTTGAGCTCGAACATCAGCTCGATGATCTTCTGGCCGGTGGCGGTGTCGAGGTTGCCGGTGGGCTCGTCGGCGAACAGGATCCTGGGCTGGCCGGCGAAGGCGCGGGCCAGCGCCACGCGCTGCTGCTCGCCGCCGGAGAGCTGGTGCGGGTAGTGGTCCAGGCGTGCCGCCAGGCCCACCTCGTCCAGCGCGCGGCGCGCGCGGCCGGCGGCGTCGGAGAGGCCGGCCAGCTCGGCCGGCAGCATGACGTTTTCCAGCGCGGTGAAGCCGGCCAGCAGCTGGAAGGACTGGAACACGAAACCGACGCGGCCGGCGCGCAGGCCGGCGCGGGCGTCCTCGTCCAGGGCCGTCAGCGACTGGCCGTCCAGCAGGATGTCGCCCTCGGTCGGCAGGTCCAGCCCGGCCAGCAGCGACAGCAGCGTGGTCTTGCCGGAGCCGGACTGCCCGACGATGGCCACCGACTCACCGGCGGAAACTTCGAAGCTGATTCCGGTCAGAATGGTGAGCGGCGCGGCGCCGCTGACGACAGTTTTCCGGAGATCGCGGGCGATGACGGCTTTCATGCGGTATGTCTTTCTGGTCTTGTGTCTGTGGGGCGGCGCGGCGGCCGCCCAGGCACCTTCTCAGGCACCGAAAATCCTGGCGTTCGGGGACAGCCTCAGCGCGGCCTACGGCATCCAGGCCTCCCAGGGCTGGGTGGCACTGCTGCAACAGCGGCTGCGTCAGGAAGGCTATCCCCACGTGGTGGTCAACGCCAGCATCAGCGGCGAGACCAGTGCCGGCGGCCTCGCCCGCCTGCCGGCAGCACTCGGACAGCACAAACCGGCAATCGTTCTGCTGGAACTGGGCGCCAACGACGGCCTGCGGGCCCTGCCGGTGAAGAACCTGCGCGCCAACCTGGAAAAGATGCTGCAACTGTCCCGCAGCGCGGGCGCAAAGCCGCTGCTGTTCGAGATGCGCATCCCGGCCAACTACGGCCCGGCCTATGGCGAAAGCTTCACCCGGACCTTTACCGAACTGGGGCAGGCCACGAAAACCCCGGTGGTGCCGTTCTTCCTGATGCCGATCGCGCTGGACCCGGTGAATTTCCAGGACGACGGCATCCACCCTTCCGCCGCGGCCCAGCCCAAGTTGCTGGAGGCGGTCTGGCCGACCCTGAAAGCGCTGCTGGGCCCCCCGCGTTGAGCACTGCATCCCGGTAGCGATTTCCTGCGTAAGGACAATGGACACCAGCACCACCAGAAGCCAGCTTTCCCGCAATGAAGATCGCAGTCGTCGGTTCCGGCATTTCCGGCTTGAGCGCCGCCTCGTTCCTGGCGCGCCGCCATGACGTCACCCTGTACGAACAGGACGGACGCTGCGGCGGCCATACCAACACCATCCTGGTGCCGACCCCCCATGGCCCGCAGCCGGTGGATACCGGCTGGATCGTCTACAACGGCATCAACTACCCGAACCTGACGGCGCTGTTCGGCGAGCTGGAGGTGCAGACCCGGCCCACCCAGATGTCCTTTGGCGTGTCGCTGGGCGGAGGGGCCTACGAGTGGACCGGCAGTGACCGGTTGTGGACGGTCTTCGCCCAGCCCTCCAACCTGTTCCGCTGGACGCATGTGCGCATGCTGCTGGACATCCTCAAGCTGAACCGCAACGCCAACGCCCTGCTGCGCAGCGGCGTGCTGCCGCAGGGCTCGCTGGGCGACTACCTGCGCGACGCGGGCTATTCGCCGGAGCTGGCCAGCCGCTACCTGCTGCCGATGGCCGGCCTGATCTGGAGCTGCTCGCCGCAGAAGGCGATGGAATACCCGGCCGCGGACTTCATGCGCTTCTTCGACTCGCACTCGCTGTTCACCGCCACCGGCCAGCCGGTCTGGCATACCGTGGTGGGCGGCTCGCACCAGTATCTGAAGAAACTGCTGGAACGCTTCCCCGGCCGCCTGCGCAGCAATGCGCCGGTCACGCGGCTGCGTCGCACGGCGGCGGGCGTGGAGGTCAGCACCGCGACCGGCGTCGAGATCTACGAGCGCGTGGTCTGCGCCACGCATTCCGACCAGGCGCTGGGCCTGCTGGCCGACGCGGCAACGGACGAGCACGAGATCCTCGGCGGCATTCCCTACAACGCCAGCCGCTGCGTGCTGCACACCGAC
Source organism: Solimonas sp. (assembly GCA_030149365.1). GTDB lineage: Bacteria > Pseudomonadota > Gammaproteobacteria > Nevskiales > Nevskiaceae > Solimonas_A. Next base: position 48,761 of record JASBRP010000069.1, read on the forward strand.
GAGTCCTTCCTGCCGCGCCGCCGCGCCGCCTGGGCGTCCTGGAACTACATCAACGACCGCGACGAGGTGCACGACCGGCCGATCTCCGGCAGCTACTGGATGAACCTGCTTCAGGGCATCCCTGGCCCGGTGAACTACATCGTCACGCTCAACCCGACCCGCGAAGTGCCGGCCGAGCGCGTGATCTACGACACCCTCTACCACCACCCGCATTACGGCGCCGCCAGCAGCATGACGCACCGCCGCCTGCCCGAGATCCAGGGCCGTGGCGGCCTGTGGTTCGCCGGGGCCTGGACCGGCTACGGCTTCCACGAGGACGGCCTGCGCTCCGGCCTGCGTGCGGTGGCGGGTGTGGACCGGGAGTGCCTGCCCCAGTGGGCCAGCCTTGATGAACCCCATGCGGGAGCGGCATCCTCGGCCCCGGGGCTGCCGGCAACGGCGGCGGGCATCGCGGGGTAGCGGATGGACGCGGATCAGGCCGGCTGGCTGTACCCCGCCCGGGTCATGCACCGGCGGCGCATCGCGCCGCTCTATCGCTTCGTCTACCGCGTGTTCTACCTGCTGGTGGACATCGACCGGCTGCCCGAGCTGCAACGGCGCCTGCGCTTCTTCTCGCTGGACCGCCTCAACCTGCTGAGCCTGCGCACGCGCGACTACGGCGACGGGCGCGGCCTGCGGCCCTGGGCGGAGGATTGCCTGCGCCGCCATGGCATCGAGCCGGACGGCGGGCGCATCCGCCTGCTGACGCTGCCGCGCGTCTTCGGCTGGGCCTTCAACCCGATCAGCCTGTGGTACTGCGAGCACCGCGACGGCTCCCTGCGCGCGGTGATCGCCGAGGTGCGCAACACCTTCGGCGAGCGGCACAGCTACCTGCTCGCATCCGGCGGCGCGCCGATGCCGTATGAACAGGTGCATGACAAGGACAAGTGCTTCCACGTCTCGCCCTTCCTGGATCGCGCGGGCCAGTACCGCTTCGAGCTGGGCGAGCCGGGCGAGCGCCTGCGCGTGGCGATCCACGAGAGCCGCGACGGCGTGCCGGTGATGGACGCCACGCTGGCGGGGCAACGCCGTGAACTGTCCGATGCGGCCCTGCTCCGGCAGGTGCTGCGCATGCCCTGGATGGCGGTGAAGGTGGTGGCCGGCATCCATTGGGAAGCATTGAAGCTGTGGCTGCGCGGGGCCGGCTACCGATCCAAGCCGGCACCGCTGCCGCAGGACCTGACCTGAAACAAGAACGAAGAAGCGAGCCGAGCGCCATGAGCCAGGGACCCGAAGACAAGCAGGACGGAATCGACGATCGATTGCAACGCGTGATGGGGCGCGACGGTTTCTCGCCGGACCTGCCTGACGTGCTGGCGCCGCAGGCAGCCTCGTCACGATTGGGCCTGCGCCTGCGGCTGATGATGTACATGTTGCGCGGGTTGCACTACGGGCAACTGGAAGTGAACCTGCCCAACGGCGAGCGGCGCCTGTTCCGCGGCCAGGAGCGCACGGAGCTGCGCGGCGTGCTCAACATCCGTGACGAGCGCTTCATGTCGCACGTGCTGAGCGGTGGCGAGGTGGGCTTCGGCGAGGCCTACCTCGACGGCTGCTGGGACTCGCCGGACCTGGCGCCACTGCTGGCGGTGATGTATCTCAACGAGCCCTACTACAAGGGGCCATTCGAGATGAACTGGCTGGGCAAAGTCTACGGCTGGTGGCAGCACCGCCGCCGCGCCAACACCCGCGCCGGCTCGCGCGAGAACATCCAGCATCACTACGACCTGGGCAACGACTTCTACCAGCTCTGGCTCGACGATACGATGGCCTACAGCTCGGCGATGTTCGCCGAGCCCAACCAGACCCTGCATGACGCCCAGCTCAACAAGTTCCGGCTGATGTACGAGCGCCTGCAACTGAAGGCCGAGCACCACCTGCTGGAGATCGGCTCCGGCTGGGGCGGTTTCGCGATCTACGCCGCGCAGCATTCCGGCTGCCGTGTCACCAGCATCACCTTGTCGGACGAGCAGCTCAAGGAAGCGCGCCGCCGCGCCGAGCAGGCCGGCGTGGCCGACCGCGTGCACTTCGAGCTGCGCGACTACCGCGACATCCAGGGCCAGTACGACCGCGTGGTGTCGATCGAAATGTACGAGGCGGTGGGCGCGGAATATTGGCCGGGCTACTTCACCGCCATCGAGAAGGCGCTGAAGCCCGGCGGCCGCGCCGCAATCCAGGGCATCACCATCGACGAGTCGATCTTCGAGCACTACCTGACCAAGCGCGACTTCATCCAGAAGTACATCTTCCCCGGCGGCATGCTGTGCCCGCCGCAGCGCTTCATGGACCTGGCGCAGAAGGCTGGCCTGCAGGCACGGGAGCCGCGCTACTTCGGCCACGACTACGCCGATACCCTGGCCCACTGGCACCGCAACGTGCTGGCCGTGCGCGACCAGGTGGTCTCGCAGTTCGACGAGCGCTTCCTGCGCATGTGGCGCTACTATCTGGCCTATTGCGAATGCGGCTTCCGGGTGGAGCGCATCGACCTGATGCAGGTGACGCTGGAAAAGGAGTAGGGTCATGAGCGTGCGCGGCGGGCTGTTCCTGTGGTCCCTGGTGGTGCTGGCCGGCCTGGTCGGGGTTTCGGTCTGGGCCACCGGCATCGTCAGCATCGCCCCGGCGATCCAGGACCTGATGGACAACCCCGGTGCCGGCTACAACCCCTGGACCATCGCCACGCTGTTCGACGCCTACTTCGGCTTCCTGTGGTTCTGGCTGTGGATCGCCTACCGCGAACGCAGCGTGCTGGCGCGCATCGCCTGGCTGCCGGCCGTACTGCTGCTGGGCAACATCGCCATGGCCGTCTACATGCTGAAAGTGTTGTGGACCCTGCCGCCGGGCGCCGGCGCGCGCGAGGTCCTGCTGCGCCCCGAAGCCGCATGACCCAGGAAGGCTGGCGCGCCCGCGTGAAGCGGGTGGTGATGGCGCAGCTGACGCAGGGCGTCACGCCGCAGCGCATCGCCTTCACCGTGTCGCTGGGCGCCCTGCTCAGCGTCTTCCCGATCTTCGGTGTCACCACGGCGCTGTGCGCGCTGGCCGCCTGGCTGCTGCGGCTCAACCAGCCGCTGATGCAGCTGGTCAACGCGCTGCTGGCGCCGGTGCACATCCTGCTGTTGTATCCCTACTACCGCGCCGGCGAGCGGCTCCTCGGCAGCGAGCCGGCACCGCTGCTGGACGTGGCGGAACTGGCCGAACGCTTCGCCCACAGCCCGAAGCAGTTCGTGCTGGACTACGGAATGATCGCGGTGGGCGGCAGCCTGGTGTGGGCGATCAGCGCGCTGGTGGCGGTGCCGCTGATGTACGTGATCCTGCGGCCGGTGCTGGAGAGTCTGGCGCGGGGCGTGAAGGCGGGGCGGCAGAAGATGCGGGGTGATGGCGCGGTGTGACTTCGGTCTCTTACTCCCTCTCCCCGCAGGCGGGGAGAGGAGTGGGCGAGGGCATGGATGCCCGAGGTAGGGCAACGCAGGAGCAGTTGCCGAGGTGAGGGGCGACGCTTTCAGTTGCCAACCAAAGCGGGGATGCCGGCGACTACGCCGGTCAGGCGCTGCTGATCTCTGAAGGGTTATTTCGCACAACGGCGAGTTACTTCTCTTCGCCTAGAGGCGTCTACTGTTGGTGCTTGTCCAAAGAGAAGTAACCAAGAGATAAGGACCCCCAGATCCGAGCGGCCCCGCTGATGCGGGGCAACCTGCGCGGCGGTCAGCCACCAAGATTTTGGAGGAGCCGCCCTAGTAGGGCGGGACCAAGAGTAGGCGCCTCTAGGCGAAGCGCATCCCGCCTTCCGCGACTGCTGCATAGGCGAAACAAACCTCCAGGGATCAACCGCACCTGACCGGCGTGGTCGCCGGCACCCCGTCCCTCGATACGCCGGTCCGGTCATCCCGAGTGATCCGCCATGGCGGGTCGTATCGAGGGACGCGGCACTCGGGATGAACGGTTCAGGGGTCTATGAGAGGGAGACACAAGGCCTTGCGCCTTGTGCGGCCGGGCTTTACTCGCCCGCCTTCTCTTGCGCTTCGCGCTGTGCATCCACCGCTTCGGTCCCCGGCACCATCCAGCGTGCGGCGATGATGCCGACCTCGAACAGCAGGTAGACCGGGATCGCCAGCATCAGCTGCGAGACCACGTCCGGCGGGGTGAAGATGGCGCCGATCACGAAGGCGCCGACGAAGACGTACTCGCGGTTGTCGGTCAGCTGCTTGGGGGTGACGAAGCCGGTCTTCACCAGCAGCACCAGCGCCACCGGCGTCTCGAAGGCAAGGCCGAAGGCGACGAAGATGGTCAGCACGAAGTCCAGGTACTTGCTGATGTCCGGTGTCACCGCCACGCCCTCGGGGGCGACGCCGACGGTGAAGTGGAAGACCGTGGGCAGCACCAGGAAGTAGGCGAAAGCGATGCCGGCGTAGAACAGCAGCGTGCTGGAGGCCATCAGCGGGGCGACCAGGCGGCGCTCGCTCTTGTACAGGCCGGGGGCGACGAAGGCCCAGATCTGCCACAGCACCCAGGGCATGGCCAGGATCAGGCCCAGCACGCCGGCGAACTTGATCGGGGTGAAGAAGGGCGAGGCGACCTCGGTGGCGATCATCGTCACGCCGGGCGCCAGGTTGTCCAGCATCGGCTTGGCCAGCAGGGCGTAGACGTCCTTGGCCCAGATCACCATCAGCGGCAGGGCCACGACCATGACGCCGACGACGGCGTACAGCAGGCGCTGCCGCAGCTCCAGCAGGTGGGCGATCAGCGGTTGTTCGGTGTCCTGCGGGGTGCCCGTGTCGCTCATGGCCGCGGGTCGTTGTCCTTGGTGAGCGTCTCGACCTCGGTCCGGGCGTCCTGGATGGATTCCTGGACCGGCTTCATCAGGTTCTGGACGCCGGCCTTGGCTTCCTGGGCCTGTTCGCTCAGCAGCTTCTGCGCTTCCTCGACCTGCTTCTTGAGCTCCATCAGGCGCGACTCACGGTCCAGCTCGGTGGTGAGGTTGCGCATGTAGACCTTGGCCTGGCCGCTCCAGCGGCCGACCGTGCGCGCCAGCTTGGGCAGACGCTCGGGGCCGAGCACCACCAGGGCGACGAGAAAGCACAGCAGCAGCTCGGAGAAGCCGATGTCGAACATGGATCAGGGCCTGGCCGTAGGCGGGCTCAGACCTTGGTGTTCTGCTCGGAGGCGTTCTGCTGCTTCTGCTGCTCGGCGAGCTGGGCCGGGGTCTTGGCCGCGTCTTCCTCGCCTTCCTTCATCGCGGACTTGAAGTTCTTGATCGCGCCGCCCAGGTCGCCGCCGGCGCCGCGCAGCTTCTTGGTGCCGAAGATCACCAGAACGATGGCCAGGACGATGAGCCAGTGCCAGATGCTGAAGGAACCCATGTTGCTATCCTCGTAGGTCTACTTGCTGCGGGAGGCCTTCTCGGCCAGCCCGGATTGCCCGAAACGCCGGGCCAGTTCGTCGGTCAGTGCGGTGAGCGGCAGGTCCTTGTGCGCCATCAGCACCAGGCTGTGGAACCACAGGTCCGCCAGCTCATAGACCAGCGCTCCGGGCTCGGGGTTCTTGGCCGCGATGATGGTCTCCGCCGCTTCCTCGCCGACTTTCTTGAGGATGGCGTCGGTGCCCTTGGCGTACAGGCTGGAGATGTACGAGCCCTGCGGGTCCGCGGTCTTGCGGGCCTCCAGGGTGGCGTACAGCTGGGTCAATACGTCGCCGGGGTTCATCAGGCTAGCCGTCCGGGGTTACAGGTTGGCGACAGTGTAACCCTTGTGGGCTATAGGCGAATCCGCACGCCCTTGTCGGACAGGTACTTCTTGGCCTCACCCACGGTGTAGGTGCCCTGGTGGAAGATGCTGGCGGCCAGCACGGCGTCGGCGCCGCCGGCGGCCAGGCCCTGGTAGAGATGCTCCAGGTCGCCCACGCCGCCGGAGGCGATCAGGGGCACGCTGACGGACGCCGAGATGGCGGCCAGCAGTTCGTTGTCGTAGCCGCTCTTGGTGCCGTCGCGGTCGATGCTGGTGACCAGCAGTTCGCCGGCGCCCTTGCGCACCATGGTCTTGGCCCACTCGATGGCGTCGAGGCCGGTGGCGCGGCGGCCGCCGTGGGTGAAGACCTCCCAGCGCGGCGGTTCCTTCTTCTTGTTGACGCGCTTGGCGTCGATCGCCACGACGATGCACTGCACGCCGTAGCGGTCACCGGCCTCGGTGACGAAGTCGGGGTTCTCGACGGCGGAGGTGTTGATGCTGACCTTGTCGGCGCCGGCCGACAGCAGGGCGCGCACGTCGGCGCAGCTGCGCACGCCGCCGCCCACGGTCAGGGGGATGTAGATCTGGCTGGCTACCGCTTCCACGGTCTGGAACAGGGTGGGGCGGTCGTCGACGCTGGCGGTGATGTCGAGGAACACCAGCTCGTCTGCGCCCTGGGCGTCGTACTTGCGCGCCACTTCGACCGGATCGCCGGCGTCCTGCACGTCTTCGAACTTGACGCCCTTGACCACGCGCCCACGGTCGATGTCGAGGCAGGGGATGATGCGTTTGGCGAGCATGGGAACGTTAAGACGGGAATCGGGAATCGGGAATCGGGAATCGTTCAAGCGGGGCCGAGGAGGTAGGCCGGCGACCTTGCCAGGCTTCTACGATTCCCGATTCTCCATTCCCGATTCCCGGCATTTCAGCCTCGTGCGACCTTGACGGCGTCGGCGAGCTTGAGCGTGCCCTCGTAGAGCGCGCGGCCGATGATGGCGCCGGCAACGCCCTCGCCCTCGATTTCCTTGAGGCGGTGGATGTCGTCGATGGTGCTGACGCCGCCGCTGGCGAAGACCGGGGTCTTGATCGCGGCGGCGAGATTGCGGGTGGCCTGGGCGTTGAAGCCCTGCATCATGCCGTCACGGCCGATGTCGGTGTAGATGATCGCCTCGACGCCGTCGCGCTCGCAGTGGACGGCGGTCTCGATGACGTCATGGCCGGTGACCTTGGTCCAGCCGTTCAGCGCCACGCGGCCGTCCTTGGCGTCCAGCCCCACGATGATGTGGCGCGGGAACTCCAGGCAGAGGTCGTGCAGGAAGTGCGGGGCGTTCACGGCCTTGGTGCCGATGATGACGTACTGCACGCCGGCGTTGAGGTACCGCTGCACGGTCTCCTCGTCGCGGATGCCGCCGCCGATCTGCACGGGGATGCTGATCGCCGCGGCGATCTGCTCCACCACCTTGATGTTGACCGGCTCGCCCTTCACGGCGCCGTCCAGGTCCACCAGGTGCAGACGTTCGGCGCCCTCGTCGACCCACTTCTGGGCCATGGCCACAGGGTCATCGGAGAAGACGGTGACGTCGTCCATTCGGCCTTGGCGCAGACGCACGCACTTGCCGCCCTTTAGATCAATCGCAGGAATCAACAGCATGAGCTGTGAGAACCATCAGGTGGGATAGCGGAGGAGAGAGACCGTTGGGAGCGTCGTTTTGAGCGTGCGGCCTGGATCGGTGTGGAAAAACTCTGCCACCAACCCCAGCCGGGCGCAAGCCGTGTTTACGCGCTCAAGGATCCCATTGGACAAAGTTGGCCAGCAGCGTCATCCCGGCGTTCTGCGACTTTTCGGGGTGAAACTGGACGGCGACCAGGTTGTCCCGCGCCAGGGCGCAGGCAAAGGTCTTGGTGTAGTCGGAGCTGCCCAGGACGTGGTCGGCGCAGGCCGGCTCGGCATGGTAGCTATGCACGAAATAGAACCAGGTGTCGTCCGGCACGCCCTCCCAGAGGGGGTGCGCACGGGTCTGGTGCACGCGGTTCCAGCCCATGTGGGGCACCTTGAGGCGGTCGGCGCCGCCGTCTTCCGGCGGGTCCGGGAAGCGCGTGACCTTGCCCGGGAACAGGCCCAGGGCCGGTACGCCGCCGTTCTCGTCGCTCCACTCCAGGAAGACCTGCATGCCCAGGCAGATGCCGAGCATCGGCTTCTTGCGGGCCGCCTCGATCACCATCTGGTTCAGTTCCAGGCGCTGCAGCTCACGCATGCATTCGCGCACGCCGCCCACGCCCGGGAGGACCAGGCGGTCGCACTTAAGCAGCACGTCCGGGTCGTAGGAGGTGACCACCCGCGTGCCACCGGCAACGCGCTCCAGCGCCTTGCCGAGCGAGTGCAGGTTGCCCATGCCGTAATCGATGATACCGACGGACGCCATCTTGATCCCTGGAGGCTTGTTACAGAGTGCCCTTGGTGGACGGCATGACGTCGCCGAGCCGGGCGTCGCGCTCCACGGCCATGCGCAGCGCGCGGCCGAAAGCCTTGAACACGGTCTCGATGATGTGGTGCGCGTTACGGCCGCGGAGGTTGTCGATGTGCAGCGTGACCTTGGCGTGGTTCACGAAGCCCTGGAAGAACTCGCGGAACAGGTCGACGTCGAACTCGCCGATGCGGGCGCGCGGGAACTCCACGCCGTACTCCAGGCCGGGACGGCCGGAGAGGTCGATCACGACGCGCGACAGGGCCTCGTCCAGCGGGACGTAGGCATGGCCGTAGCGGAAGATGCCCTTCTTGTCGCCCACGGCCTTGTCGAAGGCCTGGCCGAGCGTGATGCCGATGTCTTCCACCGTGTGGTGGTCGTCGATGTGACGGTCGCCGGTGGCTTCCACGACGATGTCGATCAGCCCGTGACGGGCGATCTGGTCGAGCATGTGATCCAGGAACGGGACGCCGGTCTGGAAGCGGGACTCGCCGCTGCCGTCGAGGTTCAGTTCGACGCGGATCTGGGTCTCGCGGGTGTCGCGCGTGACGCTGGCTTTACGTGCGTTCATTGACGCCGGCTGGCGAAAAGGGGCGACAAGGATACCCCGCAGTGCAGCAAACTCAAAGCCGGCGGGCGTTTGCGCCCTCCCGGGGCGGGTGAACGGTGGTTCCCCGGGGCCGGCCGGGCGGCCCGGGGAACCCTGTGGCCCGCAGGGGACCGGCTGGAGCCTCAAGCCTCCAGCCAGAAGGTCACCGGGCCGTCATTGACCAGGGCCACCTTCATGTCGGCGCCGAAGCGGCCGCAGGCGACCTCGGGGTGGAGGTGGCGGGCGCGGTGCACCAGCCAGGCGAACAGGTCGCGCGCCATGTCCGGCGGGGCGGCGGTGGAGAAGCCGGGGCGGGTGCCGCTGCGGGTGTCCGCCGCCAGGGTGAACTGGCTGACCAGCAGCAGGCCGCCGCCGGTGTCGCGCAGGGAGCGGTTCATGCGGCCCTGCTCGTCCTCGAACACGCGGTAGCCGAGCAGGCGTTCCAGCAGGCGCTCACCGCGGGCTTCGGTGTCGTCGGGCTGCACGCCGACCAGCACCAGCAGGCCGGGGCCGATGCGGCCGATGACCTCGCCGTCGACCGTCACAGAGGCCTCGCTGACTCGCTGCAGCAGTCCAATCATAATGTGGCGATGAAATTCCTGACCCGGTTCCTGCTCAAGGCGCTCGGTTGCCTGCCGCTGCCCCTGCTGCACGCCCTCGGCGCCGTGCTGGGGACGCTGCTGTGGTGGCTGCCCAACAACCTGAAGGCCGTCACGCTGCGCCACCTGGAGCGCTGCCTGCCGGAGCTGGACGCCGCGCGGCGCCGGCAGCTGGCCCGGGAGAGTCTAGTCCAGTCCATGCAGGCCGTGCTGGAGGCGCCGGCGATCTGGTTCGGCCCGGAGCGCCGCCTGCGCGGCTGGATCGACGCCCCCGATGCCGCCCGCGAACTGCTGGAGGCCTCGCGCCAGGGTGCCATCATCCTGTGCCCGCACATCGGCTCCTGGGAACTGGCCGGCATGTTCTGCGCCGCCCAGGGCGGTATCGCCTCGCTGTACAAGCCGCAGAAGGGCGTGATGGACGAGCTGATCCTGGAGGGGCGCAGCCGCCTGGGCGCAACCCTGGTGCCGACCAGCGCGGCGGGGGTCAAGGCACTGCTGCAGCAGCTCAAGTCCGGCGGCAAGATCGGCGTGCTGCCGGACCATGACCCGCCGCCGGGCTCGGGCGGCTTCGCGCCGCTGTTCGGCATCCCGGCGCACACCACGGTGCTGGTGTCCAAGCTGGCCGGGCGCATCGGCCTGCCGGTGTGGTTCTGCTACGCCGAGCGCTTGGCCGGCGGGCGCGGCTTCCGTCTGCACCTGCGGCAGGCCCCGGAAGGGGTGGCGCAGGACGGGGAAGCGGGCCTGGTGGCGCTCAACCGCGGTATCGAGGATGTGATCCGCCACTTGCCGGGACAGTACTGGTGGAGCTACAAACGCTACCGTCGCCGGCCTCCCGGGGGCGAGGATCTCTACGCCGGTCTCTGATCGGGTAGCCTTGTCGCCGCGGAACTCCGGCCCGCACCGCCAGTCATAGCGGCGCCCGGCACACCCGGTTCAACATTCCTAGAAAGAGACCATGGAAAGCGAAGTCCTCATCGAGGCGCGCGCACTGACGCGACGCTACGGCCCGACGCTTGCCGTCGACGGCCTCCACCTGACCCTGCGCAAGGGGGAGATCCTCGGGCTGCTCGGCCCCAACGGCGCCGGCAAGTCCACCACCATGAAAATGCTGACCGGCAACCTCGCGCCCAGCGCGGGCGAGGTGCTGATCGGCGGCAAGTCGTTGCGCGAGGACGCCAAGGCGGCCAAGCGCGCGCTGGGCTACCTGCCCGAGCAGCCGCCGGTCTACGGTGAGCTGACCGTGGACGAGTACCTGGATTACTGCGCCAGCTTGCATGGCATCGCGCGCAAGGCCCGCGCCGAGGCGGTGGCCTCGGCCAAGCGCGACTGCGGCCTGGCCGATGTCGGCCGTCGCCTGATCGGCAACCTGTCCAAGGGCTACCAGCAACGCGTGGGCCTGGCACAGGCCATCATCCATCGCCCGCCGGTGATCATCCTCGACGAGCCCACCGTGGGCCTGGACCCGATCCAGATCCGCGAGATCCGCTCGCTGATCGCGGCACTGGGCCGCAACCATTCGGTGATCCTGTCCTCGCACATCCTGCCGGAGATCCAGGCGGTGTGTTCGCGCGTGATGATCATCAACCACGGCCGCGCGGTGTACAACGAGCCGGTGGCCTCGGCGAAGTCCGCCGGCTTCGGCGCGATCGCCGCCGTGTTCCGCCAGTTGCCGGATGCACGCACGCTGGAGACGCTGGCCGGCGTGCGCCGGGTGCTGGCGCTGGGCGAGGGCCGCTACCGCATTGAGCTGGAAGACGGCGCCGACCCGCGTGAAGCGATCGTGAAGGCGGCCGTCGAAGGCGGCTGGGGCCTGCTGGAGCTGCGCGCCGAAGCGCAGACGCTGGAAGAGATCTTCGTGGAACTGACCTCGCGCGACGCCGCGCTGGCGGAGGCCGCATGAGCAACATCCTCAACATCGCGCGCACCGAGCTGAAGCGCATCTTCCTGTCGCCGCTGGCCTGGGCCGTGCTGGCGGTGGTGCAGTTCATCATGGGCTTCGTGTTCATCAACCTGCTGGTGGACTACGCCAACAACGCCGGCATGCAGCCGGACGACACCATCGGCGTGTCCGACTACGTCGCCGGCTCGCTGTACGGCTTCGCCACCATCCTGCTGCTGCTGGTGATGCCGCTGATGACCATGCGGGTGTTCGCCGAGGAGCGTAAGGGCAACACGCTGGTGCTGCTGACCTCGGCGCCGGTGTCGATCACCGAGATCGTGTTCGGCAAGTTCCTGGGCGTGCTCGGCTTCATCCTGGCGATCGTGGTGCTGATGGCGGCCATGCCGCTGTCGCTGCACTGGAGCACCAACCTGGACTGGGGCCGCGTGGCCGCCGGCCTGCTGGGCCTCTTCCTGATGATGATGACCTTCGCCTCCGCCGGCCTGTTCGTGTCCTCGCTGACGCGCGAGCCGACCATTGCCGCGGTGGGCAGCTTCGGCCTGCTGCTGGTGATCTGGCTGCTCAATATCCTGGGCTACAACGACGGCATCCCGTTCCGCGAGGTCTTCAACTACCTCTCGCTGATCGGGCACTACGACAGCCTGCGCCGCGGCATCTTCAACAGTGCCGACATCGTGTACTACCTGCTGTTCAGCGGCCTGTTCCTGTGGCTGACCGTGCAGCGCCTCGACATGGAACGTAACTAAGAACAAGACCATGACCAGGAAACAGACCCTCATCCAGCAGATCATCAGTGGCCTGCTGTTCCTCGCCGCCATCGTGCTGATCGGCGTGCTCAGCGCACGCTACAAGACCGAGTTCGACTGGACCGCCGGCAACCGCAACACGCTGACCGAGGCCAGCCTCAAGCAGCTGCAGGCCATGCCCGGCCCGATCGTGGTCACCGTGTTCGCACCCTCCGGCGCCGACGTGCGGCGCTCGATCGAAACCGACCTGGGCCGCTATACCCGCGCCAAGGCCGACATCCGCATCGAGTTCGTCGACCCCTCCGCCAATCCGCAGAAGGTCAAGGAGTACAACATCTCCTCGATGGGCGAGATCGTGGTGGACTACCAGGGCCGCCGCGAGAGCCTGCGTGCCACCACCGAGCCGGTGGTGACCGGCACGCTGCAGCGCCTGGCCTTCGCCGGCGAGCAGTGGGTGGTGTTCCTCGAGGGCCACGACGAGCGTGGCTGGAACGATCCGGAGAACCCCACGGCGCTAGGCCGCTTCGCGCAGGTGCTGCGCGACAAGGGCCTCAAGGTGCGCGGCCTCAACCTGGTCAAGGAAGCCCGCATCCCCGACAACACCAGCGTGCTGGTGATCGCCTCGCCGGGCAAGCAGCCCTTGCCGGGCGAGGCGCAGCTGCTGAAGGAATACGTCGAGCGAGGCGGCAACCTGCTGTGGCTGGCCGATCCGGAGGCTCCGGCGGGCATCGAGCCGCTGGCGCAGTCGCTGGGCATCGCCTGGCAGGAAGGCGTGGCGATCATGCCGGAGTACCAGGTGATCGGCACCGGCCACCCCGGCTTCTTCGCCGCGGTGGGCTATCCGCAGAACCCGGTGACGCAGGGCTTCGACCAGATCACGCTGTTCCCCTTCGCACGCTCGCTGGTGGGCAACCCCGCCGCGGGCTGGTCGCTGGCGCCGCTGCTGATCAGCTCCGAGGCCGCTTGGCTGGAGACCGGCGACATCAGCAGCGGCAGTGTCGCGCTGGATGACAATGACATCCACGGCCCGCTGACCATCGGCCTGACCCTGACGCGCGAACGCAAGGGCGAGGCCGACAAGCCGGTGACGCAGCGCATCGCCGCCGTCGGCGACGCAGACTTCCTGGCCAATGCCTACCTCGGCGAAGTGGGCAACCAGCAGCTGGGCCTGAACCTGGTGCAGTGGCTGGCTTCGCGCGACGCGCAGCTCAACGTGGACGTGCCCAAGGCGCCGGACACCTCGCTGCTGCTGCCGGGCTGGGCGCTGACCACCATCGCCGCCGTGTTCGTGCTGCTGCTGCCGCTGGGCCTGCTGGGCTGGGGCGTGGCGCGCTGGATGATCCGCCGCCGTCGTTGATCAGAGGCGAATCGATGAAACGCACGCATCTGAACCTGCTGCTGCTGGTCGCCGTCGCCGGTCTCGGCGCCGGCGTGTACTTCAGCCAGAAGAAGGAAGAGCCGGCGGTGCCGCTGACGGCACTGACGGCGGATACGCTGACGCGCATCGCGCTGGAGCATCCGGGCCACCCCAAGGTGGTCCTGGAGAAGCAGGGCAGTGCCTGGAAGATCGTGGAGCCGGTGAAGGCCGATACCGACGAGCTGGAGGTTTCGGCGCTGACCAACCTCGCCGCGCTCGGCGCCAAGCGCAAGCTGCCGCTGGCCGAGGTGAAGCTGGCCGATCTGGGTCTCGCGCCTCCGGCCTACCGCATCACGCTCAACGACGTGGCGCTGGACTTCGGCGCGCAGGACCCGATCGAGGCGCGCCGCTACGTGCTTACAGGTGGCGAAGTGGCCCTGGTGGACGATCCGCCCAGCGCGGCGTTGGACGCCGACTACTCCGACCTGGTGGCCAAGCCGCCGGTGCCGGCGGAGGCGGAGATCGCCAAGATCGAGCTGCCCTCCGGCGTCAGCGTGGTGCTGGGTGCCGACGGCAAGCGCTGGGACGCCGCGCCGCTGCAGCCGGACATCAGCGCCGACGCACCGCAGAAGCTGGCGCATGCCTGGAAGGATGCGCGCGCCATGTGGATGGCGGCCGACCTGCCCGAAGGCTCGCAGGGCGAGACGGTGAAGGTGATGCTCAAGGACGGGCGCGAGCTGCGTTTCGTCGTCGCCGAGCGCGATCCGCAGGTGGTGCTGGCCAGCCCGGAGCTGAAAGTGCGCTACGTCATGTCCAAGGCGCTGGAAACCGAGTTGCTGCAGCTGCGCAAGGCGGCTGTTGCGCCGCCCGCCGGCGCCACCCCGGCGCTACCGAAGCTATAGCCGATGCCTGAACTGCCCGAAGTCGAGACCGTACGCCGCGGCGTCGAGCCGCACGTGCTGGGCCGGCGCATCGGGCAGGTCACGGTGCGCGATGCGCGCCTGCGCTGGCCGGTGCCGGCCAACCTGCCGGCATTGCTGCGCGGACGGCGCATCGAGTCCACCTCGCGCCGCGGCAAGTACCTGCTGCTGCACCTGGACAACGGCGATCGCCTGATCGTGCACCTGGGCATGACCGGCCGCCTGTTGGTGCTGCAGCCGGGACACCCGCTGCGCAAGCACGACCATGTCGATATAGAGCTGGAAGGCGGCGTGCTGCTGCGCTACCACGACCCGCGGCGCTTCGGCGCCGTGCTGCCCTGGGTGGCGGCGGAAGCCACGCATGAGCTGCTCGCCGGCATGGGACCGGAGCCCTTCTCCGAGGAATTCAGCGGCGACTACCTGTTCGCGCTGTCGCGAGGCCGTAGTGCGCCGCTGAAGAACTTCGTCATGGACGGGCGCGTGGTGGTGGGCGCCGGCAACATCTACGCCGCCGAGGCACTGTTCCGCGCCGGCCTGCGTCCGGGCCGTGCCGCCGGCCGTGTCACGCGCGTGCAGTACCAACTGCTGGCGGAGAAGATCCGCGAGGTGCTGGCGGCGGCGATCGAGCAGGGCGGTACCACGCTGCGCGACTTCGCGGGAGCGGACGGTGAATCCGGCTACTTCCAGCAGAAGCTCTACGTCTACGGCCGTGAGGGCGAGGACTGCCTGGTTTGCGGCACGGCGATCAAGCGCCTGGTGATTGGCCAGCGCTCCTCCTGCTTCTGTCCCGGCTGCCAGAAGTGAACGCGGCCGAACGGCGCCTGGGCCAGTTCCTGCTGCTGCTTGCCGCCGCTCATGTCGCCCTGGGTTTGGCCATGCCCTTTGCCTTGCCGCTGCTGCCGGGGGTATTGGCGCAGATGCCCTATGCCGAATCCGCCGAGGCTGCGCGCTTCTGGTCCCGCGTGTTCGGTCCGACGCTCGCCGCCTGGGGCATGCTGGCCTGCTTCGTCGTGCGCCATGGCGTACAGCGGCGCGAGCGCTGGGGCTGCGATGCCCTGATCCTCAGCGCGCTGTGCTGGGCGCCGCTGGATGCCTGGCTGTGCTGGCAGGCGGGATTCCCGGCGGGAATCGTGCTGGATGCGGTGGTGTGCACCGCAATCCTGGTGCCGGCGCTGTGGTTGAGGCCGCGCTTCAATCCTTAGGGCTGCAAATCTGTCCTGTAGGAGCCAGCAAGCTGGCGACAGGGACTCGTCGCCAGCTTGCTGGCTCCTACAGGACTGGCCTGCGAATCCGCAGACTTCAGGCCTTCTTGGCCAGCTCCGCCTCGACCGCCGCCACCAGACGCGGATCTTCCGCCGTGACGTCCGGCGCAAAACGCCCCACGACCTCGCCGTTGCGGCCGACCAGGAATTTCTCGAAGTTCCACATCACCTCGCCGTTGTCCGGCGCGTCGATGCCGTAGCGCTTCATGTTCTCGCGGAAGGGCTCGGCGCCCACCGCCTTGGGCTGGGCCTGGGTCAGGCCGGCGTACAGCGGATGCTGGTCCGCGCCCTTGACCGAGATCTTGGAGAACAGCGGGAAGTGCACGTCGTAGGTCGTGGAGCAGAAGTCCTGGATCTCGGTGTCCGAGCCGGGCTCCTGGCCCATGAAGTTGTTGGCGGGAAAGCCCAGCACCTCCAGGCCCTGCGCCTGCTGGCCCTGGTAGAGCTTCTCCAGCCCGGCGTACTGCGGCGTGAGGCCGCACTTGGAGGCGACGTTGACCACCAGCAGCACCTTGCCGCGGTAGTCGGCCAGGGTGGCGGCCGTGCCGTCGATCTTTTTCACGGGAATGTTCTGGAGCTGCGTCATGATCCGGCTCTCTCTGTGCGTGCGTGTGGAGCGCTAGAGTAACCGGCGCGCATCGCGCGGCAACCCGCATCCGGATGGGAATGGCATTTGCCATCGGCTCGGACGTTACATACTATTCGGTATGTAACGAGGAGATCCCACGATGACCGCACTGCTGGCCCAGCCCTTCAAGCTTCCCTGTGGCGTGACGCTGCCCAACCGCATCTGCAAGGCGGCGATGACCGAGGGCTTGGCGGACCCGCTGCTGCGTGCGACGCCACGCCATGCCACGTTGTACCGGCGCTGGAGCGAGGGCGGGGCCGGGCTGCTGATCACCGGCAACGTGATGATCGATCGCCGCGTGCTGGAGCGGCCGGGCAATGTCGCCATCGACGGCAACGGCGGGCTCGATGAGCTGCGCACCTGGGCCCGCGCCGGCACGGTGGCCGGCAACCAGCTGTGGATGCAGGTCTCGCATGCCGGGCGCCAGTCGCCGCGCTACGTGGTCAGCCATCCCATGGGGCCCTCCGATGTGCAGCTGGACCTGCTCGGCGGCTACGGCCGCCCGCGCCCGCTGGCGGAAGAGGAGATCCTCGACTTCATCCAGCGCTTCGCCCGGGTGGCGGTCACGGCGCGAGAGACCGGCTTCACCGGCGTGCAGATCCACGCCGCGCACGGCTACCTGCTGAGCTCCTTCCTGTCGCCGGTGACCAACCGCCGCACGGACGCCTGGGGCGGCAGCATCGAGAACCGCTCGCGCTTCCTGATCGAGGCGGTGCGCGCCACGCGCAAGGCGGTGGGGGCCGACTTCCCCATCGGCATCAAGCTGAACTCCGACGACTTCCGCAAGGGTGGCTTCAGCCACGAGGACTGCCTGCAGGTGGTGCAGTTGCTCAACGGCGAGGGCGTGGACCTGCTGGAGATTTCCGGCGGCACCTACGAGCAGCCGCGCCTGCTCGGCTTCGAGGGCCGGGTCGAGGATGCGACGCCGCGCCGCGAGTCCACCAAGCTGCGCGAGGCCTACTTCCTCGAGTACGCCGAGGCGATCCGCAAGGTGGCGCGCATGCCGCTGATGGTGACGGGCGGCTTCCGCACCGCGGACGGCATGGAGCTGGCGCTGCGGGGCGGCGACGTGGACGTGATCGGCCTGGGTCGCCCGCTGTGTACGCATCCGGACGTTCCCAAGCAGCTGCTCAGTGGCGCGATGAAGCAAACGCCGGTCTACGAGAAGCAGCTGGTGATGGCCGAGAGCGGCCTGCTGTCGCCGACCTCGCCGGTGCTGCTGCTGAAGCTGATCAACGTGCTGGGCGGGCAGGGCTGGTACTACCACCAGCTCTACCGGCTGGCCGACGGCAAGCCGCCGCGGCTGGACCTGGGTGTGTTCGGGTCTTTCCTGCGCTACTGGGTGGCGGAGCTGGGGACGGCGCTGAAGCTGCGGCGCAAGGATATTCCGGCGGCTTGAGACGGACCTTGCAGGAGCGGCTGTCAGCCGCTCCTGCGGGTTTGTCTGTTAATTCAGCGCCCGCGGAGCTGCCAGGGTGAATGGGCTGATCTGCGCGTCGAAGGTCTCGTTGCTATCCGGCACCACCATGTTGAACTCGCCGTGCATGGTGCCCACCGGCGTGCCCAGGGGGCAGCCGCTGGTGTACTGGAACTGCTCGCCGGGCTGCAGCACGGGCTGGTAGCCGACCACGCCGGGGCCGCGCACTTCCTCCACGTGGCCCTCGCCGTTGGTGATGACCCAGTGGCGGGAGAGCAGCTGCACGGTGCGCTCGCCCTCGTTGCGGATGGTGATGTGGTACGCGAACAACCAGTGATTGGCGGCCGGGTCCGACTGGTCGGCCACGTAGTGCGGGCGTACGACGATGCGGATGCCTTGGGTGAGGGTGTCGGACATTAGGAGCCTATCCGTGAGTAAGACATACCCGCGACGGCGTGCCATTTTCGTGTCCCGCTAACCCTATCGACCCGTGATGTACTCGATGTACATAAGGGGCGATAGGGGCCGCGGGGCGCGAAAATGGCCCCGTCCCGAAGGGTTGCACCAGAAATCGCGCCATGCGGCGCCGGCCGCTGCTTATTTGGAACCACCAAACCGCGCATCGGCCGACTTGCCTGGCGCGATTTCTGGCAGCAACGCGGGCATGTCTTACTCACGGATAGGCTCCTAGAACATTCCGGTCGCGAGTCGGGCTTCTTCGGACATCATTGACTGGTCCCAGGGCGGATCGAAGGTCAGCTCCACGTCGGCCTCGACCACGCCCGGGAGCGCGGTGACCTTGGTCTTGACGTCGTCGACCAGGATGTCACCCATGCCGCAGCCGGGCGCGGTCAGCGTCATGCGGATCTTCGCGCGGCGCTGGCCGTCGTCGGTGCGCTCAAGCTTGCTTTCGTAGATAAGGCCCAGTTCGACGATGTTGACCGGGATTTCCGGGTCGAAGCAGGTGCGCATCTGGTCCCAGATAGCCTTTTCCAGCTCTTCGTCGCTGGCGTCGGCAGAGATGTCCGGGCCGCGCACGACTTCCTTGCCGATGGCGTCGGCGTCCTTGCCGTCGATACGGAACAGGTGGCCCTCAACCTGGACGGTGAAGCTGCCGCCCAGGGCCTGGGTGATGGCGCCATTGGCACCTTCCGGAAGCTCGACCTTGGTGCCCTGGGGGATCAGGATGCCGATGACGTCGCGCGACAGGGTGACGGGTTCGTAGGTCTGACTCATGACAACTCGGGGGGCAAGGAACTTAGTTTAAGCTCCCCCCGTCTGAGGCGCATCTACCCCCTTGCCCGAGAACGAAAAATGAACAAGCTCGCCGCTGCCCTGATGTCCCTGCCCCTGCTGGCCAGTGCCACCGCCTGGGCCGACCAGCCGCCCCAGCGGCGCAGCGTCAACGTCAGCGGCCAGGGCGAGGTCGCGGTGCGGCCGGACCGTGCCAAGCTGAACGTGGCCATCGACACCATCAATGCCGACCCGAAGGCCGCCGAGGCCGAGGTCAACAAGGTGGTGCGGGCCTACGTGGCCGAGGCGCGCCAGCTGGGCGCAAAGGACGCCGACATCTCCACCGCCGGCATCAGCCTGACCCCGGAATACGTCTGGGACGACAAGTCCCGCCGCAACCGCCTGACCGGCTACCGCGCCCGCCGCGACATCACGGTGACGGTGACCGACCTGAACAAGCTGGGCGACTACGTGCTGCGCGCCACCCAGGTGGGCGTGAACAACGTATCCCCGCCGGTGCTGGAGGCCTCCAACGCCCGGGAACTGTCGCGCCAGGCCCTGGTCAAGGCCACCGATGACGCCCGCGGCAAGGCACAGTTGCTGGCCGATACGCTGAAGGTGAAGCTGGGCAGCATCTATGCCCTGAACGCCAGCGAGGGCTACTCCCAGCCGCCGATGCCGATGATGGCCCGCGGCATGGCCAAGGCCGAGGCCTTCGACAGCGGCAACAGCCAGATGGGCCTGGAGCCGGGCGAGATCAAGTACACCGCCACGGTGAACGCGGATTTCGATCTGCTGGCCCAGTAAGGGCTCCTCTTTTGCATCTGCCTCCGCCGATGCCGGGCCTGTCCCGGCATCGGCGGACCGGTGGTAGTACCCGCGTCGCTGGTTTTTGCCATAATCCGCCACTTTCCCGCCGTACAGGCAGAGAAAGTGGCCAAGAAGCAAGCTAAGCCGTTGGTCGGCGTCATCATGGGTTCCCGGTCCGACTGGGAGACGATGGCGCACGCCGTCCAGATGCTGGAAGACCTGGGCGTGCCTTACGAGGCGCGCGTCGTCTCCGCGCACCGTACCCCCGACCTCCTCTTCGAATACGCTGGCAGCGCCGTGAGCCGCGGGCTCAAGGTGATCATCGCCGGTGCCGGCGGTGCCGCCCACCTGCCGGGCATGTGCGCCGCCAAGACGCGCCTGCCGGTATTCGGTGTGCCGGTGCAGTCCAAGGCCCTCAGTGGCCAGGACTCCCTGCTGTCCATCGTGCAGATGCCGGCCGGCATTCCGGTGGGCACGCTGGCGATCGGCAAGGCCGGCGCCACCAACGCGGCCCTGCTGGCCGCCGCCGTGCTGGCCACCACCGACGCCGCCCTGGCCAAGCGCCTGGACCGCTTCCGCGCCGAGCAGACCGCCAAAGTGTTGAACGACGAGCCTCTGAAGTTGCCATGAAGATCGGTATTTTGGGGGCGGGTCAGCTCGGACGCATGCTGGCCCTGGCGGGTTATCCGCTGGACTTCGACTTCGTGTTCCTGGACCCGGCCACCGAGGCCTGCGCCGCGCCGCTGGGCGAGCACATCCACGCCGACTACGAGGACGAGCGCGCCCTGGCCGAGTTCTGCGTGGCCGTGGACATCGCCACCTACGAATTCGAGAACGTGCCGGCCAAGACCGCCGAGTTCGTCGCCAGCCGCATCCCGCTGCTGCCGGCGCCGGTAGCACTGACGGTCGGCCAGGATCGCCTGTCCGAGAAGCAGCTGTTCGACAAGCTCAAGGTGCCGGTGCCGCGCTACATGCCGGTGGCCACGCGCGAGGCGCTGGAGCTGGCGGTGAAGAACATCGGCCTGCCGGCGGTGCTCAAGACCCGCCGCCTGGGCTATGACGGCAAGGGCCAGGCCGTGCTGCGCAAGCCGGAAGACCTGGACGCTGCCTGGGGCCGCCTGGGCGGCCAGCCGCTGATCCTGGAGGCCTTCGTGCCGTTCCAGCGCGAGCTGTCCTGCCTGGCCGTGCGCGGCAAGACCGGCGAGATGCGCTTCTACCCGGTGGTGGAGAACGTGCACCGCGACGGCATCCTGCGCGTGGCGATCCCGCAGCCCAATGATCCGCTGCAGGGCGAGGCCGAGGACTATGCCCGCCGCGTGGTGGAGCACCTGGGCTATGTCGGCGTGCTGGCCTTCGAGTTCTTCGTGGCTGACGGCCGCCTGCTGGCCAACGAGATCGCGCCGCGCGTGCACAACTCCGGGCACTGGAGCATCGAAGGCGCGGTCTGCTCGCAGTTCGAGAACCACCTGCGTGCCATCGCCGGCTTGCCGCTGGGCGACACCGGCCCGCGCGGGCATTCGGCGATGATCAATTTCATTGGTGACGCCCCGGCCAACGAGAAGTTGGCGGCGATCCCGGGCGTGCACATCCACCACTACGGCAAGACCCCCAAGCCGCAGCGCAAGGTGGGGCATGCGACGGTGACGGCGATGAGCGCGGAAGAATTGGCGCAGCGCGTGGCTATTGTTAGCCAGCTGGCCGATTCGGTCGGCGACTGAGGGCACGAATAAACCTACTCCGCTGCCCGATCTTGCATCTCCGGTGCTCGCCGTACTTCAGTACGGCTCCGCGCCTCGATGCAAGCCCGGGCATGCTCGCTACGGTTTCTTCGCGCCCTCTGGAGCGCATGGCTTACAGGCCGAGGTCTTTCTTCAGCTCCAGCCATAACTCCGCATATGCCAACAGCGCCGGATCTTCCGATCCGGCATAGGCTGCCAGCGGCGCGCGGTGCTCGCCCATGCGCTCCACCGCCGAGGCATAGGGGATCACCGCCGGATAGCGCCGCGCCATCGCAGCGGGCGGGTTCTCCAGCAGCTCGCGGTGTAGCGAGCGGCGCCGATCGGCCATCGAGTAGAACGGCCGCAGCTTCTTCGGATCGAAACCTTCCGCCTTGAAGTAGGCCTGCACCTGCTCCAGCGCGCGCAGCGACAGCCAGGTGGGGACCACCGGCAGCAGCACGCGGTCGGCGGCGGCGAAGAGGCTGTCCGCCAGGTGGGACAGGCTCGGCGGGCAGTCCAGCACGGTCAGAGCGTACTGCTCGGAGAAGGGCTTGAGCAGGCGCCGCAGCGCCTCGCGCGGTGGTTCGACCTTCTTCAGGATGATGTCGAGGTAGCGGTAGGACAGGTCCGCCGGGATCAGGGAGAGGTGCTTGTAGGGCGAGGGCTTCACCAGCCGCCCTGCGGGCGTGCTGCCTTCGAACACCTTCTTGGCCTTCTGGTCTTCCGATTCACCGTGGAAGTACCAGCTGGAGGCCCCCTGCGGGTCCAGGTCCCAGAGCAGGGTGGGCACGCCGTGCGCGGCGGCGAGGTAGGCCAGGTTGACCGAGGCGGCGGTTTTTCCGACGCCGCCCTTGAGGTTGTACAACGCGATGCTGCGCATGCCGGAACGCTCCTGCTGCGAATGCCGCGAGGGAAAACTGCCGCTAGGTGAAGGGGTTCAACTCTCCGCCCCAGGCCACGGCCACGCAGCCACCGCCGGTATTCACCGCGGCGGTCGCGGACATGATGCTGACGAGGATCTCGATGCTGTGTTCGCGCGCCGCCTTGGCCAGGTCGTCGTAGCCGGGCAGGGCGGCGACCTGGTCCAGCGGGCCGCCGTAGCTGATGCACAGGTGCTGGGTGCTGATACCGCGCCGGATCTCTCCGGCTACGTGGCGGAACATCCGCTCGACCGCCTGCTTGTAGCCGCGCACCTTGGCCACCGGCTGTGTCTCGCCGCGGTAGCAGAGGATCACCGGCTTGATGTCCAGCGCCGAGCCGATCGCATAGGTCAGCAGGCCGATGCTCTTTTCGCCCTTCTTGATGCCGCGGTTGCGGATGTAATACAGGTCGTTGGGCACCATGTAGCCGACGACGTTCTCGCGCAGCTCGTCCAGGCGCTTGCGGATTTCGTTGGCGCCGACCCCGGTGCGGGCCAACTTGGCCGCCTCGGCCGCCAGTACGCCGGTGCCGCAGAACATGCTCTTGCTGTCGACCACACGCAGGGCGAACGGCCCACTGACGCCTTGGCGCGCGCGCGCGTTCTTGTAGTCGTTGAGGATCGCGAACGAGGCCTTGGTGGCGTTCTCGAAGATGGCGCTGCGCGTGGCGGTGATCGTCACGCAAAAGACATAGTCGTAGTCCAGCACGATGTCCGTCAGGAATTTTTCGCGGATCTGCTCGGCAGTGAAGGGGACGCTGTGGGCGTTCAGGCCCTTCGAGGCCAGCTGCTCGGCGTAGAAGCGGATCGTGGCGTCGGGATCGCGGGCGTCGTTGAGCACCTCGTCGCCGAGATGGATGGCGATAGGCAGTACGCCGACCTTGTGCTCCCGCAGGAATTCATGCGGCAGATCGCAGGTGGCGTCTACAACGACTCCGATGCGCATGGCTCCCTCCCTCGGCCCGACGGGGCTATTCCTGACGGTACTTTTCCTATTATGCACAGCCGCGCAGCATTGCGGGGCGGCGCGGGCTCAGCTTTGGATCAGCTTTCCGGGCCCGCCAGCTGGTCCTGGATTTCCTTGACCAGGGCCTTGGCGCTGCGCTCGTCGGTGTCCAGGACCAGGTCGGCGATCTCCCGGTACAGTGGGTCGCGCTGGGCGAACAGCTTTGCCAGGACCTCGCGGCGGTCCGCGCTGTTCTTCAGCAGGGGTCGGTTGTCGGAGCGGGCCGTGCGGGCCAGCTGCTGCTCGACGCTGGCATGCAGGTAGACAACGAAGCCGCGCCCGGCCAGGTATTGGCGGTTGTCCGGGTCCAGCACGCTGCCGCCGCCGGTGGCCAGGATGATGCCGCTGCGCAGCGTCAGGTCGGCGATCACGGCCTTTTCACGCCGCCGGAAGCCCGGCTCGCCTTCCTTCTCGAAGATATAGGGGATATCGACGCCGGTCCGCAGCTCGATCTCGTGGTCGCTGTCGATGAACTCCAGCGACATCGTTTCTCCCAGCCGCTTGCCCACGGTGGTCTTGCCGGCGCCCATGGGGCCGACCAGGAAGATGCTCGCTTTCTTGTTCATGCGGCGGAGGGAGTCGGCGTGCCGCGGAAACGCCGGGGCCGGCGAATGCCGGCCCCGGGGATCGCCGTCAGTTGACGCGTAGGCCTTCCTGCAGGACCTTCGGCGTGACGAAGATCAGCAGTTCGCGCTTGATGGAGCTCTTCTCATCCTTACGGAACAGGCGCCCGATCAAAGGAACGTCGCCCAGCAGCGGGACCTTGGTCTGGTCGCTGGTATTTTCCTGGTTGAACACACCACCCAGCACCACGGTCTCGCCACTACGCACCAGCACCTGTGTGTTCAGGCGGCGGGTGTCGATGGCTGGCGCCGTGCCACCCAGGCCGGTGGATACATTCTGGCCCTGGCTGTCGTTGGTCACTGCCAGGTCCATCACCACGCGGTCGTCCGGCGTGATCTGCGGGGTGACCAGCAAGGACAGCACCGCCTTTTTGAAGGAGATGGTCGCCGCGCCGCTCGAAGCCGATTCCAGGTACGGGATTTCGCGGCCCTGCTCCACCGAGGCCTGCTTGCCGTTGGCGGTGACGACGCGCGGTGTGGAAACGACTTCGCCGCGGCCCTCGGTCTGCAGAGCCGACAGCTCCAGATCCACCAGGTAATCGGCCCCCAGGATCGCCAAGCCAAAAGAACCGGCGGGGGCATCGGTCGTTGGCAGGTTGACGTTGTAGCGGTCGGCCTGTGCGCCCAGGGTCACCGGGAAGCCGCCGTTCTGCAGGAAGCTGCCGACCGTGGTGTTGGTGGCCGCATTGCTGCCCGAGGTGGTGATGATGCCGTTGTTGCCGTTGCGGGCGACGGTCGAGGCGCCGAAGCGCACGCCGAGCTGTTTGGAGTAGTCGTCGTCGGCAATAACGATACGCGACTCGATCAGCACCTGCCGCACCGGAATGTCGAGGCGCGAGAACAGGTTTCGCATCTCCTCGATCTTCTCGCGGGTCTCCAGGATGATCAGGGTGTTGGTTCGCTCATCCACCGACAGTCGCCCGCGCTCGCTGAGCATGGACTGCTTGTCGCTTCCCGAGCGGACCAGGGCCGACATATCCGTAGCCTTGGCGTAGTTCAGCTGGATGATCTCTGAGCGCAGCGGTGCCAGCTCGCTTTTCTGCTTGGCGGACTCCAGTTCCACGCGCTCGCGAGTGGCGAGCTCCTGCAGCGGTGCCACCAGCGTGACATTGCCCTGCTGGCGCATGCCCAGGCCCTTGGTGCGCAGGATGATGTCCAGCGCCTGATCCCAGGGCACGTTCTGCAGGCGCATGGCGATGTCGCCCTGCACCGCGTCGCTGACCACCATGTTGGTGCCGGCGACGTCGGCGATGATCTGCAGCAGCGCGCGTACGTCGATGTTCTGGAAGGAAAGGCTGATGCGTTCGCCGGTGAACTGCGGCTGTTCCTTCTTGCGCTGCTCGATCTTTTCCGGCGTCAGCGACTGGATCTCCAGGGTGAACTGGTCGCCGGTCTGGTAGGCGGCCTGCTCGTACTCCAGGCCTGCGGCCGGCGTGACGGTGATTGCCACATCGCCACCCTCGCGGCGGGTGTCGATGAACTTCACCGGCGTGGCGAAGTCGAGCACGTCGAGGCGCTTGACCAGGCGATCAGCGATGCTGGCATCGCGGAAGGTGGCAATGACCTTGCCCCCTTCTTCACGCACATCGACCGGGGTCCGGGTATTGGCGAGCTGCACGACCACGCGGCCCTCCCCTCGTTCGCCCCGGCGGAAGTCGATGCTGCGAAGCGCCGAGCTGGCGGTGCTGGTGGAGGCTGAAAGCGTCGGCGCAGGTGCTAGGTTGGTCACCGGAGCCGGGGGCACAGCCATGTCCCCGATCTCGGCCGGAGCAGAACCATCCAGCTGGACCAGTACCTTGTTGCCTTGCACGCGCAGGTTGTACGGAGTGAGCTGACCCAGTTCGACGACCACGCGCGTGCGGCCCTTGGCTTCGGCTGCGGCGACGGAGCGGACATTGCCGACGTTGACCTTCTTGTAGCGCTCGGGCAATGCGACCTGAGTCCCCGGCAGGTCCAGCGACAGGCGCGCCGGCTTGTCGATGGTGAACACCACCGGCTCGGGAGCTGCCTCCGAAAGCGTCATCGTCAGCAGCACGCGATCGCCATCCTGGCTCGTGAAGTCGATCGACTGTAGTGCCCGCGCGCCCTGGGCTTGCGCACCACCGGCCAGCAGCAAGGCTGCCGACGCGATGGCAGCCCGCAGGGCCGCCTTGGTCTTCTCACTGAGCTTGAACATCGCCAGTTACTCCCTATTTACTTTGTTCCGCCAGCGTCAGCGACGCCGGGCGTTGAATCCATCCGCCGAAACCGTCCGGCACCAGTTCCATCAGGCCGACCTCGGCCTCGGAGATGGACACGATTTCGCCGTAGTTCTGTCCCATGTGATTCTTCACCGTGACCCGATGCACGACACCGTCCGGAGCCTTGATCAGCGCGAAGACCTTGCCCTTGGAATCGATGGTGCCGACCATGCGCAGGCCGTCCAACGGGAATTCTTCCAGCGGTTCCTTGTTGCGGTTCAGGTCGGGCCGGACGCCGCTGTTGCTGGCTTGGCGGGACGGCTGGATCGAGGCGAAAGGATCGCGGCGTCCCGCGGCTTCATAGGTAAAAGCCTCATATTGCTTCATCTGCGGGATCGGCTCGACCGGAGTCGGCGCGCGGGCCTTGACCTCGGATACCCAGGCCTCGAGATCCTTCAGGCCTTTGCCGCAGGCACTGAGCATCACGACGGACAGGAGCAGGGCGACCGGGTGGAGTTTGTTCAGCGGTGCTGGCTTCATGGCTCCATCTCCTACTTGGCCGACTTGGCCTTGGAGCTGCCTTCGACGCTTGCGGCCTCGGCGATTTCATCTTCGTCGAGATAGCGGTAGGTCTTGGCCAATGCCTGCATGCGGAGCGTGCCCTCCGTTAGTTTCCCCTTGTCAGCCTTGGCGGGGACATCGATCTCGACTTCGTCGATGGTCACGATGCGCGGCAGGGCTGCAATCGCACTAACGAAATTGCCCATCTCATGATAGGTACCGGTGACGATGATCTTGTTCGGGATTTCGGCGTAGAACTCCCGGGGGCTGTCCGGCTGAGGCTGAAACAGTTCTTCTTCCAAGCTCGAAGCGACGCGGGCCTGGGAAATGTCATTGAGCAGGTTGGCGACCTCGCTCTTGCTCGGCAACTGCTTGAGCATGGCGCCAAAGTCCTTTTCCATTTCGGCCAACTGTGCTTTGAAGGCCTCCAGTGCGGCAGCCTTGCCCTGGTTTTCCTCGAATTGCTTGCGCAGGTTCAATTCTTTGGCCTCATCGGCTTGCAGCTCTTCATAAGCCGGCTTGACCATGAAGAACATGCCGGCTAGCAGGACCAGCAATCCGCCAAGCACCGAGGCGGCAATACGAACCCAGAGCGGCCAGCTGCCCGGGTTGCGTGAATCCAGTGTTTGCAGTTCGGCGATGAGTTGCTGGACGTTCATTGCACGCCTCCCTCACCGCTCTCGGACGAGGGAGCATCCGAGGGTGCCTTCAGGGCCTTGACCCGAAGTTGGAAATCACCACGCCGCAGTTGCTCCTGCTCGCTGGTTTTGATCACCACCAGCATCGGGTTCTGGAACCAGGGCGAGGCCTCTAGGTTCTTCATATAAGTGGATACGCGGCCATTGGACTCCGCGGTGCCATCGATGGTGACGCCTTCTGGCGTCTGCTTTATCGAGCGGATGCTGACACCATCCGGCAGCGTATTGACGATCTCGTCGAAGAAGTGCACCGAAGCCGAACGGCTGGCCTGTAGTTCCTCGATCACGCGCATGCGCGCCAGCAGGTTGTCGCGAACCTTCTCGAGCTCCTCGATTTCCTTGATTTTCTGCTCGGTTTCGTCGATCTGTCGCTGCAGGTAGGCATTGCGCTCCTGCTGCGCCGAAACAGCGCTGCTGACCGTGGTCAAAGCCAGCACCACCACCGCCGCACTGGCCGCCATGCCCAGGCCGAGCATGCTCAGGAACTGTTGCTTGCGCTTGGCGCGCCGTTCGGCGCGCCAGTCGAGTAGGTTGATGCGCGTCGTCATTTGGCCTCTCCGTCGAACGCGCGGTAGGCCAGGCCACAGGCGATCAGCAGCGAGGCCTCTTCCTTGGCCAGCACGGCAGGCTTGGCCTTGGAGGACACGCTCATGCCGGCAAAGGGCTTGGCGACGACGGTCGGGATGCGCAGGCGATCCTGAATCGCGGCGTCGATGCCGGCGATGTGCGCCGAGCCACCGGCGAGGATGATCTGGTCGATCGTGTTGTACTGCGATGCGGCGGAGAAGAAGAACTGCAGCGAGCGGTCGATCTGCTGCGCCATGTCGCTGATGAAGTGCGTCAGCACCTCGGTCTGGTAGTCATCCGGCAGGTTGCCGAATTTCTTGGCCTTGCCGGCTTCGTCGAGGCTCATGCCGTAGTGGCGCATGATGTCCTCGGTGAGCTGGCGGCCGCCGAAGCTCTGGTCGCGGGTGTAGACGGTCTTGAGGTCGTGCAGGATCAGGACGGAGGTCGTCGTCGCGCCCACGTCCACCACGGCGACGGTGCGGCGCACGCCGCGGTCCGGCATCTGGTGCTGCAGGAACTGGCAGGCGTTCTCGAGCGCGTAGCTCTCGATGTCCACGATCTGGGGCTTCAGGCCTGCGATCTCCAGCGCGGCAGCGCGCTGCTCGACCTGCTCCTTGCGGCAGGCCGCGAGCAGCACATCGACGTTGTCCTTGACCTTTTCGCTTTCGCCGATCACCTCGAAGTCGATGCTGACTTCCTCGATCGGGTAAGGGATGTACTGGTCGGCTTCGACCTTGATCTGCTCCTCCATGTCGTCTTCCGACAGGCCCTTGGGGAGCTGGATCACCTTGGTGATGACGGAGGCGCCGGCGACAGCGACGGCCGCGTTCTTGGTGCGGGTGCCGGCGCGGCTGAGAGCGCGCATGACGGCCTCTCCGACGACCTTCGGATCGGAAATCTGTTTATCCGAGACGGCATTCGCCGGCAACGGCTCCACGGCATAGGTCTCGACGTGGAATTTTTCGCCCCTGCGCGATAGCTCAAGCAGCTTCACGGCACTGGAACTGATATCCAGACCGATAAGCGCCTGCTCTCCCCCGCCTAACAGCGATTGCACTATGGACATATCGCCTCACCAGACTCGCGTTGACATTCCCCCACGGGAATTGTGTGGAATTCCCTTGCAGGAATCGTGGTGACTCCTCCCGCATTGAGCCGTACTATAACGCAAACATTCTACGATGCAACTATAAGTAGTGGCTCCAACTATCTGATAGTGCTTCATAAGCTGGAATGGGTTTCTGTAGGTTTTTGGCGCCCCCGAAGGTAGGGATTCAATGAAGTGGAAGCTGTTGCTGTCGGTTCTGGCGGGCTTGCTGGTGGCCGGAGTCCTGGCGCTCTGGGGGGGCTTCCTGGCTGCCCGGGCGTATTTCGAGCCGGAGCTGCCGTCCGTCCAGAGCCTGCGCGAATTGCAGCTGGCCCTGCCGCTGCGCATCTACTCGGCCGACGGCAAGCTGCTGGGCGAGTTCGGCGCCGAGCGCCGGGCCCTGCTCAAGTACAAGGAATTCCCGCCGCGCGTGGTGCAGGCCTTCCTGGCGGCCGAGGACGACCGATTCTTCGACCACCCGGGCGTGGACTGGATGGGCCTGACCCGCGCCGCCCTGGCGCTGGCCGTGACCGGCCAGAAATCGCAGGGTGGCAGCACCATCACCATGCAGCTGGCGCGCAACGTCTTCCTGACCAGCGAGCGGACCTATGGGCGCAAGTTCAAGGAGATATTGCTGGCGTTGAACATCGAGAAGGAGCTGAAGAAGGAGGAAATCCTCGAGCTCTATCTCAACAAGATCTACCTGGGCGAGCGCGCCTACGGTGTCGGCGCCGCAGCCCTGATCTATTTTGGCAAAAATATCAATGACTTGAAGCTGTCGGAGGCGGCGGTGATCGCTGGCCTGCCAAAGGCCCCGTCGCGCGACAACCCGATTGCCAATCCCGAGCGTGCCAAGGAGCGGCGCAACTACGTGCTGCGTCGCATGCACCAGCTGGGCTACATCTCCGCCGAGGAGTTCAAGGCGGCGGCGGAAGAGCCCCTGGTGGTGAAGCCCTACCGGGCCAAGGCCGAGGTGGATGCCTACTACGTGGCCGAGATGGTGCGCCAGGACATCCTGACCCGCTACGGTGAGGAAGCGGCCTACACCCAGGGCTTCACCGTCACCACCACGATCGATTCCACCCGCCAGCTTGCCGCCAACGCGGCCCTGCGCAAGGCCATCGACGACTACAGCGTGCGCCACGGCTGGCGCGGACCGGAAGCCAAGCTGGACCCGGCGCTGCTGGCCTCCGGCCAGGAGCAGAAGCTGATGGATGCCCTGGACGCCCGGCCGCAGGTCACCGGCCTGCTGCCGGTGGTGGTGCTGTCCTACACCCCGCAGAAGCTGTCCCTGCGTGCCCGCGAGGGCGATGTCGACCTGGAGCCGGCCCACTTCAAATGGGCGGGTTTCAACGCCAAGCAGGCCCCGGCCGTGGGCGACATCCTGCGGATCCGGGCCGGAGGCAAGGAAGGCCGGGAGTGGGTGCTGGGCCAGCTACCCCAGGCGCAGGGCGCCCTGGTGGCCCTGGACCCGCGGGACGGCTCGATCGTCGCCCTGGTCGGCGGTTACGACTTCTTCCAGGGCAAGTTCAACCGTGTGACCCAGGCGCGCCGCCAGGCCGGCTCGGGCTTCAAGCCCTTCCTCTACGCAGCGGCGATGGCGCGCGGCTACACCCCGGCCTCGATCTTCCTGGATGCGCCGGTGGTATTCAGCGTTCGCGGCCAGAAGGACTGGCGCCCGGAAAACTACGGCGGCGACTTCAAGGGCCCCATGACCCTGCGCGAGGCCCTGGTGCAGTCGCGCAACCTGGTGTCGATCCGCGTGCTCGAGGCCATCGGCGTCGACTATGCGCGGGACTACATTGCCCGCTTCGGCCTGCCCAAGGACCACATGCCGCGCAACCTGACCATGTCCCTGGGCAC
This sequence comes from Solimonas sp., assembly GCA_030149365.1. Taxonomy (GTDB): domain Bacteria; phylum Pseudomonadota; class Gammaproteobacteria; order Nevskiales; family Nevskiaceae; genus Solimonas_A. Next base: position 79,662 of record JASBRP010000069.1, read on the forward strand.
CGGCGACTTCACGCCGCTGGAGATGGCACGCGGCTTCACCACGCTGGCCAATGGTGGCTACCTGGTGGAACCCCACTTCGTCGAGAGCATCCGCGACGGCGCGGGCAAGCTGCTGTTCAAGGCCCAGCCCAAGATCGCCTGCTTCGAGTGCGAGCAGTTGCCGCCGCCGCCGGAAGAGGCCGCGGACGACCCTTCCGCCAATGAGTCCGAGGCCCCGCCTCCGGACATCCCGGAGAATGGGGCGCCGCGCGTGATCGACGCACAGACCGTCTGGATGACCACCGACATCCTCCACGACGTCACCGTGCGCGGCACCGCCGCCAAGGTCAACGAACTGGGGCGCAACGATCTCGCCGGCAAGACCGGCACCACCAACGACGAGACCGACGCCTGGTTCAACGGCTACCAGAAGACCCTGGTGGCCACCGCCTGGGTCGGCCGCGACCAGCCCGGCCCGCTGGGCAAGGGCGAGGTGGGCGGCCGTGCCGCGCTGCCGATGTGGATGGACTTCATGCGGGTGGCGCTCAAGGACGTACCGCAGGGCATGCTGCCGCGCCCCTCCGGCCTGGTCAGCGTGCGTATCGACCGCCGCAGTGGCAAGCTGGCGGGAGAGGACTCGGATGGGGTCTTCGAGGTCGTCCCGCAGGACCGCATTCCGGATGCCGCGGACACCCCCTCGGCCGTCGAGGAAGAGGGCCGCCCGTCCTCCGGAGGGGTCGAAGAGCTGTTTTGAGGCTATCGTCGCCCATCGCTGGGCCAGAGGTGTCGCCGTGCAACACAGCATCGTGCAGGAAGCTGCCCGGATCATCTGCGAGGAGCAGGTGACCGACTACCGCACGGCCAAGCAGAAGGCGGCCGAGCGCCTCGGCCTGCCGGCGCGCTCGGGCCTGCCGGACAACGCCCAGGTGCAGCAGGCGGTGATCGAGTACCAGCGCCTGTTCGGCGGCGACGCCTACCACGATCACCTGCGGCGCATGCGCCGCACCGCGCTGCGCGTGATGCGCCAGCTGGCCGAGTTCTCGCCACGGCTGGTCGGCGGCGCGGTCAGCGGTGCCATCACCGAGGCCCACCGCCTGCAGCTGCATGCCTTCGCCGACAAGCCGGAGGCCATCGACATCTACCTGCACGACCGTGGCATCGACTTCGACCAGGACGAGCGCCGCTACCGCTACCCGGATGGCAAGGAGCAGCGCATCCCGCTGGCCTGCTTCGAGGTGGAGGGGGTGGGCGTGGACCTGGCGGTGTTCTCCGAGAACGAGCAGCGCCGCGCGCCACTGAGTCCCGTGGAGAACCAGCCGTTCCGGCGCATGGACCCGGTGCAGCTGGAGAAGCTGATCGCGACCGCCGAAGCGGCGGCCTGAAGTTGTGCCAAGAATGAAAAAAGCCCTCCTGATGGAGGGCTTTTCATTTCAAGCTTCGTCAAAGGATGCGAATAGGCCGTAGCGAGCGGCCCTATTCGTATCCTTTAGCGCTGCGCGATTGGGGTGACGTTGCGGTCACCGGCGCCGGTGTAGACCTGGCGCGGACGGGCGATGCGCATCGACGGATCCGCCACCATCTCGATCCAGTGGGCCACCCAGCCGACCGTGCGCGCGATGGCGAACATCGGCGTGAACATGTTCACCGGGATGCCCAGGGCCTTGTAGATGATGCCCGAGTAGAAATCGACGTTCGGGTACAGCGCGCGGGCCTTGAAGTAGTCGTCCGACAGAGCGATCTCTTCCAGCTTCATCGCCAGCTCCAGCTGCGGGTCGCTGTCCTTGCCCAGGTGCTTGAGCACCTTGTGGCACTGCTCGCGGATGATCGTGGCGCGCGGGTCGAAGTTCTTGTACACGCGGTGGCCGAAGCCCATCAGGCGTACGCCCGAGGTCTTGTCCTTGACCTTGGCCATGAAGGCCGGGACGTTCTTCACATCGCCGATCTCCTCCAGCATCTTCAGCACGGCCTCGTTGGCGCCGCCGTGCGCCGGACCCCAGAGGGCGGCGATGCCCGAGGCGATCGCGGCGTAGGGGTTGGTGCCGGTGGAGCCGGCCATGCGCACCGTGGAGGTGGAGGCGTTCTGCTCGTGGTCGGCGTGCAGGATGAACAGCACGTCCAGCGCCTTGGCGGCGATCGGATCGACGTGATACGGCTCAGCCGGCACGGCGAACATCATGTGCAGCAGGTTGCTGCAGTAGTCCAGGTGGTTCTGCGGGTAGACGAACGGCTGGCCGTAGTACTTCTTGTAGGCGGCGGCGGCGATCGTCGGGATCTTGGCGATCATGCGGTGCGCGAAGATCTCGCGGTGCCGCGCATCCTTGTTGTTGGTGGTGTCGTGGTAGAAGGCGGACAGCGAGCCGACGATGCCGGTCAGCATGGCCATCGGGTGGGCGTCGTAGTTGAAGCCGCCGAAGAACCCCTTGAGGTTCTCGTTGATCATCGTGTGCTTGCGGATGTTCATGTCGAACGCCGCGAGCTGGTCCTTGTTCGGCAATTCGCCGTTCAGGATCAGGTAGGCCACCTCGATGAAATTGCAGTGCTCGGCCAGCTGGGCCACCGGGTAGCCGCGGTACAGCAGCACGCCCTTGTCACCGTCGATGTAGGTGATGGCCGACTTGGTCGAGCAGGTCGAGCTGAAGCCGGGATCGTAGGTGAAGACGTCCAGCTTGTCGTAGACCTTGCCCACGTCGAGGCCGACCGGGCCGAGGGTGCCGCCGATGGCCGGAAGATCGGTTTTCTCACCGGTGGCGTTATTGACCAGACTGTAGCTGACGTCGCTCATGCTTGCTCCGCAATCTTTTTGTGGCGAATCCTGAAGCGAGAACCGTGCCGGCACGCGCTTCCCCAGAGTTTCCCTGGTGACGAGTCTTCCTCAGGCCGGGTAATGCGCGGGATAGGGCAGGCGGGCGGCGCCGCTGCTCACCGCCGCACGGGCCACTGCCGGGGCGACATGGTCGCGCAGGCGGGGGGCGAGCGGCTTGGGGATGATGTAGTCGGGGCCGAAGGATAGCGACTTTTGCCCATGGGCCGCCAGCACTTCCTGCGGCATTGGCTTCCGTAGTGCCGGGATGCGGCTGGAATACAGCCGGAACAACGGCATCGCCTGCAGGGTGTGGCTGCCGCGAATTACCACGGGATACAAACAGCAAGGCCGCCCAGGGGGCGGCCTTGCTTGAAACAGCGGCGGCTTAGGCCTTGCGCGCGTAGCGGGCGTTGAACTTGCCCACGCGGCCACCGGTGTCCACGACCTTCGTCTTGCCCGTGTAGTGCGGGTGCGAGGCGCTGGAGGTATCGAGGTTCACCAGGGGGTATTCCTGGCCGTCGACGGTGATCTTGTCCTTGGTCTTCACGGTCGAACGGATGATGAAGTTCTGACCAATGGAGGAGTCGCGGAACACGACCGGGCGGTATTCGGGGTGGATGCCTTCTTTCATGACACAGCTTCCGGCAAAACTAAAAGGGCGCGCAGTGTAATGGGAACCCTTGGCGCTGGCAACTTTATCAGCAGCCCCTAGCCCGTCAGCCCTCCTCGGACTCCACCTGGACCTCGAAGCCGCCCTCCTCGTCCAGTGTCAGGCGCACCGTCATCGGACGGCAGCAAACGGAGCAGTCCTCGGTGTAAACCGCTGATCCGCCTGAGAGATCGAGCTCCAGGACGATCTCCTCCCAGCAAGCTGGACAGGTGACGGTGGTTTCTTCGAGCACGGTGGCCTCCAGGCTGTTAGAGGAACAGTTCCAGCAGTCGGTTCAAATGTCGATGACCCAGCGCGGTCGGCCGCAACAGCCCCGGATCGGCCTCCATCAAACCCAGGCGGCGTGCCTCGGCCATGGGGGCATCCAGGGCCGACAGCGGCAGGCCGGTCCGGGCCTCCCAGAGCGCCGCCGGTACTCCGGCGTTGAGGCGCAGCACGTTCAGCATGAACTCCACCGGCATCTCCCCGGCGGACAGCAGACGCTGCTCCTGCACGGCGGCCGCGGTACCCGCGGTCTCCTGGTAGCGCTTGGGGTGCTTGTGCCGGGCGCGGCGGACCACGCCTTGCGGCCCGCTGCACTTGCCGTGGGCGCCGGCGCCGATGCCCAGGTAGTCGCCGAATTCCCAGTAGTTGAGGTTGTGGCGGGCCCGGCGTCCGGGCCGGGCGTAGGCCGAGACCTCGTACTGGGCGTAGCCGGCCGCGGCCAGGCGCGCCTGGCCGGCATCGAACATGCCGGCCACGGCATCATCGTCCGGCAGTGGCGGCGGGCGGGCGGCGAACTCGGTGTTGGGCTCCAGGGTGAGCTGGTACCAGGAGACGTGCTCGGGCTGCAGTGCCAGCACGCCGTCGAGGTCGGCCATGGCCTGGGCCTCGGTCTGCTGCGGCAGGGCGAACATCAGGTCGAGGTTCACATTGTCGAAACCGGCATCGCGCGCCAGCCGCAGGGCTTCCACCGCCTGGCTGGGGTCGTGGATGCGGCCGAGCTTCTTCAACTGTGCCGCGTCCAGGCTCTGCACGCCGATGGACAGGCGGTTCACCCCGGCGGCGCGGTAGCCGCGGAAATGCGCGGCGTCGGCGGTGCCGGGGTTGGCCTCCAGCGTGATCTCGATACCCGGCGCAAAGGCCAGGCGCTTGGACACGGCCTCCAGCACGCGACCGATGGCGCGGCCGGAGAACAGGCTGGGAGTGCCGCCGCCCATGAAGATCGAGACCAGCGGGCGGGTTTCGCCCCCGGCCAGTTCATGGTCGAGATCACGGGCCAGGGCCTCGACGTAGGCGTCCTCCGGCGTCTCGCCGCGCAGGGCGTGGGAGTTGAAGTCGCAGTAGGGGCACTTCTGGACGCACCAGGGAAAGTGCAGGTACAGCGCCAGGGGGATCGCCGGGTCTGGAGCCGTTCCGGAGGTCGCGCCAGGCAAGACGGCGCCGGGGTTCATGCCTCAGTCCCGCAGCATGTCGAGCAGTTCGGCCGCGGCCTGGGCGCGGTGCGAGACGCGATTCTTCAGAGCCGGGTCGAGCTGGCCGGCACTGCAGTCATGGCCCGGCACCCAGAACAGCGGGTCGTAGCCGAAGCCGCCTTCGCCTTGCGGCTCGTGCAGGATGCGCCCACGCCAGGCGCCCTGGGCGATCAGCGGGGTGGGGTCGGCGGCATGGCGCAGGAACACCATCACGCAGACGAACTGCGCGCCGCGGTCCTGCTCGGCCACGCCTTCCAGCGCCCCCATCAGCTTGCGGTTGTTGGCGCGGTCGCCCGCGCCCTGGGCGGCGTAGCGGGCGGAATGCACGCCGGGCTGGCCGTTGAGGAAATCGACCTCGATGCCGGAATCGTCGGCGATGGCGGGCAGCCCCGAGACCTTCGAGGCATGGCGCGCCTTGATCAGCGCGTTCTCGACGAAGGTCGGCGCGGACTCCTCCGGCTCCACGTCGCTGAAATCGGTGACCAGGCGCAGCTCCCAGCCCAGCGGCGCCAGCAGCGCCTGCATTTCCTTCAGCTTGCCGGCGTTACGGCTGGCGAGGACGACTTCGGTGGGCATGTCAAAAGCCGGGAATCGGGAATCGGGAATCGGGAATCGGGAATCGGATACTCGCATGGAGCGCTGGGCGTGCTTCTACGATTCCCGATTCCCGGCGTCAGGCGCCCAGTGCCTGACGCTGCGCCTCGATCAGCTGCCGGATGCCGGCCGTGGCCAGGTCCAGCAGGGCGTCGAGCTCCTCGCGGCGGAAGGCATGGCCTTCGGCGGTGCCCTGCACCTCGATGAACTGGCCGGCCTCGTTCATGACCACGTTCATGTCGCACTCGCAGCCGGAGTCCTCGACGTAGTCCAGGTCCAGCACCGGCTGGCCGCCGGAGATGCCGACGGACACCGCGGCCACCTGGCCGAACAGCGGGTTCTTCTTGATCTGGCCCTTCTTCAGCATGGCGTTGATGGCGTCGGCCATGGCCACGTAGGCGCCGGTGATGGCGGCGGTGCGGGTACCGCCGTCGGCCTGCAGCACGTCGCAGTCCAGCGTGACGGTGTAGTTGCCCAGGGCCTCCAGGTTGACGCAGGCGCGCAGCGAGCGACCGATCAGGCGCTGGATTTCCTGCGTACGGCCGGACTGCTTGCCCTGTGCGGCTTCACGGCGGCTGCGGGTGTGGGTGGCGCGGGGCAGCATGCCGTACTCGGCGGTGACCCAACCGCCGCCATCCTTCTTCCAGGACGGGCCGCGCTCCTCGACGCTGGCGGTGCAGAGCACGCGGGTGTCGCCGAAGCTGACCAGCACCGAGCCTTCGGCGTGGCGGGTGAACTGGCGCTGGATCGAAACCGGACGCAGCTGGTCCGGCGCGCGGCCGGAGATACGGGTGGGCATGTGGGAATCTCGCCTGAGGGCCGCGAATTATACGGCGCGGCCGGGTGCCAGCGGCTATGATCGTGTCGGAACCATGACAGGCCCATAGAGCCTGCGGCATTTCGAGGAGAGATTCATGCGCAACTGGTTGGTGGGCGGCCTGGCGGCCGCAGTGATGCTCGTGGGCGGCTGCAGCCGCTCCGATGACAGGGCTGCCACGGCAGGCCCCGGCCCCGGCGGGGCGAAGTACACCGCGGACATCACCCGCACGTCCCTGGGCATCCCCCATATCAAGGCGCAGGACTTCGGGAGCCTCGGTTATGGCTTCGGCTACGCCTTCGCGGAGGACAACCTCTGCGTGATGCAGGAAGACTTCATCACCATCCGCGGCCTGCGCGCGCGCTACTTCGGGCGCGACGGCAGCTACACGATCCAGCCCAACGGGACTACCGCCAGCAACGTCGACAGCGACTTCTACTGGCGCAGCACCGCTACCGACGAAGCCATCGCCCCGGCGCGCGACAAGACCCTGGCCGACTACAAGAACGTCACCCGCGGCTTCGTCGACGGCTACAACCGCTACGTCCGCGAGCTCAAGGCCGGCGGGCACGAGGGCCGCCACGCCGCCTGCCGCGCCGCGGACTGGGTGTTCGAGATCGAGGAAAACGACATGTACCGGCGCTACCTGCGCCTGTCGCTGATTGCCTCCGGTTCGGTGTGGATCAACGAGGTGGCCACCGCGCAGCCGCCGCCGCTGCCTCCAGCGGGTGCTACCGCTGCCGCCGCGCGCGCCAAGTCGGCCGCCGAGCCTACGGCGGAGCAGAAGGCGGCTGCGCTGCGCAGCGACCCCGGCCCGTTCCGCTTCTTCCAGCGCGAACGGACCTTCGGCAGCAACATGTACGCGCTGGGCAAGGACGCCACCGCCGATGGCCGCTCGGTGGTCTACGGCAACCCGCACTTCCCCTGGATCGGCACCGAGCGTCTGTACCTGGCGCACGCCACCATCCCCGGCAAGCTCGACATCATGGGTGCCTCGCTTTATGGCGTGCCGGCGGTGCTGATCGGCTTCAACGATCACATCGCCTGGACCCACACCGTTTCCACCGCCTACCGCTTCACCTTCTACGAGCTGACACTGAACCCGCTGAATCCGCGCCAGTACCTGTACGACGGCGAGCTGCGCGACATGGTGGCCCTGCCGATCACCATCCAGATCAGGAACGAGGACGGCAGCCTGTCGGAAGAGACCCGCACGCTGTACAAGACCCACTATGGCCCGGTGCTGGTGCTGAAGGCCGCCGGCATCCCGATCCTGGGCTGGAACAATCTCAAGGCCTATGCGCTGCGCGACGCCAACGCCGAGAACGACAGCCTGATCAACCAGTTCGCGCGCTGGAACCAGTCGGCGAACCTGGACGAATTCATCCGCGCGCAGGCCGAGGTGCTGGGCGTTCCCTGGGTCAACACGGTGGCCAGCGGTCCCGGCGGCAAGGTCTATTACTCCGACGTCACCGTGGTGCCCAACGTCCCGGACTCCAAGGTCACCACCTGCCAGGCGATTCCCCTGCACCAGGTGGTTCAGCTGCTGGCCCCCGGCCTGCCGCTGCTGGACGGCTCGCGCTCCGCCTGCGAATGGGACACCGACGAGGACGCGCCGCGTCCGGGCATCTTCGGGGCTTCCAACCTGCCCAAGATCCAGCGTGACGACTGGGTGCACAACTGCAACGACAGCCACTGGCTGACCAATCCCGCCGAACCGCTGGAAGGCTATGCCGGCATCATCGGCCCCGAGCGCAGCGCCCGCTCGCTGCGCACGCGCCTGTGCATCCAGCAGATCACCAAGCGCCTGGACGGCAGCGATGGCCGTCCCGGCAATCGCTTCGACATCCCGACGCTGCAGGACGTGGTGCTGTCCAGCCAGATCCTGTCGGCGCAGATGGAGCGCGACACGGTGGTGAATACGCTGTGCCGCCTGCCGGTGCTGGTGGGCAGCTCCGGCCCGGTGAACGTCACGGCGGCCTGCGAGGCGCTGAAGAACTGGGACATGAAGGCCAACCTCGACTCGCGTGGCGCGCATGTCTGGCGCGAGTTCTATCGCAACATCTCCGGCCCCTTGCTGCCGCTGCCGATCGGGCCGGACAACCCCTTGCTCTACCTCACGCCGTTCTCCGCCGGCGACCCGGTCAACACGCCGCGCGGGCTCAACATCCTGCTGCCCACGGTGCAAGCGGCGCTGGCGGACGCGGTCAAGGCCGTGAACGACGCCGGTTTTGCGCCGGATGCGCCGCTGGGCGAGATCCAGCACCCGGGCTACATCGACAAGAGCATCCCGGTGTTCGGCGGCGAGGGCTTCGAGGGTGCCTTCACCATCGCCAACTCGGGCCCGATCTCCGCGGACGGCTACAACATCGACTACGGCAACAGCTACATCCAGACCGTGACCTGGGGCAGCGGCGGCGTGGAGGCGGAGGGCTTCCTGACCTATTCCGAGTCCACCGACCCGGCCAGCCCGCATTTCTCCGACTACACCCGTGAATACTCGGCCAAGCGCTGGCACAAGCTGCCGTTCAAGGCGGCGGATGTGGAGGCGGATGCGATCCGGAAGTACAGCCTGACGGAGTAGGTCTTAGCTCCCTCTCCCCGCGGGCGGGGAGAGGGCTCGGGTGAGGGGCGAAGCTTTCAGTCAGTGGCGAAGTTTGCAGCCCCTCACCCCGACCCTCTCCCCCGCTAGCCGGGAGAGGGAGTAGGTATGGGTCGCTTCACGCGGAGAACAAACAACACCGCCAGTATCGCGATGTACATCGCCGGCTCCCGCACATCCGACTTCACCAGCCACAGGAAGTGCAGGCAGGCCAGGATCGCCGCCGGGTAGATCAGCCGGTGCAGCAGCGCCCAGCGGCGTTTCAACCGGCGCTGCCAGCCACGCGTCGAGGTCAGGGCCAGCGGCAGCAGCAGCAGCCAGGCGGTGAAACCCAGGGTGATGTAGGTGCGCTTGACCAGGTCCTTGGCCAGTTGCGCCGCCGACCATTCGAGGTCGAAGGTCAGGTAGATCGCGAAATGCAGCGTGATCCAGGCATAGGCCCAGAGGCCCAGCAGGCGCCGCACCTGGATCGCTTCGCTGCGGCCGGTCAGGCGGCGCAGCGGCGTCATCGCCAGCGTGGCCAGCAGCAGGCGCAGGGCCCAGAGGCCGGTCTGGTGCTCCAGGAACTCCACCGGGTTGGGGCCGAGCTGGGCGGTGGCCACGCACCAGGCCAGCCACAGCAGCGGCCCGCCGCCCAGGGTCCAGGCGGCCAGGCGCCACCACAGCAGCGGGCGTCTGAAGGCGGACATCAGTACAGCTTCTTCGGATCCAGGCCGGCGTAGAGCGGGGCTACTTCCGGGTAGCCGTTGAAGGGCAGGGTCTTGCGCTTGAACAGCTCGCCCAGGCGGCGCTCCGTGGCCTGGCTCCAGCGCGGATGGTCCACCGCCGGGTCCACGTTGGAGTAGAAGCCGTACTCCTGCGGCGCCATCTGCTTCCAGGTGGTCACCGGTTCGCGCTCGGTGAAGCGGATGCGCACCACCGACTTGATGCTCTTGTAGCCGTACTTCCAGGGAATGGTCAGGCGCAGCGGTGCGCCGTTCTGGTTCGGCAGGACCTTGCCGTACATACCCACCGACATGAAGGACAGCGGATGCATGGCCTCGTCGATGCGCAGGCCCTCCTTGTAGGGCAGGTCCAGGCCGCTCCAGCGCGACAGCGGCATCTGCTCCTTGTCGTACAGGGTTTCGAAGGCCACGTATTTCGCCTTCGAGGTCGGCTTGAAGCGCTTCAGCAGGTCGGCCAGCGGGAATCCCAGCCAGGGCACCACGATGCTCCAGGCCTCCACGCAGCGGTGACGGTAGATGCGCTCCTCCAGGGCATGCGGCCTGATCAGGGCATCGAGGTCGATCCGGCCCGGGGCTTCGCACTCGCCTTCCACCGCCACCGACCAGGGGCGGGTACGCAGGCTGTGGGCGTTGCGCGCGGGGTCGCCCTTGTCGGTGCCGAACTCGTAGTAGTTGTTGTAGGTGCTGGTGGTCTCGAAGGGCGTCACGGTCTCGCCGCCGGCCCGCTCGCTGCGCTTGGCGATCTTCAGCCCGCCGGGGGCGGGCGCCGCCGCCGGAGTCGCCGGCGCGGCGGCGTCACCGCAACCGGAGGCCAGCAGCGCGGCGGTCCCCAGCCCCATGCGGGCCAGGATGTCGCGGCGGCGGTAATAAGTCGGTTCCGGCGTGATTTCGCTGGAGATGACGGCCGACGGCGGCAGGATGCGGATCAGCATGGGGGTCTCCGGGGCATATTTCGGAACTACGCCAGTCTGACACTGCCGGATGCCCGCTGTTCGCGGCTGTCATAATGTCCGGACGTTGCATCATGAAACGCGGACGAACGGGCATATGGAGCTGGACGAACTGATCGAGACCTTCGAGTTCCTGGGTGATTGGGAGGAGCGCTACCGCTACCTGATCGACCTGGGGCGCAAGCTGCCGCCGATGCCGGCGGAAGAGCACACGGAGGCCAACAAGGTGCGCGGCTGCATGTCGCAGGTGTGGTTCTCGCACAGCCTCAAGCCCGGCTCGCCCGCCACCCTGGAGTTTCGCGGCGATTCCGACGCCCACATCGTCAAGGGCTTGATCGCATTGCTGTTTGCGGTGGTTTCCGACAAGACGCCGAAGCAGATCGTGGACTCCGACATCGGCGAAATCTTCACCCGCCTGGGACTGGAGAACCACATCACGATGAACCGGCGCAATGGTTTCTACTCTATGGTGGAGCGGATCCAGAACATCGCGCGCGAGGAACTTGCGCGCGCGTAACAATGGGCCGATAGAATCGGCCGGACAACATGTAGGGAGTACGGGTAATGGCGATGGGCGCATTCTTCTTCTATGCACTGGTGATCTTCTTCGTGGTCACCCTGTTCAAGGGCGTGGTCACCGTGCCGCAGGGCAAGGAATACACGATCGAGCGCTTCGGCAAGTACCGCGCCACCTTCACCCCGGGCCTGCACTGGCTGGTGCCCTGGGTGGATCGTGTCGGCCGCAAGCTGTCGCTGATGGAGCAGGTGCTGGACGTGCCCTCCCAGGAAGTCATCACCAAGGACAACGCCATGGTCGGCGTGGATGGCGTGGTGTTCTTCCAGATCCTGGACGCGCCGAAGGCCGCCTACGAGGTGCAGCACCTGGAGCTGGCGATCATGCAGCTCACCATGACCAACCTGCGCACCGTGATGGGCTCCATGGACCTGGACGAACTGCTCAGCCAGCGCGACCACATCAATGCCAAGCTGCTGTCGGTTGTGGACGAGGCGACCACGCCCTGGGGCATCAAGGTCACCCGCATCGAGATCAAGGACATCCGCCCGCCGACCGACCTGGTCGACTCCATGGCACGCCAGATGAAGGCCGAGCGCGAGAAGCGCGCCAACATCCTGGAGGCCGAGGGCTTCCGCCAGGCCGCCATCCTCAAGGCCGAGGGTGAGCGCCAGTCGCAGATCCTGATCGCCGAGGGCGAGAAGCAGCAGGCCATCCTCGACGCCGAAGGCCGCAAGGAAGCCGCCTTCCGTGACGCCGAGGCCCGCGAGCGCCAGGCCGAGGCCGAAGCCCGCGCCACCATGATGGTGTCGCAGGCCATCGAGAAGGGCGACGTGCAGGCCATCAACTACTTCGTCGCCACCAAGTACATCGAGGCGCTGGGCCGCATCGCCACCAGCCCCAACGAGAAGCTGGTGCTGATGCCGCTGGAAGCCGGCAACGTGATCGGCGCCCTCGGCGGTATCGCCGAGCTGACCAAGAAGGTTTCCGCGGGCCCCGCGAAGTAATCCGGACGGAGAGTCGTGATGGACGTGCTCTACTGGCACTGGTGGGTATTCGGGCTGGTGCTGCTGGTGGCGGAGATGCTGCTGCCCACCGGCTTCGTGCTGCTGTGGATCGGGGCCTCCGCCATCATCGTCGGTGCCCTGAGCTGGGCGCTGCCGCTGAATTGGGAGATCGAGCTGGTGCTGTTCTCGGTGCTGTCGCTGGGCAGCTTCCTGGTGTGGAAGAAATTCCGTCCGGAGGCGCAGGAAAGCGACCAGCCGATGCTCAACCGTCGCGGCCAGTCCTACATCGGCCGCAACTTCACGCTGAAGGATCCCATCGTCAACGGCGTCGGCAAGCTGCGTGTCGATGACTCGCAGTGGCGGATCACCGGCCCGGACGTGCCCGCCGGCACCCAGGTGCGCGTCACCCGTGCCGATGGCGCCACGCTGCACGTGGAGCCGGCGTAATCGAGCACGAGCACGCCAAGCAAGGCACGCCGCTGCGGCATCCGCTGCAGCCGCCGCACATCAGCGGCGCCGAAAACCTGTACTCGCTCGGCGAGGAGATCAGCCATGCCGTGACCCATGGCCTGGGCGTGGTGCTGTCGATCATCGGGCTGGTGGTGCTGGTGGCCAAGGCCACGCTCTACGGCAATGCCTGGCATATCGTGGCGGCGGCGATCTTCGGCAGCACCCTGGTGCTGATGTACGCCGCCTCCACCCTGTACCACTCGATCCCACTGCCGGGTGCCAAGCGCGTGTTGCGTGTGCTCGACCACTCGCTGATCTACTTCCTGATCGCCGGCACCTACACGCCGTTCACGCTGATCACCCTGCGCGGTCCCTGGGGCTGGGGCCTGTTCGCCTTTACCTGGGGCCTGGCGCTGGCCGGCGTGGTGTTCAAGATCTTCGCCACCGGCAAGTTCGAGAAGATCTCGCTGGCCATCTACCTGCTGATGGGCTGGTGCGCGCTGGTGGCGATCAAGCCGCTGCTGGTGGCGCTGGAGCCGGCGGCGCTGTGGCTGGTGCTGGCGGGCGGCCTGACCTACAGCGGCGGCGTGGTCTTCTACACCTGGACCAGCCTGCGCTACCACCATGCGGTCTGGCACCTGTTCGTGCTCGGCGGCAGCGTGCTGCATTTCTTTGCGATCCTGTTCTACGTGATTCCGGGCCCCCAAGACTAGGCGCCTGCCGGGCGGCTAGACTCCCGGAACAAGAGGAGAGCCCATGGCCAAGAACGGTTTCGCCGCAGTCCGCAGCCCTTACCTGGTGCCTTACGACGGCACGTTCCGCATCGCCCGCGCGGCTACCAAGCCGCCCGCCAAGCGGGCCGACAAGGAGACCTGCAAGCTCTGGCTGGCCGAGGCCGTCGAGGAGCTCGCCGGCCTGCAGCACATTCTCTACGCCAACGACTACCACAGCGTGCTGCTGGTCTTCCAGGCGATGGACGCCGCCGGCAAGGACAGCACCATTCGCGCCGTGCTCACTGGCGTGGATCCCGCGGGCTGCGACGTGCACTCCTTCAAACGCCCCTCGCTGCAGGAGCTGGACCACGATTTCCTCTGGCGCACCGCCACGCGCCTGCCGGAGCGCGGGCGTATCGGCGTGTTCAACCGCAGCTACTACGAGGAGGTGCTGGCCGTGCGCGTGCACCCGGAGTTCCTCAAGTACCAGAAGCTGCCGCGCATCCCCAAGAAGCTGGACGAGCTCTGGGAAGAGCGCTACGAATCCATCCGCGACCACGAGAAGCACCTGGCGCGCAACGGTACGCTGATCCTCAAGTTCTGGCTCAACGTCTCGCGTGAGGAGCAGCGCCAGCGCTTCCTGGCGCGCCTGGACGAGCCGGAGAAGAACTGGAAGTTCGAGAGCGGCGACATCACCGAGCGCGGCTTCTGGCGCGATTACATGAAGGCCTACCAGGACGCGCTCAACGCCACCTCGCGCCCCTGGGCGCCTTGGTACGCGATCCCCGCCGACAACAAGCCCTTCATGCGCGCCACGGTGGCGGAGCTGGTCGTCTCCAGCATGAAGAAACTGGACCTGCGCTATCCGGAGCTGGAGCCGGAGGAGAAACTGCGGTTCGACGAGATGCGGGAGCTGCTGCGCAAGGACCGGTAGCGAGATCCGTAGGGTGGGCAACGCTTGCGTTGCCCACGCGAATCCGTGATTGGGCACTGAAGCGTGGGCAAACAGGAAGCCGTTTGCCCACCCTACGCCACTACTTTCAATTACGCCCTACGACTCAGCCCCGCAGCGGCAGCGTATGCACCCGCGTTCCCTGATACGGCCGCCGCGACAGCGTCAGCAGCGCCTCGGCCACGGCCTGCGTGGTGATCGGACGGTACTTGGCCAACGGGCCGGCCAGCAGCGGCGAGAGCAGGGGACTGAGCTTCTGGGCGAAGGCTTCGCCGGGGCGGTGCTCGTCGCGCGGGCCCAGCAGCAGCGAAGGCTGCACGATGCGCAGGGACGGATAGCCCAGCGCCGCGACGTCCTCCTCCATGCGGCCCTTCACGCGGGAATAGAATGAGGGCGAGTGCGACGAGGCGCCGATGGCGGACACCACCAGGAACTGGCGGGCACCCTGGGCCAGGGCGGCGGTGGCCAGGCCCACCACGTAGTCATGATCCACCTGCTCCAGGCCGGCCCGGCCGGACTTGGCCTGGGTGGTGCCCAGGCAGCAATAGACGTCGTCCGCGGCCAGCTGCGCGCCGAGGGCCGGCAGGTCGCTGAAATCACTGGTGACGGCCTCGAGCTTGGCGTGGGCCTGGGCCGGCGGGCGGCGGCCGATGACCTTGACCCGGCCGTAGTCGGGGGAGGCCAGCAGCAGCGGCAGCAACTGCTGGCCGATGGCGCCGGTGGCCCCGGCCAGCAGGGCGGTCTTGGACTCGTTCACGGTGCTATCCTCGAAGCAATGGCCGGAAGTGTACCCGCCGGCAGTTGAAACTGCGGCAACGGTCGCTGGTCAAAGCTTGCCGTTGCCAAGGATGGCCCATGACTTCTGTCTCTTTTGCCCTGCACCCCCGCCTCAATGCCGACTGCATCGTGGCCGGCGACTGGCCGCTGTCGCGCCTGCTGCTGATGAACGACAGCCAGTACCCCTGGTACATCCTGGTGCCGCGGCGCCCCGACATCCGCGAGCTCCATGAGCTGGATGCGGCGGACCAGACCCAGCTGTTCCGGGAGTCGATGATCCTGAGCCGCGCACTGGCGCAGGCCTACAAGGGCGACAAGCTCAACATCGCCGCCCTCGGCAACATGGTGCCGCAGCTGCACCTGCACCATATCGTGCGCTTCACCAGCGACGCCGCCTGGCCGGCCCCGGTCTGGGGCAAGCACCCGGCCAAGCCGTACTCGGAGGGCGAGGCCCTGGCGCAGATCGAGCGCCTGCTACCGCGGCTGGAGTTGCCGCTGATGCCGCTGCGCACGGTCTCGCCCAGCGTCGCCCCGCCGCTAGACCAGTAGGCACTCCCAGGGGCAACAGTCTCCCAGCTTGCTTCCCCCCGTGGCCGGTCCCTAGACTGGCCTGACACCGCCCGATCGAGGCGGGCCAGGGTCATCCGGCCCCAGCACACGGAATAACGAAAGACGAGGGGATGGGCATGGTCAAGCGGCTGCTGTGGGCGCTGTTGCTGTCTTCACCGGCGGCGCTGGCCGCGACACCAGCCGCGACTCCCGCGCCCTACGCCGTGCCCGGTGGCGCCGGCCTGTACCCGGTGCCCGACGCGCCGTACACCGCCACCTACCGCTCCATCTCGCTGGACGATCTGGTCCGCCTGAACCTCACCACCGGCACCTGGCATGGCTCGCCCAAGGTGCAGAAGGACCGCGCCTGGTACGACGCGCACTTCTACGACACGCTGGCCGCCCGCAAGGTGTGGCGCGACGGCAGCTCGCCGCCGCGCTACCCACCGTTCCAGGGGCCCATCAGCTGGGACATCGTGCCGATCCCGCAGGCGCCGCCACCGCCCTGCGACCAGCCGCAGCCCACCGGCTACGACGCCGAGTCCTGCCGCTACGTCAATCAGTTGTTCAAGGACCTGGACAAGACCAACCCCGCCGCCGCCCGGCTGGCGCGCGAGCAGGTGCGCCGCGGTCGTGACGTCTGGTTCAAGGGCAGCTTCGGCAACCAGGACGAGGAGTACCTGCACACCACGCGCACCGTGGGCCAGGACAATGTCTGGTATCCCTGGCTCGACACGCGCGAGCGCAAGCACCGCTTCACCAAGTGGGGAATGATCAACGATCCGGACTGCACGGAAGGCGATGCCAGCACCCTCTGGTATGACCGCTGCCCGGACGCGCACAGCTCCGGCGTGCTGGGCTACCGCAAGTACCACCAGGACCCGACCAGGGACGCTTCCGGCAAGGTGACCTTCGACCCCGTCACCGCGCCCTACCGCAAGGACGAGCTGCGGAAGAACCTGCGCTATGTGCTGGGCGGGCCCTGCGTGCAGTGCCACGTGGCCTTCGATCCCACCAACCCACCGAAGGATCCCAACAATCCGAAGTGGGAGAACATCCACGCCACCATCGGCAACCAGTACACCATGCAGCCGATGCAGTACGTCATGGGCACGCCGGAGGATTCGCTGTCGCGCCAGGTACTCGGCGTGGGCCATCGTGTCGGCACCATCGACACCTCGCTGGTGGCCACGGACTTCCAGCACAACCCGGGCACGCAGAACAACATCATGGATTTCTCGAACAAGCGCCTGTTCGAGGAGAGCATGAAGGACCCCGTCACCGGCAAGATCACCAAGGCCCGCACGCGCCACGTGCTCAAGGGCGGCGAGGACAGCGTCGGCGAGCACCTGGCGCTGATCCGTGTGTACGTCAACATCGGCATGTGCACCGAGGAATGCTGGACGCCCAAGTTCCCCAAGCCGGGCACGTTCTTCGGTGACAAGTCGCACCAGCAGCCCTTCGACATCGCGCAGTGCGCCAAGGACTGCGAGGCCTGGAATTACGCCGACGCCAAGATGCCGGAGCTGGCCTCCTTCCTGATGACCGGCGGCCCCACCTACCTGCTGAAGGCAAAGGATGTGGACGGCACGCCGGGCTCGGCCTTCGTCGACCTGGCCAAGGTGCCGCAGGGCCGCAAGGTCTTCGCGCGTGAGTGTGCCGGCTGCCACAGCTCCAAGTTCGCGCCGGACAACGTGCGCGCCGACAAGGCCGCGCTGGAGCGCTACTACGAGGGCCATGTCTTCGGCGCCGAGGACTACTGGCAGCACGAGTTCACGCCGGCCGAGCGCGACTCACCGGCCTTCCAGGCCAAGTACCTGGCCAAGGACCCGCAGAGCGGCAAGCTGCGCCCGCGCCAGTTCGTCGGCAAGGACTTCCTCGGACAGGACTGGCTGGCCAACGACGAGCCGGTGCCGTTCAACATCATCGGCACCAACATGTGCCGCGCCATGCACGACAACCACAGCGCCGGGCACATCTGGGAGCAGTTCGCCTCCGAGGACTACCGCGCGCGGCCCTCGCCGGGCTCGGTGCCGCAGGTGCTCAACCGCATGGTGCCGGGCCTGGGCGGCCGCACCCTGGGCGAGAAGAAGATCGAGGGTGGCAGCGGCTACCTGCGCAACTTCTCGCTGCTGTCGGCCTGGGCCACCGCGCCCTTCCTGCATAACAACGCCGTCGGCGAGCTGACGCACCTGAAGGACGGCGGCATCGACTACACCGTGCGCGGCCGCGTGAAGCAGTTCGAGATGGCCTTCGACGAGCTGCTGACCTCGGACAACCCCAACATCAATCCGCACCGTCCGCAGAAGATCAGCGTGACCGACCGCGACATCAAGCTGGCGCCGCGCGAGGACCAGCAGGGGCCGATCCGCCTGCCGGTGAAGAAGGGCACGCCGGTCGCGGCCTTCACCTCGTCCGATCCGCATGCGCCGCTGTTCATGAAGTGCGACGACCTGGTGGAGAACAAGGGTCACCAGTTCGGTGTGTCGCTGTCGAAGGACGACAAGCTGGCACTGCGCGAATTCCTCAAGCTGATGTAGCCGGCCGTGTTCGTCGGCCACTACAGCGCCGCCTTCGCCCTCAAGGCATCGCAGCCGAGGGTACCGCTGTGGGCGATGTTCCTCGCCGTGCAGGCGGTGGACATCGGCTGGGCGCTGCTGGTGATGGCGGGTATCGAGAAGGCGCGGGTGGTGCCGGGCTTCACCGCGGCCTTTCCGGTGGATCTCTACTACATGCCCTACACCCACAGCCTGCTGGCCACCGCGATCTGGGCGGCCGTGCTGGGTCTGGCCTACCTCGCCTGGCGTCGCGGCCATGGTCGCGCGGCGGCGCTGGCCGTGGCGGCGGCCGTGGCCTCCCACTGGTTCCTCGACCTGCTGGTGCATGCGCCGGACCTGCCGCTGTATGGCGACCAGCACAAGCAGGGCTTCGGCCTGTGGAACTACCCGCTGCCCGAACTGGCGCTGGAGCTGGGCCTGCTGGCCGGCGCCATCCTGCTCTACGTGCGTGCGCTGCCGCAGCAGGCGCGGCGCGCCTGGACGCTCGGCGCAGTGCTGGCGCTGGTGCAGGCCGGGCATACGCTGGGACCCTGGCTGATGGATGACGCCCGCGGCGTGGCCGCCATGGCGCTGGGCGGCTACCTGGTCTTTGCCGCCGCCGCGGCCTGGGTCGAGCGCGGAGCCGCACCGGCATGAAGCGCGCCTTCGCCCTGCTGTTGCTTGCGGGCCTGGGCATCGCCGCCTGGCTCTGGCTGCGACCAGAGGCAGGGCCGCGCGGGCCAGATATCGTTCAGCGCAGCACGCAGGAGCCGGTGCATGCCGCGCCGCGCCTGAGCGCCAGGCTGATCGCCAGCGAGGATCTGCCGCCGGCCGGCACGCGCTCGCTGTTCGATCACCTGGTGGCGCAGAACGATGGCCTGCCGTATCCCTTCGAGAAGCTGGTGGAGATGCTGAAGAAGCAGGATCCGGAAGGCCGCATGCCGGTCACGCTGATGATCCCGCAGGGGCGCTCGCTGCTGAAGGCGCAGGCCGATTTCCACCACCCGCGCGTGCTGGTGGCGGCGGACTTCCAGGCGCCGGGCACGCCGGCCTCGCTGGGCCTGGCGCCACGCGGCCAGCTGTTCCTCGGCTTCGTGGAGGACGCCAACGAGATCGAGGTGCTGAGCTACAACGAGGCCGCCGGCCGCTTCGAGTTCCAGCTGGTGCAGGATTACTCCGCCACCGGCGCGCGCCGCATCGTCTACGCGCGCCGCGCGGTCTGCACCACCTGCCACCAGGGCGGCACGCCGATCTTCCCGCAGCGCCCCTGGGCCGAGACCAACGGCCAGCCGGAAATTGCCGCGATGATCGTCGCCGCGCGCGGCAACGAGCCCTACCTCGGCATGCCGCTGGAGCAGCCGCTGGCCTCGCCGGAGCGTTTCGACGAGCTGACCGATACCGGCGCCTTCGTCGCGGTGACGCAGCAACTGTGGATCGACGCCTGCGGCGCGGAAGGGCAGGACTGCCGCCGCCTGATGCTGAAGCTGGCGCTGCGCTATCTCTCCGACCCCGGCAGCTTCGACGCGCAGTCCCCCGATGCCGCGCGGCTGCGGCAGATGCAGGCCGCGGCCTGGCCGGCGGAGGGCATCGCCGTGCCGGAGTCGGACCTGCGCAACCGCGATCCGCTGGCCGAGCAGCGTGGCCTGCGCAATCGCATCCGCGCACTGTTCACGCCGGCGCCGCAGCCGGGCGAGGGCGCCCGCAACAACGAGGACCTGGTGGCCTTCGACCAGTTGCCGAAGCTGCCAGCCGCGCTGGACCCGCTGACGCCGCGTCCGCCCAAGCGCCGGCTGACCGCCGCCGACATCGACGGCGTCTACGGCCTGGCCGCGCTGTTCAGCGACGGCGACCGCGCGCGGCTGGAGCAGGCCGGAGGCGTCAGCCCCGAACGGCTGGAGGCGGCGGTGGACCGGCTCGACCCGGCGCTGTTCCGTGCGGCACCCGTCTCGCGGGTGAAGCTCATGCAGGCCCTGCTCGGCGCCCTGGGCGAGAAGACCCTGCCGGCCTACTGCTGCCTGGACACGGCCGAGATGTCGCCGCCACTGGCCAGCGGCGGCCCGCCACTGGAACTATCCGCCGGCTCGCCGCTGCATCCCTTCGAGGAATACTGTTTCAGCTGCCACCGCGGCAACCCGGCCAAGCGCCTGGACTTCATGGGCGGGCGCAACGAGGCCGAGGTGCTGGCGCAGGTCAAGGCCACCCCCAAGATTCGCGATGTGCTCGACTGGGAGCGCTACCTGGGCGGTGAGAAGGCGCATACCCTGATGCCGCCGGCGGACTCGCCGCAGCGCGCCGCGATGCAGGATGCGCTGAAGAAGGACCCGCAGCTGATGGAGCGCATGCGCGATACGGTTCCGGGGCTGTTCGATTTCTGAGGAGAAGAGGGTGAAGCGTCTGCTGCCGCTGCTGCTTTTGATGGCCTGGACCCAGGCTGGGGCGGAACCCGCCTTTGCCCGGATGTACAAGGCGGAGTATGGCTACGCGCCCTCCTGCAATGCCTGCCACAAGGATGGCGGCGGCACGCCGCTGAATGCCTACGGCCAGGAGTTCAAGGACGCCGGCATGAGCGCCGGCGCCTTCGCCAAGATCGCCGGCAAGGACGCCGACGGTGACGGCGCCGCCAACGGTGCCGAGGCCCAGGCCCGCGCCAACCCGGGCAGCAAGGGCTCCACCCCGGCGAACAAGGGCGACTGGCTCGACACCGCCAGCCTGATCCCGCGCGAGGTGCAGGCAGCCTTTCCCGGCGTGCGCGAATACCTGCCGCGCGACGCCATCCTGACCGACGCCGACATCGCCCGCGCCAGGACCCTGGGCGCCACGCTGGGCAAGGCCGACGAGAACACCATCTACGTGCCGTTGCAGGACAAGCGCCCGGCCGGCACGGCGCTGATCTTCCCGGCCGAGTTCAAGGGCAAGCTGTTCTTCCTGCTGATGGTGACCGACCGCCAGCTCAAGGTGACCCAGGTCAAGCCCATGAGCAGTACCCAGGTGCCGGCGGCCGCGCAGAGCAAGGTCTACGCGAAGTTCAACGGCATCGCCGTGGACCAGCTGCCGGCGGCGACCGGCAGCGATCTCGATGCCGCGATCACCGCGGCGGTAAAGAAGGCGGGCACGCTGCTCTACGTGAGGCTCAAGAATGCGTAACGCGCGCACGGCGGGAAAAGTGACCGTGCGGCTGTTCGAGTTCGGCCTGGTGGCCTTCTTCGTCGCCATATTCCTGCTGGCCCGCAGCCTGGCAGTCTCGGCGGCTGATGCCGACGCAGGTGCCGCGCAGCCGGCGGCGGCCGAGGCGCAGCAGGCAGCGCCCGCCGGCGACGACTTCGACTTCTTCAGCGACCAGCCGGTGGAGAGCGCCGCGGTCGTCGAGCTGCCGCCGGAGAAGCCGTTGTGGCTTACCGTGGGCGGGCCGCTGGCGCTGATCGTGGTGTTCTTCCTGATCCTGGCGGCGGTGTGGTGGTTCATCCCCTTCGACTCGCACAGCGTGGAGCTGAACCTGCGCGAGCTGCCGCCGGCGGCCAAGCGCGGTATCGCCATGGCGGTGGTGATGTTCGGCATCGCCTTCTGTTTCGGTGCCTCGGAGATCTGGTACCAGTTGCGCCTGCACGGCACGGCCCAGGCCTATTTCGAGCAGATGTCGCTGGGCAAGCTTATCGCCTTCACCCACGCGCACCTGTTCGGCTTCACCACCTGCTTCTTCATCATTGGCATCCCGTTCTCGATGCAGTTCAACCAGTTGCAGTCCTACCAGTGGATATTTCCGGTGGGCCTGGCCGCGTCGATGGTGGACGTGATGTCCTGGTGGGGCATCAAGTACGTGGCGCCGAGCTTCGAGTGGGTGTCGATGTTCTGCGGCATCCTGTTCAGTTTCAGCTACCTGTTCATGCTGGTAGGCCTGCTGCGCGTGCTGCTGTTCCCGGACGTGATCTGGCGCTCCGACAAGGACCGCGCCCAGCGCCTGCAGCAGCGGGCCGAGCTGCGCGAGGCTGCAAAGCATCATGAAGGCGACTACTAGGCTCGTTTTACCGGCACTTTCGAGCCTTGTTAGCCGATCGGCTAATGCCGTGGCAGGGCTTCTCGCGGCAGAATAGGATGGGGTTCAAACCAGCCCAGGAACGGGCGCATACAACGGGGAAAGTACATGAAGTTCGTGAATTGGCTGGGGCTGGGTGTCCTGGCGATGAGCAGTGCGGCCAATGCGGGCGTTTACGTCGGCGCTGCCGGCAGCATGACGCAGTACGAATACGACAACGTCGACGACGCTACGGGTTTTACCGCTTTCGCGGGGTTCCGCTCGGAGTCCCTGCCGTTGATGTTCGAAGTGGCCTATGCCGATTTCGGCGATCACGACATCACCGATGATCCCGGTGTGAGCATCGGCTTCTCCGGCATGCGCGCGTCGGCCGGGTATTTTGGCCGCCTGAGCCCCACCGGGTCCGGCGTCTGGATCAAGGGCGGCTACTACAAGGGCGATTCCGAAGGAAAGGCGGCGGGCCTGGGTAGCGACGAGCTGTCCAGCAGTGGCTTCACCTGGGGTGTCGGCGGCGATTGGAAGATTACCCGCAATCTCGGCCTGCGCCTGGACCTTGAAAGCTACATGGGCGTCAAGGATTTCAACGGCTATCCGGTGAGTCTCGACAACGAGAGTGATGTCACCGTGATCAGCCTGGGCTTGGTGTTCGAGTTGCCCTCGCGTGGCTCGGCCGCTTCCTCTGGCTCCAACAGCCGCAGTAGCTACACGCCTCCCCCGGCCCCGGCTCCTGCCCCGGCTCCCACCTATGCGCCCACGCCTGCGGCGGCTCCGCCGGAGCCGGTTGTCATGCAGGCCCCCGCTCCGGCACCGCAGCCCGTTCTGGCCCCGGCGCCAGTGGCGCCGGTCGTTGCCGCGCGCGCCAGTGCCAAGCCCGGCATGCCGGTGATCGGCGTGCGCCACACGAGCCAGCCGACCGCGCTGCTGCGCCAGCCGCGCGCCGGGTCACCGGTGGACGCCAGCCTGGCGGCCGGCACGGAGGTGCAGCTCATGCAGCGCGTGCCCAATGCGCTGGGCATCTGGTGGTATGTCTACGCCAACGGCGTCGCCGGCTGGGTGAACGACAGCGCCCTGGCGCCGCAGTAAGCTGGAGAAGGCGGCCCGCGGGGGCGGGCCGCCTTCAAAAAATCGAGAGGGGGAGACGTGAACAGGATTCTGGTGGCCGCCTTGCTGGCGGGATTTGGTTTTTCGGCACAGGCACAACTGCCGGTGATGATCGTGGCGCCGCCCGTGGTGGTTCCGCCGCCGGCCCTGATGCCGGGCCCGGCGAAGACCAAGCAGGCCACGGTGCTGCGTGCCCGGCCCCAGCACCAGTCCACCATCGAGGGGCCGGTGCCCGCGGGCGCCAGTCTCAAGCTGCAGGTGCGGCAATCGAACCGCGACGGCGGCTGGTGGTATACCCAGCATCAGCAGTACAGCGGCTGGATCGAGGAAGCCACACTGTCACAGTGACCGCTGCAAGGGCGAGCACGATTTACCTGCGCCGGCGGAAACCCCGCCGGCGTTTGTGTCTCTGCGGCCATGTCCCCGGTAATATCGATCTCCCAGAATGATCCCGACTTTACTTTCTTGAGGAGATTGGCCGTGAACTATTTCGTGACGGGGGCGACAGGTTTCATCGGCAAGTTCCTGCTGGAACAGCTGCTGGCCCGGCCCGAGGCACAGGTGCATATCCTGGTGCGCGAGTCGTCCAAGGACAAGTTTGCGGCGCTGCAGGAGCGCTACGGCGAAGCCGGCACGCGCCTGCACGCGGTATATGGCGACATCACCACGCCAGGCCTGGTGTCCGCGGCCGATTTCAAGAAGCTGCAGGGCAAGATCGACCACGTCTTCCACCTGGCCGCCGTCTACGACATGGGCATGGACGACGCCACCGGTGACCGCATCAACAACGAGGGCACGCGCAACCTCGTGGCCTTCGTCAACGGCCTGGGCGGCAAGGTGAAGCTGCACCACGCCTCCAGCGTGGCGGTGGCGGGCGGCGATTTCAACGGCCGCTTCACCGAGGACATGTTCGACGAGGGCCAGCGCGTGGCGCACCCCTACTTCCGCACCAAGTTCCAGTCGGAACAGATCGTGCGCGAGGAGTCGAAGGTGCCGTTCCGCATCTATCGCCCGGGCGCCGTGGTGGGCCACTCCGAGACCGGCGAGATGGACAAGATCGACGGCCCCTACTACTTCTTCAAGACCATCCAGAAGCTGTCCTACGCGGTGCCCAAGTGGCTGCCGCTGCTGGGTATCGAGGGCGGCCGCGTGCCGCTGGCGCCGGTGGACTACGTGGCCAAGGCCATGGACCACATCGCGCACCAGGACGGCCTCGACGGCCAGGTGTTCTGCCTGATCCAGTCGGATTCGCCCACGGTCGGCAGCCTGCTGCAGACGCTGATGGAAGCGGCACACGGCCCGCAGTTCGCCGCCAAGTTCGAGCTGCCGGCGATCCCCAAGGCCGCGCGCGATCTCGCCAACCGTCTCGGCGAGAGCATCCCCGGCAACGTCAGCAAGACCATTTCCAAGGCCATCGGCGTGCCGGTGTCGGTGCTGGGCTACGTCACCAACCCGGCGGTGTTCGACGACAAGAACGCGCGCCGCGCCCTGAAGGGTTCGGGCATCAACTGCCCGGACATCAAGGACTACGCCGACAAGCTCTGGGCCTACTGGGAGCAGTTCCTCGACATCTACGCCACGATCCCGAAGGGTGCCGAGCGCAAGCTGTCCGGCAAGGTGGTAGTCATCACCGGCGCGTCCTCCGGCATCGGCTTCATCTCGGCCAAGAAGTTCGCCGCCGCCGGCGCCAAGGTGATCCTGGTGGCGCGTACCCGCGAGAAGCTGGAAGAGACGCAGAAGATCATCCAGATGGCCGGCGGCGAGGCGCATGTGTACCCCTGCGACCTCAATGACATGCAGGCCATCGACAACTGCTGCGCCGAGATCCTGAAGGACTTCGGCCACGTCGACATCCTGATCAACAACGCCGGCCGCTCCATCCGCCGCGCCGTGTTCGAGTCGCTGGACCGCTTCCACGACTTCGAGCGCACGATGCAGCTGAACTACTTCGGCGCGATCCGCATGATCCTCAACTTCCTGCCGGGGATGGCGAAGCGTCGCGACGGCCACATCGTCAACATCAGCTCCATCGGCGTGCTGACCAACGCCGCGCGCTTCTCTTCCTACGTCGCCAGCAAGGCCGCGCTGGACGCCTTCAGCCGCTGCCTGTCGGCCGAGGTGAAGCACCGCGGCATCGAGGTCACGGCGATCTACATGCCGCTGGTGCGCACGCCGATGATCGCGCCGACCAAGCTCTACGACTACGTGCCGGCCTGGTCTCCGGAGAAGGCCGGCGACACCGTGCTGGAGTCGGTGCTGCGCCGCCCCAAGTCCATCGCCACGCCGCTGGGCACCGTCGCCGCCGTGTCCTACGCGCTGTGGCCCAAGCTCAACGACAGCATGCTCAACCGCGGTTTCCGCCTGTTCCCCTCGTCGGCTTCGGCCAAGGGGCGCAAGGATGGCGGCAAGCCGACGCTGGAGCAGGTGGTATTCGCGAACGTGTTCAAGGGCGAGTACTTCTAAAGCCCCGAGCCGCGTGGAGGGGCCCCACGCCAAGAGGCGTGGGGATCCTAGCGTAGCGAGTGGGCGGCGGAAGTTGGCAGGCCCTGCCGCTGTTCCGAAGCCTTAAGAAACCAAAGATCGGACAACTCCCTCTCCCGCTGGCGGGAGAGGGCTGGGGTGAGGGTGGTGCTGTGGCGGTACGCACGGAGCGGCCGATTGTTAGTTCCCCCTCTCCCCAACCCCTCTCCCAAAAGGGGAGAGGGGCTTCAAAGCAAAAGGCCCGCTTTCGCGGGCCTTTTGCTTGATGCTGACAGGCGCTCTAAGCGCTCTTCGCCAGCTTGCCGCCACGCTTGGCCACGCTCGCCGCCAACCCACCCAGCACCGCGGTGGTGTCATCCCAGTGGATGCAGGCGTCGGTGATCGACTGGCCGTAAACCATGTCGGGCCCGATCTCCTGGCGGCCTTCCACCAGGTGCGATTCGATCATCACGCCGACGATGCGCTCGTCGCCACCGGCGATCTGGTGGCCCACGTCCTCGCCGACGTTGACCTGGCGCTTGTGCTGCTTCTGGCTGTTGGCGTGGGAGAAGTCGACCATCACCTGCGGCTTGAGGCCGGCCTTGGTCAGCGCGGCGCAGGCGGCGTCCACGCTCTTGGCGTCGTAGTTGGTGCCGCTGCTGCCGCCGCGCAGGATCACGTGGCAGTCGGCGTTGCCGGCGGTCTCGAAGATCGAGATCTGGCCGTCCTTGGTCAGCGACAGGAAGCGGTGTGGGCTCTGGGCGGAGACGATGGCATCCACCGCCACCTTCACGCTGCCGTCGGTGCCGTTCTTGAAGCCCACCGGGCAGGACAGGCCGGACGCCATCTCGCGGTGTAGCTGCGATTCGGTGGTGCGTGCGCCGATGGCGCCCCAGCTCACCAGGTCCGCCAGGTACTGCGGCGTCAGCAGGTCGAGGAACTCCACGCCGGCCGGCACGCCCATGTCGTTGAGCGTGACCAGCAGCTTGCGCGCCACGCGCAGGCCCTGCTCGATGTCGTAGCTGTCGTTGAGGTTCGGGTCGTTGATCAGGCCCTTCCAGCCCACCGTGGTGCGCGGCTTCTCGAAGTACACGCGCATCACCACCAGAAGGTCGTCCTGCACCTGTTCACGGAAGGCCTTCAGGCGCGCGGCGTACTCCAGCGCGGCCTTGGTATCGTGGATCGAGCAGGGGCCCACGATCACCAGCAGGCGGCTGTCGCGACCGTGCAGGATGTCCTGGATTTCCTTGCGGGTCTGGAACACCGTCGCCGCCGCGTTATCGGTCAGCGGGAACTCGGCCTGGACCTGGGCGGGGGTGGAGACGGGGCGGACGGAGCTGATCCGCGTATTTTCGGTGGCAAACATCGGCTAACCGCTTGTCAAGCAAAAGGGAGGGCGATGCTATAGCAAAGGCCAGGGAGCGGCAAAACGCCGGTGTCACGGGCCTGGCCGGCCGCTTGCGGCATACTGCGCCGGTGCTGTGGCCGGGGCTCCGGGGGAGCCTGGGCGAGTCGAGATAAAAAGCACCAATCAGCATTATTAATCAATAAATAATCACAGGAATTCCATGATCCGTCCGACCCTGCCGTTCGCGGCCCTGCTCGTGGCGCTGGCCCCGGTGGCCCAGGCCGCCCCGTTCGACACCACCAACCAGGGCGCGCTGGCGCAGGGCTTCGCCCTGCCGGTGATCGGCCATGGCCGGGTGCTGGCCAAGGGCGACAGTGCCAGCCGCTACAGCCTGGACCTGACCAGCGAATACACCACCGACACGGTGGGTACCGAGACCATCACCCTGGACGGCGAGAGCGCCCATCTCACCGGCCGCTACCGCGCGGGCCTGGGCGGCGGCTGGGAGTGGGGCGCGGAGCTGTCGGCCGTGCATGTCGGCGGCGGCTTCATGGACGGTTTCATCGAGGGCTGGCACGACTTCTTCGGACTGCCCAACGGCGGCCGCGAGCTGGTGCCGCAGGACCGCTACCAGTACCGCTACGAGAAGAACGGCGCGGTGCTGCTGGACCGCACCGAGGAAGGCTGGGCGCTGGGCGACCTGCGTGTCTCCGCCGGCTGGGCCGCGACCGAGGACCTGGCGCTGCGCGCCGAGCTGAAGCTGCCCACCGGCGACGAGGACAAGCTCACCGGCGGCAACCTCGGCGGCGCGCTCTGGGCCGACTGGGCGCTGCCCTTCGACCAGGACAGCCGCTGGAGCGGCTTCGCCTCGGCCGGCGTGTCGCTGAACCAGAAGGGCGATGTACTGGAGGACCAGCAGGAGACCCTGGTGCCCTTCGGCGGTGCCGGTGCCTTCCTGCGCGCCACGCAGAAGATCGAGCTGGGCGCGCAGCTCTATGCCCATGGCCCGCTCTACAAGGATTCCGCGCTGGACCAGCTCGACCGCGCCGGCCTGCAGCTGGTGTTCGGGGGCCGCTGGATCGAAAAGGCCTGGGCGCTGGACATCGCCTTCCAGGAAGACCTGATCACCAAGTCCTCGCCGGACTTCTCGATCCACGTCGGGCTGACGCTGGCGCCGCGGTAGGCGTCCGGCCTCGATGTCGCCGGCAAGCCGGCTCCTACAGGAGATTCCCTCGCAGGAGCCAGCTTGCTGGCGACCGTTTCGCTTCGATCAAGCCAGGTCGAACAGCAGCACTTCCGCATCCCCGCTGGCCGTCACCGCCAGCTTCGCCTCGTCCTTCAGTGCCAGCGCGTCGCCGGCCGACAGCGTGTCGCCGTTGATCACGACCTGGCCGCGCGCCACGTGCAGGTAGTAGGCGCGCTGCGGCTGCAGCGCCTTCTCCGCCACCTGGCCATCCGCCAGCCAGGCGATGTCCAGGCGCGCGTCCTGGTTGATCTGGAAGGGCGTGCCGCTGCCCCGGGGACCTACCATCGTGGCAAAGCCGCGGCGCAGGGCGTCGGCGTCCAATGCCGCCTGCTCGTAGCCGGCGTCATGGCCGCGGCGGTCGGGCTGTACCCAGATCTGCAGCAGGTGCGTGCGCTCCTGGGCCGAGGGGTTGATCTCGCTGTGGGTGATGCCGCCGCCGGCGTGCATCACCTGCAGCTCGCCGTGGCGCAGGTCGCCGCTGCCACCGGTGGAATCGCGGTGGCGGATGGTGCCCTCCAGGACGTAGGTGATGATCTCCATGTCCTGGTGCGAATGCGGCGGGAAACCCGCCGTGGGCACGATGATGTCCTCGTTGATCACGCGCAGGGCGCTGAAGCCCATGCGCTGGGGATCGTAGTAGTCGCTGAACGAAAAGCTGTGCCAGGACTCCAGCCAGCCGCGGTCGGCGTGGCCGCGTTCGTCGCTGCGTATCAGGGCTTGCATGGCTTGCTCCTATCAGTCCGTTTGAATGCTCAAAGCCAATGTAAGACTTGACCTGGGGTCAAAAAAGCGGAAAGTTTCGAAGCGAACATTCAAACGAGTTGAAGATGCGCCTGACCCTGGAAGCCCTGGAGACCCTGGACGCCATCGACGAGCACGGCAGCTTTGCCCGGGCCGCCGAGGCCCTGCACCGCGTGCCCTCCGCCGTGACCTACACCGTGCAGAAGCTGGAATCCGACATGGGCGTGCCGCTGTTCGACCGCAGCGGCCGCCGCGCGCGACTGACGGCGGCGGGGCGGGTGCTGCTGGACCGCGGGCGCGAACTGCTGCGCCAGGCCGAAAGCCTGGAGAACTCGGTCAAGCGCGC
The DNA here is from genome assembly GCA_030149365.1 of Solimonas sp. GTDB lineage: Bacteria > Pseudomonadota > Gammaproteobacteria > Nevskiales > Nevskiaceae > Solimonas_A. The sequence goes on from JASBRP010000069.1 coordinate 109,027, forward strand.
CGGCCACGGCTGGGAGACGCAGCTGGTGGTCGCGGTGGACGACATCATCCCCCTCGAGAGCCTGTTCCCGGTGATCTCCGCCTTCGACGCGCTGATGACCGGCACGCGCCTGCGTTTCACCCAGGAAATCTTCGGCGGTACCTGGGACGCGCTGATCGACCGCCGCGCCGACCTCACCGTGGGTGCGGGCGGCGATGCCCCGCATGGCTACGGCCTGCTGACCAAGCAGATCGGCATCATCCCCTTCGTGTTCGTGGTGGCGCCGCACCACCCGCTGGTGGAGGCGCCGGAGCCGCTGGCGCCGGAGATCGTGGCGCGCTACCGCAGCATCGCCGCCGCAGATTCGTCGCGCCGCCTGCCGGCGCGCAGCAACGGCATCCAGCCGGGGCAGGAGGTGCTGGTGGTGTCGTCGCTGGGCGCCAAGGCCGCGGCGCAGATCGCGGGCCTGGGCGTGGGCTACCTGCCCGAGCACCTCGCGCGGCCGCATATCGAGGCCGGGCGGCTGGTGGAGCGCCAGGTGGCCGCCGAGCGCTCACCGGTGGCGATGCACCTGGCCTGGCGCTCGGGAGAGGAGGGGCGGGCGCTGCAGTGGTTCCGCGACCGTATCCTGGAAGAGCCGGGAATCCGTGCGCTGATGGGGCGCTGAGCCGCCGCTTCAGGCGCGCAGTTGTTCCAGGTAATCGGCCAGCCCGCGCATCACCGACTGCAGCACCTGCGGTGACTGCCGCAGCTTGGCCAGGCCGAAGCTGCCCTCGACGCAGGCGATGATGAAGTCCGCCGCCGCGCCGGGCTCGAAGCCGCGGCGCAGCTGGCCGCGCTGCTGGCCCTGGCGCAATGCCTCGGCCAGGCCGTTGCGCCAGTCGTCGAGGATGGACTGCAGGCGCTCACGGAAGCCCTCGTCCACCGGCGCCATCTCGTTGACCAGGTTGTTGAGCGGGCAGCCGTAGGCCAGGATCTTGTCGGCGCGCTCGCGCAGCAGCTCGCCGCTCAGCGCCAGCGCAGTGGCGACAAGGTCGTCGGCATCGACCAGCGGGCGCCAGCTTTCCTCGATCCAGGGGCGCACCATTTCATCGACCACGGCATGGCCCAGCGCGGTCTTGTTCTCGAAGTGGTGGTAAAGCGCGCCCTTGGTCACACCGGAATCGCGCAGGATCGCGTCGAGACTGGCGGCACGGAATCCGCATCGGTATATCTCGTCGAAGGCACATTCCAGCAAGCGCTGGCGAGTGACGTCGGGCTGGCGCTTAGGCGCGGCGGCGGGCATGGGGCGGGCTCTGCATACCGGCTAGTATCTGGCCGGCCGCGACGATGTCAATGCTGCCCGGCATAATCCGGTAAACAGAGGGGAGATCAGACTCATGGAAACCTCGCCGCATACGCACAAGGAACTGGTGCGCGCCGTCCGGACCCGCGTTCCGCTGGACGCGGCCCAACTGCTGAGCCGGGAGCCGCTGGAACGGGTGGCCGCGGTACTGCGCGAGCTGCCCACCAAGCTGGCCGCCGAGATCCAGCAGCACCTGCCCGCGCATCTCTGCCCGGAGGGCATCCCGGACGCCACCACTGAGCTGGAAATCCCCGGCACGGTGGCCGAGATGATGGAGCCGGCGGTGGGCGTGCTCGACGCGGACACCACCGTGTCACAGGCCATCGCCTACCTGCGCGGCCACGACAATCCGCAGCAGATCACCTACCTCTACGTCACCCGCGAGGGCCGCCTGGAGGGCATGGTGGTGATCCGCGACCTGCTGTTGGCGCAGCCGGAGCAGACGCTGGCCAGCGTGATGCTGCCCGATCCCTTCGTGCTGACCGCCGACATGGCGGCCGGCGATGCGATCAAGGCGGCGGTCTATCGTCACTACCCGGTATATCCGGTGGTGGACGCGGACGGCGGGCTCACCGGTATCGTGCGCGGCTGGAAGCTGTTCGAGCGCCAGGCCGTGGAGATCAGCGCGCAGTCCGGCAGCATGGTCGGCCTGGACAAGGAAGAGCGCGTGCAGACGCCGCTGTGGCAGGCCTTCCGCCAGCGTCACCCCTGGCTGCAGATCAATCTGCTCACCGCTTTCCTCGCCGCCTTCGTGGTCGGCGCCTTCGAGGACACCATCTCCAAGGTGGTGGCACTGGCCGCCTTCCTGCCGGTGCTGGCGGGGCAGAGCGGCAACAACGGCTGCCAGACGCTGGCGATCACGCTGCGCGGGCTGACCCTGGGAGACCTGGACGGCTTCCCGATGCGCCGCCTGCTGGGCAAGGAGATGCTGCTGGGTGCCCTCAACGGCTTCCTCACCGGCCTGGTCGCCGGCGCCGCCATGTGGTGGACTGCCGCGCGCGATGGCAACGAGCAGGCACCGCTGCTGGGCCTGGTGATCCTCGCCGCCATGACCGGCGCCTGCGTGCTCAGCGGCCTGTTCGGCGTGATGGTGCCGCTGACGCTGCGCCGCTTCGGCGCCGATCCAGCCACGGCCTCCAGCATCTTCCTGACCACCGGCACCGATATCGCGGGCATGGGTTTGATGCTGGGGCTGGCGGCGGCGTTCGTGCTCTGAGCTTTCCTGATGCAGGAGCCCGCTTGCCGGCGACACGGACTTGTCGCCGGCAAGCCGGCTCCTACAATGCACCCCCGCTGTCCTGGATGCTTCGTTGTCTGATCTCCCCCTCATCGCCGTCATCACCGTCGCCGGGTTCCTGACCTCGGCGCTGTCCGGCGTTGCCGGCCTGGGCGGCGGCACCATCCTGATCGGCCTGTTCTACGCCATCGGCATGACCACGGCGGAGGCGGTGCCGCTGTTCGCGGCGGTGCAGTTCGTCTCCAACACCTCGCGCACCGTGGCCTACGTGAAGCACGTGGAGTGGCGTGCCGCGGGCTGGTTCCTGTTGGCCGCGGTGCCCACCACCTTCCTCGTGGCGCCGCATGCCGTGGGCGTGGATGCCAACTGGGTGCAGTTGCTGCTGGCCGGCCTGATCCTGGTCTCGCTGGCGCCGGGGCGCGGTGACCGCGCGCTGATGCCACCGACGCCGGCCTTCCTCACGGCTGGCGCGCTCAACGGCGTGCTGGGCATGTTCGTCGGTGCCACCGGCCTGTTCGTGGGACGCCTGTTCTTCCTGCCGCAGTGGCGCAAGGAAACCGTGATCGGCACGCTGGCGCTGACGCAGATGCTCGGCCACGGCCTGCGCGTGGCGGCCTTCGGCGTGGTGGGCTTCAGCGCGCTGGCGCAGCCGGAGCGGCTGCTGCCGCTGTGCGCCGCGGTGATCGCCGGCACGGCCTTAGGCAAACGCTTCAACGGGCGCATCGCCCAGGACCAGTTCGACCGGATGTTCAAGATCATCCTGGTCGTGCTGTCATTGAAACTGCTGTGGGACGCATCGAGGGGGTTGGGGTGGATCTGAAGCTGACGGCGGAAGAAGTGCAGATGCTCATTCGCGGCGGACTGCCGGCAGTGGGCAAGAGTGGCTTCACGGTGGAAGAGGTGCGCTCCGGCTACGCCCGCGTGCGCCTGCCCTACCACGAGAAGATGCTGCGCCCGGGCAACGTCATCTCCGGCCCCACGCTGTTCAGCGCGGCGGACTCGGCGATGTACGCCCTGGTGCTGTCGCACGTCGGCCCCGAGCTGATGGCGGTGACCTCCAACCTCAACATCAACTTCCTCAACAAGGGCCGCCCCGGCGACGTGCTGGCCGAGGCCAAGATGCTCAAGCTGGGGCGCCGGCTGGCGGTGATGGAAGTGAGCATCACCACCGGCGGCGATCCGATGCCGGTGGCGCATGTGACGGGGAGTTATGCGCTGCCGGTGAAGTAGCCCATGAATCGTAGGGCGGGAAAGCGGAGCGCATCCCGCCTTCGGGGAAGACATGCCGAACTACATCCGAGCCTTCATTCCTGGCGGCACGTTCTTTTTCACCGTCACGCTCCTGGAGCGGCGCCGGCGTTTATTGGTCGACCATGTCGATCTGCTCCGCAAGGCCTTCGACGACGCGCGCCGGCGCCGGCCGTTCTCGATCGACGCCATCGTGATCCTGCCGGATCACCTGCATTGCATCTGGACCTTGCCGAAAGGGGACGCCGATTTTTCGGCGCGATGGCACGACATCAAGTCACGCTTCTCCGCCGGCATTCCAAAAGAGGAATTGCTCAGCCAGCGAAGGTTGTCCAAGGGCGAGCGCGGCATCTGGCAGCGGCGGTTCTGGGAGCATGCCATTCGCGACGAGCGGGATCTTGAACGGCATGTCGATTACATCCACTACAACCCGGTGAAGCATGGATATGCGCGCTCACCGGCTGAATGGCCGTATTCCAGCTTTCAGCGGTTTGTCAGGGCTGGAATCTATGCGCCGGATTGGGGCGGAACCGATGAGGTTCGAGAGATCGGGATGGAGTAGCCGAAGGCGGGATGCGCTTCGCTTTCCCGCCCTACGGTAAGGGGTTCAATCCCAGCTCCGCAGATTCTTCCGGCCCTACATCCGGCAGCATCTTCAACATCCCATCCCAAGTCGTCCCCGCCTCCAGCGCGCTCACCACTACCTCCAGCGGCTCCGCCAGCACATTGGCGAAGGTCGCCTCCCCCGGCAGCGTGCCGGCGAAGGCAAGGGTCTCACCTGGCGGATCGAAGCGCGCATCGATCCCCGGCCGGTTGCCGCGCGCGTCCACACGCACCCAGCCCCAGGGTTCCAGGTGGATCGCGTTGAAGCCGTGCAGCGAGTAGGGCTCGCCGTCGTCGTTGACGCTGAGGCGCTGGTAGCAGAAGCCGGCGGGGATGCCGTTGGCGCGCAGCAGCGCGGCCAGCAGGTGGCTCTTGGCGTAGCAGTAGCCGGTGCGGTGCTGCAGCACGTCCGAGGCCCGGCAGGTGACCGGGTTGCGGCGGTGGTCGAAGCTGTGCAGCACCTGGTCCCGTACCCACTCGAAGCACTGGCGCGCAGTGTCCTTGGCGGTGCCGGCGGCGAGCAGGCGCGCCTGTGCCAGCACCGCTGGCTGCTGCCAGTCGATCACCGCGGTGGATTGCAGGTAGGGTTGCAGGTCTGCGCCTGCGATCAGCGTGGCCAACTCAGGCGCCCTCGCGTTCGTCGAGCATGCGCTTGATCTCGTTCTCGCCGTAGGGGCGCGAGTCCTTCACCTTGAGGCTGCCGCTCCACTCGCGGGCGAAGTCGCGTTGCAGGTAGCGGTTGATCGCGGCGGTGATCAGCATCGCCAGCAGCGCGCCGGTGCCGGCCAGGCCCATGTCCTTGTGTGCATCCCAGATGTCGCCCTGGGTGCCGAGGTAGGCGGCGCCCAGTTCGCCACCAAAGAATTCCGCAGCGCCCCATTCGATCAGTTCGTAGATCGCCGAGGTGGCCAGGGTGAATTCCAGCGGCAGGAAGTAGCCCCAGAAGCCGCGTGCCTCGGCCACGCGCAGGAAGATCTCGCGCAGGGGGTAGGCCAGCAGCAGGCCGTAGGAGAAGTGCACCAGCCGGTCGAAGTGGTTGCGCTCCCAGCCGAACAGGCTGTTGAACGTGTGGCCGGTCAGCGCCTCCCACCACTGGTCGTAGGGGACCATGGCGTAGGTGTAGTGCGAACCCACCGAGTGCAGGCACAGGAACACGAAGATCAGCGTGTAGGACACGCGAGAGAACACGAAGGCGCGGCGGCTGGCCCAAAGGCCCACGCCGAAGGCCAGCACCAGCACGTTCTCCAGGATCCAGTCCTTGCGATGCAGCGGGGCAATGCCCAGCCACAGCCAGATCAGCGCGTAGACGACGATCAGCCCGCCGACGTAGTGGCGCCAGGCCTGCGTGCGTTCGATCTTCATGCGGTCCCCTTGTGGATGTCCAGGTCCCGGTCCCAGTAGGGCGGGTCGCCGATGCTTTGCTGCAGGTAGTCGACGAAGGCCCGCAGCTTGGGCGAGCCGTAGCGGTTGGGCAAGTGCACGGCGTAGACCGAGGTGGCGTCGGAGCCGTACCAGCCGCGCAGCGGCGCTACCAAGCGGCCCGAGGCCAGGTCCGGGCCGATGCAGTAGGTGGGCAGCAGCGAGATGCCGGTGTGGTTCAGCAGCACGGTGCGCAGGGCGTTGATGTTGTTGACGCGGAAGTTGCCGTTGATCGGCACCGTGTAGGCCTCGCCGCCGCGCAGGAAGTGGAAGTTGCGCTCCAGCGGGCTGGGGAAGCCCAGGCAGTTGTGCGCGCGCAGGTCGTCCGGGTGCTGTGGCGTGCCATGGCGTGCCAGGTACTCCGGGGTGGCGCAGACCACGAAGTGGATCGGCGCCAGCTTGCGCGCCACCAGCAGCGGTCCCGGTGCATGCGTCAGGCGCAGCGCCATGTCGAAGCCTTCCTCGGCCAGGTCCACGGTGCGGTCGTTGGTGACGATCTCCAGCTCGATCTTGGGATAGCGCCGGAAGAACTCCGGCAGCAGCGGCGCCACCACCGCGTCGACGAAGGAGTTGAGGCTGCTGACACGCAGCTTACCGCTGGGCTCGGCCTGCAGCCGCGCCACCGCGTGCTGCGATTGCTCCAGCTCCTCCACGATGCGCGCGCAATGCTCGAAGTAGGCACTGCCGGCGTCCGTCAGCGAGAGCTTGCGCGTGCTCCGCTGCAGCAGGCGGGCGCCCAGTGATTTCTCCAGCTTGGCGACGTGCTTGCTGACCACCGAGGGTGCCAGCTTCAGGCGCTCGCCGGCGGCGGCGAAGCTGCCGGCCTGCACCACCCGGGTGAAGGTCAGCACGTAGTTCAGATCTTCCATGGCCCCGCTCCCCGGCTCTTGCGAGCCCTATTGATTCCATGGCGGAAACAATAAATGTCTTATACCCCAGCTTATCAGGGCCGTGGAAGTAAATAGTCTAGGCATCAGTCCGAAACCGGAGTGATGTCATGACCCACAACCTGTTGACCGTAACCGGCGCCGCCGCAGGCCTGGTCCTGCTGACCCTGGCGGCCGCGGAGGCCAGCGCCGCCGAAACGGCGGGCGCTGCCCAGGTGGCCGGCGTCGATGCCACGGCCGTGACCCTGGTGCGGGGTGCCGATGACCGCCTGCAGGAAGCGCGTACCCGCCGCGACCAGGTGATCCGTCGCCTGTCGCCCGCCTTCCAGATCGTCCCGTAGGCCGCAGCCGCCTCCTGACCAGAGCCAGAACATGCCTAACCGTGAACGTGTCGCCACCCTGGTTGCCCTCGTCGAGGAGGGCATGCTGATCGACGCCCTGCATGAGTTCTATGCCGAGGACGCGCAGTCGCAGGACAACCAGGACCCGCCGCTGCAGGGCCGCCAGCGCCTGATCGCCAATGCCCAGCACCTGCTGCGCTCGGTGCGCGGGCTGCGCGTGCGTGCGGCGGACTGGATGCTCGACGGCGACCGCACGCGCATCCGCTGGATCTACGAATTCACCGGGCATGACGGTCGCCGTCACCGCCAGGAGGAAGTCGCGCGGCAGCGCTGGCGCGGCGATCGCATCGTCGAGGAACACACCCAGTACGAGCCGGCAGCGGCGGCCGCTGCCGACCCCTCCCTTCACGCCGCCTGAAGAGGTTTCAAGTCAACCGGAGCAACACCATGGCCAGCCTCAGCGCCCTGCAGACCTATCACACCCTTGCCGGCCTGTTCGCCCCGCAGTTCGCGGTGCGCTCGGCGCGCCGGCTCATGATGCGGCCGCGGCGCCTGCCGCCGCGTGACTGGGAGCAGCCGGCGCTGGCCTCCGCGCAGCGCATCCACTTCCGCTTCGGCCTGTCGGGCCTGCGCTGGGGCAAGGCCGGCGATCCGGTGGTGCTGATGCTGCACGGCTGGGAAGGCCGCCCTTCGCAATTCGGCCGCTTCGTGGCGCCGCTGCTCGCGGCGGGCCGCCAGGTGATCGCACTGGAAGGTCCCGCCCACGGCCAGTCGCCGGGCGACGAGGCCAACGTCATCAGCTTTGCCTACGCCCTGATGGAAGTAGTGCCGGAAATCGAGCACCTGGAGGCGGTAGTCGGCCACTCGATGGGTGCCGGCGCCGTGGTCTACGCCTTGGGCCAGGGCCTCAACGTGGAGCGCGTGGTGCTGCTGGGCGGGCCGTCCTCGCTGCGCGGCGTGCTGAGCCGCTTCGCCGGCTTCGTCGGACTGCCGCAGGCGGCGCATGCGCGCTTCCTGCAGGAGGTGGAGGACTACACCGGCGTGCCGCTGGACGAACTCGACGGCGTGCGCACCGCGCCGCGCCTGAAGCCGGCCGCCCTGATCGTGCATGACCGCGACGACGACACCGTGCCCTACGGCGACAGCGCCGCGCTGGCCGCCGCCTGGCCCGACGCGGAGCTGTACAGCACCAACCGCCTCGGCCACTGGCGCATCCTCACCGACGAGCGCGTATTGCAGCGCGTGATGGCCTTCCTGACGCCGGAGCGTTTCGCCGACGAACTGCCCCGCGCCGCCTGAGTCTTCCGAGCGCACTCGCACCGCGCTCACTCCTCTGCCGCCGCCCCGTTCATCGTCGGGGCGGTGGCATCTTTTTTGGAGTCGCTGAAGACAGGCCTTAGCTGGCGCTCAGTTCCCACAGCAGCATGCGCCCGGCCTTCCAATGGCCGAGGCCGCTGGTGGCATTGATGTGGCCGCAGGGGCCGATGGAGCGGTACAGGCTGCCCCAGGCGCGGGCGGCATTGCGCGAGAAGGCGACGTTCCCGTAAGGATCGTTGCTGCTCGCCACGATCATGCTGGGGAAGGGCAGGCGCTGCTGCGGCAGCGGCCCGAAGCTGCGCGCCGCGGCGGGGAACCCGGCACCGGACGGGTCCGGAGGCGCCACCAGCATCGCGCCGGAAATCTTGCGCCGGGTCTGCAGGCCCCAGTGCGCTACCAGCAGGCAACCCAGGCTGTGCGCCACCAGGATCGCATCGCCCGCGGTGGCGGCCACGGCCGCTTCCAGGGCCTGCACCCACTCGTCCCGCTGCGGTTGTTCCCAGTCGCGTTGCTGCACGCGCTGCATGCGCGGCTCGGCCTGCTGCCACAGGGTCTGCCAGTGGTCGGGGCCGGACCCGCCGATGCCGGGCAGGATCAGGATCGGCGTGCTCATGCGCGCGCTCCCTGGCGGGCGCAGGCGCGGAACATGACCACGGGGCGGATGGCGGGATTCATCGGAGCTCGGAACGCCTCACTCGAAGGGCGGTAGCTCCGGATGACGCGGCAGGCCGTCGGCGAACTCCACCCAGCCCAGGTGCTTCGAGTGCCAGTAGTGCAGCGTCGGCTTCAGCGCCTCCGGCTGGTCGAGGCTGCCGATGGTGATGTCGATCAGGCCCGGCAGGAAATCGGCGGTGAAGCTGATCTGCGTGCCGCAGCGCGGGCAGAAGCCGCGGCGGGCTTCGGCGGAGGAGGCGTATTCCTGCGGCAGGGCGCGGGTGAAGCGGACTTGCTCCTGCGCATACATGGCCCAGGCCACCACCGGCGCGGCGTTGGCGCGCCGGCACATGCTGCAATGGCAGATCGCCGCCAGCATCGGCTCGCCGCCGATCTCGTAGCGGATGTTGCCGCATTGGCAACCGCCCTCGCGTCCCTGCTGGTCCATGGCGTTCCCTGCTGGTCTGGCTTCCCCGGATGGGAGCGACTTCAGCATGCCGGAAGCATGCCGTCCAGCCCGCAGATGTCAGGTCCCGATGGCAGGCCGGCGCGCGCGGATGGGCGCGGCTCGTGCCGGCCGTGGGCGGCCCGCCGTCACTCCTTGACGACGATCTCCGCCTGGATCGGCTTGCCGCCGGAATACAGCTCCTGGTGGGAGTTGGCGTTGAGTGTGACGCGCAGCTTGTGCTCGCCCGCGCCAAGCGCATCGACGTGGAACCAGGGCGCGTAGAGGCGCGCGCGCTTCACGCCGTCCACGTACAGGTGGGCATGCCCTTCACCCGCGACGTTGGCCTGGTTCACGTGCTCCGGCGCAAAGCGGAAGCCGGGAGTGTCGATGTGCAGGTTCCAGCCGCCCATGGGATCGCGGTGGGCCTTCAGTGAAACCGAGGGCGCACCCTTGGTGCCCAGGTCCAGCGGGCTGTGGTCGTGGTGATGGTGGTGATGATCGTGCCCCGCGGCCGCTTCATCTGCCGCCACACCGGCGCAGGAGAAGGCGAGGGCGGCCAGCGCGAGCAGGCAGGCGGACGGCATCGACGGGCGGCGAACAGCAGGCATCGGAATCTTCTCCCCCTCATGAACGATCGGCCCCGGGGTCATGGCCTCGGGGCCGACTGTGTAGCAGATTTCAGCAGGAGCGACTGGCCGGATGATTCAGTCGTCGCAAGCTACCGCAGCGCGGATCGTCGCGTCGAAGGCTTCATGGCTTGGCGTCGCCCTTCTCCCGGGCTTCCATGTCCGAGGCGACGTAGGCCTCGATCCGCGGCGCGACGCCGCTGGCCTGCTGGTCCATCAGCGTCGTGCAGCGGTCGGACCAGGAGCGCAGGAACTGCAGCACGGCCTCGTCGCCCTTGGCGTCGGCCTGGCGCAATTCCTCGGAGAAGCCGTTGCGTGCCACGGCCGAGGCCAGCTTCGCGTGCTCCTTGCCGACCAGGGCCAGTGCCGCCAAGCGGCTGAAGTTCTCCAGCTCCTTCACGCGGGCGAGCTGTTCGCCCTGCAGGTTCTTGTCGGACAGCGAGGGCAGCAGCGCGAAGTAGTAACCGCAGCCGAGGAACTGCTCGGCCAGATCGGCGTCGGCCTTCGGCGGGGCGTCCGCAGCTACTGGCGAGGCAACGGCCAGCAACAGGGCGGCACAGGAGAGGGAGAACTTCAGCATGAACGGTCCTTGGGAGTATCAGTGTGTCGGGTGCTTCAGCCCAGTTCGGCGCTGCGTTGCTCGGCCTTCTGCACGGTCGCTTCGTCGCTGGGCGAGCTGAAACCGTCCTCGCGCAGGCGCCGTCGCATCTCGCGCTTCCAGGCCTCGGCGCTACGGTCCGGTGTCTCCAGCGCCCGGGTGTAGCGTTCCTCCAGACGGTGGAAGGCGGCGACGTCGGCATAGGCTTGCAGCAGCTTGCGCTTGTAGCGCTCGGTCTCGCGTTGCTTCGCGGCGGAAATATAGGTGAACCAGCCAGTGACCAGGCTACCGAGGACGGCGAAGCCCCCTGCCACCAGCGATAGCGTCAGTGCGTCGCTCATTTGCGATTCCTTTGTGGCGATATGGAGAATAGCAAGTGCGGTCGGCCGGGGGCGGGGAAAGCTGTCGCCGAGGCTTTCCGGCCCAGTTGGCGGATTGCCGCTACTTCACCCTGAGCAATTCGATATCGAAGATCAGGGTCTGGCCGGGCTTGATCCGGGTGCCGGCCCCGCGCTCGCCATAGGCCAGTTCCGGTGGGATGAAGAAGCGATACTTGGCGCCGGCCTGCATCAGCTGCAGGCCCTCGGTCCAGCCCGGGATGACATGGTCCAGCAGGATGCTGACCGGCTCGTCGCCCGGATATGAGCTGTCGAATTCCTGGCCGTCGATCAGCTTCCCTCGGTAGTGCACCACGACCGTGCTCTGCGGATCGGGACGCCGGCCCTGCCCCTTGCGGAGGATCTGGTACTGCAGGCCGCTGGCCGTGACTTTCACGCCACGTCTCCTGGCATTCTCTGCCAGGAAGCGCTTCGACTTTTCCTGCTCCAGTTCCCGCGTCTGGCCCGAGCTTGCATCCAGCGCCTTGGCAATCCTGTAGTCCAGGATGCGCATTTCCATCCGCTCCGTCATCCGGCGTACCCCGTCTCCCGGATAGGACGGATGCGACATGCTTATTGCAACCATCTTGGCCAGCAGCGGTGGAACGACCTGCGTGTACTCGGACACCGTGCTGTGGATGGGCTCTCCCGCGGCATCGTAGAAGATGGTCACGTAAAGGATGTCCGTGATCGACTCCCGCAGGTTGTTGCGGATCGAGAAGACGTACTCGGAGTCTCGACTGTGAAGGTTCTTCCAGTCGAGATTCCGGATGATGACGCCATCGGTGGCCTTCGCCTCCACGGGCGTGGACGTCGTTGAAGATGGCGCGGATATGGACGCCAGGGGCATGGGATCGGACCGCTGCGACAGGAGGCGGCGGATCCGGGAGGCAGGCACGGCGAAATTGAGATTCTGGCCATCGCTGAAGGTGGCCACCGCGACGCCCACGACCTTGCCGGAACTGTCCAGGATCGGTCCGCCGCTGCTGCCTGGCGAAAGGGGAGCGGTGAGCTGCAACCAGTTGCCGTCATCCAGCTTGCGCAGGCCGCTGATGATGCCTTGCGAGAAAGTGCCTTCCAAGCCTTCCGGATTACCCACGGCATACACGGTATCGCCGATGCTGACGGAGTCATCCGCAGCCAACGGCAACGGGGTGGCGCTGGCCCTGGATATCTTCAGCAGTGCCAGGTCCTGTGCCTCGTCGATGGCGGAGATACCGGCGATGTCCAGCTTCGCCTTCTGCCCGACCAGCTTGACGTAGCCGCTGGAGGCTCCCCGGATCACATGCAGGTTCGTGGCCACCGTGTCTGGCGTCACGAAGAAGCCGCTGCCGAGCGAGACCGGCTGCCCGCCGGCGTCCTGCAGGATCAACAGCACGACGGAAGGAAAGGTCTGGCGGGCGATGTCGCGCGCCGATTCGGCAAGCGCCGGATACGGCAGCATCGAGACGAGAAGCAGGGCCAGGATGCCGAGCCCCATGCGGCGGCAGGAGGATGTGATCATCGCGAGTCGGTCGGAAGTCCGTCGGCAGGATGCGCCGCGAGCTTTTTGCGGGCAACCTGAATCCGGCATCAGGTTCACGGCGATCACCTCCAATGCGCGGGCGGCATTCAATCCGCCAGCCGCTGCCCCTTCGTCTCGATCACCCAGGGCATCAGCAGCAGCGCCGCCAGCGGCACCACGCCGACCCAGAACAGCACGCCCACCGCGGCATCCACGCCCTGCGCGGCGATGACGCCGACCAGGAAGGGGCCGACGGCGGCGAACACGCGGCCGGCGTTGTAGCAGAAGCCGGCGCCGGTGCCGCGCAGGCGCGTGGGGAACAGCTCCGGGAGGTAGTAGGTGAAGCTGCCGAACACGCCGAACACCGACAGGCCGATGGCGAAGTACAGGTAAAGGCGCGTCTCACCCGGCAGGTCCAGGCCGAAGGTGGCGAAGATCGCCGCGGCGGAGGCGGCGAAGTAGATGCCGAACATCGCGCGCCGGCCCAGCAGCTTGGCGGCGGGGATGGTCAGCAGCGTGCCGATCAGGCCGCCGAAGTTGAAGGCGGCGGTGGCGGTGAGCTTCCAGTTCTCCACCAGGGCCAGCGTGCCGGCCTTGTCCAGGCCGCGTAGCGCGGCCTCGGTCTGCGCCAGGCCAGCGGAGACCACGGGGATGAAGGCATTGCAGCTCCACCAGGTGATCAGCGCCACCAGCGCCATCAGGAAGCCGCTGATGGTGTAGCGCCGCACCTCGGGGCCGAACAGCTCGGCGATGCGCGGCGGCTGCGTGGTCTGGCGCACCTGCGTCCAGCGCTCCGGCTCCTTGAGGAACAGGCGCACGATGAAGGCCACGGCCGCCGGCAACAGGCCGAACAGGAAGACATAGCGCCAGGAGGTCTCGGGGCTGGCGGCCATCCAGTTGCCCGCCACCTGGAAGTTGACGAAGGTGGCCAGGAACAGGCCGAAGGGCGCGGCGGTGTAGAGCAGGGCGCCGGCCTCCACGCGTTTGTCCTCCGGCACCACCTCCGCGACCATCGAGGCACCAGCGGCCCACTCGCCGCCGATGCCCAGGCTGGCGACGATGCGGAACACCAGCAGCATCCAGATGTTGTCGGCAAAGGCACAGGCGGCGGTGCCCAGCGCGTACATCAGCATGGTCAGCAGCAGCGTGCGGGTGCGGCCGATGCGGTCGCAGACCCAGCCGAAGATGATGCCGCCGGCGGCCCAGCCCAGCAGCAGCACGGAGGTAAGGATGCCGGTCCAGTACAACGTGGCCTGCTTGGCCTCGGGCGAGCCGATGGGCAAGCCCAGCAAGGTCGGCACGCAGTTGGGTGCGACGTAGTTGAACAGCAGGCTGTCGAAGATATCGAAGCCCCAGCCCAGCCAGGCGGCGAACAGGACGGTCCACTGGTAGCGGGTCATGCCGAGCATGGCGTGCCTCTGGGAGAAGTAGAGATCAACAACCGAACCGTTCACATCGAGTAGCGCCGCGAAGCGTCGCGTATCGAGAGGCCTCGGCGCGTGCCTCGATACGCACGCTTACGCGGCTACTCGGCATGAACGGGTTGAGGTAGACGCCATGATCAAAGCACATCGTCCTTGGTCTCGCGCGTGGCCCACAGCGCGGCCAGCGTCAGCAGCGCGGCGGCGCTGAGATACCAGCCCACGGTATGCAGGCCGTACTTCGTCGCCAGCGTGGTGGCGATGTAGGGCGCCAGCGACGCGCCGAAGATGCCGGCGAGGTTGAAGGTCAGCGAGGAGCCGGTGTAGCGCACGGCGGTGGGGAACAGCTCTGACAGCACCGTACCCAGGGGTCCGTAGGTCATGCCCATCAGCGCCAGGCCCAGGGCCAGGAAGGCGACCACGCCGGGCAGGCTGCCGCTGCCGAACAGCGGCGCGAACAGCAGGCCATAGGCGGCAATCCCGGCGCTGACCCACATCAGCGTACGGCGGCGGCCGTGGCGGTCGGCCAGCACGGCGGAGACCGGGATCGTCAGTGCGAAGAACAGCACCGCGAACAGCTGGATCATCAGGAATTCCTGGCGCTTGTAGCCCAGGGCGCTGGTTCCCCAGGTCAGCGCGAACACCGTCATCAGGTAGAACAGCACGAAGGTGGCGATGGCCGCCACCGTGCCCAGCACCAGCGCGCGGCCGTGTTCGCGGAACACGGTGAGCATCGGCACCTCCACGCGCTCGGCATGGTCGATGGCCTTCTGGAACACCGGCGTCTCGCTGATCGACAGGCGCACCCACAGGCCCACCAGCACCAGCAGGCTGCTGGCGACGAAGGGGATGCGCCAGCCCCAGCCGAAGAACTGCTCGTCGGTCAGCGTCTCCGCCAGGATCAGGAAGGAGCCGCCGGACAGGATGAAGCCGATGGGCGCGCCGAGCTGCGGGAACATGCCGTACCAGGCGCGCTTGCCCGGCGGGGCGTTCTCGGTGGCCAGCAGCACCGCGCCGCCCCATTCGCCGCCCAGGCCCAGGCCCTGGCCGAAGCGGCACAGCGCCAGCAGGGCAGGGGCCAGCACGCCGATCTGCGCGTAAGTGGGCAGCAGGCCGATGGCGACGGTGGACAGGCCCATGGTCAGCAGCGCCGCCACCAGGGTGGCCTTGCGGCCGATGCGGTCGCCGAAGTGGCCGAACAGCGCAGAACCGATCGGCCGCGCGAAGAAGGCGATGGCGAAGGTCGCCAGCGACTGCAGCGTGGCGGAGGTGGGGTCGGCCGCGGGGAAGAACAGCTTGGGGAACACCAGCACCGCGGCGGTGGCGTAGATGTAGAAGTCGAAGAACTCGATCGTGGTGCCGATCAGGCTCGCGAACAGCACCTTGCCCGGCGAATTGCCGGCCGGTGCCGCGCCTGCTGCGCTGTTGCTCATCCCTTTCCCCTCTTTGGCGCGGTTCCGCCTCTGCCGGGCGGCGTCGCTGCAGTGCTCAGAATGCCGGCGGCGGCGTGTTGCGGTGATGCTCCAGGACCCGGCGGTACTGGTTGGGGTCCTTGATGTGGACCATGTCGCCGCCGCGCGGGAACACCCAGTCATGCAGGCGCGACAGCCAGAAGCGCAGCGCCGCCGCACGCAGCACCAGCGGCCAGGCGGCGCGCTCGGCGGCGGTCAGCTCGCGGCGGCTGCGGTAGGCCGACAGCATCGCCTCCCAGCGCGCCGGGTTCAGCTCGCCGTCGGAGCCGAAGCACCAGTCGTTGAGCGTCACCGCCAGGTCGTAGGCCAGCGAGTCGTTGCAGGCGTAGTAGAAGTCGATCACGCCGGTCAGGCGCTGGTCCACGAACAGCACGTTGTCGCGGAACAGGTCGGCATGGATCACGCCCTGCGGCAGGCCCGCCAGGTCCAGGGTCTCCTGTGCCGCCAGCTCGTCCTCGATCAGGGCGCGGGCGTCGGCGTCCACCTTGGGGGCGATCAGCCGGCCGGTCTCGCGGCGCCAGGCCGCGCCGCGCGAATTCTCGCAGCGGCCGGAATAGGACTGGCCGTCGATATGCAGCTCGGCCAGGGCGCGGCCCACCTGCCGGCACTGCTCGATGTCGGGGAACAGCACGCTCTGGCCGGTCAGGCGCCGCACCAGGGCAGCGGGCTTGCCGTTGAGCGTGGTCAGCGTCTGGCCGTCATGGGTATGGGCCGGCATGGCGCCGGGGAACCCCCGGGTGGCCAGGTGCTCCATCAGGCCCAGGAAGAACGGCAGGTCGGCGTAGTTCAGGCGCTCGAACAGGGTCAGCACCCAGCGCCCGTCGCCGGTATCCACGAAGTAGTTGGTGTTCTCCACCCCCTCGCCGATGCCCTGGAAGCCGAGCAGCTCCCCGACGGGGTACTGGCGCAGGAATTCCTGCAGTTCGCTGTGGCTGACCTTGGTGAAGACGGACATAAAAGGGGGCGGATGGCCGGGAAGAGGAGGGATTAGAGCAAAGTCCCTGGGCTGCCGTCATCCGCAAGCTTGGCTCCCCTCGCCCGCTTGCGGCAGAGGGGTGGGGGTGATCCGCCGCGCTTTGGCGATGCTTAAATGGCATCGCCTGCGGTGGATTACGGGCGGCCATGGATGGCCGCCCCGGGGTTCAATGGGAGCGCAGAGGCCCCGCCATGGATGGCGTTCCAGCTGCTTGGGGGAGATTCAGGGGCTGGCCAATTGCCGAGGGTTCCCCCTCTCCCGGCCCTTCGGGCCACCCTCTCCCACGAGGGGAGAGGGTAAGAGAGCCGCCCCTACCTTCTCCAGAACGCCGGCGTGAACAGCACCAGCAGGGTAAAGACCTCCAGGCGCCCCGCCAGCATGGCGAAGATCATGACCCACTTGCCGAAGGCGCTGACGCTGGCGACGTTTGCATTGACCTCGCCCAGGCCGGGGCCGGCGTTGTTGATGCTGGCGGCCACGGCGGAGAAGGCGGTGATGCCATCCATGCCGGTCAGCAGCATCAGGCCGGTCAGCCCCAGGGTCATGCCGATGTAGACCGAGAAGAAGCCGCCCACCGCGTAGACCACGTCGTTGGGCACCACCTTGCCGTCGAGCTTGATCGAGACCTCGGCGTTGGGGTGTACCAGCAGCTTCAGCTCGCGGAAAGCCTGGCGCACGAACAGCATCAGTCGCACGACCTTGACGCCGCCGCCGGTGCTGCCGCCGCAGCACATCATGAACGTACACATCACCAGCAGCAGCGGCACGTAGACCGGCCAGGTTGTGGGGTTGTCGGTGGCGAAGCCCGCCGTGGTGCCGTAGGCAATCACCTGGAACATGCCGTGGCGTATCGCCGTCAGCGGATCGTCGTACGGGCCCATCAGGATCAGCGGCAGGCACACCAGCACGCCCATGCCGAGGTAGAGCGAAAGGAACACGCGGAATTCGCCGTCGCGGAGATAGCTGCCCAGGCTGCGCTGGGTGAAGGCGGTGTAGTGCAAGGCGAAGTTGGTGGCGCCCACGAGCATGAAGAACATGGCCACCAGCTCGACACGGAAGGTCCCGTAGTGGCCGATGCTGTTGTCGTGGGTGGAGAAACCGCCGTTGGCGATCGTCGAGAAGGCGTGGCACAACGCGTCGAAAGGCGTCATGCCGGCCCACCAGAAGGACAGGCCGCAGGCGATGGTCAGCACCAGGTACACCATCCAAAGCGCGCGCGCCGTGCTGGTGATGCGCGGCGTCAGCTTGGAGTCCTTCATCGGGCCCGGCGTCTCGGCCTTGTAGAGGCCCATACCGCCGACGCCCAGCATCGGCAGGACGGCAACCGCCAGCACGACGATACCCATGCCGCCCAGCCAGTGTAGCTGGCTGCGGTAGTACTTGAGCGAATGCGGCAACTCGTCCAGGCCCTGGGCGATGGTGGTGGAGCCCGTCGTGGTGAGGCCGGAAACCGACTCGAACACCGCCTCGCTGATGCTGTGCCAGCCTTCGTCGGCGAAGTAGAACGGAATGGCGCCGAACAGGCCCAGCACCGCCCAGAACAGCGTGGTGATCAGGAAGCCGTCGCGCACCTTCAGCTCGCTGCGCTCGTGGCGCACCGGCCACCACAGCAGCGCGCCGGTGGTGAGCGTGATCCACATGCCGCCCAGGAACGGGGTGGTGGTCTCTTCGGCCCAGAAGATGTCCATGGCCAGCGGCGGCAGCATGGTCAGGCTGAAGACCATGAGCAGGATGCCCATGATGCGCTGCACGCCCGCGTAGCGGTGCCGTCGGCCGTTGGAGGGTTTGTACGGCAAGTCGCTATGCCCTCAGAGGAACCGCAGGCCCAGCTGGAACAGGCGCTCGACTTCGCGCGCGTGCTTCTTGTCCACGATGAACAGGATCACGTGGTCCTCGGCCTCGATCACCGTGTCATGGTGCGCGATGATCACCTCGTCACCGCGCACGATGGCGCCGATGGTGGTGCCCGGCGGCAGCTTGATCTCGTCGAGCCGGCGGCCCACCACCTTGGAGTTGTGGCGGTCGCCGTGGGCCACGGCCTCGATCGCCTCGGCGGCGCCGCGACGCAGCGCATGCACCTTCACCACGTCGCCGCGGCGCACGTGCGCCAGCAGCGCGGAAACCGTGGACTGCTGCGGTGAGATCGCGATGTCGATCGAGCTGCCCTCCACCAGGTCCACGTAGGACACGCGGTTGATCAGGCACAGCGCCTTGCGCGCGCCCAGGCGCTTGGCCAGCATGGCCGAGAGGATGTTGGCCTCGTCGTCGTTGGTCACCGCGCAGAACACGTCGATGTCCTCGATGTTCTCCTCGCGCAGCAGTGCCTCGTTGGCGGCGTCGCCGCAGAGCACGATGGCGTGGTTGAGCTGGCCCGAGAGATGCCGCGCGCGGTCGCGTGAGCGTTCGATCAGCTTGACCTGGATCTTGTCCTCCAGCCCGCGCGCCAGGCGCAGGCCGATGTTGCCGCCGCCGGCGAGCATGATGCGCTTCACCGGTTTGTCCTGGCGGCGAAGCTCCGCGATGATCTTGGGGATGTGGTCGCGCGCGGCGACGAAGAACACCTCGTCGTCGGATTCGATCACGGTGTCGCCCTCGGGGATCATCGGGCGGCCGCGGCGATAGATCGCGGCGACGCGGGCGTCCACGCCGGGCAGGTGCTGCGGCAGTTCCTTGAGCTGGCGCGACACCAGCGGGCCGCCGAAGTGTGCCTTGACGCCCACCAGCCGCACCTTGCCGTCGGCGAAGTCCACCACCTGCAGCGCGCCCGGGTATTCGATCAGGCGGCGGATGTAGTCGGTGACCAGCTGCTCGGGCGAAATGTGCATGTCCACCGGCAGCGCGCCGGGGCCGAACAGCTTGGGTTCCTTGAGGTATTCGGCGGCACGGACTCGCGCGATCTTGGTCGGCGTCTGGAACAGGGTGTAGGCGATATGACAGGCGAGCATGTTGGTCTCGTCGCTGTCGGTGACCGCGATCAGCATGTCGGCGTCATCGGTGCCGGCACGGCGCAGCACGTCGGGGTGCGCCGCGTTGCCTTCCACCGTGCGGATGTCGAGCCGCTCCTGCAGGTCTTCCAGCGAGGCCACGCTCTGGTCGACGACGGTGATGTCGTTCTGCTCGCTGGCGAGGTTCTCGGCCAAGGTCGTGCCGACCTGGCCGGCGCCAAGGATGATGATTTTCACGACAGCGTCTGTCCCATCATGCCTTCAAGGGCGCGCACGTTAATCCTCTTGTTGCACCGCCGCAAGAACCCAGGCGCCGAATGGCCGCTCGCCTTCAAGGTCGAATTTACTATGTAGCCGGCCCCGGCGGCGACCTAGACTCCCTTGTAACAAAACAGAAATCTGCGCCCGGCGGGCGTGGAAACGGGCGGCCCCAGGCCGTCGTCATAAGGAGTCCAGAGGGGGCGACCGGCGGTCATCCGCGGCGTACCCCCGTGCTGGGGGAGACTACAGATGCGGATGGTTCGGATGGGGGCAGCCCTGTCGCTGGCGGTATTGGCCGGCTGTCATAACAGCGTGCCCGTGGAGGGCGATGGCAGCGCCGGCCCCGGAGGCCCGGGGACGCCCTGCGAGGCGGGCGACTGGTGCGTGGGGGCGGCCAAGACCATCGTCAGCCCCAGCCAGGAGCAGATCGACGGCGTCGAGGAATCGCGCCTGTTCCTGGGCAGCAAGCTGCAGCAGTTCAACCTGGGTGGCTACGGTATCAACCCGATCCAGAACCTGCCCAACCCCTTTGCCCAGCTCGGCCCCAGCCTGACCCAGCCGGCGCAGGAGCGGGTGCACCACAGCGACCGCTACCGCGAGGACGAGCACACCTGGCTGCGCCTGGCCGTGGTGGAGCAGGGTGAGACCCGCATCGCCTTCGTCACGCTCGACGCCATCGGCGCCGGCAACCTGATCCAGGACGGCCTGCGCGCCGCCGTGGTCGAGGCCAGCTGCGCCCTGGAGTGGTGCATCGCGGCCGATCACGTCGTCTTCGGCCAGACCCACAGCCATGCCGGCGCCGACCTGCAGGGCCTCTGGGGCGGTGTCCCCCAGCAATGGATCACCGACGTGCTCTATGCCGGCGCCGCCCAGGCGACGCGGCAGGCCATCGCCGGCCGCGCCCGCGCCAACGCCAGCCTCGGCCAGGGCATCAACTCCGACTTCAACAACTACCGCCGCCCGCAGGTGAACCCGGCCGACGACGCCGACCCGGCCATCAGCCTGCTGCGCTTCGAGGATTCGCGCAGCCGCCGGCCGATCGTGCAGATCCTTCAGTACGCCGCGCACCCCACCAGCATCGACGAGGACCCGCGCGTCCCGCATGCCGACTACGTCTATGGCGCCATGAAGGAGCTGGAGCGGCTCGGCGGCGTCGGCCTCTACTACAACGGCCCCATCGCCGACGCCTCGCCGCGAGGCGGCCAGTGCGCCTTCGCCGAGCCGGACCCCTACGAGAGCGTGCGCTGCCGCGGCCATGACCTCGCCGCCTTCGCCCTGCGCCAGCCGCGCCGCGCCCTGGCGCCGGAGCTGGCGCTGCGCAACGCCAACGTCATCCTGCCGGTCACCAACCCGCTGTTCGCGGTGGCCGCGCCGCTGGGAGCCTTCAACCGCTACTACGATTTCACCCCGCGCGAGATCACCAGCATCCCGGTGCTGCACGAGATACTCGGCACCGTCACCACCCAGATCGGCCAGGTACCGCTGACGGCGGAGACCCTGGTCACGCGCATCAGCATGGGCGGTGCCGGCGGGCTGGAGATGGCCACGATCCCGGGCGAGGCCACCAACACCTTCGGGCAGTTCATCCGTGGCCTGGCGGAAGGCGCCAACCCCGGCTCCGGCGTGATGCTGCTGGGTCTCACGCAGAACTCCTTCGGCTACATCCTGCCCGAGGAAGAGTTCTCCTACATCGACGCCTCCGGCGACACCGGCTTCCTGATCCCCTTCACCGGCTACGAGGAATTCGTGTCGATGGGCCCGCTGACGGCGCCGCTGCTGCGCCTGCAGGGCTACCTGCCGCTGTTCGACGCGTCGCCCATCGAATACCTGCCCGCCAACATCCGCGCCTGCACCGCGCCGGGCAGCGGCGACTGCATCATCAGCGATATCGCCCTGCAGCTGGAGTACGTGCAGACCCAGTTCGCGCAGAACTGCCTGGACGCCGGCGCGCCGGCCGCCTTCTGCGGGCTGATCGACCCCAAGCTGCCGGTCACCAGTCTCTGCAACCTGCTGAGCTTGTCGCCGGCGATCTGCGGCCTGCTCAACGACGACGAGTCGCTGTGATGCGCGCCACCCTGCTGCTGGCCCTGACGCTGGCCCTGTCCGCCTGCACCGGCCGTAGCGATTCCGTGGACGGCGAGGCCGGCGGCAATCCGCCGGCCGGCGCCTCCAAGATCAAGGCCGGCGTCGGCGTGGCCGACATGACGGCCGACGTCGGCTACTGCGCCGGCCAGTACTGCGAGTACGCCACCGACACGCTCGGCGGCCTCATCAATGGCGACTTCGATCCCTTCCTGACGCACAAGCTCAAGCACGCCAGCTACGGCGTGCAGTCGCGCCCCACCGCGCGCGCCATCGTCGTGGAAGGCAGCAACGGCAAGCGCATCGCGCTGCTGAAGACCGACAACTACCTGGCGCAGGACATGCTGCTGCGCCGCGTCGGCCAGTTGCTGGACCAGGGCGACTCCGGCATCGGCTACGACCAGATCCTCTACCACGTCACCCACGACCACACCTCCGCCTACGCCTCGACCTTGGCCGTGGGCCTGTTCGTGTTCCAGGACGTGTTCGACGCGCGCTTCTTCGAGCACCAGGCGCGCGCCATGGCCGGCGCCATCGAGACCGCCGCGGCCAACCTCAAGCCGGCGCGCATGGGCGCCACCGAGATCCACCACCGCGTCTACAAGGGCAACGTGGTGCGCACCGCCACCGCCGACGACGGCACGCCCGCCGGCTACCCGCGCGAGTACAACGACCACGGCCTGGTGGTGATGCGCTTCGACGACCTCAGCGACCCGGCGCAGCCCCGGCCGCTGGCGGTCTGGGTCAACTGGGGCGAGCACCCGGAGAGCCTGGACCCGCACGACCTGCACAGCGCCGACTACCTCGGTCCGCTGGAACGCTTCATCGACCGCGAGATCGGCGCGCCGCTGGTGTTCAGCCAGGGCGACGTCGGCAGCGCCGAGAACAGCGGCGACCCTGAGGAACTGCTCGACGACCAGGCCCGCGTCTGCGGCCGCTGGAAGGGCGATGCCGAAGCCCCGGAGCGCAACGACTGCCCGCCCGGCCAGGGCGTGATCCGCGACTGGCAGCATTCCGGCTACGTGCAGACCGAGCGCAACGCGCGCTTCCTGGCCGACGACATCAAGAAGGCCTGGCAGCAGATCGGCAGCTCGCAGGCGCGCGTGCCGCTGTCCGGCGACTTCGAGGTGGACCACCTCACGTCCTGGGTGCCGGGCCCGCTGTCGCATCCGTATCCCAGCGTATCCAACTGCCGCACCGAGCCCACCGTGGGCGGCGACATCGGCGTGCCGGTGATCGGCCTGCCGGACTGCACGCGCATCCAGATTCCGGGCGCCGATCCGATCCTCGGCCGCGCGGGCCAGCTCTATGCGCTGCTCAAGTCCGAGAACATCCCGGTGCCGGACCACTACGACGCGCCCTCGATCGGCGTCGTGGAGGAAAACCTGCGGCTCAAGCTGCAGACCTTCCGCCTGGGTGACGTGCTGCTGGCCTCCTGTGCCTGCGAGGCCCAGTCCGACCTGATACTCAACCTGGAGTCGCGGCTCAACCGCACGCGCGGCGACATCTACGCCGGCTTCGACTGGGCCTGCCTGATCCCCGAGTTCAAGGACGACCCGGCCTACGCGCAGGCCTGCGCGATCCAGAAGACCCATTTCGATCCGGACGATCCGGAGAACGCCACCACGATCCCCGGCGACAACTTCACGCCCGAGGCCATCGCGCGCATGCGGGCCCAGGTGCACAACGACGCGCGCGGCTGGGACCTGCCGCAGAGCGCCCTGGCCGCCAACAGCGAGCCCACGGACGTCACCAAGATCTGGGGCAACTTTACGCGCGAGGAAGTACAGGACCTCGACGCCCCGGGCTACAAGCTCGCCGTGGGCATCGGCCATGCGGGCGACTACAACGGCTATACGCTGAGCTACCGCGAGTACATGAACCGCGACAGCTACCGCAAGGCACTGACCTCCTACGGCGCACATACCGCCGACTACATGGCCACGCGCCTGGTGCGCATGGCGGCCCGCATGCAGGGCGGCGCCGCGCTGTCCGGCGAGCTGCTCGATCCGCTGGCGGCGGTGGACGAACTGCGCCAGCAGATCGTGTCCACCACCGTCGGCGCGCTCAGCGGCGCGGCCTACGATCTCTGGAACGCCGGCTTGCCGAACGATTCCGGCACGCCCGAGGCGCTGCGGCAGCCGCAAGGCATCACGCGCTTCCAGGCCGCGCACTTCCAGTGGCGTGGCGGCTCCACCGCGGTGGACAACCCGCGCGTGCGCGTGGAGCGCGAGTCCGCGCCGGGCGTGTGGCTGCCGCATGCCGACCAGAGCGGCGAGATCCCCGTGCGCGTCGAGTTCCCCGACGGCCTGCCCGGCGTGTTGCGCACCTACACCGGCATGCAGGAGTGGGTCTGGAGCGCCAGCTACGAGGCCTACACCGCCTTCCCCGCGCGCCTCGGCAGCACGGCTCCCGGCAACTACCGCTTCTGCGTGGAGGGCAGGTCGCGCCAGTCCTTCGCCACCGTGCCCTATGCCTTCTGCTCCGAGCCCTTCGCGGTATCGGTGTGGGACGGCATCGGCTTCGCCAATGCTGCGGCCGGTGCCGATTCGGTGGGCTTCGACGTGGCCGACATCGTCTATCCGCGCAGCTACGAGGGCAGCCCTTTTCCTTTCGTTTCCGATAACGGCGATCCGCGCATCTGCGACCAGTGCAGCTTCCGCCCCTGGGCGCAGCGCGGCTGGTTCCAGCGCGCGGAACTGCTGGTGACACGCGCCGGTGGCGCGAGCGAAACCCTGGCCGCGTCCTGCAATGCGCAGGGCAAGGCCTGCCGCGTCGGCGTGAAGCTGGGCGACGGCGACCGTGCGCGCATCCGCGCGTACGACCAGGACGGCAACACCGGCACGCACGAACTGCGCTGACGGTGCCGGGGCAGGCCTGCGGTGCGTCGGGGGGCGCGCCGCAGGCCCTGTTTTTTCTGCGGCGCGAGCGGTCTCGCCGCGTGACTGACAAAAGTCGAAATTTACTATCGGGCCTCTTGCCGGACCGGTCCTAGACTCGAAGCCATACGAAATACAGCGATGCCGGGCATGACCCAGGCATCCGGGTGGGAGGAGAGGCGGGAGCAGCCGGCGCGTATCCAGCGATGGATACGCGCCGTGCCTGGGGCCGCCGCGGGGAGGGTGGATGCCGAAGCAGTTCATCGTGCTGCGCCGCGCAGCTTCGCGGGTGCCGTGGCGCTGCGCGGTCGCTCGGCCCCAGGGGCCGCTCTTTCTTGCCCGGTGGGCATCGTGAAGTCGCGCGGTTTCGCGGCAATGGTTATTCCCCGTGACACGAAGGGGACACCGGCTCGTGCAACGTCGGGGGGCGTTTTGCGGGACCGGACTTTATTCGGGGTGCTGATGGCGGCGCTGCTGCTGTCGGCCTGCGGCGCACGCAGCAACGCGCCGGGTGCCGGTGGCGGCGCGCGCGATGACAGCGCCGATCCGCCGGCGGTGGCGCGCGAAGACCTGGCCGCCTACGTCGATCCGTTCATCGGCAGCTTTCCGCCCGGCTTCGTCAACCCGGGCCCGTTCGCGCCCTTCGGCATGGTGCAGCCGGGCCCGGATACCGAGGGGCCGCTGAACTACGGCGGCTACTCGGTGCAGAACCTGCTGGTCACTGGATTCTCGCAGGTGCATATGTCCGCGGGCGCGCCCAAGGGCGGGCAGTTTGCGCTGCTGCCGTTCACCGGCGAGCTGACGCCGGGTGACCTGTCGCAGATCGGCTGGCCCAATCCGGTGCCGGCCTATGCCTCGCCGCTGAATCCGCTGGATCATCATGCCGAGGTGGGCTACTACCGCGTCGGCCTGCTGCGCTACGGCACCACCGCCGAGATCACCGCCAGCGAGCGCGTGGCGCTGCACCGCTACCGCTACACCCTGGGCGCGCCGCGCCTGCTGCTGGACGTCTCGCGCGATCTCGCCGGCTACCACCCGGCGCGTGCCCAACTGCAGCCGGACGGCACGCTCAGCGGCAGCGTCGATACCGGCGACGGCTATACGCTGTACTTCGCGCTGCAGCTGGACGCGCCATTCCGCGTCGCCACGCGCGAGGGCCAAGCGCTGCAACCGGGCGTCACGGTGGAGGGCGAGCGCTTGGCGCTACTGCTGGACTTCGACGAGGCGCCGCGCACGCTGCAGGCGCGCATCGCCGTGTCCTACACCGACCTCGCCGGGGCGCGGCGCAATCTCGCCGAACTGCCGCACTGGGATTTCGAGGCGCAGCGCCAGCGGCTGCGCGAGCAGTGGCAGGGCGAGCTGGCTCGCGTGGAAGTGGAGGGCGGCACTTCATTGCAGCGCCGCTCGCTGTACACCGCGATGTACCGCATCCAGCAATTCCCCAACCTGCACGGCGACATCGATGGCCGCTACCGCGGGCCGGACAACGCCATTCACGCCTCGGCCCGCCCGCACTACAGCCAGTACTCGCTGTGGGACAGCTACCGCGGCCAGAACCAGATGCTGGCCGAGATCCAGCCCGCGCGTTATCGCGACATGCTGCGCTCGCTGCTGGACTTCCATGCGCAGGGCGGCCGGCTGCCGCGCTGGCAGCAGGGCCCGGTGGACGCCGGGCACATGTCTGGCGATCCGGTGATCCCCTTCATCGGCGAGGGCTGGTGCCGCGGCCTGGTGCCCGCCGCCGAGCGAGCGCCGCTGCTGGCCGCGATGCAGGCGCTGGAGCGCTCGCGCCGCGAGGCGCTGGCACCGGGCTACCTGCCGGTGGAGAAGCCGGGCAATCCCTTCGAGGTGTTCGTCGGCGGTGCGCGCGAGGCCGGCACCACGCTGGAGTACGGCCTGGCCGACTTCGCGTTGGCGCTGATGACGGCCAGCAGCGGCGATGCCGCCGAGGCGCAGCGCCTGGCGCAGCAGTCGCTCAACTACCGCAACCTGCTGGACCCGCAGAGCGGCTTCATCCGCCCGCGCCATGACGACGGCAGCTGGCTAACGCCATTCCTGCCCGAGCTGCCCTACGGCTTCCAGGAGGGCACCTCCTGGCAGTACAGCTGGCTGGCGATGCACGACCTGCCGGGACTGTTCGAACGCATGGGCGGCAACGCCGAGGTGCAGCGCCGGCTTGATACCTTCTTCCTTCTGCCGGCCAACCTGTTGCCCGGTGCCTGGCCCTTCGTGCAGAACCAGCTGACGGTGTTCGGCCTGTTCTACTACGGCAACCAGTACGCGCCCGGCAACGAGCACGACCTGCAGGCGCCGTATCTCTACAACTACGCCGGCGCGCCCTGGAAGACGCAGGTGGTGGCGCGCTCCGCCGCTGCGCTCTATGCGCCCACGCCGCTGGGCCTGCCGGGCAACGACGATCTCGGCGCGCTGTCGGGCTGGCTGGCCTGGACCCTGATCGGGCTCTACCCGATGAATCCCGGCGCCCCGCTGGCAGTGGTGGGCAGTCCGGCCTTCGAGAAGGTCACGCTGCATCGCCCGGGCGGCAACCTGGTGATCGAGGCGCCGGGCGCGGGCCCGCTGCAGCCCTTCGTCACCGGGCTGTCACTGGAGGGGGAAGAGATCGACGGCAGCTGGTTGCTGTTGCCGCGCGGGGCCGCCACGGTGCGGCTGCAGACGGCGGCGTTACCCGATACGGACTGGGCGGCGGATTCCGCGCCACCCTCGCTCAGCGGCAGCGCGCTGGAAGCTTTCGGCTGCCGCCCCTGAGGGCGCTCAGAGAACAGGAGATCCGGAACATGGCCCGCACCGACCCTGCGGGCGGCGCGGGGTGGGCTCAGACGCGCTTCAGGCGCGCTCGCGGCCCTTGACCAACGCCACCCGGCGCCGCGGCGTCGCGGCGCCCATCCAGGCGCTGACCTGTTCGATCACGAATACCGCCATGCCCAGCAGCAGCCAGACCTGCCAGCCACCCGGCTGGACGAACAGCAGGTCCATCAGCGCGCGGAACATCAGCGGCACGGCGACCAGCGCGGCCAGCAGGCCCAGGACGATGGCGGCGGCGGTGAGTTGGTTCTTCATGTTCATTTCCCCGTGGGTTTCGGGGCTTGCAGCGCAAGCTCCTTGCCAACCCGAACATGGCGGCATCGTCAGGTATTTCTGTCAAGATTTCAGTTACCTGCGTCACAGCCGGCCGAGACGGTCCGACCGACGGGCGTGCAGCCCGCATGCCGCCCGGAAAGTTCATCGTGCAGAAAGCACGGGCTTCAGACGCGACGTGAAGCGCTGCTGAACGGGGCACTGAGGGGAGAAATCGGGCTGTCCGCCCGCTCGCGGCGACACCATCAAGCCGGGTGCAGCGCTCAGCCCGCGCCGGGCGGGACGCAGGGACTACGGAAGAGGGCTCAGGCCGCCTTGGCGGGTTGCTGCAGCAGCTGCAGGCCGCGGGCCGTAACCAGGTGGCGGCCGCTACCGGCGCGGATCAGCAGGCCGAGCTGCTGCAGGCGGGCCAGCACAGGCAGGCCGGCATCGGAGACGGAGGCGCCGCGGGCGGCGCGCAGGAGGCACTGCCACTCGGGCAGTTGGAGGTAAGGATGGTCCATGATGATTCCAGTCGAGCAACAGCCATGCCATCAGGCCTGGCCGTGGCGACCCAGTCCCTGGAACAGCATGTCTATGTAGGTTTCCAGGTAGACCCTGGGATCGATGGAAGGTTTCTCGAACAGACCCAAGGAGTGCTGCCAGATGGTCAGCAGGGTCAGCGGGGCGGTCACCACGGCGAGGTAGGCCTCGGGGTCGATGTCGCGCAGCTCGCCGCGCTCGATGCCCCGCCGCAGCAGGCGCAGCCAGAAGGCGCGTCCGCGCTGCATGACCTCCTCGCAATAGAAGTGGCCCAGTTCGGGGAAGTTGCGGCACTCCGAGACCAGCAGCTTGAGGATGCCCCGGCTGGCGGAACGGCTGCTGTCCTCCAGCCAGTTGGCCGCGATCAGGCGCAGCATGTCGCGCGTGCTGCGGTCGGAGCGCTCCATGACCTCCTCGGCGAACTGCAGCTTGGGCTGCACTGCCAGGCGGATGGCCGCGCGCATCAGCTCTTCCTTGGACCCGTAGTAGAGGTAGATGGTGCCCTTGCTGACCCCCGCGCGCTGGGCCACGTCCTCCAGCCGGGTGGAGGCATAACCCCGCTCCACGAACAGCTCCAGCGCGGCCTGCACCAGCTCGCCCGGGCGGGCTTCGCTGCGGCGGGACCAGCGGGCGGGTCGTTTTTCGGTGGCGACAGTCATGTGCATTTGTACTCCAAGCGCGGCACGGCGACGACCCCCCTGAATAGGGCGCGCAAAATAAAAAAAGGCGCTCGCCGGGGCGAACGCCTTTGGGTACAGCGCCCGGTTCGGGTCAGAACAGGTACTTCATCGTGAACGCGGCAAAGTCACGGTCAGCGTAGGGCCGCTTGCGGAAGTGCGGGTCGCCCAGGTAGGCGTTGTAGCTGACGCCCACCGTGAATTGCTGCAGGCGGGTGAAGTTGGCGCCCACGCTGGCGCGGCGGTCGCCCTCGCCCATCAGCGAGCCCAGGCCTGACAGCATCGAGGACTGGCCGTCGCCGATGCCCTGCCAGAACAGCGGGATCTGCAGGTCCCAGCCGTCGATCACGTTCTTGCGGTCGATCAGCACCAGCAGCGAGTAGCCCCAGGCGTCGGTGTTGTAGGTCAGGTCGTTGGAGCAGCTGGTGGGGCCGCAGGCGGCGTCCACGTCCAGCACATGGATGTAGCTGGCTTCGCTCACCACGGTGAGTGCGTCCCAGAACAGCGCCGGGCCGACCGTGTAGAGACCCGACAGCAGGCCCTGCACCACGTCGCCGCGGCTCGGCGTGGGCACCGGGCCCAGCAGGCCGCCGTCCACGTCCACCAGCAGGTCGATGCCCTCGCGCAGGATCGCCTCGCCACCCACGCTGACGCCGAACAGCGTCGTGGAGAAGCTCATGGCGGTCATGTCGATGCCGTCGAAGTAGCGGATGTTGTAGGTGGTGGGCACCTTCAGGCCCAGCGCCTGCGTCGTCAGGTCCGGCAGGCCGCCGATGCCGGGCAGCAGCACGGCGTAGTCGTAGTTCTGCACCGGCGCCGGCGTGGTGTTGTGGTAGCGCAGGCGGTAGAGGCCGACATTGGTCTCCGGCGTCACCTGGTACTTCAGGCCCGCACCCCATTGGCCGTGATCGCTGGGGCGGATATCGTGCTTGCGCTCCACGTTGATGTAGCGCGGCACGTTCGGCTGCGGGATCAGGCCCAGCGGCAGGTTGAGGTCCGGCAGGATCGGGTCCAGCCGGTCGAGCAGGCCGCCGAGCAGGCCGGTGACGCCCTGGATCGGCAGGTTCAGGTTGAGCAGGTCGTTGAGCAGGTCCACCGTCTCGGGCAGGTCCGAGGACAGCAGGTTCAGGTCCGAGAGGTTGGCCAGGTACAGCGGGTTCTCGATGCCCCAGATGAACTGCGCGCCGGGGCCCACCACGTCGCTGACCGAGAAGAACTCGCCCACCGGATTGAGCTCGGTCTCCTTGTACTCCAGCTTGTACTGGCCCAGCAGGGTCAGCTTGCTGTTGAGCGCGAACTGCATCGACACCTGGTTCACCGGCAGCAGGATGCTCTTCACGTCCGCGCCCGGCACCGCCGCCTTGGTGGCGTCGGCCGGCGACTGCGCCAGCGCGATACCGGAGAAGAACAGGCTCTCGCCCCAGGCCGCGATATGGCGGCCTATGCGCAGGTTCAGCGCGCCCTCGTCACCCACGTACCAGGAGCCGTAGGCATAGGCGTCCAGCAGGCGCGCACGGCGGCCGTCGTAGAACGCCGCGTCGTCCGAGAATGCCTGCGGGTCACCTTCGAAAGGGAAGTTGTGGCGCCCTTCGGTGCGGTTCAGCGTCTCGGGCGAATCGTTGTGGTTGTAGCCGCGGTAGGCGCGGTCGTAGAAGGCGTCGCCGCGCAGCAGCACGCCGTAGTCGCCGCGGCTCAGCTGGAGCTCGCCCAGCAGCGACACGCGATTGTTGACGATGTCGCCCTTGCGGAAGTTGCGGTCGCCGTCGTCGTAGTTGTTCGACTCGTTGAACTTGATGAAGTCCGGGATCGGGATCTTCGGGCTCGGCGGCGTGTTGATAATGCCGTCATGCGGGCTCTCCGTGCGCACTGCCAGGGCATAGCTGCCCTGCAACTGGTAGCTGCCCTCCAGCCCGAACATCTCGAAGGAACCGGCGGTGGCGGGGGCCACCCATCCGGCAGCCAGCAACAGGGTAGCGGGCGCAGCCAGGCGCGGCGGGCGGGCGGGGGGACGGCTCGGCGACATCTCTTCCTCCATGGAAATCGCCGGTCCGCCGCGCTTGGCGCAGCGGCCGGTGTTTAATTGACCATGGGGATAGTTGCATCGCCGGTAGGATTTAACCTACTTAAATCGCAGTAGTTTTTCCCTGAGCGGTATTGCTGGGGGGATGAGCGGTGGGTTTTGTCCCCTGCGGAATGTGGGGCTTTCGAGACCGCCGGATTGCCGCAGCCGCGGGCACTCG
Source organism: Solimonas sp. (assembly GCA_030149365.1). Lineage (GTDB taxonomy): Bacteria > Pseudomonadota > Gammaproteobacteria > Nevskiales > Nevskiaceae > Solimonas_A. Next base: position 140,181 of record JASBRP010000069.1, read on the forward strand.
CAAGCGCCTACGAGGGCCTGCTGGAGACCTTCCGCTACGCGCGGCGACGCATCAGGATGGCCGTGAAACCCACGGCGCCGCGACCCCAGGAGATTCCGCATGGCCAAGAAGAAACTCGCCCTCGACTACCTCGAGGCCGCCACCCGCTGGTTCGGCCGCAGCCCCGATCACCTCGATCAGGCGGAGCGCCGCGCATTGGCAAGTGCCGCCCGCCGCCAGGCCAGCACCGAGGACCCCAATCGCCTGATCGATGCGCAGGCCGGCTTCGGTGGGCGGCTCGCAGACCGCGTTGCCGCTTTTGGGGGCTCCTGGCTGTTCATCAGCCTGTTCGGGTCCTTCCTGCTGGGCTGGACCGTGCTCAACACCGAAATTCTCGGCAAGACCGCCTTCGATCCCTATCCCTACGTCTTCCTGAATCTGGTGCTGTCGATGCTCGCCGCAGTGCAAGCGCCGGTGATCCTGATGAGCCAGAACCGGCAGTCCGACAAGGACCGCCAGATGGCGAGCCACGACTACGAGGTCAATCTCAAGGCCGAAATCGAGATCATGGCGCTGCATGACAAGCTCGATTCCCTGCGGCTGGAGCAACTCACCGAGGTTATCGAGCGGCAGCAGAAGCAACTGGAACAGCTGACGGAGATGTTGAGGAAATAGGCGCAGCTGCGGCTTGCTCCCTGTTAGCGGGAGCAAGCCAGGCTTCAGGGCATGTTGTACTGCTTGCGCTTGCGGTACAGCGTGGAGCTGTCGATGCCCAGCGTGCGTGCCGCCGCTTCCATGGTCGGCGAGATCGCCAGCAGGGCCTGGATGTGCGCATGCTCTAGTTCCTGCAGGCTCACCGGATCGCCCACGCGCAGTCCGCCGCCGAGTCCGCGGGCATTGCTGGCGAAGGGCAGGTGCTCCGGCCCCACGGCTTCGCCCTGGCACAGGATCACCGCGCGCTCCACCACGTTGCGCAGCTCGCGCAGGTTGCCGGGCCAGTCATAGGCCACCAGCAGCGCCGTCGCTGCCTCGCCGAAGCGGCGCGCGGGGCGGTCGTACTGCCGCACGAATTTCTCCAGCAGGTGCGTGGCCAGCCGCGAGATGTCCTCGCGGCGCTCGCGCAGCGAGGGCATGGTCAGCGTCACCACGTTGAGGCGGTAGTACAGATCCTCGCGGAAGCGGCCGTCGGCTGCCATTGCCCGCAGGTCGTGGTTGGTCGCGGCGATCACGCGCACGTCGGCCTTGCGCGTGTTCGGATCGCCCACGCGCTCGTACTCGCGATCCTGGATGAAGCGCAGCAGCTTGGGCTGCATCGCCGCCGGCATGTCGCCGACCTCGTCGAGGAACAGCGTGCCGCCATCGGCCACCTGCACGCGGCCCTGGCGGTTGTCGGTGGCACCGGTGAAGGCGCCGCGCACGTGGCCGAACAGTTCGCTGGCCAGCAACTCCGCCGACAGCGACGGGCAGCTCACCGTGGCGAAGTTGTTCTTGGAGCGGGTGCTCCAGTCATGGATGGCTCGCGCCAGCACGTTCTTGCCGACGCCGCTCTCGCCCAGGATCAGCACCGTGGCGTCGGTGGCCGCCACCTGCCGTGCCACCTCGTAGGTCGCCAGCAACTGCGGGTTGCGCGTTTCCAGGTCGATCTCGGAGCGGCCGTCGGCGGCGTTCTTCTCCAGCGCCTCGATGCGCTTCTCCAGCCGGCGCGCATCGGCCTGCTGTGCCACCGCGTGCACCAGTTCATCCGGCGTGCAGGGCTTGACCAGGTAGTCGCTGGCGCCGGTGCGCAGGGCGTTGACGGCCAAGGTCGCGTCGTTGAGCGCCGTGGCCATCACCACGCGCATCCAGGGCGCGGCCTCGCGCAGGCGTGGCAGCAGGTCCATGCCCGAATCCTCGCCCAGGTTCACGTCGAGCAGGCAGACGTCGAACACGGCGCGGGCCAGCGCCGACTCCGCCTCGGCCGGCGATTGCGCGGTTTCGATGCGATAGCCGTATTCATCCAGCGCGCGCCGGAAATTGCGCAGCATCGCCGGATCGTCATCTACCAGCAGCACGCCGCTCTGGCGCAGGTCCTGACGGTCGCTCATCACAGGGCTCCTTGCATGCAGGCTGCACGATCACGCGTCGCCGAGGCCTGCAAGGCGCCGGAATGGCCGTAGAAATTTTTAATCATGGCATTGATATCAAAAGAATTTTCGGATGGCACGAGGCTTGGTATCCGAATGTTGTCGTACCCGCCCCAACCGAGGAGGAAAAATTCCATGCTCTATTACTCCATTGTTTTTCTGGTTATCGCACTCATTGCCGCGGCGCTGGGCTTCGGCGGTATCGCCGGCACCGCCACCGGTATCGCCAAGCTGCTGTTCCTGGTGTTCCTGGTGCTGTTCGTCATCTCGCTGGTGCTGGGTCGTCGTCCGCCGGCCACCTGATCTTGTTTTCTGACTGACCGGCTGCCGGGTCGGTTCCTGCGTCTCCCTGACCGGCAAAATCCCGCACACCCAAAGGTGTGCGGGATTTTTCATGCCTGTCGCATCAATGCTTGGACAGGCGCTCCTCGAACTCGCGGATTTCCGCGGAGGCCTTGTCCTTGGCCAGGCCGTAGCGCTCCTGGATCTTGCCTTCCAGCACGTCGCGCTTGCCCTCGATCAGGGTGAGATCGTCGTCGGTGAGCTTGCCCCACTTCTGCTTGACCTCGCCCTTGAGCTGCTTCCACTGGCTCTTGATGATGTCCTGGTTCATGTGTCGTTCCTTCCTTGGTTGGGTAAAAACATCAGTACGCGGCTTTCAGGCCGCCAGACGCTGCTTGAGCGCACGCATCTGCTCATGGCAGTCGCGCACGCGGGGCAGATAGGCCTCGAGCTGGCCCAGCACCGAGGGATCGTCGGTTTCCCGGATCGCGCGGCGCATGTGCTCCAGCAGCCGATCCTCCGCATCCTCGAGCTGTGCCACCCAGGCACGGTTCTCGTTGCGCGCCACGGCGGCGCGGACCTGGCCATAGGCCTTCTGCAGGCTGCCCACCAGGGTGCCGCCGTGCGGCACGTCCTCGCCGCTGGCGGCGATGCTGGCGGAGAGCCCGTTGATCAACTCGCGCTTGGCGGCGGCCATCTGGGCAAACAGGCCACGCAACTGCGCGTCCTGCACCTGCCCACCGGCCTGTTCATAGAACTCCGCGCCGTCGCGGGCCACCTGCACCAGCTCCTTCAGCTGGTTTGTGTTCTTCATGTCGGTACTCCTTTTGTTCATCAATGGCCGGGGCCTGTCGCCGGCACTAGCCTGTGCTCAGGCTGCTGGCGTCCACGTCACGGACGCCGCTGATGCCCCGGGCGATCTCGACGGCGGCCGAACGCTCCGCCGGCGTGGAGACGTGCCCGCTCAGGCGGACCGCGCCCCGGCTGGTGGCAACGGCGATCGCATGGCCGTCCACCTCGCGTGAAAGCAGCAGCGAGGACTTCAGCCTCGCGGTGATCCAGGCGTCCACCAGCGAGGCGCGTGGCGCCTCCAGGTCCGGTGTCGCGCCCTCGGGAGCGCGCAACGCGATGCGCTCCTCCACCTCGCTGACGCCGGGCGTGGCCGCCGCGATCCTGATCAATTGCGCCCGATCCTCGGCGCCGTCCGCAATACCCTGGAGGCGTGCATGACCCGACACGGTGTCGACGTTCAGGTCGAGTGCACCGCCCACGTCATGTCGCAGCAACCGCAGCTTGATGCGCGCGGTGAGCAGGGCGTCGTGCAAGCGATCACGTAGCTTGCGGGCCGGGAGCTCCGGTGCGCGCTGCAGGGCCGTGGCTTGCTGGGCATCCACCTCGATGCGGTTGTCCACGGCCACGCCCGCGCCGCTGTCGCGCGCCACCTGCTCCGCCAAGCGCTTCTGCGCCTCGTTGCGCACCACGCCACTCAGGACCACGTGCTCACCCTCGGCGCTCACAGTCAGTCCCAAGGGGCGCAGCGCATCCGACGTGGCGAAGGCGGCATAGATCTGGGTCTCGCGGCCGATCTGCTCCAGGCTCGCCGCAGGGCTTGCCAGGGGTAACAGCAGGGCGGTCATCAGCAGGCCAGCACGCCAGCGTCGCATCGGAATGTCCTCGGCTTCCAGGCTCAGGCCGCAAGCCGCATACCAAGATGAGAATTTAATTAAATCAATGGTTTGAGTTATGTGGCTTTAGCCCGACCCTGGCAACGCGCATGCCGGCCAGCTCGCGGCAATGCAAATTGCAATATGAAGGAGATGCCATGCAGATTTCACGCTCTGAAGCGGGACGTCTTGCGAAATGCAGGGAATTTCGAGCGAAGCTCTTTCTTATGTTTCAATGAAATCAATGGCTTGAAATGATTTCGGGATTGGCATGAAGCCTGCGCTATGAAATCCGCCGGTGGCAAGGACGCCGCCGAACCCCGGAAGCAGGAGCCCACTGATGAAACATGGATGTCTAACTCAGGGATGGATGATCCCGCTGGCCCTGGCCAGTCTGGTTGCCGTCGCCGGCTGCAAGCCGAAGGAAGAGGCCAACGCCGAGCAGATCAGCGAAGCCCGGACCGAGGGGCAGCAGAACGTTGCCGAAGCCAGCGCCGAGGCGCAGCAGGACATCGCTGCCGCCAAGCAGGCGGAAACCCAGGCGACCCTCGAGGCCGCCAGCAATCCGGACCCTGCCGACGCCGCACTCAACAACATGGAGGCGCGCGCCGCCACCATGAAGCAGGAAGCCGAGGGGCGCTACAAGGTCGAGTCCGCTGAAATCGAAGCGGCGCTCAACACCGAGAAGCAGCGTTGCAACGCCCTGCCGAGTGCCGACCGCAGCAGCTGCATCGATGCCGCCAAGGCCGAACACGAACGCAAGCTCAGCGAGGCCAAGTCCCGCCGGGACAGTACGCCGGGCGCCGGCTGAAGAGCTCAGCGCCCCGCCTGATTGCCTGCTGAAGACACAGACCCCTGCCGACATGGATTGTCGGCATAGCGGAGAAGGAACTCCCTCAGAGCGCCGCCCCCACGAGCGCTCCTCTCTCGCCGACGCGGCCCCCACCGCGTCGGTTTTCTTTTTTTTAGGGCCGCGTTCGCCGCGGCGGGAGCAGTCAGATGAAACAGCCACTCAAGGCTAGCGGCGGCATCGTTGCCGGCGAAGCCAAGGAAGAACACGTTCAGCAGTTGCCGGCGCCCGCTCCTGCCAAGGAAGGTGGGAAGGGGAAGGGTGCCCGGCTAGGGCCCAGCCGTGTCCCGCGTCGGCAGGAAGCGACGGACGCGGCGATCGGCAAGGGTGAAGAGATGCTGCGGCCGCGCAAGGATGCGGCGTCTGAGCGAGGCAAGCCGGAGTAGAACAACCCGGCGCAGGAAAGCCCCCGGGGAAGAGGCCGGCCCTCAGGCAGCTTGCGCCGTCGGAGAGGCCGGGTCCTCGCGCTGCGCACTGCAGCGCTGCAGCTCCTGCAGGAACGCCTCGCGCCAGGCACTGGCATCGTTGCGCAGAAGGCCCTGCATCAACTCGGCGTGGCGATTGCGGCGCTCTTCCAGCGGCATGTATCGCGCTGTCTGCAGCGCATCGGCCACGGCAGTGTTGTCGTAGGGATTCACGATCAGGGCAGACTGCATCTGCTTCGCCGAGCCGGCGAAGCGCGATAGCACCAATACCCCGGGGTCCGCAGGGTCCTGGGCCGCGACATACTCCTTGGCCACCAGGTTCATGCCATCGCGCAGCGGTGTCACCAGGCCGATACGGCTGGCGCGGTAGATGCCGGCCAGCTGGCGCCGGCCCAGCGGCCGGTTGATGTAGCGGATCGGCTCCCAGTCGAGCTGGGCATAACGGCCATTGATGTTGCCGGCGATCTGCTCGAGCTCGCGGCGGATCGCCATGTATTCCGGCACTTCGCCGCGGCTGGTGGGGGCGATCTGCAGCAGCTCCACCTGGCCATGGGTATCGGGGTAACGGTCCAGCAGGCATTCCACCGAGCGGAAGCGCTCGGGAATGCCCTTGGTGTAGTCGAGCCGGTCGACGCCGACGATCACGGTCCGGTCCTCGCGGTGCGCACGCACACGCTGGAATTCCTGTTGTGCCGTGGGCGACGTCGCGATCTCGGCGAACTCGCGCGCATCGATGCCGATGGGAAACGCCTTCGCGGTCAAGCGGCGGCCGAAGGCGGTGATGGTGTCTCCCCGTAGCTGCGCGCCGAACTCGCGCACCGCGCAGTCGCGGAAGCGCTGCACGTCGTCCTCGGTCTGGAAGCCCAGAAGATCATAGGAGAACAGGCTACGCATCAGGTCGCGGTAGTGGGGTAGTGCTGTCAGCATCTCCGGCACCGGGAAGGGGATGTGCAGGAAGAAGCCGATCTGCTGCTTCGCCCGCTGCTCGCGCAGTGCCTCGGCGAAGGGCAGCAGGTGATAGTCGTGAATCCAGATCTGGTCGTTGTCGTCCAGCAGCGGCCACAGCGCTCCCGCCAGGCGGCGATTGACGCGCATGTAGCCGTCGTAATGCTGGGGGTCGAACGCCGTCAGGTCCAGGCGCAGATGGAACAGCGGCCACAGGCAGCGGTTGGCGAAGCCGTTGTAGTAGGCATCGTGTTCCGCCTGGCTCAGGTCCATGGTCGCGAGCCGGATCGGGCCTGATTCCGCCACGCTGGGGCGCGTGTCCGGATGATCGGAAATTTGCCCGCTCCAGCCGAACCACAGGCCGCCGCGTTGCCGCAGCGCATCGAGCAGGGCCACGGCCAGGCCGCCTCCGCGAGCCGCACTGCGTGGATGCACCACGCGATTGGACACGGCCACCAGCCGCGGCCCCGAAGCGGCCTTGCGCAGGCTCGGCGGGGTCATGCGAAGGCCCGCAGCCCGGCTCCTGCCGCCAGCCAGCGATGGACCGCATCGACACTGCCCAGCCGGTAGCGGGCAGCGCTGGGGCCGGCGCCAACCTTGACGCCGTAGCCGCCCATTGCCTGGGCGACCAGGATGCCGTTCTCGTCCGTGAGATCGTCCCCGACGAAAACCGGACGGCGGCCGGTGAACGGCGCCTGCTCCATCAGTGTCTGCACCGCGTAGCCCTTGTTGGCTTGCGGTGGCAGGACCTCGATCACCATTTTGCCCTTGGTGGCCGCCAGGCCCATCGCCGAGGCCAGCGCTGAGGCCACGGCCTCGCATTCAGCCGCGCGCTCCGGTGCCTGGCGGTAGTGCACGGCTACGGCCATGCCCTTGTCCTCGATCACGATCTGGGGATCGTCGCCGAAGTAGCGGCGCAAGGCGTCGGCCAGGCCGTCCGTGGCTGCCGGGCGCGTTTCGATCACCGCGCCAGCGCGTCGCATCTCCGCGCCATGCAGGCCGGCCGCGGGCAACTGCAACGGAAACAGCAAGCGATCCACCGTCTGGATCTGGCGCCCGGTCACAATCGCCAGCGCACCGCCAAGACGCTGCTGCAGCGTCTCCAGCAGACCCGGCAGATGCGGAGCCACCACGACCTCGTCGGGCCGCATCGCCAATTCCAGGAGGCTGCCGTCCAGGTCATGGAACAGCGCAGTGTCGTGAGCGAGCGGTGGCGGGGGAGACGAGGCAACAGCCTCAGGCCGGGCGGCACGTCCTTGTGCCGCACCCCGGCCTTCCCTCGAACCGGCATCCTGCCGGTACCGTTGCTCACTCAAAAAATTGATCATCGAATCCCTCGGTGCCGGGCTGCGGTGGTGATGTCCCTGAGCGATCCCGCAATCCCTAGCGGCGACCGCACCGTCCTTGGCGCAACGCGCTCAAGGACATCAACACCGCAGCCCGGCTTTATGCCTAGCGCTTGTTGTCCGGCTTGGCTGCGTCCTGCACTTCCTGGCCACCGCGTTCCATGTCCTTGCCCGCGCCTTCCACCGTGTTGCAGGCGGCCAACAGCGTGCTGCTACCCAGCACCAGGGCGACGGTGAGCTTCTGCATCCATTGCGTCATGTCACTTCTCCTTGTGAGGACTCCAAAGTGGCGCAGCAATGTAGGTACACTGCAGCGGCGGGACATCACGACCCATGTTCCGTGCCAGTCGTTAAAATCCAGCAAGCGATTGATTTAAAAGGGCGTTGTCGGCGCTCGCTAGACACGCTTGTTTGCACATCGCAGCGGCCAAACCAAGTGGCCATGCAAAACGCAGGCTGCAGTGGAGCGCGGCGATACAGGAAGGCATGGACGCATACAGCGCAACGGAGAAAGTCGAGTCGCCGCGCCGGCAGCGCATGCTGCTGGTCTGGCTCGGGCTTGGCTTCCTGTGGCTGCTGGTGCTGGCGCTGGTGGTGAGTGGCACCCGCCTGGCCTACTACTCCAAGAGCCGTTTCAGCGAGAAGCTCGACCGTGTGCAGCGCCTGCAGGAGGCCTTCAAGGAAACCTCGGTGCTGATGGGGCTGGTGGTCGAGCTCGAAGGCGGGCAACGGGACTGGCTGCTGCGCCAGGATCCCAAGGCCCTGCAACGCTACCGCGAGGCCGAGACGCAGCTGCCGCACCAGCTCGCCCGCCTCGACGGGATGCTGCGCGACCGCAACGACTTCCGCGCCGAGATGCAGCGGCTCAGCCGCCTCGCCCTGGAGGAACGCCAGTCCTTCTCCGGCCTGCAGGGCCTGGCCGACAGCGAGGGCAGCGACGAGGCGCTGCAGCGTTCGCGCAGCCTGCCGGAAATCCCGGCGATGGATGCGACGCGCACCGCCGTGGTCAACCTGCAGATGCGCCTGGTGGAAGTCGCCACCCGCGAGCAGGACCTGCTCAACGACGTCATCACCCGCCGCAACATCGCGATCTACCTGACCATCCTGCTCGGCGCCGTCGGCGCGCTGGGCGCCCTGTTCCTGCTGCGGCGCTACTACGTCACGCTGCATGAAGAGCAGCAGATGCGCGCACGCATGATCGAATCGCAGCGCGAGAGCCTGCGCAAGAGCAGCTTCCTGGCCACCATGAGCCACGAGATCCGCACGCCGATGAACGCCATCCTCGGCTTCAGCCAGCTGCTGCTCGACCGCACCGGTGATTCCGTGAGCCGCCGCTATGTCGAGGCCATCACCGTCAGCGGGCGCTCCCTGCTGGCGCTGATCGACGACATCCTCGACCTGTCGAAGGTGGAGGCCGGCAAGATCGAGATCCGTGCGCTGCCCACCAGCCTGCGCGAAGTGGCGGACGGCGTCGTCGCCGTGTTCTCGCAGCAGGCCGCAGACAAGCGCCTGCAGCTCTCCGCCAACGTCGATGCCGCGGTTCCGGAGTCGGTGCTGCTGGACGTGGCCCGCCTGCGCCAGATGCTGTTCAACCTGGTCGGCAACGCCATGAAGTACACCGACCGCGGCAGCGTCAGCCTGCGCATCTCCGCCCGCCCCAATCCGGAGGAATCGCAGCTGCTGTCCTGCGTGTTCGAAGTTCAGGACACCGGTGTCGGCATCGCGCAGGCCGAGCTGCAGCGCATCTTCGAGCCCTTCGTCCAGGCCGAAGCCGGCGGCGCGCCGCGCGAGGGCAGCGGCCTGGGCCTGGCGATCACGCGCCAGCTGGTGCAGCGCATGGGCGGCAGCCTGGAGGTGGAGAGCGCACCCGGCAAGGGCTCCACCTTCCGCATCCTGCTGCCGCGCATCGCGGCGGCGGGTGCGCCGCTGCCACCGGAGCCGATCAGCGACGAGGCTGGGCAGGAGGGACTGCGCATCCTGGTGGTGGACGACGTCGAACTCAACCGCGAACTGATCGCCGCCATGTTCAAGGACTCGCCGCACGAGCTGATGTTCGCGCCTGACGGTCCCACGGCATTGAGCCTGGTGCGTGAGTCCGAGCCGCAGCTGCTGCTGCTGGATCTGCTGATGCCGGGCATGGACGGCTTCGAGACCCTGCGACGCCTGCGCGCCGAGCCCTTGCTGGTACAGCCGCGCGTGATCGCCGTGACGGCCACCAGCCTGCGCGGCGAGCAGGCCGAGCTGCGCAAGCAGTTCGACGGCTACGTCGCCAAGCCCTTCACGCGCGACGGCCTGGTTGCCGAGATCCGCCGCGTGATGGCCCCGGGCTCACGTAGCCTGCCGGACGAAGCTCCGGCTCCGCTGCCGGATGGTGTGCGCCAGCGGCTGGAGCGTCTGCTGGTGCGAGACTGGCCCGCCGTCTGCGCCGCGCCGGCGATGCGGGACGTCAAGAATTTTGCTCAGGCACTGGACGAGGTGGCCCTGGCCGCCGGGCGGCCCGAGCTGCGCGACTACGCGCGTGAACTCAACGATGCGGCTTTTGCCTTCGACGCCCTGCGCGTCGAGGCCTTGCTGGAAGAATTTCCGCAGCGCGGTGGGGCGCTGCTGGCCAAGGGGAAGGAAGGAAAATGAACGAGTCCGCGGACAAGGACCTGACGGCGCCACTGGTGATGGTGGTCGACGACAATCCGGCCAACGTGCAGCTGCTGGGGCAGCTGCTCGACAGTGCCGGTTACAACGTGGTGCCCGCCACCAGCGGCGTGCAGGCACTGGAGCGTGCTGCCCTGCGCAAGCCGGACCTGGTGCTGCTGGACATGATGATGCCCGGCATGGACGGCAGCGAGGTCATACGGCGCCTGCATGCCCTGCCGGGCCTGGCGGACCTGCCGGTGATCTTCGTCACCGCTGCCACGGGGGTGGATGAACTGGCGCGCGGCTTCGAGCTTGGCGCGGTGGATTATCTCGCCAAGCCTTTCGTGGCACGCGAGCTGCTGGTGCGCGTGCGCACCCACGTGGAGCTCAAGCGCGCGCGCGACCATCTGCAGATGGTGCTGCGCGAGCGCGACGAGATCGTCAACGTCGTGGCGCACGATCTGAAGAATCCGCTGACCTGCATCCGCTTCGCCAACCAGCTGCTATCGCGCACCGAGGATCCGGCGCGCCGCGCCGAGCTGATGCAGGAGATCGACGAGTGCAGCGGCGAGGCCCTGAAGTTCGTGCAGCGCTTCCTGACGCAGCGCGCCGAGGGCGAGGCCCTGCGACAGTTCCACAGCGAGCCCATCGATCTCTGCGCCATGGCCACGCAGGCCCTGCGCCTGCAGCAGGCCGAAGCGGAGGTGCGCGGGCTGCGCCTGCGTCTGGAATCCTCGGAGCCGGAAGTTTCCGCCCTGGGCGACCACATGGCGGCACGCAACGTGTTGCAGAACCTGGTCTCCAATGCCATCCGCCATTCACCTGAGGGCGAAGAGATCCTGGTGTCGCTGTCGGTGACGCGCAGCGGCAACGCCCGCTGCCTGGTACTGGACCGCGGCCCCGGCATTTCCGAGGCCGACCAGAAGAAGCTGTTCCAGCGCTTCGCCCGCATCGTCACCGCGCGTGCCGTTCCGGAATATTCCTCCGGCCTGGGCCTGGCCATCGCCAAGCACGACATCACGCGCATGGGCGGGCATCTCTGGTACGAGCTGCGACCGGGTGGTGGCAGCGTGTTCGGTTTCGAGCTACCGCAGCAGCGCTCGGCGTGAACCGCGGCCATCAGGTTGGTACATGAACGCACTGATGCAAGACGACCGGCAGGTCGTGCTGCTCAGCAAGGGCAAGAACCTGGGCCTGCTGCTGATCGGGGTCGTGTTCGTCGCCCTCGGCGCGTGGATGATCGCCATGCCCGATGCGGACATCGAGGCGCAGCGGCGCTTCAATAGCCCCTGGCTGATTCATGGCCTCGGCTGGGCCGCGGTCCTGTTCTTCGGCCTCTGCAGCCTGGTCGCAGCCCGCAACCTGTTCTCCTCACGCCCAGGGCTGGTATTGGATCGCGAAGGGCTGACCGACCAGTCCAGCGGCCTGGCGGTCGGCTTCATCCCCTGGCGCGACATCGCCGGCTTCGAGCCCTGCATCCTCCAGGGCCAGAAGATGCTCGTGGTACTGCTGGAGAATCCGCAGGCCTACGTCGAGAAGGGCGGGCCGATCCGGCGTCATCTGTACCGCATGAACCTCGGGCTGGTCGGCAGTCCGTTCGCGATCAGTGCGAACGCCCTGAAGCTGGATTTCGATGAACTGGTGGCGCTGTGCAATCGCCATCACGACAGGCATCGATAGCGAGCTGAATCTGCCGCTGTAGTAGGGCGGGAAAGCGCAGCGCATCCCGCCTTCCGGGGAAGCCACAAGGAGGGAAGTGCTTCGCTTCGCCCGGAGGCGCCTACTTTTGAGCCCGATCTACAGTTCTCCCACGAGGAATTCGGCGCAAGCTCGAGCAGCGGGTGCGTCTTGAATGTGTACAACAACCCGCTCATGCCAAGTGCAGCGTAGCGGCGTATCGAGGCACGCACCAAGGCTGCCCGTGATCCATCGCAGACGATGACATTGCGCCATCGCCCAAGCGCGACGGATCACCCAAAAGAAAACGCCCCGCTTTCGCGGGGCGTTCTTTGCAGCAAGCGACAGCAGACGCGCTTAGAGCGAGTAGTACATCTCGAACTCGATCGGGTGCGTCGTCATGCGGAAGCGGGTGACTTCCTGCATCTTCAGCTCGATGTAGGCATCGATCACTTCGTCGGTGAACACGCCGCCCTTCTTGAGGAACTCGCGGTCGCTGTCCAGCGCATCCAGAGCCATGTCCAGGCTGTGGCAGACGCGCGGGATCAGCTTGTCCTCTTCCGGCGGCAGGTGGTACAGATCCTTGTCCTGGGCTTCGCCCGGGTGGATCTTGTTCTGGATGCCGTCGAGGCCGGCCATCATCATCGCGGCGAACGCCAGGTACGGGTTGGCGGTGCTGTCCGGGACGCGCACTTCGATGCGGCGGCCCTTCGGGTTCGCAATGTACGGGATGCGGATCGACGCCGAACGATTGCGTGCCGAGTAGGCGAGAATCTTCGGAGCCTCGAAGCCCGGCACGAGGCGCTTGTAGCTGTTCGTCGACGGGTTCGTGAACGCGTTCAGCGCCTTGGCGTGCTTGATGATGCCGCCGATGTAGTAGAGCGCCGTCTCCGACAGGCCGCCGTAGCCGTCGCCCGAGAACAGGTTCTTGCCGTCCTTGAACAGCGACTGGTGCACGTGCATGCCGTTGCCGTTGTCGTTGACGAGCGGCTTCGGCATGAAGGTCGCGGTCTTGCCATAGGCATGTGCCACGTTATGGACGACGTATTTCAGGATCTGCACTTCGTCGGCCTTCCTGACGAGCGTGTTGAACTTTACGCCGATCTCGCACTGGCCGGCCGTCGCGACTTCGTGATGATGCACTTCGGTCGGCAGGCCCATCTCCTCGAGCGCGAGGCACATCGCCGAGCGAATGTCGTGCAGCGAGTCGACCGGCGGCACCGGGAAGTAACCACCTTTCACTGTCGGCCGGTGGCCGGTGTTCGAGTCCTCGTAGCTGCGGCTCGTGTTCCA